>NZ_JAIRBR010000023.1:0-126491 GCF_020361265.1 Nocardia sp. JCM 34519.1
GGTCGAAGCGCATGCGCCGCAGGCGCGAGTCTCGACCGCTGAGACGCGAGACTCCCCGGGGCCGCGAACAGCCGCGAAGCGGCAAATCGAACGCAGCGCCCCATTCGATCTCAGTCGAGGTCGTCGTGACGCATGAGCTGACGTGCGGCTTCGGTCACCGAACCGGTCAGCGACGGGTACACCGAGAAGGTCTGCGCGAGATCGTTCACGGTCAGGTTGTTCTGCACCGCCATCGCGATCGGCAAGATCAATTCCGAGGCGATCGGGGCCACCACGACACCGCCGATCACCACACCCGTCGCGGGGCGGCAGAAGATCTTGACGAAACCCCTTCGCAGGCCCGACATCTTGGCGCGCGGGTTGGTGTTCAGCGGCAGCATCACCGTGCGCGCGGGCACCTCACCGTTATCGATCGCGGTCTGGCTGACACCGACCGTCGCGATCTCCGGACGGGTGAACACCGCGGAGGCCACCGTCTTCAACCGGATCGGGCTCACACCCTCGCCCAGCGCGTGATACATCGCGATCCGGCCCTGCATCGCGCCGACCGACGCCAGCGGCAGCAGACCGGTACAGTCGCCCGCCGCGTAGATGCCGGGCACCGAGGTGCGCGAAACCCGGTCCACCCGCAGGTAACCCCCGCGATCCAGCTCGATGCCGACCCGCTCCAGTCCGAGGTTTTCGGTATTCGGGGTGGAACCGACCGTCATCAGCGCGTGCGAACCGGTCACCGTGCGGCCGTCGGAGAGCTTCACCACGATGCCGTCGGCGGTGCGTTCCACCGCGTCGGCCCGGCCGTGCTTCACCAGCTCGACACCGCGCTCGGCGAGCGCGTCCTCCAGCACCAGGGCGGCGTCGGCGTCCTCGCCGGGCAGCACGCGATCACGGCTGGCCACCAACTTCACCTGCACACCCATTTCGGTGTACGCGGAGACGAATTCGGCGCCGGTGACACCGGAACCGACCACCACGAGCGTCTCCGGCAGCTCCTTCAGGTCGTAGAGCTGGCGCCAGTTCAGAATGCGCTCGCCATCCGGTTCCGCGCCGGGCAGCACCCGCGGGCTCGCGCCGGTCGCGATCAGCACCACCTCGGCCTCCAGCGTCTGCTCGACGCCGGTGGCCAGCTTGGCCAGCACCCGATGCGCCGCCAAACCCATGGCCGGATCGATCAATTCGCCGCGGCCCTGCAGGATCTGCACGCCAGCCGCCTGCAGTTTGGAGCGGATATCGGAGGACTGCGCCAGCGCCAACTCCTTGACGCGCGCATTCACCTCGCCCAGCTGGATCTCGGCATTGCTGGGATCGAGGTTGATGCCGAGGCCGCGGGCGCGGCGCAGATCGGTGCGCACGCCGGTCGAGGCGATGAACGTCTTGGACGGGACGCAGTCCCACAACACGCACGCGCCGCCGATGCCGTCGCAGTCGATCAATGTCACCGAGGCGCCGTGCTGGGATGCCACCAGCGCCGCCTCGTAACCGGCCGGTCCGCCACCGATGATCGCAATGCGGGTCATGGATACCTCCGCTCCGAGCAGATGAACCGGGATCTCCGGTGCAGTGCTAACCGTACTTGTGTGATGTGCCCCGCATTCGCCTGACGTGCTACTCGTCGGTCAGTTCGATACCCGCACATCACTCCACGGCGGACTATGGATATCGGGAACGCAAACACCGGCGGATATCGGCGCTCCTACAGCTTTATTGGCTAACCTTTCCTAGTGCCGATCTACGCCGCCTATGGGTCCAACATGGACTCGTCGCAAATGCTCGAGCGCTGCCCGCATTCGCCACTGGCCGGAACGGGGTGGCTCGAGGGTTGGCGGCTGACCTTTGCCGGCGACGACATCGGGTGGGAGGGGCCGCTGGCCACCGTCGTCGAGGATCCGGGCTCGCGGGTCTTCGTGGTGCTCTACGACGTATCCCCCGAGGACGAGCAGCGGCTCGACCGCTGGGAGGGCTCGGATTTCGGTATTCACAAGAAGATTCGGCTACGCGTCACCCGCAACCCCGGCGCCGACCCGGAGCCCACGCTCGCGTGGCTGTACGTGCTCGACGCTTACGAGGGCGGCCTGCCGTCTGCCAGGTACATCGGCGTCATCGCCGACGCCGCCGAAAAGGCGGGCGCACCGGAGGATTACGTGCACGCGCTGCGCACCAGGAACAGCCGCAATGTCGGCCCGGGCAACTTCCCCGGCTGAACAACAGATATGAAAGTGGCCGACCCGAATCCGGATCGGCCACTTCACTTTTCGCCGCGATCAGGCGTTGAGCACGATATTGCTCAGCACCCGGACGCCGACCGCGAGGGCCCGCTCGTCGATATCGAAGGTCGGCTGATGCAGATCAAGCTGCTCGCCGTGACCGGACCAGACGCCCAGCCGCGCCATCGCGCCCGGCACTTCCTCCAGATACCAGGAGAAGTCCTCACCACCGCTGGACTGCATGGTGTCGGCCAGCGCATCCGGGCCGAGCCGGCGAATCGCGTCCTCGAACATGCGGACCGCCTCCTCGTCGTTCACCACCGGTGGCACGCCGCGCTTGTAGTTCAACTGGTAGCGCACGCCCGTCGGGGCCAGCAGCCCGTCGACGATCTCGCGCACCATCGGCTCCAGCAGCGACCAGGTGGCGTGATCGCCGGTGCGGACGGTGCCGGTGAGCATGCCGGTCTGCGGAATCGCGTTGGGCGCCTTGCCCGCCGACACCGCGCCCCACACCATCACGGTGCTGGTGCGCGGATCGATCCGGCGGCTCAGCAGCCCGGGCAGCCCGGTGATCACGGTGCCGATCGCATAGACCAGATCGCTGGTCAGGTGCGGGCGGGAGGTGTGCCCGCCCGGCGAATCCAGCACCAGCTCAACGGTATCCGCCGCGGAGGTGATCGGCCCGACCCGGACGCCGATGCGGCCGACCTCCAGCCGAGGGTCGCAGTGCAGCGCGAAGATGCGCTCGACACCCTCCATCGCGCCGGTGGCCACCACATCGATGGCGCCGCCCGGCATCACCTCCTCGGCGGGCTGGAACACCAGCCGCACGCCGATCGGCAGCTCGTCGACCTCGCTCAGCGCGAGCGCGGTGCCGAGCAGGATGGCGGTGTGCGCATCGTGCCCGCACGCGTGCGAAACGCCGGGGACGGTGGAGGCGAAGCTCAGGCCGGTGAACTCCTGTAGCGGCAGCGCGTCCATATCGGCGCGCAGCCCGATCCGCGGACCGTCCGGCCCGATATCACAGATGAGGCCGGTGCCGCCCGGCAGGATCTGCGGCGTGAGCCCGGCCTTGGTGAGCCAGGCCGAGACCAATTCGGTGGTGCCGAACTCGGTGCGCGAGAGCTCCGGGTTGGCGTGAATGTGCCTGCGCCAGTGCACGAGATCCTCGGTGTGCTCGGCCAGCCATCGGTCGACCACCTCCGGACCGGATTCGATCCGGATCCCGTTGCGATCCTGTTCCCCTGTCCCCGCCGAACCCATGGTGCCCGATTCTCGGCGCACCCGGATCCCCCCGTGGCTCGGCTCCGCTGCCGCCACCGATCGGCCGGTAGTGCTCACCGAATGTCCTCCTGTCGTTGAACGAGCCGTTGCAACAACCTGTCCCTATGAACTTCATCGCGGGCGACGGTGATAGCGGTACGCGCGAGCGCGAACGCACCGTCGGTGACCGCGCGATCCGCCGAGGCGTTGACACATGCCTCGGCGAAGCCCGGTTGATGAGTAACCGCTCCGCCGGCATCAATGCCGATAACCGGATGTATGCCCGGAATCACGTTGGTGACATTGCCCATATCCGTGCTGCCAAGCGGACGCTGCCGCTCCAACTCGGGTGCGATCGGCACCCGGCCGAGGTCGACGATGTGCTCGCGATAGGCACACAGTAGTGCCGGATCCGGCGTGAGCTCGGTATATGTCGGCGCAACGGTGCGGATTTCGTGAGTGCAGCCGGTCGCCAGGGCACCCGCCGCGAAACAATCGAACGCTCGTCGCATCAGATCGTCGAGGGATGCGGAGTCGACTGCCCGTAGGTAATACAGCAGTTCCGCACGTCCGGGCACGATGTTGGGGGCTACGCCACCGTGGCCGACTATACCGTGAAGTTGCTGTCCAGGCTGAAGATGTTGACGCAGCAATCCCAGAGCAACCTGAGCGATGGTGACGGCGTCCCCGGCGTTGCGGCCCTCCTCGGGCGCGGCGCTGGCATGCGCCTCGCGGCCGTGGAACACGATGGACAGATCGGCCATGGCCAACGAATGCGCGCCGACGATGTCGAACGGGCCGGGATGCACCATCATCGCCATCGCGACATCGTCGAAGACGCCGCGCTCCAACATCAGCACCTTGCCGCCGCCGCTCTCCTCGGCGGGCGTGCCGAGCACCAGCACCGTCAGTCCGAGCGCGTCGGCGACCTCGGCGAGGCCGAGCGCCGCGCCGACCGAGGACGCGGCAATAATGTTGTGCCCGCAGGCATGTCCGATCTCGGGCAGCGCGTCGTACTCGGCGCAGATGCCGACGGTGAGCGGGCCGCTGCCGTAGCTGGCGCGGAACGCGGTCGGCAGGTCGGCCACGCCGGTCTCGATCTCGAAGCCGCGTTCGGCAAGGGGCGCAATGGTCTTCGCGACGCTGCGGGTCTCCTCGAACGCCAATTCCGGCTCGGCATGTATCGAATGGGAGAGGTCGATCAGTCGCGCCGCGGCCGCGGCGATGGCCCGATCCGAGATCTGTTCGGACGCAGCAGTGATCGCCCCGCCGGGTTCGTCATCGGTGCCGCTGCGCGCTGGTGGCATGGCACACAGTCTGGCACTACCTCGCGAATCGGGCGCACCCGGTCGACCGCGGACCAGTCGGTAATCGCAGCCGGCGAACAGTCAGCACAGCCCGGACGTCACCCGGCGGCGAAGGCCAGATTCTCCGGCGTCGTCGCGACCGCGAGGCCCGCCAGCGCCTTCGCATGCAGGGCGCGCTTGATCACCGGCAGATTCGGCTTGCGGTTGCCGACCAGTGCCGCGGCGCGCGCCACCGCGGCGGACAGCAACGCCTCGGCATCGGCCTTGTCGTCGACGATGCCCGCGGCGATCGCCTCATCGGCCGGGTAGCGGTGGCCGGTGGTCATCGCCTGCACGCAGACCTGATTGCTCAGCCGCTCGGTGAGCAGCGCGTTCATCCCGATCGTGAACGGCATGCCGAGGTGCACCTCGGGCAGGCACCAGAAACCGCGGTCCGCCCGCATCACCCGGAAATCGTGCGAGGTGGCCAGCATCGCGCCCGCACCGAAGGCGTGCCCGTTGATCGCGGCGACCGTCGGCAGCGGGAATTGCAGCAGGCGGGTGTAGAGCGAATGCACGCGATCCAGGTAGCCGTGCATCTCGCCGAGATTGCCGAACAGCCAGTCGGTGTCGAGACCGTTGCTGTAGAACTTGCCGGTCGCGGTGGTCACCAGCGCGGCAGGCCCCTCCGACGCCTCCACCTTGTCCAGCAGACCGTGGAATTCGTCGATCCAGTCGGGGTGGAAGCGGTTCTCGCTGTCGGTCTGTCCCTCGCTGCCGAGGTAGACGACGAACACATCCCCATCACGCTCCAGATACGGCATGCGTGCAGCGTAGCCGGTACGTCCCCGCATGCCTACTCACGGGTAGCCAGGCGTGCGGACCGCGTCGCCGGGCGGAATCCGAGACCGGCGCAACCAAGACGGGGGCGAGTCCTGCGAGCGACATTCGCGGCGCCGGAGATCGAATACACCACATAGACTCAGCGCATGCTTGCAGAGCAGGCCGCTGAGGCTATCGCCGAACGTACGGGAGTGCCGCGTCACAGGGTCGCGGTGGTGCTGGGATCGGGCTGGCAGGAGGCGGCCGCGGAAATCGGCACGCCGACCGCCTCGGTGCCGATGCCGGACCTACCCGGATTCGGCACCCCGAGCGCACAGGGTCACGTCGGGATGGTGCACTCGGTATCCGTCGGCGAAACGCCGGTGTTGCTGCTGATGGGGCGCCAGCACCTCTACGAGGGCTACCAGCCCGCGGAGGTGGTGCACCCGGTGTCGGCGGCGATCGCGGCGGGCGCCGAGATCGTGGTGCTCACCAATGCGGCGGGCGGTATCCGGGACGGCCTTTCGGTCGGTGAGCCGGTGCTGATCAGCGACCACATCAACCTCACCGCGCGCACCCCGCTCACCGGCGCGACCTTCGTCGACCTGGTCGACGCCTGGGATCCCGAATTACGCGCGCTGGCAAGGGAAATCGAACCGGCGCTGACCGAGGGCGTCTACGCGGGACTGACCGGCCCGCAGTACGAGACGCCCGCCGAGATCCGGATGCTGCGCACCATGGGCGCGGATCTGGTCGGCATGTCGACGGTGCTGGAGGCGATCGCCGCCCGCGCGCTCGGCGCACGGGTGCTCGGCATCTCGCTGGTCACCAACCTGGCCGCGGGTGTCACCGGGGCGCATCTCTCGCATGCCGAGGTGCTCGCCGAAGGCCATGCCGCCGCACCGCGTTTGGGCAAACTGCTGCGCGGCGTGGTGGAACGGATCTAGATGCTGCGCTTCGGCACCGCGGGGCTGCGCGGCCCGCTTCAGGACGGCCCCGACGGAATGAATACCGACACCGTCGGCCGGGCGACCGCCGGACTTGTCGACTGGCTGCGCGGACGCTGCCTCGGCGGCGGCCGGGTCGTCGTCGGCAGGGACGCACGCCACGGCTCGGCCGAATTCGCCACGGTTACCGCGGAAATCTTTGCCGCGGCGGGCTTTCCGGTGACGCTGCTGCCCCGCCCGCTGCCCACTCCGGTGGTCGCGTACGCGGTGCGCGAGCTGGGCGCGGTGGCCGGGGTGCAGATCACCGCATCGCACAATCCGGCCACCGACAACGGCTACAAGGTGTACCTCGACGGCGGATCCCAGCTGATCGCGCCCGCGGATACCGAGATCGAGCGCTGCATCGACGCGGTGCGCGAGCCGTTTGCCCGCACGCCGGTCGAGCCGTCCGATGACGCACTGCCGCAACAGTATCTGGCCCGCGTCGGCGAGCTGCCCGTGCTCATCGGCGGGCCCGGCGCCCGCGCCCCCATCCGGATCGCCTTGACCCCCATGCATGGCGTCGGCGGTGAGGTGGCGCTGGAAGCCCTTGCCGCTGCAGGTTTTTCGGATGTTCACGTCGTTCGCGAGCAATTCGCGCCCGATCCGGACTTCCCCACCGTCGCATTCCCGAATCCGGAGGAGCCGGGCGCCACCGATCTGCTGCTCGCCCTCGCCGAACGGATCGATGCCGATATCGCGATCGCACTCGATCCGGACGCCGACCGGTGCGCCGTCGGCGTGCCAGGTCCGGACGGCTGGCGGGTGCTGCGCGGCGACGAAACCGGCGTGCTGCTGGCCGACTGTGTGCTGCGCACCGCGACCCCGAACGCGTTGGTGGCCACCACGATCGTCTCCTCCCGCCTGCTTTCGAAGCTCGCGCCGGCGCGCGGCGCCCGCTACGCCGAAACCCTGACCGGCTTCAAATGGCTGGCCCGCGCGGGCGACGGCCTGGTCTACGCGTACGAGGAGGCGCTCGGCCACTGCGTCGACCCGTCCCGGGTGCGCGACAAGGACGGCATCTCCGCCGCGGTGCTCGCCGCCGACCTGGTGGCCCGGCTGAAGTCCGAAGGCCGCACCCTGATCGACGAATTAGCGGACTATGCGGTCGAATTCGGTCTGCACGCCACCGACCAGGTGGCGCTGCGGCTCGCCGATCCGGCCGCCGCGGCCGCGGTCGTCGCCCAGTTGCGCGCCGCCGCGCCCGGCGAAATCGCCGGTGAGCCGGTCAAATACACCGACCTCGCCCAGGCCAGGGGCCGAATGCGCACCGACGCACTGATTTTCGACGGCGCCAACACCCGCATCGTCATCCGGCCGTCCGGCACCGAGCCGAAACTCAAGTGCTACCTGGAGGTGGTCGAACCCGTCGCCGAACGTGCGGCCCTGCCGCAGGCCGAAGCCGCTGCCGCGCAAAACCTTTCCCGGCTGCGGGAGTTCTGCGCCACGCTCGCCGACGGATCGGCGCGGCGGGATTAGCGCACCGGTAGCGGGAACACTCGGGGCTTGCGCACGCATCGCGGCTTCCTAGACTGGCTGCGAACGCGTCGACCGAGAGAAGGCCCCCATGCGTAAGTCACTGTGGCTCACCGGATTCGGCGTAGCCGCCGTCCTCGCCTCCGCGGGCCCCGCCGCGGCCGCGCCGGCCATCATGGACCATGACGGCACCTACGTCGTCGGCACCGACATCACGCCGGGCGACTACGTCACCTATTCGGCCACCGGATCCTGCGTCTGGGCGCGGCTCACCTCCTACGGCGACGTGCTGGAGAGCGGCAACGGCGGATCCGGCACCCAGCGCATTCGCATCGCGGCCGGTGACGGCGCCTTCTCCAGCACCGGCTGCGGCGTCTGGCGCACCGAGAACGCCAACCGCACCGGATCGGGCACCGGTTCAGCAGGCTCCTGAGCCTGCGAATTGCCCTCAGCGCGGCCCGAATTGGCGATCGCCCGCATCGCCGAGACCTGGGACGATATAGGCGTTCTCGTTCAGCCCGGCGTCTACCGTCGCGGTGACCAGGCGCAACGGAAGTCCCGACTTCTCCAGCGCGGCAATGCCTTCCGGCGCGGCGACGACGCAGACGGCGGTGATGTCGGTGGCGCCGCGGGCGGCGAGCAGTTCCAGGGTGTGCCGCATCGAACCGCCGGTGGCGAGCATCGGGTCGAGGACGAAGACCGGCAGGCCGGTCAGGTCGTCGGGCAGCGATTCCATATACGGCACCGGCTGGTGGGTCCGCTCGTCGCGGGCGATGCCGACGAATCCGACCCTGGCGTCCGGGATGAGCTCCGCCGCCGCGTCCACCATGCCGAGCCCCGCCCGCAGCACCGGAACCAGCAGCGGCGGTGCGGCCAGCCGCACCCCCTCGGTGACGGCCACCGGCGTCGTCACCTCGAAGCGGGTCACCGGCGCCTCGCGCAGCGCCTCGTAGACCAGGATCCCGGTGAGATCGCGCAGCGCGGCGCGGAAAGCCGGGTTGTCGGTGCGGGCGTCCCGCATGGTGGTGAGCAGGGCGGCGGCGAGCGGATGAGCCACGGTGTCGGTGCGCATGAGGGAACGATAAGGTCGGTTCAGGTCGGCCGCCGAACCTCACCGATCTTTTTTCGTACGGGCGGGAACCGATCCGGAACGGGACGCGTCGAACTCAGTGAATGACGTACTCTGCCTGGGAAACAACAGATGGGGGAAGTTCTGATGCGAAAGATGTCGGCGGATACCGATGGCATCGCCGCCTACGCCGCGAGCGCGGCGACGATGTCCGGGGATATGGCCGCGATCGCCGCGAATGCCGCGGGCTCGGATCCCCTGCTGCTCGCTCCGGTCTTCGGGCTGATCGGCGGCGATTTCCTGGCGGCGTACGCCGCGACGCACGCGGGTCACGTCGCCGCGATCGGCCAGCTGTCCGCGGTGCTCGGCAGCATCGGCGGCGCGGCGACCACGGCGGCCACCGTGCTCACCGAGGGTGACCACAGCCGCGCCGAGGGCTTCCAGTCCGCCAGCAAGGAGCTGGGTGCGTGACAGCCGTTATCGATATCAGCCTGCTCGTCAAACCGCTGACCGATCTGCTGGCCAGCTTCGGCACCGGTGTGCTGACCGCCAGCGGCCCCGCCGACTCGCTGCGCGCCACGTCAAGCGCCGTCGACCAGGTGCACGCCGCGGGCCGCGACAGCATCAACAACATGAGCTCGGCATGGGACGGCGTCGCCGCCGACGCCGCCACCTCGAAGGCGCTGCGGGTGCAGACCTCCGCCGCCACCATCTCCGACCGCGGCAACGATATGGCAACCATCGTCGGCCAGGCCGCGACCGAGATCGAGGCGGGCAAGAAGGAGCTGTCCACCATCGTGCAGTCCTTCGTCGACGACGCGACGAAGCTGGCGCCGACGCTCACGACGCCCGCGGGTCTTTCGCTGCTCGTCGGCTCCGCGATCGACCACATCCAGCAGGGCGTCAAGGTGGTCGACAAGGTGCAGAGCGAGCTCAGCACGCATACCACCGCGATGAGCGAGCTCACCCCGCCGCCGTCCACCTCGCTGGCGAGCACGGTGGCCTCCGGCGTTCAGTCCGCCGCGAGCAGCGTCTCCAGTTCCGGTCTGCAGCAGCTGGTTTCGACCGGGACGGGTCTGCTCGGCACCGGGACATCCGCGCTCAGCGGGCTGATGAAGACGGCATCCACCTCGACGGTGCCCGCCTCGACCACGTCGGCGGGCACGCCAACCAAAACCGACAGCCCGACCACCCAGACCGATACCGGCCAGGGCGTCAAGATCAAACTGCCCGACGGCAGCGAGGTCACCGCGCCCAACGAGAAGGCGGCCACCGCGGTGCGCACGGCGCTGAAGGCGGTCGGCACGCCCTACGTCTGGGGCGGCAACACCCCGGGCGTCGGCCTCGACTGCAGCGGTCTCACCAAGAGCTCGTACGAGGCGGCGGGCATCGAGCTGCCCCGGCTGGCCGACCAGCAAGCTGTCGGCAGCCGGGTCTCCCCCGGCGATCTCATGCCCGGCGATCTAGCGGTCTGGGACGGGCACGTCGCGATGGTCGTCGGCAACGGAAAGATGATCGAGGCGGGCGATCCGGTCTCGATCACCGCGATTCGAACGGAGAACATCGGTATGCAGTTCAACGGCTTCTACAGGCCGACGGCATGACCAATTCACAGGTACCCAGCGTCCCGAACGTCACGGTGGCGGGCAGCACCAACCGCTCCGGCACCATCTCGGTGCGCGCCACCGACCAGGGCATGCCGGTGGAAATCAAATTCGAGCGCAGCGAATACCGTTACGGCGCACAGTCTCTGGCCAACGAGATCCTCCGACTCACCAAGCGTTCCACCCTCGTCGCCAAGGCGCGCCGCCGCGAGGTGCTCGCCGAGGCGGGCCTGCCGGACGACATTCTCGACAAACTCGGCCTGCCCACCCGGCAGGCCGCGGTCGACGAACTGGACCGCCTGGACGACGCGGATACGGGACCGACGAGCTGGATGAGGCCGGTTTAACACATGAGCGAACGAATCATCGGCACAGCCGCCCCGGCGAGCGTCGGCGAGGTGGAATTATGAGCGCTGAAATGGACGCGCTGGTCGCCAATGCGACCGCGAAGCTGGAGGCGCTCGAGGCCGCGCTGTACGGCCTCAAGCAGGTGCGCGGCCGGTTCACCACCGAGGACGGCATGGTCAGCGCCGAGGTGGACAGCGACGGCGCGCTGGTCGCGCTCACCCTCTCGGAGGCGGTCACCTCGGTGCCACCGGCGGAGGTCGGCCAACTCATCGTGTGGGCCTGTCGTCAGGCATCCGAGGACGCCGGCGCCCAACGCTCGAAGGTCGTTGCGACACTGAACGAGTCGTTCGTACCCACCGGACAGGACGCGCCGGGCAGGGTTGGGGGCGGGCCGGATAGTGCCTGAGGCCGAAGCTCGATAGGCTTCCGCTCATGGCTTCTGGAGACATCGTCCCGATCGAGCTCGGCCTGACCGACGGCGATCTCGTCACCCTGTGGGCTCCGCGTTGGCGGGACGGTGACGACGAATGGGAAGCGTTCCTCGGACACGAGGACGCCCTCTACGGTTTCGAGTCGGTGGCCGAGCTGGCCGCCTTCATTCGAACCAACTCCGACAACGACCTCGTCGACCATCCGGCCTGGCAGGTGGTGGCCGGGCTGTCCGCGGTGGAACTGGAGCCGGAGGAGAACTTCACCTTCGACCTGGTCGCCGTTCCGGAGCTGGCGGCCGGCGATCCGGACGTCGACACCATCGCCGAGCTGGAGGACACCCTCGGCATGGTGCGCAATATCGGTGAGGTCTGCGAGCTGGAGACGGTCACCAAGTTCTTCGGATCGCATCCGGTGCTCGGCGCGCTGCCCGGCGGGGTGAGCGCATTCGTCGGCCGGGATGGCGAGGAGCTCTGGGATCAGATCGGCGCCGCCATCGCCAAGGACTGGGACGCCGTGCTCGACGCCATCGACTCGGTGGTGCGGACCCCCGAGGTGGATGCCGAGGCGGTCGCGGTGGCCGAGGCCGAGCTGCTGGCCGCCGAGGAGAACGTGGTCGACGCCGACGACGCCGCGGAAGCCGACGAGGAGGAGTTCGAGCCCGTCGACCTGGATGAGGACGACGAAGACGATGAGGACGGCGACGAGGACGAGGACGAGTCGTTCTGGCACGAGGTCGGCATCGACCCGGTGAAGATCGTCACCGCCGACGGCAGCTACTTCACGCTGCGCTGTTACCTCGACGACGAGCCGATCTTCCTGGGCCGCAAGGGTTTGATCACCGTTTTCGATTCCGAGCGCGCGCTGGCCCGCTACCTGGCCGACGATCACGACCACGATCTGGCCCGGGTGAGCACCTACTCCGATGTGCAGACCGCGGCGGTCGACGGATCGCTCGAGGTCGAGGTGACGGACGAAAACGTCTATGTCATACCGGGTTTGGCCGACGATCTGGCCGAGGGCCCGGAGGCGGTGGATATCGAACAGCTCGACCTCGCCGTCGAATTGTTCACCGACGCGGCCGATTACGCGGACGACGACAGCGTCGAGCAGGCGCTGGCCCAGTCCACCCCGCTCGGCTGGTATGTCTCCTACCTGCTGAACCCGGACCCGAACCGGCTCGCGCCGAATCCGCCGTTCGCCGCCGAGGCGCAGGCGTGGCGGGAGCTGGAGCACGCGTTCGAAAGCAGGCTCGAGCACAAGTAAGGAGCGCTGGGCCCGGCAGCACCCATCGGGCACGGCGAGTTACCGGTGCGTGCACCGATGACGCTGCGGCACTTGGTAACTCATCAGGCGGGGGACATCCGGATCCAGATCTGTTCGGCGCGGCCGAGCAGCCGGTCGTCGGAGCCGTATACGGCGCTCGACGCGTAGCTCTTACGGCCCTGGTCGCCGTGCTCCTCCCCCACCACCACGCAGGGTTCGCCGACCGCGGGCAGGTCGTACACGGTGGCCGTCATCGAGCCGAGCAGCGCGGGGCGCACCTGCATGTCGGACAGCGCCCAACCGCCCGGGCAATCCAGGGCGGCCCAGAGCAGCGGGTTATCGATGGTCAGCGAATCGTCCGGCGTCCACGGGGTCGCCACCAAACCGGCGCGGATCGGGCCGGGTTCGAGCCGCAACCCGTCCGGACGCGCGGTGCCGCAGGCGAAGCACCGGGAGAACACCTCGTTCGTCTGATACGCCTTGCTCGCGGCCATCGCGTCGGCGTGCGAGACCACCTGTGGCACATCGCGTTCGAATCCACCCGTGCGCGATTCGGCCAGCAGCGTGGGTCCGTCATAGAGATTTCCGGCACGCACCTGCAGCGGCTTGTCGAGCGGCGGCGGACTGCGCAGCACCACCGTCACCACGGGTTCTTCCCGCAGTCCCGCGACCAGTCCGGACACGTAGCCGCCCTGCCCGGAGTCGGGCGGGCCGTTGAACCGGCGTGGTATCTGGATAGTCGTCATGTCGAACACGCTAGCGGGCGGGCGAACCGGTCTGGCACGAGGTACGCGAGTGCCTCGCACACGAACTCGGCGAACCCGCACGGCGCCCATCCGCCAACGGGGGCAACGGATTACGACCCGCTGCCCCCATCATCAGAAATCAGCCGCGCGGCAGGGTATTTCAGCCGAGCAGTACGGCGTAACCCGGCTTGATGATGTCGTCGATGATGCGCAGTCGCTCCGGGAACGGAATGAACGCCGACTTCATCGCGTTGATGGTGAACCGCTCCAGATCACTCCAGCCGTAGCCGAAAGTCTCGACCAGCTTCAGCATTTCGCGGCTCATGCTGGTGTCGCTCATCAGGCGGTTGTCGGTGTTGACGGTGACGCGGAAGCGCAGGCGGGCCAGCAGGTCGAACGGGTGCTTGTCCAGCGAGGGCACCGCACCGGTCTGCACATTCGACGACGGACACAGCTCGAGCGGAATTCGCATGTCCCGCACGTAATTCGCGACCAGGCCGAGCTGTGCGTCCTCGATCGCACCCGGCACGTTGATATCGTCGGTGATGCGGACGCCGTGGCCGAGCCGGTCGCAGCCGCAGTAGGCCAGCGCCTCGTGGATGGACGGCAGGCCGAACGCCTCACCGGCGTGAATCGTGAAGTGCGCGTGGTTGGCCCGCATGTATTCGAAGGCGTCCAGGTGGCGGGTGGGCGGGAATCCGGCCTCCGCACCCGCGATATCGAATCCGCCGACGCCCGCATCGCGGAAACGCACCGCCAATTCGGCGATTTCGCGCGAACGGGCGGCATGCCGCATCGCCGTGAGCAGGCAGGTGATCACGATCGGACGACCCGCCTCGGCCGCGGCGGCCGTGCCTTCGCGGAAACCGGCCAGCGTATGCTCGACCACCTCGTCCAGCGTGAGACCGCGCTCGAGGTGCTGCTCCGGCGCGAAACGCACCTCGGCGTACACCACACCGTCCGCGGCCAGGTCCTCGGCGCATTCGCGGGCGACCCGGCGCAGACCCTCGGGTGTCTGCATCACCGCGACGGTGTGCGCGAAGGTTTCCAGATAGAGTTCGAGCGATCCGCTGTCGGCCGCGTCCCGGAACCATGCGGCCAGGGCGGCCTCGTCGGTGGCGGGTAGCTGGTCGTAACCGCAATCGGCGGCGAGCTCCAGTACGGTCGCGGGCCGCAGACCACCGTCGAGGTGGTCGTGCAGCAGGGCCTTGGGAGCTTGGCGGATCGAGGCAAGGGTAAGTGGCATCGGTCCTGTCATGTACACACGTTAGCCGCCGCGCGGCCCACAGACAGCGCAGTTGCGACGTGGCAACGATCTCTTCGCCCTGTGGACACGGCCGCGCTCACAACCCGATACGAAAGTCCCTGGTCAGTGACACCGGTCGCGCCCAGCCGGTGTGATCGGGGCCGCTGATCACCGCCCGATGTGACGACGCTCGGCCGGTCGGCGCGCTCGGCCGAGCTCGAGAAACGAAATGCGTTCCACCGCTTGAATATTTACGCGACAGGGCCGAATTACCGGTGAACCCTATCCGGTTTCAGGCCTCGACGCGGTCCAAGATGAGCGCAGCGGGCGGCACCGTCGCGTCCGGCTCGAGTACGGCGGCCGACCGCAGCGCATCCGATGCGCCGGGAAAGGCCTCCGGAGTATCGGTGTGCAGCGTGAACAGCGGCTGCCCGGCAACGATGGAATCGCCTGGCCTGACATGTATTTCGACACCGGCACCGGCCTGCACCGGGTCGCCCTGCCGCGCCCGGCCCGCACCGAGCCGCCAGGCCGCGATGCCAACCGGCATGGCGTCGAGCCGGGTCAGCACGCCATCCTGTTCCGCCCGAACGATTTCGGTATGCCTGGCGCGCGGCAGCGGCGCGTCCGGGTCACCGCCCTGCGCGCGAACCATTGCGCGCCAATGATCCATCGCGCGCCCGTCGGCCAGCGCCTTGGCGGGATCCACGTCGAGCCCGGCCAGCGCGACCATCTCGCGGGCCAGCGCCAGGGTCAGCTCGACGACGTCGGCCGGGCCGCCGCCCGCCAGCACCTCCACCGACTCGGCGACCTCCAGCGCATTGCCCGCGGTGCGGCCGAGCGGGGTATCCATCGCCGTCAGCAGCGCGACCGTGCGAACACCGGCGTCGGTGCCCAATTCGACCATGGCCCTTGCCAATTCGCGTGCGCCGTCGAAGGTCTTGAGGAAGGCGCCCGAGCCCACCTTCACGTCGAGCACCAGCGCCGCCGTGCCCTCCGCGATCTTCTTGCTCATGATCGAACTGGCGATCAGCGGAATGGATTCCACGGTTCCGGTGACATCGCGCAGCGCGTACAGCCGCTTGTCCGCGGGTGCCAGATCCGCACCGGCCGCACAGATCACGCCGCCGATTCCGGGATCCGCCAATATTTCTCGCATCCGTGATACCGAAACATCGGCCCGCCAACCGGGAATCGACTCCAGTTTGTCCAAAGTGCCGCCGGTGTGGCCCAATCCGCGTCCGGACAGCTGCGGCACCGCAGCGCCGCACGCTGCGACCAGCGGTGCGAGCGGCAGCGTTATCTTGTCGCCGACCCCGCCGGTCGAATGTTTGTCGACGGTCGGCCGCGGCAGGTCGGTGAAATCCATTCGGCGGCCCGAGCCGATCATCGCGGCGGTCCAGCGCGCGGTCTCGCGCCGCGTCATACCGCGCAGCACGATGGCCATCGCCAGCGCCGCCATCTGCTCGTCGGCGACCCGGCCATTGGTGAAACCGTCGATAACCCAATCGATCTGGGCGTCCGACAGCTCACCGCCGTCCCGCTTCGCCGTGATGATCGAAACCGCGTCCAATGCCGTCACACGGCAAGTCTGGCACGGACTCGCGTAAAGACCTTGGTAGTTGTCGGTGGGCTCCGATAGCCTCCCCGCATCAGTTCGTTCGATCTAGGGGTTTGGGGGTTTGGCATGACAATTGCGAATCTGGAACGACGGGTCACGAACCTGGAGACTCGGGTTGTGGATATCGAGGAAACTTTCGGTGAGGCTCAGCTCAAGCTGCGGCGAAGGGTCATCGGGCTGGAGATCTGGGCGGGCCGAGCTACCGATCTGTTACATACCGTGAGCAGGAACCAGATCGCGATGATGGAACATTTCGGCATTCCACATACGCCGACATCCGAAGTCTCGATGGCTACCGAGGCCGAGATCGACGCGGCGATCGAAGCGGAAGACTGAGGTGCCGCCGATGACGCGCACACCGATCGAAGACCGCCTCGGTATGTTGGAAATTCGGGTCGCGGATATCGAAGAGCGCTCCGGGGCGGCGCGGCTCAGAATCGAACGAGACCTGCGCAAGGTCTCGATCTTCGTGGAGCGAGTTGCGGACCAGCAGACCACCATCGGTCAGGGCGTCGCGCTGATGATGGAGCGAATGGGCATTCCGCCCATTGATGTCTACGAGCTCGAGATGCCGAGCGACGCAGAGACCGACGCCTTGCTCGAAGCGGATTGCTGAGGTGTCGCCGATGACATCCACACCGATGGAGCGCCGCTTCGGCAGCCTCGAAACTCGTGTCACCGATATCGAGGATCTCACCGACGAGTCGCTGTGCGCATTGGTTCGCGAAACGCGCGAACTCAGGCGCATGCACGGGCGCATCGCCGACGGCCTGAACCACGTGGGCCACGGCATGGCACTGATAATGGAACGGATGGGCCTGAAGCCGATCGACCTCCCTGTCGTCACGATGCCAACCGACGCGGAGGTCGACGCGATCTCGGCGATCGAGCGGTAAACCCGACCGATTCGGCTGCCGCCACAGCCGAATCGCCATCAAACCTGCCCGGCGGCAAGGTGCTCCGGGCCGAAGGCATCCGGCAGCAGCGCACCGAGCGCAACGGGTCCGGTCGCGTGGTCGACGAGGAGTTCGGGGCCGCCGTGTTCGTAGAGGACCTGTCGGCAGCGTCCACAGGGCAACAGAATTTCGCCGCGGGAATCGGTGACCGCGATGGCGCGCAGACGCCCTCCGCCGCCGGAAATCAAGTTACCGACGAGTACGGTTTCGGCGCAGATGCCCAAACCATATGAGACATTCTCCACATTGCACCCGAGCACGATGCAGCCATCCACACCGAGCGCCGCGGCGCCGACCGGAAACCGCGAGTACGGCGCATAGGCATTGCGCATAACTTGAATAGCATTGTCGCGCAACAAATTCCAGTCGATTTCCGACATCGGACACCTCCCGTGTACGCAGACCAACCTACCGGTTGGCCGACTACCGGGCGCGCCATTTCGCATAAAGAAAGGCAAACCTAACTCCGCCGAATGTAGCCAAACGCACGGCACGCCGAATTAGTTCCGGGATTGGCAGAGGATTAGAGTCCAGAACAGATCGGTTCAGGTTCCCGGCGGTGGGCCGGAGCGTAGCCACCTGGGCATTCGCCCCTCCACTCAGCCGGAATGGGACCAACAACCGGGTCCATCAACGACGTTGGAGGCACCGCACTCTATGACCACGCTAGAAGCTCCGGCTCCCGCTCAGCCGAAGCGGAAGACGCTGTACCGAGGCGACCCCGGAATGTGGTCCTGGGCGCTGCACCGGATCACCGGTGTCACCATCTTCTTCTTCCTCTTCGTGCACGTCTTGGACACCGCGCTGGTTCGCGTCCATCCCGATACCTACAACCGGGCGATCGAGACCTACAAGAACCCGATCGTCGCGCTGATGGAGATGGGCCTGGTCGTCTGCGTACTGTTCCACGCGCTCAACGGCGTTCGCGTGATCCTGGTCGACTTCTGGTCGAAGGGGCCGCGCTACCAGCGCCAAATGCTGTGGATCGTGCTCGCCATCTGGTTCGTTGTCGCCGCCGCGGGCGTCGGACGCCAGTTCTTCTACCTGTTCACGGAGCACTGATATGACCGCACCCGTCCTCGGTAAGTCCTACGACCGCCCCGCGAGCCTGGACCTGCCCCGCGCGCCGCGGGCCCGCGCCAACAACAACTTCGAGAAGTACGCCTGGCTGTTCATGCGCTTCTCCGGCCTGCTGCTGATCGTGCTGGTCTTCGGCCATATGACGATCATGCTGATGCTCGACGGCGGCGTGAAGCGGCTCAACTTCGGCTTCGTCGCGGGCCGCTGGGCCAGCCCGTTCTGGCAGCTCTGGGACCTCACCATGCTGTGGCTGGCCCAGTTGCACGGCGGCAACGGTCTACGCACCGTGATCGCGGACTACTCGCGCAAGGACTCGACCCGGTTCTGGCTGAACACCCTGCTGGCCGTCTCGATGATCCTGATCATGGCCGTCGGCACCTACGTCATCTTCACCTTCGACCCCAACATCAGTTAGGAACAGGCCACCTCGCATGAGTGAATCCCGACCCGTTCAGCAGCATCGCTACGACGTCGTGATCGTCGGCGCCGGTGGCGCGGGCATGCGCGCGGCGATCGAAGCTGGTCCGCGTGTCCGGACGGCGGTCCTGACCAAGCTGTACCCGACCCGCAGCCACACCGGCGCGGCGCAGGGTGGTATGTGCGCCGCACTGGCCAATGTCGAAGAGGACAACTGGGAGTGGCACACCTTCGACACCGTCAAGGGTGGTGACTACCTGGTCGACCAGGACGCCGCGGAGATCATGGCCAAGGAGGCCATCGACGCGGTGATGGACCTCGAGAAGATGGGTCTGCCGTTCAACCGGACCCCCGAGGGCAAGATCGACCAGCGCCGCTTCGGCGGCCACACCCGCGACCACGGCAAGGCCCCCGTGCGCCGCGCATGTTATGCCGCCGACCGCACCGGCCACATGATCCTGCAGACGCTGTACCAGAACTGCGTCAAGCACGACGTGGAGTTCTTCAACGAGTTCTACGTGCTCGACCTGGTCATGACCGATACCGACCGCGGCCAGGTCGCGACCGGCGTCGTCGCCTACGAGCTGGCCACCGGCGATATCCACGTCTTCCACGCGAAGTCGATCGTCTTCGCCACCGGCGGTTCCGGCCGGATGTACAAGACCACCTCCAACGCGCACACGCTGACCGGCGACGGTATGGCGATCGTGTTCCGCAAGGGACTTCCGTTGGAGGACATGGAATTCCACCAGTTCCATCCGACAGGTCTGGCCGGGCTCGGCATCCTCATCTCGGAGGCCGTCCGCGGTGAGGGCGGCATCCTGCGCAACGCCAGCGGTGAGCGCTTCATGGAGCGCTACGCCCCCACCATCAAGGACCTCGCGCCGCGCGATATCGTCGCCCGCTCGATGGTGCTCGAGGTGCTGGAGGGTCGCGGCGCCGGGCCGAACAAGGATTACGTCTACATCGACGTCACCCACCTCGGCGAGGACGTGCTCGAGGAGAAACTGCCCGACATCACCGAATTCGCCCGCACCTACCTGGGTGTCGACCCGGTGAAGGAACTGGTTCCGGTCATGCCGACCTGTCACTACGTGATGGGCGGCATCCCGACCAGGATCCGCGGCGAGGTGCTGCGCAACAACACCGATGTGGTGCCCGGCCTGTACGCGGCGGGCGAATGCGCATGCGTCTCGGTGCACGGCTCGAACCGCCTCGGCACCAACTCGCTGCTCGACATCAACGTGTTCGGTCGTCGCTCCGGCATCGCCGCCGCCGAATATGCCCAGCGCACCGAATTCGTCGACATGCCGGAGAACCCGGCCGCGATGGTGCAGGCCTGGCTGGCGCAGCTGCTGAGCGATCACGGCAACGAGCGGGTCGCCGATATCCGCACCGAACTGCAGTACACGATGGATATGAACGCCGCCGTGTTCCGCACCGAGGACACCCTCAAGCAGGCGCTCACCGACATCCACGCGCTCAAGGAGCGCTACGCCCGAATCACGGTGCAGGACAAGGGCAAGCGATACAACAGCGATCTGCTGGAGGCGGTCGAGCTCGGCTTCCTGCTCGAGCTGGCCGAGGTCACCGTTGTCGGTGCGCTCAACCGCAAGGAGTCGCGCGGCGGCCACGCCCGCGAGGATTACCCGGACCGCGACGACGTCAACTTCATGCGGCACACCATGGCATACAAGCAGGGTGCGGATCTGATCGCCGATATCCGCCTCGACTTCAAACCGGTGGTGCAGACCCGCTACGAGCCGATGGAGCGTAAGTACTGATGACTGCCGTAGCCGAACCGACGACGCAGGCTCCCGCACCGGTCCCCGAGGGCTCGGTGATGATCACCGTGAAGGTGGCCCGGTTCAATCCGGAGGACGACAAGGGCGCGCACTGGGAGTCGTTCCAGGTGCCGGTCCTGCCGACCGACCGCTTCCTGAACGTGCTCATCTACATCAAGTCCTACCTGGACGGCACGCTCACCTTCCGCCGGTCGTGCGCGCACGGCGTGTGCGGTTCGGATGCCATGCGGATCAACGGTGTGAACCGGTTGGCCTGCAAGGTGCTGATGAAGGACATGCTGCCCAAGGACGGTAAGTCGCTGACCGTCACCGTCGAGCCGATCCGCGGCCTGCCCGTGGAGAAGGATCTCGTGGTGAATATGGAGCCGTTCTTCGACGCGTTCCGCGCGGTGAAGCCGTACCTGATCACCTCGGGCAACGAGCCGACCCGCGAACGCATCCAGAGCCAGGCCGACCGGCACCGCTTCGATGACACCACCAAGTGCATCCTGTGTGCCTGCTGCACCACCTCCTGCCCCGTGTACTGGAGCGACGGCAGCTACTTCGGCCCCGCCGCCATCGTCAACGCGCACCGCTTCATCTTCGACAGCCGCGACGAGGGCGCCCGCGAACGCCTCGACATCCTCAACGACGTCGAAGGCGTCTGGCGCTGCCGCACCACCTTCAACTGCACCGACGCCTGCCCCCGCGGCATCGAGGTAACGAAGGCCATCCAAGAAGTCAAGCGCGCCCTCCTCTTCGCCCGCTGACCCCACCCACCCGAAGGCCGCCTGCGTCGAAAGACGAAGGCGGCCTTCGTCTTTCGAGGCCGACCCTGGGGTCACGGGTGTAGTGGTAGGCCTTTGACTACTTTGTCGATGGCGTTGCGTGGGCCGTGTAGGGCGAAGCCGGCGAGGCGGAGGTCGTCGGGGGTGAGGGCGCGTACGGCGGTGCGGTTGTCCTCGTCGTTGAAGGTGCCGAAGAGGTCCTCGGGGTAGATCGACATCGGGAGTTCTCGGCTCAGTGCGCGCTGGTAGGCGGCGTCGATGTTCGCTGGGTCGGCGGCGTAGACCAGTACGGGGTCGGTGAACATCGGCAGATACTTCACGCCGGAGCCGTCCTGGTACGCCTCGCCGGTGGATGGGCAGCCCACCGCGATGCCGCTCGCCAGGAACGCGGTCACGTTGAGTCGCTGCCAGGTGGCGAGATCGTCCCGGAGCACAACGGCAATCTTGGTCTTGCTCATGGGTCGATCATTGCCCCGGGGCGGGTCCGGATATTGAACGCTGGTGCGGAGTCACCCGGCCTGTGTGGACATTTCGCTTACCGGCGAAGACGATTCGATCGATTCCCGTCCGAATTTGTCCGCCCAGGCCGGATCCGCGGTCGCGATGCGGGCATACTGACCACGTGGTTTCGGTCCCGCTCGCCCGGCATCTGTTGAAGGCCAAGGATCTCGCCGACGCGCGATATGCCGAGCCGCTGGGTGTGGCGGATATGGCGCGCGCCGCCGGACTGTCGCGGGCGCATTTCAGCCGCGAGTTCCGGCGGGCGTTCGGAGAGTCGCCACACGGCTACCTGTTGACCCGCAGGCTCGAACGAGCCGCCGCGCTGCTGCGGACCACCGACCGTTCGGTGGCCGAAATCTGTTTCCTGGTGGGCTGGCAGAGCGTCGGATCCTTCACCACCAGCTTCACCAGAACCTACGGGCGCTCACCGACGGCGTACCGGGCGGCATTTCCCCCGGCGGCGGATTACGCGCGTATCCCGGCTTGCATGGTGCGGTTCTTCGGCAGACCGCAACGCAGCACGTTTCGAGAAGACTCGACGGCTACCGAAGGTTAGTGTTCCCCCGAACATAAGAGCGAGGAGGACACCATGAAGATCAGCAGCGTGCAACTGTGGGTGCACGATCAGGACGCGGCGCGCGCGTTCTACACCGAGCAGGTCGGCTTGGAACTGCGCAGCGATATCAGCATGCCGGAGATGGGCGGCTTCCGGTGGCTCTCGGTGGGTCCCGCCGGTCAACCCGACGTGGAGATCGTGTTGATGGCCATCCCCGGTGAGCCGGTCATGGATGCCGGGACTCAGGCCGAGGTGCGCAACCTCATGTCGAAAGGCTTTGCCGGAACGGTGTTTCTGACCACCGACGACGTGCAGGCCGATTACGAGGCGATGTCGGCGCGCGGCGTCGAGTTCGTCGAAAAGCCGG
Source organism: Nocardia sp. JCM 34519.1 (assembly GCF_020361265.1). Classification (NCBI taxonomy): domain Bacteria; kingdom Bacillati; phylum Actinomycetota; class Actinomycetes; order Mycobacteriales; family Nocardiaceae; genus Nocardia; species Nocardia sp. JCM 34519.1. The sequence continues at coordinate 22,813 of NZ_JAIRBR010000023.1, forward strand.
AGCAGCGGCCGTACGGTATCGACTGCTCGTTCCGCGACCCGTCCGGTAATAATCTGCGGCTGGCCCAGCTGGCCGCCCAATAGGGCGGAACGAGAAGGCCGCCTTCGCTGAAAAGCGAAGGCGGGTTTCATCAGCCGTAGTACCGCCGCTTGAGTTCTCCCACCTTGGCTCGGAGATCCCGGAGCAGTTCCGTGGCCGCTTCGGAGAAATTCGCACTCAGCTGACCTCCGGATATTTCACGCATGGTGCCGGGCTCGACGCGAACCGAGAAATCCGCCATACCTGTCGAGGAGATCCTGATCCGCCCGTCGCGGGATGCACCGCTGACCTCGACTTCGGCCCGGTCGGCGAAGAAGTTGAAATCCCGCGAATCTACCGCATCGATGATCAGATCCGTCTCCTCCTCGACCACCCTTCGATACCGCCGCTGCCACTCGATCCATAACAGCCGCGCAATATCGGCCAGCGCCCACTCCAATCTGTTTTCATCGGCGAACGCGTGAGCACCCTCCCCGAACAACAGCGTGATATCTGTACGATGACTCAATTCCGCTTCGAGATCCCACTCCGGCGCACATACACGTATCCGGATATCGTCGAGCTTTTCGGCCAAACCCGCCACAGCCCTGCCCCCGTCTCTAGTCCTTGGTACCCATGCCACGGTCACCGATAAGGTCGCTATCGCTCATATCGGCCAGTGCGGGGCGGGCGGAGACAAGTTTGTCGGCGTTTCCGTGCAGGGCCTCACTCAGCTTCCGCACGTGCTCGACAATGTCATTCTCGACCTCCTTGATGTGGTCGTCGAGATCCTTGACCGCCTGCTTCAACGAGCTGACTATGGCGGCGACCGAGGCTCCGGATATATCTGCGTCCTTAGCTGCCTTGATGGCATTACCCACGGTCGCGGCCGCTCCGATCGCGGCAGCCGGCCCGGTAGCGCCCGCGGTCGCGATGGTAATGCCTGCCGAACCGACCGTGCCGACCGCGGACAGCACGGTGAACGTGAACCCCGCCCTGTTCGAGCTCCAGCAGTCATTGGCGTTGTCCAATATATGAATCGTGTTTTCCGCGATAGCATCGATATTTTTTCGTGCTTCCTCCCACATCGCCCGATGTGCCTGGAGGACGCCGCGCAGAATGGACAGGGCCGTGAATTGGTTCCCAGCTATCGTCTGGAAGGTGTCGAGAAATTCGCGCTTGAAAGCCATCGCAGCATGGCCGGTCCAGCCATCCAGATAACCGGCATCGGTTGTCATATGGTTCAGCTTTGTGTCCACGAAGTCGACGTCATCGCTGAGTTTGGTGATGTGGGCGGACTGGATCATCACCTTCTTCATGGCTTCCTTGAGATCATTTATCGGCAAATCGTACATCGCCGGATTCGGCAATCTGGAGTACGGTTCCAGCAATGGGTCGACGAAATCGAACATCCGCCGGAATACGTCGAAGGGAGGCGGGACGTACACCGCGCCGTTCTTCGCCTGATTTTCCCGGTCCTCGCGCGCCGCCAGCTGCGCACCCTTCTCTCTGATTTCCTTCGCATGTTGCATGAGCTGGTCGAAACTCATCGCCCACCGCCGGGTATCGATCCTTCGCGCATATGGCGATTCATCTCGTCGGCCGCTTCTTGGTCGGTAGCCGCGAAATACTGCACCGCCTTGTCCAGCGCCTTGGCCGTCGCACTCAGATTATCCACGGTCGTTCTCAGGAAATCCACCACCGTATCGTGCAGGCCGAGGTAGGCGTCGTGTACCGGACCATACGTATCACCACTGATTTCCATCGGACGCCACATCGCCCCCGGCACATCGGCACGGACACTATCGCACTTGATGATAGCGTCGACATATAAACCCATCACTGTCGGAAAATCTGTCTTCGCCACAATCTCCAGCGCGTAGAGATCGGCGCCGAATTTTTTATTGTCATGAACCATGTTCCCCATCTTTCAATCGTCATCCGCTCTCATACCGGCCGAAATCATGCCTCCTGAAATGCCTGCTCGTCCTCGATCGCGCGAACAATCGTCGCTATCTCGGTATTGATCATGTTGGTGAGTGCTCGGGCATCGACCGGCTGCGCGGCCGGCGGATTCGCCGGGACGATCGCATAACGCCCGTCGTCGAGCAGATCCCGCCAGAAGAGCACTCGAATCGTCCGGCCGCGGGGGCCGAAACGCGAAATATCCTGACGGATCTCGATTCGACCGATGGTCGAGGCCGGTACGCGCAGAAAATTCCGACTACGTTCCTCGGTATCGTCGAATGTGTCGCGCCAGCGCGACACTTCGAAGGAGTGATCCATGCCGTCGTCGCCTCCTGGCAAAGTGACCCAGCCCTGTCGGCCGGGCGGCACATTCGGCAATGCACCGACCACCGTCGCGGCCAGATCGAGCGCGTGGCATCCGGTCACCAGGAATCCACCGCTGTGATCGACGGTTCGCCCCGGTAACTGAGTTACCAGATACCCCCGATCCCCGCGTCGCGCGGCCAGCATCCGAATGCTGCCCTCGGGATCACGCCGATCACGGCCGTCCAGTGCACGCACGAGTACGGTGAGGTCCGGACGCGCGATATCCTGCAGCATCAGCTCGCGCGCACCATCCGCGATGGAATCCAATCGCGCACGCGCCGAGCGCAATTCGTACTCGTACCGCGCACCGCTCGGAATATCGGTGACGTGGGTGAACGGCTGCGGCAAGATATCCTCCCGCAGCGGCGCCCACACCGCGACGAATTCCAGATCGGTGAAACTCCAGCGCTGATTCATATATCCAGCACCGGCCTTCCGACGATCATCGGATCCCCTATCGCGTCATCCAGGTTCTCGCGCGATTTCAAGGCCGGCGAGGTCTGGTGTTTCTCGTCGCTTTGCGCGCCGCGCGCGGGCGCACCCGACATACCCGGTGCACCCGGCGCGCCTGCCACCGGCGCAGGCGCGGTGGCGCGGGCCGGGGAACCGTCGCGGCCCGTCGGTAGACCCGCGCGCGGAAACATCTTGCTCGCCTGCGGCTGGGTCAATTCCTTCGGCAACGCCGGGCCGAACGGGCTGCCGCCGAGTTTGGGCAACCCTGATTTGGGCAGCCCGGCCGATTTGTTCGTCGGCATGGGCGGCTTCTCCTTGTCGACCTCCGAAGGCGGTGTCGAGCTCATCGCGGGCTCCAGCGAGCGCTGCGCCGCCGCCTGTTGCGCGGCCGAGAACAGCTGCGGCAAACCCTGCGATACCGACGACATACCGTCGAGTCCGGACTGGCCCGAATGCCGCGGATCGTCGGGCTGCGGATCGTCAGGTTGCGGATCGTCCTCGCCCTGCCCCTGCGGCTGGTCCTGGTCCGGCTCGTCCTCCGAATCATGCTGTGGCTGATCGGTTTCCGGCTGCGGCAAGGTGATATCCCCGGAAAGGTCGAGTGGGCCGCGCGACAACAGATCGTCCAGACCCGAGCGCAGCCCGTCCCGGATGATGGAGTTCCTGCCGCCGACATCACCGAGCCGCCCCTTGATCTCTTGGGCGGGCAGCCCACTGAAGGAGGCTTCCGGACGGGGAAAGACCGGAACATATTCGGCGGTCATCGCCAGATTGGCGAGATACCGCTCCGCGAACCTCTGCTGATATTCGGGAAGTTTATCCGCGACCGTATTACCGCTTGCCCCGTCGTAATCCTCCAATACGCTTTGATCATGCGGATTCTCCGGCTCCACCGGCATGCCCGCATGCGTCCACGCCAGATACTGTCTCGTCAGATCCGCGTTCTCGGCCATCAGATTCATGGCCGCACGCAGCGGCTTCGTACTCGTGACATATTTCTGGATGGCCGAGGCGGCAACCTCTTTCGCATCGCCCTCCCAGTCCGCGGCGTGTGTGATCGCCTTGTCGCCGAGATCGGCGAACGCCATATCCAGGTCTTCGCCGAGGCGATTACAGCGGTACGCCCAGTCCGCCATCCCCGCCACGACCATGTTGTATTCGATGTGCACGCGCAATTCGTGCAGAGTTCGCCAGGACTGGGCCGGCGGTTCCGGATGAATCGGAACGGTTTCGCGATCCGCGAGCACCCGCAGTTCCTTGGACATTTCCGAGGGAGCGCATCCGTTCGGTTCGGAATGGTCCGGTATGACATCGTCGTACGGCCGGACCCGGATCGGCGCCTGCGGCACCGTGATCTCGTCGAGTTTGCCCTGATAGTCCGTGCCTGTGAGCCCGGCGGCGGATACCGAGCCGGCATTGTCCAGATCGACGCGGTCGTACGCCTTACCTGCCGCGATCATCGTGTCGACCAGGTCCTGCAGTATCCCGAGATGCGTGTCCATAATGTCGTCGAGTGCGGCGGCCCGGTCTGTGAAGACATTGCTCAGTTCGGTCCCCGAAGGCAAATTGGACAGCGGCTTCTTCTTGGCCAGCGCTCTCGCATCCAATTGCAGCGAACGCACATGTCCAATGGTCGCGGCGGCGGCATCGGCTATTCCATAGGCGACATCAGGGCGAAACTCGAGCTGACGCCGCGAGGCCTTTTCTTTCAATACCGGCCACGGGTTGACATCCGGCTGCGGGTCCGAATTTTCGGTGACCATAAGCTACCCCCATCGACCAGTCACATACATATCATCGCCCGATTGCCCCGAGGACCCCCGCACATCGAGCGATGAATTAGCGCACAAGACGCACCCGCCCCGAATACAATTGAACAAGACTCTCCCCGTTTTCGAACGCCACTCCAACGTTCACGCCAGCCACTGCCACACCGCGAGTAGGCCGCCGTTCGCAAAGACTACATCAGCCGCGCACCGCCGGAAAGCCCGAGCACATCGCCGTGCGCGAATAGTCAATACATCAGCGCGAACAGTCAATTCAGCAATTGAGCGCCCTGCTGAATATGTTCGCCTTACCGGAATGCCAATATATTTTGGGGCACGCAATAACTAGATGATGCATCAACCGTTTATCGGCGACTTATCAGGAACACGGCGGCCGCGGCTCATGGATATCCATCCGATCTCCAGGTAGCGACCCGAATGCAGCAGTATCGCCCAGGTTCACCAGCACGCCGGAGATCGCGGCACAGAAGACATCGGCTGCCAACTGCACCGTGCCCATATCTCGAACGCGGGCGCTCACCGTGCCGTGCTCGGCGAATCCACCTCGCGACCACGACTTTTTGCCCGGCGGCCGACATTCATGATGGTGATCAGCACGCCGACGGCGAAGAGGGTTGCGGCGAACAGGCGTATGGCACCGTCACTCGCCTGGTGTCCGAAGGCCAATCCCAGTAGCGCGGTGGACAGGATCGAGCCTATATAGCGAAAACTCTGGAACACCCCACTGACCGTGCCGGTTTGCTCGGTGGCGGTGTGCTGGTACAGCACGGCTTGTAGTCCGAGAGTGTTGGGATTGTTGTGGATGCCTGCCAGCACGCTGTAGATCGCCACCAGCACCAGCGACGTCCCGGTTTGGACAGTGAACAGCAGCGCACCACCGACGGCGAGTACGACCGAGGCCGTGCACAGGGTCGCGGCGGGACCGCGGCGATGAATCCAGTACGCGGCCAACGGTGTCAGCGCCGCACTGCAGACCGCCATCGGCACCAGGACCAGCCCAGTGGTGGCGGGATCGGTGCCGCGCGCGACCTGCAACCAGGTCGGCACCGCGAACAGCATGCCGTAGTACGCGACGTTGGCCAGCGCATACTGTGCGAACACACCGAGGAGCACCAGTTGGCGGACCATGAGCCTGATATCCAGGAACGGTTCGCGAGTTCGCCTCTCCCACAACAGGAAACCCGCCATAAGTGGGACGGCCGCGGCCAGCGCGATCCAGGACGCCGGGCTGCCGAGGCCGAGCAGGAATACCAGCATCGCCACCAGAGTGGCGGTGTAGAGCCCCGCGCCCGGGACATCCACCCGCGCGATCTCCCGCGAATGCGGCGGATCCGGGGGCAGCAGTCGCCCGGCGAGCGCCACCGCGAGCAGCGCGACCGGAATATTGGCGAAAAAGATTGCCTGCCAACCCATCCAGGACACGAGCAGTCCGCCGACGTAGGGTCCGACGGCGGCCGAGAGCGTATTGGCGGTCGTGACCGCGCCCATCGCCTGTGCGGGAGCTCGGGTCAGCTGCCTGCGGATGATCGTCATTCCGGTGGGGAATGCCACCGAACTGCCCAGCGCTTGCCCGACCCGCAGGACGATCAGCCAGCCCAGCGACGGCGCGAACGGGGCGAGGGCGCAGCTGATCGCGACCGCCAGCAGACCCGAGCGCAAGACCCGCCGCGCACCGAAGACCTCCGCGAGCTTGCCCATGAGCGTCTGCCCGACGGCGCCCGCCACGAAGAAGCTAGTGACCAGCAGCGAGACCTCGGCGACGGAAACACCGAAGTAGGTGTGCATCGGAGCCAGCGCGACGGCGACCATGGTGGCGTCGAGCGGGTTGAGAATCGTGCCGAGGACGATGACCGCCACAACCGGACCGGCACGCGGCGTCGTAGCGGGTATCGTCATCCGGCACTGCCGAGTCGGGCTCCCCTGGTCATCCGCACCCCGGCCTGCGTCACGACATCGATTGTCGCCGAATACAGTTGCGGTAGGGCAGGTCGACACGGGCGCGGCATGTACCCCGACGCGTCAGGCGATGGTCTCGGCAAGCGCGGTGGCGGGCACGGCCCGGCTCGCGGGCCGCCGGGCGGCCAGCGCGCTCAGGACGCCGAGTGCGGCGATGACCGCGAGCCCGGTTTCCAGGAAGCGCGCCGAACGCAGCGGGGACGGATCGCCGAGGTTCACCAGCACGCCGGAGATCGCGGCGCCGAAGGTGTTGGCGATGAGTTGGACAGTGCCGATGGCCGCGGCCGCCTGCTGTCCCTCGGCCGGGTCCGGGCTGGCGCCCATTACCGCAGTGGCCAAATGCGGCCAGGCCAAACCGATTCCGGCCCCCGCGACCATCATGCAGACGATCCAAACGATGATCATCGCGATGCCGCCACTGCGGATCTGGAAGATCGCGGTGAGGAAGAGCCCGGTGGACAGGACAACGGGGCCGATGATCCGCAGCCGTTCGGTGGCGCGGTGCCCGGTCGCGTTGACGCTGAAGATCTGCGCCACCGTCCAGCCCAGCGAGGCCGCGGCGCCGATGAAGCCCGCGACCAGCGGTGCCATCCCGCCGAGTTCCTGCGCGAACAGCGGAATGAAGTTCTCCAGGCTGATCCCGATCGCGACGCCGATCATCGTCAGATAGATCCAGCGCAGCGGCGATTCACGGTCGAAGGTCAGTCGCGGCAGCACCGAGACCGCCGCCCGGCGCTCGTGTGCGAGGAATCCGGCGATCACGGCCAGTGCGCCCGCGATGGCAAGCTCCGTCCATCCGCCACGCAACACACTGCCGATGCTGAGCAGAGCCGCGGCGGCGGTCAACAGCGCCAGGGAGGCGACCGGAATCCGGTGCGCGTGTCCGCTGGGTTCGCTGCCGCGCAACGCGAACGGGACGACGGACCCGATCGCGACGCACAGCACCGCCAGCGCCACGAAAGCCAAACGCCACACGCCCAATTGGGCGAAGACGCCGCCGAGCGCCGGACCGACGAAGGTGCCGACGCCCCACATCGCCGACACCAACGCCGCCGCCCTGGCCCGCAACCGCTGCGGATACGCGATGTGGATCACCGAATAGCCCAGCCCCATCAGCAGGCCGCCGCCGAACCCCTGCACGGTGCGCCCGACCAGCAAGACCGCCATCACCGGACTCGCCGCGCAGATCACGGTGCCGACCGAGAACAGACCGAAGCCGGTGAGATACGCGCCGATCGGCCCGCGCACCGCGAGCATTTTGCCGACCAAGGTGGACGACAGGATCGATGCCACTACGAAAACCGTTGTGGCCCAGGCGAGGTAACGCGCACCGCCGATATCCTGAATGGCGGTGGGCAGTAGGCTCGCGGTCACATAGCTGCTGATCGCGTACAGTGCGGTGCCACCGGCCAGCACGATGGCAGCACCGATTCGGCCATCCGTGACCAGGTCACGCCACCCGGCGGCGGGTTCCGTAGAAGTCATGGGACGATTCTTGGACCTGAACCCCACTCGAGGTAAAGGGATCCCGCTCGAGATCTGGGTCACGATCTACCCACCCGAACGCACTCGATCCGAGTTCCGGTGCGCGGCAATCGCTTACGCTGACCCCAGGCCCGATCTCCGCCGGAGGTGACAGCTTGACCACCCTGTCCGCGTTCATCGCCGAACTGCCCAAAGCCGAACTACATGTCCATCACGTCGGCTCCGTCTCACCCCGCATCGTCGCGGAATTGGCGTCCCGCCACCGGGATTCACCGGTTCCGAAAAACGCTGAGGCACTTGCCGATTACTTCAGATTCACCGACTTCGCGCATTTCATCCAGGTCTATCTGTCGGTGGTGGACCTGATCCGCACACCGGAGGACGTCCGGCTGCTGACCTACGAGATCGCCCGCGATATGGCCGGGCAGCACATCCGATACGCCGAACTCACTGTGACGCCATACAGTTCGATGATCCGCGGCATCGATCCGCGCGGTTTCCTGGATGCGATCGAGGACGCCAGAATCACGGCCGAGGCCGATTTCGGCATCCGGCTGCGCTGGTGCTTCGACATCCCCGGGGAGCAGGGGCTGGCGGCCGCCGAGGAGACCGTCCGGCTCGCCACCGCCGACCGCCTGCGTCCCGATGGACTGGTCTCGTTCGGTCTCGGCGGTCCGGAAACCGGTGTGCCACGACCGCAATTCAAACCGGTTTTCGACCGCGCGATCGCCGCCGGATTGCACAGCGTGCCGCACGCCGGCGAGACGACCGGCCCCGGCACGATCTGGGATGCGCTCACCGAGCTGCGCGCCGAACGGATCGGCCACGGCACCAGCGCCGTGCGGGATGCGCGGCTGCTGCGGCACCTGGCCGAGCTGCGCATCCCGCTCGAGGTGTGCCCGACCTCGAATGTCGCGACCCGCGCCGTGCCCTCGCTCGCCGATCATCCGATCGCGCGGATGATCGAGGCCGGCGTGCTGGTCACGATCAATTCCGACGATCCGCCGATGTTCGGCACCGACCTCAATACCGAGTACGCGGTGGCGGCCGACCTGCTGAACCTCGACGAGCGCGGCCTGGCGAACCTCGCGAGAAATGCCGTGACCGCCTCATTTCTCGACGACGCCGCGAAGGCCGCGCTGATCGGCGATATCGACAGCTATACCGAATCCTGGCTCGCCGCCCGGTGATCGGCGACCCGGGCGATGCGCCGGGCACGCCCGCTCATTCGACCTGGAACAGCGGCGGCACGGTCGACCAGCGCTCGCCCGCGATCACCACATGGTCGAGGAAGCGCAGGCCGACCGTATCGGCGGCGGCGATGAGCCGGGCGGTGGTGCGGCGGTCGTCCATACTCGGATTCGGGTCGCCGGACGGGTGGTTGTGCACGATGGCGAAAGCGCGGCCGTCGTGCCGCAGCACCGTATTCAGCACCTCGCGCACCGGGACGATGACCTGGTCTAGCGCGCCCTCCGCCACGAACATCTTGTGCCGCAGGCGATTCTGCGCATCGCATACCAGCACCAGCAGCCGTTCGACGCGGACGCCCGCGAACATCGGCAGCGCCACCGCGGCCACCTCGGCGGTGCCGGTCAGCCGCGGCGCGGTATCGGTGCGACCGCGGGCCCGCGAACCAAGGTGGAATGCCGCGACGATCGCGGCGGCCTTCGCCGCGCCGACGCCGGTGCGCCGGGACAGTTCCTCGGGGCGGGCGCCGGAAAGCCCGGTGAGTCCGCCGTGTTCGGCGAGCAGTTCGGTGGCCATGTCCAGCGCGCTCGTACCGCGGCGGCCCTGGCGCAGCAGCAGCGCGAGCAGTTCGCCGTCGCTGAGCGCGTGTGGGCCGAGGGCGAGCAGCCGCTCGCGCGGGCGCGCGGCGGAGGGCAGATTGGCAATCGGTATCGACATCGGTCCCCCTCGGGTGCGGTGGTGGATTCGGATCATGCCAGCACCCACCGACATGTCGGGTGCGGGCGGCCGCGGCGGGTATCCCGATTGCGGATCCGCGCCGGTACGGCAGACTGAGGGGACCACTGGACGTACTCGGGGACAAACGAATGCTCAATCGGCGCAAGGGAACCGCGAAATCCCAGCGAATCCTCCTGCCGCCCACCATGATCGCGGCCGCCGTGCTGCTCGTGACGGCCTGCACCACCGAAAGGCCCGCGCCACCGCCCGCGCCGACGCTCGACCGCTTCTACCACCAGACCGTCTCGTGGGGCTCCTGCGACGGCTACCCGGGCTGGCGCGGCCTGACCGAGGCCGGCCTCGACTGCGCGCGGATCATGGTGCCGGTCGACTACGCCGACCCCAACGGGGAGACCGCGCGAATCGCCATCTCCCGGCTGCGCGCCAAGGGTTCGAAGACCGCCTCGCTGCTCACCAATCCGGGCGGTCCGGGCGGGCCCGGCCTGGACCTGCCGATTTTCCTCGGCAAAACCCCGCTGTCCGAGCACTTCGACATCATCGGCATCGACGTGCGCGGGCTCGGCGCGTCCACCCCGCTGGTCCAGTGCCAGACCACCAAGGAGCGGATGACCGATCTGCGCGTGCTGAACACCGGCCAGGTGGTGGAGATCGACGAGGCCGAGGAGGAGCACGAGAACTACGCCAATTCCTGTCTGCGACGCACCGGAGCGGCACTGCTCGCCCACGTCGGAACCATCGACGTGGCACGGGATTTCGATGTGATCCGGGCGGTGCTCGGCGATGCGAAGCTCACCTATTTCGGCGCGTCGTACGGCACCAGGATCGGTTCGACCTATGCCGAGATGTTCCCGGACCGGGTCAGGGCGATGGTGCTCGACGCACCCGTCGACCCGACCACCGACATCGTCGATCCGGTTGTCTCGGCAGCCGGTTTCCAGGCCGCCTTCGACGCGTATGCCGCGGACTGCGCCAAATCACCCGACTGCCCGCTCGGCACCGATCCCAAACAGACGACCGATGCCTACCGCAAGCTGGTGCTGCCGCTCATGGAGCAGCCGGCGCCGACGGCCGACAAGCGCGGGCTCGACTACACCGACGCCGTCACCGCGACCATCTCCGCCATGTACAGCCCGAAACTGTGGCCCGCGCTCACCAAGGGCCTGACCGAACTCGCGCACGGCCACGGCGACGGCATGCAGCAGGAGGCCACCTCGTATCAGGAGGCGGCCGATCAGGGCCTGAACCAGGCGGTGCGCTGCCTGGAGGACGTCCGGGTGACCGATCGAGTGACGGCCGCCGAGATCGACCGTCGCGCCAGGGCCGCGGGCCCGGCCTTCGACGACGGGCTGCGCAGCAAGCTGTCGGCCCTCGACACCTGCGCCTTCTGGCCGATCCCGACGAATGCCCAACCGCACCAACCGAAGGCGCCGGGCCTGCCGAAGTTCGTCGTCGTCGCGGCGAAGATCGATCCGGCAACGCCGTACCAGGGCGCGCTACACATGGCCCAGGCGTTCAATGCCGCGCTGATCACCTTCGACGGCGTCCAGCACGGCGCGGCATTCACCAGCGGTCCATGCGTCGACGAGCCGGTGATCAAATATCTGACCGATCTGACGCCGCCACCCGATACCAACTGCCCGGCGCGGGCGGCCGAGCACTGAGGGCCTAGCGTTCCACGGCGAGCGGGTCCGGGCCGAATGCGTTCGAAAGTACCCCTGCCGCAAGCCTTTCCAGGTGACGCAGCTGGCGCTCGTGTACCACGATGCGGCGCAGCGCCTCGTTGACGGTCGCGGCGCTGGTCGCGGTGCCCATGATGGCCGCGGCCGCGGCGAGCAGCCGCCGATCGGGTTCGATCCGTACGGCGCCGCTGACGGGGACTTCGTTTTTCATGCGCCCTCCTTACTTACTCCGTCATCTTGCGTCACGGCCCGCAACGCCGTAGCCGAATAATGCAAGATTCATTCACTCCATCGTTGGACCGACCCGCCCATGCACGGCTAGCAGTGACACCAAATAACTGGGCCAGATAGGCAATTTGCGTAGTTCGTCGGGCTTTTGTTGTCGACCAGACCCGGTGGTGCTTGCATCGAAGTATGTTCACCGAGGCACAGCTGTATTCGCCCGTGACCCGAACCGGCGACGGCGACGTGACGGTGCACCTGAGCGACGAGCACCCTGGCGTGCACGACCCGGCTTACCGGGCGCGCCGCAACGCGATCGCCGCGATGGCACTGGAGTACCGACCCGGCCAGCCGCAACCGCGCATCGACTACACAGACGAGGAGCAGCAGGTATGGCGCATCGTCTCCGCCGAACTGCGGCGTAAACACGAGAGATACGCCTGCTCGGAAGTGCGGGACGCGGCGGCGCTGCTGGGCCTGCCCACCGACCACATTCCACAGCTGGACGAGGTCTCCGCCCTGCTCGCGCCGCTCACCGGCTTCCGCTACGTCCCCGCCGCCGGACTGGTGCCGCTGCGTCAGTTCTTCGGATCGTTCGCCGACCGGATCTTCCACTCCACCCAGTACATCCGGCACCACTCCGCGCCGCTGTACACGCCGGAGCCGGACGCCATCCACGAGATCATTGGCCATGCCAACCAGATCGCCAGCCCGCGCTTCGCCGAGATCTACGCGGCCGTCGGCGAGGCCGTCAACCGGCTGGAAACCGATCGGGCGCTGAAGTTCCTGGCCGATGTGTTCTGGTTCTCGATGGAATTCGGCGTGGTCCGGGAGGGTGACGATATCCGCTGCTACGGCGCGGGCCTACTCTCCTCCTTCGGCGAGATCGAGGAATTCCGGCACGCGCAGTTGCGGCCGCTCGATGTGGTCGCGATGGGTACCGCCGTCTACGACATCACCCATTACCAGCCGATCCTGTACTGCGCCGAATCGGTCTCCGAGATCGAGGACGTGATCGGCGGCTTCTTCGCCACCATGGACGACGAAACCCCGGACCGGGCAGCACATTCCGCGCACGCCTGAGTTCTTCGCTATGCCATGCTGCATGGCGTGAGCGATTACCGGGGGAAGTATCCGCACGGACCACACGGCGGCGAGGGCGATCCGCGATACCCCTCGCCCCGTGAGCTTCGCAAGTTCCTGGCGGCCTGTGTCGATGTGGCGGTGCACGTTCTACCGCCGTTCGCGTTACTGTTCGCGGCCACGCACGGGCACCACACGCCGAAGCAGTTCATCACGTTGTTCGCGGCGGCGCTCGGCACCTTCGTCGTGGTGACGTTCGTCCACATGACGGTGATCCAGGGGATCGCCCACGCGACCCTCGGCAAGGCGCTGTTCGGGCTGGTCGTGATCCGTCGCAGTGACGGATCGTGGCCGACGTTCGGGAATCTGGCACGCCGATGGATCGGCGGCGTATTCGAAAAGTTGTGGGATTGGTTCACCGACTGGGTGTTCGACGAGAACACCAACCATGATTTCTGGTATCTGACGGTGGTGCGGCGGCGGGATGTGCTGGCGTTGCGTGCGGCACAGGCGGCGAATTACTATGCCGCGCAACCGTATCCGCAGGAACAGCCGTATGCCGCCCAACCGTATCCGCCCGCAGCGCCTTTCCCGCCGGGGCAATCGAATCCCGTTCCCACACCCGGGTATCCGCGCCAGGGTCAGTCGTACCCGCCGCAAAATCATGGGCCCGGCCAGTATCGCCGGTGACCGGAAACACCGACCTACGGAAGTGGTTGCTGCGCGGTCCATTTCGTGCCGTCCCAGTAACGCTGGATCGGCGCGCCGGTGAGATCGGGATACCAACCCGGCGGGAACGCGGGCGGACGAGGCTTCCCGGATTTCGCGACCACGAGGACTATCGCGACCACGCCACCGATCAACACGATCGGGACGAGCAGGATCAGGATGTGCCAAATGCTCAACGCGCCCATGCACGAATGCTAGAAGCCCGGCCGGGCGGGGGCTCGAAGACGGCTTCGCCGACAACGCCTATTCGGCGTTCACGCACTCGATCCGGCGGGCCGCGTCCAACAAAGTCGGCTCGGCGCCGGGGCGACCGATGAGCTGAATGCCGATCGGCAGGCCGTCGACGATGCCGCACGGCACGCTGACGGCGGCGTATCCGGTGTAGTTCACCAGATAGGTGAAGGCGATGAGACCCGCGTGATCGAGCGGGTCCGCGGCGCGCGGGGCGGTCACCGATACTGTCGGTGTGATCAGGAAATCCGTTCCGGCGAGCAGGGTTTCGAGGTGGGCCGCCGCGTCTCGGCGGGTGGTGACGGCCGTCGCGTATTCGGCATCGGTGACGCGGGCGCCCTCGGCCAGAACGCGGCGGGCGTAGCCGGTCAGCAGGGCGTGCGCGGCCGGGTCGTCGATGAACCGATGCAGCTGGCGGTAGCGGTCACCGTTCAGCACGACATGGAAGGAGTCGATGTAGCGCTCGGCGGACAGGCTCGCAGCACTGTCGGCGATATCGATGCCCTTGTCGCCCAATCGATCACAGATGCCGCGCACCGCCGCGAGCACCCTCGGGTCGGCGTTCGAGTCCAGGCCGGATCGGCCGACCCAGCGACCGCGCAGCGCGGCTGAGCGGTAATCCGCCTGCTCGCCGAGTAGATCCAGCACCAGCGCGGCATCGCCGACAGTGCGGGCAATCGGGCCGATCGATGTCAAAAGCGCACTGCTGCGGTAGGTTCCATTGCCGTCGATCGCGCCCGGGGTCGAATGCACGCCGACCGTTCCGCACAGCGCCGCCGGGATCCGTGTCGAACCGCCCGCATCGGTACCGAGCGCGATCGGCACGATACCGGCCGCGACCGCCGCCGCCGACCCGCCGCTGGAGCCACCGGAAATACGCGTTACGTCAACGGGATTGACGCATTCGCCACCCAGCCGGTTCACGGTTCGCGGCAGCATGGCGAACTCCGGCAGATTCGTCTTGCCGATCACCATCGCACCGGCCGCCACCAGCCGTGAGACGCACGACGCATCCTGCGCCGCAACGGATTCGCGGCGCGCCAGCGACCCCGTCGTCGTAGGCACGCCCGCGACGTCGAAGACATCCTTGACCCCGATCGGCACCCCGCACAGCGGACCGGGATCCCCCCGCTCCAATTGCCGCAACGCATTGGCGGCATGGCGATATGCGACCTCCGGCGTGATGGTGATGAACGCCCCCAGCGCACCACCGATTTCGGCCGCCGCCCCCAACGCCATCTCGCAGACCTCGCGCGGAGTCCACTCCCCCGCGACGACGCGCTCCCGAATCTCGCTGGCGGACATGCCATGCCACTCGCCCACCGTTCACCCCACACCGATAGAAATCCACACGGTAACCGCCATGCTTGCCGGGCATCGACGGAATGCGTTGCCCGGCAATCGATCCGGCCGATTACGGGAGATCGAGGCTCGATTCCCGCGGAGCGTCGGTATAGGCATGCGTGTCGAGGTCCAGGCTGCTAGGACGCGGGCGGGCATCCGGGACCAGATCCGGATCGGTCTTCGACGGCTCGTGGGTTTGCGACTTGTCGTGGCCGAACAGTTCCTTGCCCTCGTTGAGCACGACCTTGCCCGCGTCCTTGATCGCGCGCTTCCCATCGGAGTCGACACCGCCGGTGAGCGAATCCGCGGTCTTGGACGCGGTCTGCTTGATCGCCTTTTCCACCTTCTTGTCGGCCGGGTCGTATCCGCCGAGCTTCAACGCCTTGGTGGTCAACTGGGTGGTGACCTTCGAAACCGCATTGTGCTCGCCGGCCTGTGTCACCTTGTTCCAGTCGATACCGTCGCGCAGCCCGAGCTTGGTCTCGGCCTCCTCCCAGGCGAGCTCCTTACCCGAGCCGATCAGGAAACCCTTTGCCGCGGTGACCGCGGTTTCCTTGGCGATCCGCTTCAGGGTCTGCTGCAGCGCCTGCCGGATCGCGACCCGGGTGGCGACCTCGGCGACAGCCGCCTCGGCCGCGCTCGCGCCGAGCGTCTCGATGGCGGTCGCGGCCGCGATGGCGATCTGGACCGCCAATTCCACAAGCGCCGCAATGATATAGAGCTTGACGGCCAAAATCAGCGCGGCCATTATTCGGCACGCCAGCGCCAATCGATGACAGAAGGTGGCCAGCTCGGACAGATCGGAGCTGGCCTGCTTCCAGAACTCCTGCAGCTGATCGTGGGTGCGGCCCTCCAGGTGTGCGAGGGCGAGGTTGGCGACCTTGTCGCCGCTGTCGTGCACCTTTGTGATGGCGTTGCCCGCGCTGTCCCAGCGATCGGCCATTCGAAGCAGCGCCGTCTCGTCCGCCTCCGGCCATTTGCACGCGACCAACTGCGCGACGGGCTTGAGCGCGTCGGGAATTTCCAACCCCACCGGTTACGCCTTCTTCCCGCCGTCGAGTTCGGACTTCCCTTTTTCGATCGCGCTCTTGAATTTCGAGTCGAGCTCCTGAACCGTCTTGGTCACCTTGGTCGTGCTCGAGCCGAGGTGCTCGAAGAGCTTTACCGCGCTCTCGATCGTCTTCATGGCCTCATCGGCCTTGCTCACGTAGTTCTGCGCGAAGGCGCTGCCGAGGTCGTCACCGCCCCATTTGCCGTTGTCGCCCTCCAGCGCACCGCGCAATTCGCTGAGCGCGGACTCCATGTCCTGCGCCAGCTCGGCGAATTTCGGTGCCTGAGCCTGGAACTCCTGGATGTCGAGCCGGAACTTGTCGCTGGTCATCCCGGCTCACCAGCCCTTCCAGTGCGGACCGTCGTCGTCTTGGTCGACGGGCTTCGGTTTCGCGGCGGCCGGCGCCGGGGGTTCGGCGGCCGGGGGCGGCGGCAGGATGTCGCCTACGACGGCATCGAAGTCCGGGAGGTGGCCGACCACACCGTCGATCCCCTCGAATTGGGCGCCGATCTCGGTGATCGGCGCCAGTTCGGCGGCGACCCGAGCCTTCGCGGCCCGCGCCGCGTTCTGCGCGGCCTCGGCGATCGATGGGCCCAGCTTCTCCGGAGTGGTTCGTTTGAACGCCGCGGGATCCACCCAGACCTCGACCGGCACTCCGGCCGAATTGGCCGTCACCCGAATCAGGTTGTCGGCCGACCAGCCGTCGACCCGGACCACCGCCAGGTTGTCCCGCGCGTCGGCGATGTCGCGAATCTGCCGCTGGTAGGCGTCGAGCATCGTATCGACCTGCCCCTGTAGCGCGTCGGTACGCGCACGCAGCTGGTCGTATTCGGATGAATTCACCGTGGCTAACCCCTCACTCGTACCTGTACATCTCTATCTCTGACGCACGGATCCGGCTCACGGTTCCATCCAAGCGGTTATCGGTCGCGCGGGACCGAGCCGATCAACTCTTCTCGGCGAGGGCGGCGAGGCGGTCGAGGGAGGACTGGAGTTTGGCGGGGGTGGTGGCTTGGGCGCGGGGGTAACGACTTTCGTCGGTGAGGTTGGTCCAGTCGTAGGTGTGGGTGACCCGGGTGGTGTTCGGGTCGAGGGGTTCGAGGGTCCAGCGCCAGAGGTGGCCGGGCGGCTGCTTGCCGGGTTCGGATGGCAGCCAGGCGATGCGGCGGCCCTCTTCGAATTCGACGATGTGGTTCTCCCGGACGGTGTCCTTCTTGGTGAGTGTCATGACGAAGACGTCGCCCACCGCGTGGACGCGCTGGTCGGGCGCCGCGTGGTCGAGGTTGTCGTTGCCGTCCCATTCGGGCTGGCGTGCCGGGTCGGCGATCAGTTCGAAGATGCGGTCGGCCGGGGCCGCGATCTCCCGGCTGGTGCTGACGATGCGCGCGGATTCGGTGTTGCCGCTCATGGATAGATCGAAGCACCGAAAGCCCCGTTCACGCCAGACCACCCGCCGAGATCGTGAAATAGGCTTCTACCCAGCGCATTTCGGTTATGTACGAAGTCTATTGCGGCGCAACATTGTTCATTGACGTTTCACATGTGAGACCTTGCCGAGACAATCCGGACACAGACTGCTAGGTTCGTCGGGTTCGATCTCGACGAAGGGACCAGTCCCGAAATGACAGTTGACGCAACGGATTCCAAGACGGCCGACGAAACACCGCTGTGGCTGCAGGGTCGCGACGCGGTGGTCGCGGCCACCCCGGCCGAGGATTGGCGCAACGGCGCACCCGACTACCACCTGACCAACGAGGTGGTGCCGCGTGAACGCACCACCTCGCACGCGGCGGGCTCGCTGGAGGCCATCGTCGAGGACCTGGTCCGGGTCTTCGAAATGGAGGTCTCACACAAGCACGACCCGGCGACCTGGGTCTCGCTGGTGGCCGAGCACTACCGCGGCCGGGTCAACGGCGGCCCGTGGCAGGACGCCGAGGAATTCGCCCGCATCGGCAGCTACAACATCCTGATCGGCGACAACCCGTTCTACGACGTCGCCCAGGAGACCTTCGAGTCCTCGCACCACACCTTCCACACCGCCTTCCCCGGCGGATTCTTCTGGGAGGTGCTCGAGGTGCTGTCCGGCCCGCCCGCCGTCACCTTCCGCTGGCGGCACTGGGGACGGTACGAGGGCGAGTACAAGGGCCACCAGCCCACCGGTGAGCAGATCGAGATGTTCGGCGTCACCATCGCCAGGGTGAGCGACGACCTGCGCATCCTCGAGCTGGAGCACTTCTACGACAACAACAAGCTGCTCGGCCCGCTCGCGCACGGCTGCCCGGTCACCAAGGCGCAGTAAACCCCTTACCGCTCAGTGGGTTTCGATCCCACTGAGCGGTAGCCCGGCGGACAGGAATTCGACGACCCGCAGGATCTGGTCCTGGCTGAACGGCTCCTTCTGGATCAGCGCGAACATCGCGCCGACCAAAGCGCCCGCGAAGACCCGCACCTCCAAATCGTCGACGGACCTGCCGCTGCGCTGTGCCGCGATTCCGGCGGTTATCTCGATATTGCGTTCCAACTCCTGCGCCATCGCGCCGCGCAGCTCCGGCACCGAATAGATCAGGTTGATCCGCTCGGTTTCGAAGGCGAGTTCCTCCGGGGTCAACGAGTCGAACGCCTCGATGGTCGCGCGCCGGATCATTTCCAGCACCGGCAGATCCGCCGGTTGGTTGTCGATCGCCGCGAACATCACCGGGTCGAGGTCGTCGGCAAGGGCGAGCTCCTGTTTGGACGGGAAATAGCGGAAGAAGGTGCTGGGCGAGACCTCCGCCGCCGCCGCGATCTGCTCGACGGTGGTTTCGGCGTAGCCCTGCTCACGGAACAGCCGGAACGCCTCCTGGCGAATCGTCCGGCGGGTCCGTTCCTTCTTCCGCTCGCGCAGGCCTGAAACGGGCGGCCTGTCGCCCGACAGCTCAACCGACATGTGTTGATTCTGGCTCATCCGGAATGGATTCGGTCGAGGCGGCTTGCGCATGCGCCGCGTCGGCCGATCGCCCGGGCAGCACGAACCAGACGAGCGGAATCGCGATGACGCAGATGGCCGCGCAAACCCACAGCATCGCGCCCATGCCGCCGAGGAACGCCGACTGCACCTGCCGGAGCGCATCGGCATTGCCGAGCTTGCGCGCGACGGCGACGCCGGCGGTCACCCCATCGGAGATCGGCTCCCGGTCGAGCGGGCCGAGTTCGGCGCGGTACTGGTTGGCGAGCACGGTGCCGAGCACCGCGACGCCGATCGTGCCGCCCGCCTGCCGCAACGCCTGCAGCAGCGCCGAACCGCTGCCGGACCGCTCGGCGGTGAGCACACCCAACGCCTGGCCGTTCGCCGCGGGCATCACGAAGCCCATGCCGATGCCGAGCACGGTGATCCACAGCGCCGTGTAGCCGTAGCCGCTGTCGACCGTTGTGAGCGCGCCGATCCCGAGTCCGGCGGCCAGCAGTGCGAAGCCGATGATCTCCACTGTCCGCACCCCCAGCGCGGACAGTAGCCCGTTCACGAACCGGCTGCCGACGAGGAGGCCGCCGATCAGCGGCAGCAATCGCAAACCGCTGCCGAACGGATCAACGCCGAGCACCGCCTGGAAGTACTGCGGCACCGTGAAGAACATGCCGAACATCGCGAAGTTGATCACGATGAGAAATACCGTGCCCCAACGGAATCCGGAGACGGCGAACAGTCCGAGGTCGATGAGGGGATGATCGATCCTGCGCTGCCACCAGATGAAGATGATCGAGCAGACGACGCCCGCCGCGACGATCACCCATGACATCGGGTCACCCCAGCCGTGCTCGCCGATGCGAATGAAACCGTATGTGAGACCGAACATTCCGAGTGCGGACAGCAGCACGCCGAACAGGTCGATGGGGAGCCGGTTCGCGCTGCGCGACTCGGGGACGAGCGCGGCGACCGCGAGCGCACCGATGATCACCATCGGCACGTTGATCAAAAACGCTGAGCCCCACCAGAAGTGCCGCAGCAGCCAGCCACCGACCAATGGCCCGAGTGGAATTCCCACCGAGGTGGCCGTGATCCAGATGGTCACCGCGCGCTGCCGCTCCTCCTGGCCCGGGAACAGCACGGGCAACACCGCCAGCGAAAGCGGAATCATGGCCGCCGCCGCCACGCCGAGTACCGTGCGCCCCGCGATCAGTTGGCCGGGCGAGGTGGCGAAGGTGCAGGCCGCCGAGGCGACGCCGAACAGCAGCAGCGCGGCGAGCAGCACCTTCTTCCGTCCATAGCGGTCGCCGAGCGCGCCGAAGGGCAGCATCAGCGCCGCGAGCGCGAGGGTGTACGCCGAGCTGAACCACTGCAGCGCACCGGTACCCGCGTGCAGGTCCGCGGCCAGGGTCGGCAGGGCGACGGTCAGGACCGTGACGTCGAGTCCGATGGTCAGCATGGCCACCGCCAGCGCGCCCAGCGCCAGCCAGCGGCGAGTCGAATCCAATTTCATGACCTCTCCTTAAAGTGAGAGTTTCTACTATTTGAGAGCTTCTCTCATTAGGTAGATGGTGTCAACACCGCTCTGGGGTTGGGCAGACACCGTCTGTCGACCGGCCACAACCGCCCGTGCCGATTACGCTCGACCGCGATGAAAACCCGGGATCCACGCCTCCTAGCCGCCGTCTGCGCCTGCGCCGCGCTGACGCTCGCCGCACCGCCGGTATTCGCCGCGCCGCCGACCACGACGACGCCGTTCACCACCCCGAATACCGACAGCTGCCCGCAGAAGTCGGCGCCGCCGTCACCGATCGACGAATCGGAGGTCCCGACGCCCGGGCAGTCCGCGCCCAGACCGCTGTCGATCCCGTCGCCGCCGATCGGCGGCACCAGGATGGGCGAATGCGGCCTCGTCGTACCGGCGAGCGCACCGCCGGTGCCGCAGGACATTTCGGCGACCGCGTGGGTGGTTTCGGACCTGGACACCGGACAGGTGCTCGCCGCCAAGGATCCGCACGGCCGCTACCGGCCCGCGAGCACCATCAAGGTGCTGCTCGCCACGGTCGCGCTGCGCAACCTCGACCTCGACAAGGTGGTCACCGGCACCCAGGAGGACGCGAACGCCGACGGCACCCGGGTCGGCATCGGCCCCGGCGGCCGGTACACCAATCGGCAACTGATGCAGGCGCTGATCATGTGCTCGGGCAATGACGCCGCACATGCCATCGCGACCCAGCTCGGCGGCGACGCGGCGACCGTCGGGAAGATGAACGCGCTGGCGAAATCGTTGCGCGCGTTGGACACCCGCGCGGCCACCCCGTCCGGCCTCGACGGCCCCGGGATGAGCACCTCGGCGTACGACCTGTCGGTGCTGTTCCGCGAGGCCATGACCATCCCGCTGTTCGCCCAGATCGTCCACACCGAGCAGGCCGACTTTCCCGGATATCCCAAGGATCCGAAGAATCCGGACGACAAGGACCATCCCGGATTCGCCATCGCCAACGACAACCGTCTGCTCTACGAATACGACGGCGCGCTCGGCGGCAAAACCGGCTACACCGACGACGCGCGCCAGACCTTCGTCGCGGGCGCGCAGCGCAACGGCCGCAGGCTCGCGGTGACGCTGCTGAAGGCCGATGTGCAGCCGCTGCGCCCGTGGGAGCAGGCGGCGCGACTGCTCGACTACGGCTTCGCGCTACCCAAGGACGCCTCGGTCGGCAAACTTCCCGACACCAGTGCGCAGGCGGCCGAAACCGGTGTGCCGCTTGCCTCCCCGCCGGCGAGAAGCGACGACCAGGCCGACCGGCAACCGGCCGAACACGGCAACCACAGCGGCATCCGCACCCTGCTGATCATCGGCGGCATCGTCCTGGTGCTGGTGTTCCTGCTCGGCGCACGTCAGGTGAATCGCCAACGGCGATAACGGATTACCTCACCGCCGCCGGAAAAACGTGAGCACGAACGTCGCGAGCGCGCCCGCGCCGAAGAAGGCCGCGCCCGCACCCATCGACAAATCGCGCACGCTCACCCGCGGCCGGATGATCGCCGCGCCCGGCGGCGGGATATCGGCCTCGCGTATGTTCTCCGCGGCGGTGGCGGCCCATGCGGTGGCGAAAAGGATGATCCGGTAAGTGATGTAGCTGAACACCATCAACCCGATGATCGAACCGAAGGCGGCCCCCGCCGGGCTGCGCAGCACGATCTGCAGATAGAACGACGCGATCTGCTTGAAGATCTCGAAGATCACCGCCGCGATCAACGCCGCCTTGGCGGCGCTGGCCAGGGTGACCGGTTCGCGGGGCAGCCGGGCGATGATCCAGGCGAACACCGCCCAACTCGACAGCAGCGCAAGCAGAGTCGACAGCAGCACCAGCAGCAGCCTGGCGCCCGGAGCATGCGAGAGCCCCGCCGAAATCAGCAGGCGCGCACCCAAGGTGCTCGACGCCACCGCGGACAGCCCCAGCGACAGCGTCAACGCCAGCCCGAGCCCGATCAGCGCGCCGAGGTCGGACAGTTTGCCGAGGAACCAATTGCGTTCCGGCGTCTTCTGTTCCCACTGCTCGGTGAGCGCGGCCCGCAGGTTGGCCATCCAACCGAGCCCGGCGTAGACCCCGCCGAGCAGACCGATCACCCCGACGCTGGTGCGCGACGCGACGGCCTGATTGATCAGGTCGTTGAGCTGACCGCCCAGCGAACCGGGGATATTGTCGATGACCTTGTGCTGCATCTGCCGCAGCAGATCCGGATTGTGCGACAGCACGAATCCCGCGATCGAGAAACCCACCATCAGCAGTGGAAACAGCGACAGCACAGTGAAATACGTGATTCCCGCCGCGTAATAGTCCCCGCGCTGACGCTGATAGCGCCCACCCGCGCGGACGAGGTGATCCAGCCACGGATGCGCCTGGATCCACCGCTCGATCTTGGCCTTGACATTGTCAATCAGCTGCACCTGTTCGCCCCTCTGCAGAGCCTCGCAGGCGCCGACCGGCCCAGGCCAACTAACGCTCACCCACCCCGTCGGCTTCGCCTCCTGCCGACCCCGGTGGCTTACCGCGTCAGTAGACCGACCCGTTCGTAAACCCGTGCGAGGGTGTTGCCCGCGATCTCGCGCGCCCGCTCGGCCCCGGCGGCGAGGATGCGGTCGAGTTCGCCCTGATCCGACAAATACTCTTCCACCTTCGCCCGCAGCGGGGTGACAAATTCGACCAGCGCGTCGGCGACATCGGATTTCAGGTCGCCGTAACCCTTGCCCGCGAAATCCTGCTCCAGCGTGACGATCGGGGCACCGGTGAGCGAGCTGAGGATCACCAGCAGATTGCTGACGCCCGGCTTCTGCTCCGGGTCGTAGCGGATCTCGCGCTCGGTGTCGGTGACGGCGGAGCGAATCTTCTTGGCGCTCACCTTCGGATCGTCGAGCAGGTTGATCAGGCCCGCGTCGGTGGACGCGGATTTGCTCATCTTGGCGGTCGGATCCTGTAGGTCGTAGATCTTCGCGGTGCCCTTGACGATATGCGCCTCCGGAACGACGAAGGTCTTCTTGAAGCGAGTGTTGAAGCGCTGGGCCAGATTTCGGGTCAGCTCCAGGTGCTGACGCTGATCCTCGCCGACCGGAACCTGATGCGCCTGGTACAGCAGGATGTCGGCGGCCATCAGCACCGGGTAGGTGAACAGGCCGACCGTCGCGTTCTCGGCGCCCTGCTTGACCGACTTGTCCTTGAACTGCGTCATCCGGCTCGCCTCACCGAAACCGGTGATGCAGCTCAACACCCAGGCCAGCTCGGCGTGCTCGGGCACCTGGCTCTGCACGAACAGCGTCGACTTCTTCGGGTCGATACCGATGGCGAGCAGCTGGGCGGCCGCGGCCCTGGTCCGCCTGAGCAGATCCTTCGGATCCTGCGGGACGGTGATCGCGTGCAGGTTCGGGATGAAGTAGAGGGCGTCGTACTCGTCCTGCATGGTGACCCAATACTGCAGCGCCCCAAGGTAATTCCCGAGATGGAAGGAGACGCCGGTGGGCTGGATCCCGGACAGCACCCGCTGTTTGCGTTCAGCGGTGCCCGGGGATGCTGCAGGACTGGACATACCCGCATCTTCGCACGGCGGCTCAAGCGGAATTCCGCTGCACCCAGTTGCGCGGGTCGACGCCGGGCATGCTCGGACGACCGGCCTTGACGAGCTTGTGTTCGCCGCGCGACACCAGTTTGTAGATCGGCGCACTCGGCCCGGCCAGTGCGTCCCGCCATACCCGAGGCACCAGCGGCGGCGCGATATGCGCGGTGCGGATGCCCTGGGCCAGCGATTTGAAGGCGAGCTGTTCGGTGGCGCCCCAGCGGATGCCGTACATGCGGCGGATACGCGACGGGAGGCTGCCCTGCACCAAGAGATAAACGGCCGAAGCGACCTGATGTACCGGCATCTTCTGGCGGTACGGCACCACCTGACCGGCGAGATAGGAGCCGACCAGGCGGGCCTCCTCGGTGAGGAAGAGCTCGTCCGAGGCCAGATAGGCGTCGAAATCGCGCCGGAATTCGCGGTAGGTCGCCGGGGCCGCGGTGCGCGGCATGCCGAACAGTTCGGCCCAGCGGACATAGTCCTGGTAGAGACCTTCGCGCTCGCCCGAGGTGAGCCTGCGGACCAGCAGGTCGTACATGACCTCGGCCGAGTCGAAGGTGAAGGCCATGGTCATGTACATGAGGTGCGGGTCGTGCGCGGAGTAGGCGGTGCCCGCGGGATGGTGCGCCCCGGCGTCCTCCGGGAGGGTGCCGCGCACCTTGGCGTGCTTCGAATGGGTGAAGGCGAGCGCCCGGTCGGCCTCCTCCTTGGTGCCGAGGAAGACGGCCTCGAAGAGATGGCCGGTGAGCGCCAGGCGGGTGTACGGCGTGGTCCGGTGCTCGGTGTTCTCCGCCGTCCCGACGTAGAGCAGCGGATTGACCGCGCCGATCACCAGCGCTCGCTGTCCGTAGGTGAGTCCGACGGCGCGCTTGCGCATCACCCGCCGCGCCATGGAGTTGTCGGCGAAATACCCGGAATCGCTCATTGTCGCCTCCTCGTCGAGACCATCCGGTATCAGCGTCCCGCACTTCGGCAATTCTGGCAATAGGCTCTGCCAGAATTGTGTCCGTGCCAGAATCGACTTGTGACGGGCCAGAGGACGTACGGTGGGGTTTCCGCGGCCGAGCGCCGCGCGCAACGGCGAAGTGCACTACTGGATGCCGCGCTGGAAATCATTGGCACACAGGGTCTCGCCAAGCTGACCGTCTCCGGCCTGTGCGCGCAGGCCGGACTCAACGAGCGCTACTACTACGAGAGCTTCGACAGCCGTGAGGCCGTACTGTCCGGGCTCATCGACCGGATCGTCGAGGAACTCGCGACCGCCATCATCGCGGCACTGCGCGACGCGCCGGCGGAGACCAGGGCCAAGGCGCATGCGGTGATCGCCGCGGCCGTCCACCTGCTCACCGACGATCCGCGCAAGGCCAAGGTCGCGCTCATCGCCGGGATGTCGACGCCCGAACTGCGGGCCCGCACCGATCAGACGGTCCTGATGTTCGCCAAGATGGTGGCGGCGGAGGGCATCGATTTCTACGAGATCTCCGATCCGGAACCCGATCCCGTCATCGACTTTCGCGCCACCTACCTGGTCGGCGGGTTGGTGCACACCCTCACCGCATGGCTGCGCAACGACCTGCCGCTGTCGCGTGACGAGCTGATCGAGCACACCACCGACGTCTTCGTGCTGCTCGGCGAGGATCTCGCGGAGCGCATCCGGCGCGAGTAAAAGCAAGTCGCGCAGCGGATCTCGCGAACCAGCCAGCCGATCCCGGTGCGCCGTAGACTCGTCGGCGGAGGTGGGTGCACATATGGTGACCAGAATCGGGCCCGCACCGATGGCGGACGAACCATGGAACGAGATCGTCGGGGGGCTGTCCATGGGCGGCCACTGGGTCCGCGGCGGCGTTCCGGTGGTGGTGCGCGCCGAATTCGAGGTGGTGGTCAGCCTTTTCCAACGCGAGGGGCACGGTCCGGGGACCGATGTCGAACACCACTACCTGAACATCCCGGACCGTCCGCTGCTGCCCGGACAACTGGACGAGGTCTTCCGTCTCGCCGAATTGACCGCAGGGGCGGTCGATTCCGGTCGACGCGTGCTGGTCCGCTGCGAATACGGCTACAACCGGTCCGGGCTCGTCGTCGCGGGCGCGCTGGGGCGGCTCGGATATCCGGTGGCCGACGCGATCGAGCTGGTGCGCCGTCGGCGGTCCGAATGGGCGCTGCACAATCAGGCTTTCGTGGAATACCTGACGAACGGGCATCCCGGACCGCACCGTGCCTAGTTGGTCAGCCGCACGTCCGCCAGCGGCGATTCACCCTGCAGCACAACGCGAAACGCGATACCTTTCGCGGCCCAGTAGTCGGCGCAGTCGCGCATAGCGCCGACGAACCAGCCGCGCTCGCCGGGCGCGTCGGCAAGTAGGCGGGCCGAATCCCGGACCACCGCAACGTATCCGGCGGCGGTCCCGACGAATTCGTCGAGGTCGCGCAGGCATTCGTCGAACGCGTCCTTGTTGGCGCCGAAGTAGTACGGGAATTGGAAGGCGGCGGCGAACTCGTCGAAAACACCTGCGACGGTGGTCATCTTGGCGGCACGCAATTCGCGGACGAGGTAGTCCTGCGGCACGCCGAAGCGAACGGCGCCGAGCTCGGCGGCGCCGACCACCAGCGCCCCCAGCACCGGCGGCGAATTAAGCTCGCCGGCAGTAGCTTTCGTATCAACGGAGCGAGCGAGGAACCGGGACAGCGAGATCGGCATCAGCGCATCCTCGTGAAGGTTTGGTAGTGATCACCGGTATACCAGGCGGAGCCGTCGCTGCCGGTGACGATGCGTTCGGCATCGCGGGTCTGCCCGCGCTGCTTCGGGTTCACATCCCACTCCCGGTAGGTGATCGCCTTGCCCGCGGTGTCCTTCGCGGGCAGTGTGCCCGCCCGGTTCATCCACGGATCGCCGCCCTTGGTGCCGGGCGCGTTCGCCGAATCCGGCCAGCGGCCCGCATCTATCTCGCGCAGGGTCGCGTACGCGCGGTCGGGAACGCCCGGCGCGCGCGTCGCGGGCGGACTAGCCTCCACCGGCCTGGCCTGAGTGGTGGTGGCCCGCGCCGACTTGGTCAGCGAGGCGGCCACCGGATCGTTGCTGCCGCCGTTGCCGCGCAGCGCGAGCACCGCGAGCAGAGCGACGACCGCCACCGTGCCCACCACCGCGAGCACCCGAATCAGCTTGGGGCTCATCGGTA
The DNA here is from genome assembly GCF_020361265.1 of Nocardia sp. JCM 34519.1. NCBI lineage: Bacteria > Bacillati > Actinomycetota > Actinomycetes > Mycobacteriales > Nocardiaceae > Nocardia > Nocardia sp. JCM 34519.1. Next base: position 50,343 of record NZ_JAIRBR010000023.1, read on the forward strand.
CTGCACCGTCACCGGGGCATGGTCCGACCAGCGCAGCGCATACGTCGCCGCCCGCTCCACCACCGCCTGCTTGGCCCGGCCCGCGATATCGCCGCGGGCCAGCTGGTAATCGATGCGCCAGCCCGCGTCGTTGTCGTACGCGCGGCCGCGATACGACCACCAGCTGTACGGGCCTGCCACGCCGGGATGCAGCCTGCGCACCACGTCGACGTAGCCGGCGGCCAGGATGTCGTCCACCCAGGCCCGCTCGCCGGGCAGGAATCCGGCGTTCTTCAGATTGCCCTTCCAGTTCTTGATATCGAGTTCGGTGTGCGCGACATTCCAGTCGCCGCAGATCACGAAGTCCCGCGTCTGCGCTTTCAAATGGGCGCCGAGCTGGTGCAGGAACCGGTACTTCTCGTCCTGCATCGGGGTATCCGCCTCGCCGGTGTGCACGTACACGCTGGCGACGGTGACATCGTCGAATTCGGCCTCGACATAGCGGGCCGCGCCGTCGAATTCGGCACTGCCGAAACCGATCCGGATCGCGCGCGGCTCCCGCCTCGACAGGATCCCGACGCCGGCCCGGCCCTTCAGCCCCGGTTCGGCATGCGCCAGATGCCAGCCCGCGTCGAGGGCCGGAGCCAGCGCCGTCCGGGTTTGCTCGTCGGTGGCCCGGGTCTCCTGAATGCAGATGACATCGGCCTCGGTGACCGCGAGCCACTCGAGCATTCCCTTACCGGTCTTGCCCGTGGCAGCTCGGACACCGTTCACGTTCACTGTCGAGATGATTTGCGGCACCTGACGACCGTACAATGCTGGTCAGATGAATCGCCCCGGACATCGCCGTCCAGGAAGGGTGCAGACGATGAAGTCCAAGTCCCCCGCCGCCGCCGAACGGGTTCCCGCCAGGCCGAAACCCATCAAGGCACTTCATGTGGGATCGGGCGATCCGCTTCTCCTCTTGCACGGATTCATGCTCTCGCCGCACTGCTGGGAGCAGTCGGCGCTGCGGCTGGCCTCGCACTGCGAGGTGTACGCGCCCGCGCTGGCCGGGCACTGGGGTGGCGAACCGGTGGACCGGTGGTCGGTCGACATCGAGACGCTGGCCGACCGGATCGAGGACCAGCTCGACGAAATGGGTTGGCGCACCTGCCATATCGCGGGGAATTCGCTGGGCGGCTGGATCGGCGTCGAATTGGCCAGGCGCGGCCGGGCGCGCACGCTGACGATGATCGCGCCCGCGGGCGGCTGGACCTTCCCGTCGATCAACCAGCTGCGGGTCGGCCTGAAGTTCCTGTCTCTCGTGCCGATCATCGAAATCGGCAAGCGGCTCGGCGATTTCGTGGCCGACAACTACCTGGCTCAGCGTTTCGCCCTGCTCGCGCTGAGCAAGAACGCCCGAGCCGTGCCGCGCCGCGAGGTCGCCGCGATGATCACCGCGACCATGCACTGCCCGGCCATGCTGCCGTTCATCCTCGGCAGTTTCCGCGCCCAAGGCGTCGGCGACCTGTCCACCCTGACCACCCCGGTCCGCCTGCTGCTGTGCGAATTCGACCGCATCATCCCCAACCGCGCCTTCGCCCGCCGCTACCTGCGCGAACTCCCCGACTCCGCCGACCGCATCCTCATCAACGGCGTAGGCCACATCCCGATGCTGGAGGCCCCCGACCGCATCGCCACCCTTATCGCCGAACACGTCTACGCAGCCGCACCCGCCTCCGCGCGGTCTGACACGCGGGATTCCGCTCACGGCTGGCGAGTCGTCCGAGTGTCGCGTTTGTTCGGCGTTTCGTTCCGCACCGTCGAGTACCTTGCCGCGCATGGGAATTCAGGAGTTCGAACTAACGGTCGCACGCCTGCGTGGGGATATCGGCACGCTGCATGGCCGCGCGGACACCGTCAGCGCGCAGTACGACGCGGCAATCCGGGCGGCGGGCATGGTGGCACTGCGGCTTCGTGGACCACAGCGGCGGATCGGCCGCAGGCTGGCGACGATCACCGCCACACAGCGGCAAGCCGACTGCCCGGTCGAGCAATTCCAGCTGCTGACGGCAGCGGTCGAAGCCGACTCGAAACTGATCGACGAGCATTTGAATCTGATGGCTTACCGCATCGAAAAGCTGCTGGGCCGCGGCGCGGAAGTCACGCTCGAATACAGACGGCTGCAGGATCGAACCAGCGCCTCCCGACGACGCACCGCGATGTTCGCGCCACAGATGCGTGCGCTGGCCGATGAGTTGGCGCGGCTCGATGACAAAGACCGATTTCTCGAGACCGAATACCAACGGTTGGCGGCGCGCAAGGGGCGGCTCGACAGGCGGGCGCAGCAGATCATCGCGCCGCCCAATGCCGGCCGCGCCGAGTGAACGATCGATCTGACACGCGGGATATCCACAGGTCAGCGAGTCATCCACAATTCGCATAACCCGGTCGATATTGCTCGTCGGCGCCATTACCGTTGCGGCCATGGGGAATTCAGAGCACAACGACCGCGTCACGAGTCAGTTGCGCGGCGACGTCGATGGTTTGTACGAACTTTCGGATGAGACCAACGCGCGGGTAAAGGAACTGGGTGAAGAGGTCCGTCAGCTCGGCCGCAACGTCGGCGAAGGCTTCGGTCGTCTCGACAAACAAGTCGGTGAACTCGGCGAACAGGTGGGCGGACTCGGCCAACAAGTCGGTCGACTCGGCGAACAGGTCGGCGGACTCGACGAGCAGGTCGGCGGGCTCGGCGAACAAGTCGGCCAACTCGGCGAACAGGTAGGCGGACTCGGCCAACTAGTCGGCCAACTCGGCGAACAGGTGGACGGACTCGGCCAACAAGTCGGTCGACTCGACGGGCGGGTCGGTCAACTCGGCGAACAGGTAGGCGGACTCGGCCAACAAGTCGGCGGACTCGGCGAGCAGGTCGGTGGACTCGACGGGCAGGTCGGTGGACTCGGCGAGCAAGTCGGCCAACTCGGCCAGCGGGTCGGCGGCCTCGACGAGCGGGTCGGTGATCTCGATGGCAAGGTCGACAGGGTCGATTGTGCGTCCAGAAGTATCGATATGCGGCTCCGGCGGTTGGCGAAGACGTCCGGGCGGCAGTTCGGGCTGCTGCTGGCGGCGCACCGGCAGCATGCGCATCAGCTGGATCAGCTTGCGGCCAGGCTCAACGGTACGGACTCCAGGCTCGACAGTATGGACGCCCGGATCGAAGGGATGGGCTCGCGGCTCGACGGCGTCGGTGCCCGGATCGAAGGGATGGACTCACGGCTCGACGGGTTCGGCACCCAGATCGAAGGGATGGACTCGCGACTCGACTGCCTCGGCACCCGACTCGAAGGGGTCGACTCACGGCTCAGCGGATTGGATACCCGACTCGATGGGGTGAACGGTCGGCTCGGAGAGGTCGACACCCGACTCGAGGGAATTGGCACACATCTCGGAGAAGTAGGCGCCCGTCTCGAAGGAGTAGACACCCACCTCGCAGGGGTAGACACCCGAATCGAAGACGTCGATACCCGACTCAACGGCATGGGCACCAGACTCGGCGAAGTAGACATCCATCTCGGTGGAGTGAACACACGACTCGGGGAGATGGGCACCGGCCTCGAAGGAGTGAATACTCACCTCGGAGGGGTGAATATTCGACTTGAAGATGTCGACGCCCGACTCGAGGGTATGGGCTCCAGGCTCTACAACGTCGACAACCGGTTGGATGGGTTGGCGTCGGAGGTGGGTCTGGTGGGCGAGAGCGTGCGGCAGAACTCGGCGACGCTGGAGTCGGTGGCCGATTTGTTGAAGAAGCGGGTGGAGTGAGGCGGGTTCCGGGTGCGGGGTTGGGTGCGCACCCGGAACGCGTCGACTATTGGGCGAGTAGACCTTTGGCGATGTGGGTGACCTGGATTTCGTTGCTGCCCGCGTAGATCATCAGGGATTTGGCGTCGCGGGCCAGCTGTTCGACCCGGTATTCGGTCATATATCCGTTGCCGCCGAAGAGCTGGACGGCTTCCATGGCGACCTCGGTGGCCGCTTCGGAGGCGTACAGCTTCATCGCCGAGGCCTCGGCGAGGGTCGGCGGTTTACCCGCGCGGCCGCGTTCCAGCGTGTTGAACACCATATTCTGCACGTTGATCCGAGCGATTTCCATCTTGGCCAGTTTGAGCTGGACGAGTTGGAAGCGACCGATCTCCTGACCCCACAGCTTGCGGTTCTTGGCGTAATCGACGCACAGCCGGTGGCATTCGTTGATGATGCCGAGCGCCATGAACGCGACGCCGATCCGTTCGGCGGTGAAACTCGAACGGGCACTTTCCCGTCCGTCCCCACCCTTGTGTTCCTCGGTCTCGCCGAGCAGCCGGTCCCGGCCCAATCGGACGTTGTCGAAGAACAATTCGCCGGTCGGCGAGGCGTGCAAACCCATCTTCTTGAACGGCTTGCCCTGGGTGAGCCCCTCCATACCTTTATCCAGTACGAAGGTGAGCACCTTGCGTTCCCGCCGGTCCGCGCCGTCACCCTCGTCGAGCTTGGCGTAGACGATCATCACATCGGCGTAGGGCCCATTGGTGATGAACGTCTTCTGCCCGTTGAGCAGGTAATCCTCACCGTCGCGTTTCACGTAGGTCTTCATCCCACCGAACGCGTCGGACCCGCTGTCGGGTTCGGTAATCGCCCAGGACGCAACCTTTTTCATGGTCACGATGTCCTTGAGCCAGCGCTCCTTCTGCGCGAGCGTGCCGCGCGAGAGGATTGTGGTGGCACCGAGCCCGATGCTGACGCCCAGCGCCGTCACCAAACCCATACAGACGCCGGACAGTTCGCCGATCAGCACCGCCATCAGCGATTCCTGACCAGCGAATGGGCTTGCACCGGAAGACTTTTCCTTCTTCTCGGCGGGAACCTCGCCGGCCTCCCTCTCCCGCTGCTTGGCCAGCAGCTTGTCGACCGCCTCCCCACCCATGGCGTCGATGCCGAACTCCCCGAACAGTTTCCGGATGATCGGATACGGCGACAGCTCCCCGCTGTCGAGTGCGTCCAGATTCGGCCGGATCTCCCTGTCGATGAAGGTGCGCACCGCGTCGCGGATCAACACATCGGTCTCGGACCATTCGAACATCGTCGTTCTCCTATCGTTCCCGCGAGCCGGTCACCGTCACGGCAGCCGTGCGGCGATATCGTCGATCGACCACGGCCCATCGGTTTCGATGGTCTTCACGTCGTGCCAGCCGGCCAATTCGGAGATGGCCCCGCCCTGCACCGCGAACACCTTGCCGGTGACCGGGCACTTGTCGGTGGCCAGATAGGCCACCAGCGGTGCGATATTGGCCGGGCTGAAGGCGTCGAACCCGCCGTCCTCGACATCCTCCGCCTCGGCCGCCATCATCGCACCCATGCCGGGAGTGGCCAGGGTGAGCCGGGTGCGCGCGATCGGCGCGATGGCGTTCACCCGCACGCCGTAGCGCGCGAGTTCGTCGGCGGCGACGAGGGTCAGCGCGGCGATCCCCGCCTTGGCCGCGCCGTAGTTGGCCTGTCCGGCGTTGGGGACCGTGGTGCCGGACGCGGAGGCGGTGTTGATCACCGCGGCGTTCGGCTGGTTGCCCGCCTTGCTCTGTTCCTTCCAGTACGCGGCGGCATGGTGCAGCACCGCGGCATGTCCCTTCAGGTGCACGGCGATCACCGCATCCCACTGGGACTCTTCCATGCCCGCGATGAACGCGTCGCGCAGAATACCCGCGTTGTTCACCACGACGTCGAGCCCACCGAACTCCGAAATAGCCTGGGCCACAAGATTCTTCGCGCCTTCCCAGGTGGCGACATTATCGGTGTTGGCGACCGCGCGGCCACCGGCGGCCAGTATCTCCTCGACCACCTCGTGCGCCGGGCCCGCGTCGGTGCCCTCACCGGCGTTGCTGCCGCCGAGGTCGTTGACCACGACCGCGGCGCCCTCCCGCGCGAAGAGCAGCGCGTGCTCACGGCCGATGCCGCGACCGGCGCCGGTGACGACGGCGACCCGTCCTGCCAATGCACCCATCGAGTGCCTCCTGTTCTCGTCCTGGGGATTTCAGTCCGCGATCTCGGCGAGCCCGTCGCTGAGCACGACGTCGTCTCCGCGCAGAGTTTCGAATGTGTATGTGGTGCGGCCGTTTTCGGAGCCCGCCCGCCAGATCCTGGTGACCAGATCGTCGCCGGGAAAGACCATCTTCGCGAAACGCACCGCGAAACGCTTCAGCCGGTCGACATCCGAATCGCCGACCGCGGTCAGCACCGCCCACGACGCGAAGGCCATGGTGCACAGCCCGTGCGCGATGATGCCGGGCAACCCGGCGTCCTTGGCGACCTGTTCGTCCAGGTGCAGCGGCACCGGGTCGCCGGAAGCCGGTGAGTAGCGGAAGGTTTGGTCGTCGTCCACGTGCTGCGCCACCACCGCGTCCGGTTCTCGCGCACGCAGTGCCTCGTCGAATTTGTGCGGCGGCGCTGCGGCGCCGACCGTCTTGCCCGCATCGATATTGCGGAAGAACGCGGTCAGGTACTGCTCGTTGACCAATTCCCCGGCGGCGGTGCGGCATTCGATGAGGATGGTGACGGTGCTGCCGTTGGAGCGCCCGGCGTAGCCGACGGCCTTGGCCCGCGAGACCAGCTCGTCACCGGGCCGGATCGCCCGATGGAAGTGGAAGTCCTGCTCCCCGTGCACGACTCGGCCGAAGATATCCAGCGGCACCACGTCGATGACCGGCATCATCATCGCCTCGAATACCGGGACGATGCCGAAGATCGGGGAGGCCACCTCGCCTTTCAGATGCGCCTCGATGGGATCGTTGGTGGCGGCGGCGTATTCGGCGATCCGCTCGCCGGTGACCGTGAACCGATCCTCGTCCGACCAAATCTCCAGGCCCGAATCGTCGAATTCGACGACCCGGGCCGCGGTTTCGGAGGTCATGCCGAGGCCAATGCGTCAAGCTGCTCGAGCGATTTGTCCAGCTGCTTGATGCCGTCCTTCTCCACCGCCTTGCCGAGCGCGCCCTTGATCAGCGCACCCTCGAAGTCACCGGAGACCACGATGGTGCTGCCGTCACCCTTCGGCTGGATGTCGAACGTGAATTCGGTTTTCACACCGGCCATTCCGGTGCCGCCGAGGGTCAGCTTATTCGGCGCGGCGATGGAAACGATTGTCCACTCCAGCTTGTTCGCCATGCCGAGCATGACGATCTTGGCGACCAGTTTGGCGCCCTCGCTCAGCACGGCGGGCGGCTCCTCCATGAAGCGCTCATGGATGGTGAACCACTTGTCCCAGGTCTGCGGGTCGGAGACCACCGCCCACAGCGCGTCCGGGGTGGCGTTGACGTCCTTGGTTGCTTCGATGTGGCCCATTTGTACTCCTCTTGATCTTGGTATTCCGGTCGGCGAAACTCGCCGTGGCGCAACGCAATCAGCGGTCGGCGCGCTGGTAGGCGGTGATGACGGCGGCGCCACCGAGGCCGATGTTGTGCTGCAGGGCCGCGGTCACGTTGTCCACCTGTCGCTTGTCGGCCGTGCCGCGCAGCTGCCAGGTGAGTTCGGAGCATTGCGCCAAACCCGTTGCGCCCAAGGGATGTCCCTTGGAGATGAGGCCGCCGGACGGATTCACCACCCATTTGCCGCCGTAGGTGGTCTGGTTCGCGTCGATCAGCTTCGGAGCCTCGCCGGGGCCGCACAATCCGAGCGCCTCGTACAGCAGCAGCTCGTTGGCGGAGAAGCAGTCGTGCAGCTCGATCACCTGGAAGTCCTCCGGCCCGAGTCCGGACTGCCGGTAAACCTGCTGCGCCGCTTGAACATTCATGTCATAACCGATGATGTTCTTGGCGCTGCCGTCGAAGGTGGACCTGAAGTCGGTGGTCATCGTCTGTCCGACGATCTCCACCGCCTGCCCGGCCAGATCGTGCTTGTCGACGAACTCCTCGCTCGCCAGGATCACCGCACCGGATCCGTCGGAGGTCGGCGAGCACTGCAGTTTGGTGAGCGGGTCGTAGATCATTCGCGAATTCAGGATGTCGTCGAGCGAATACTCGTCCTGGAACTGCGAATAGGGATTGTTCACCGAATGCTTGTGGTTCTTGTACCCGATTTTGGCGAAATGCTCTGCGGTGGAACCGTATTGCTTCATATGCTCACGGCCCGCGGCGCCGAACATCCACGGCGCCACCGGAAAGAGCACCTCGGAGATCTCGGCGAGCGCCAAAATGTGTTTGGCCATCGGCTGTTCCCGGTCGTCCCAGGTGGAGCCGAGCGAGCCGGGCTGCATCTTCTCGAAGCCGAGCGCCAGCGTGCACTGGGCCAGGCCGCCCCGAATCGCTTGTGCCGCAAGGTAAAGCGCGGTCGAACCGGTGGAGCAGTTGTTGTTGACGTTGACGACGGGGATACCGGTCATGCCCAGTTCATATACCGCGCGCTGGCCGGAGGTCGACTCGCCGTAGACGAAGCCGACGTAGGCCTGTTCGACCAGGTCGTAGGCGATACCCGCATCGGCGAGCGCCTTGGTACCGGATTCCCTGGCCATGTCCGGGTAGTCCCAGTCGCTGCCGTCCTCGTTCTTGCGACGGCCCGGCTTCTCGAACTTCGTCATGCCGACACCGACGACATAAACCCTGTTCGCCATCGAACTCCTCAGGTTGTGCCTGCCCGGCGCACTGCCGGGGGCCGTCCGCACCCGCGGCGGACGGCGCTGGCCGATCCAGCGGATCGTGCTGAAACAAACATACAGAGCTGTATGTAACACCGCAAGGGTCCGGCTCGGCCCGAGCGCGCCGACTGTGACCCAAAACACCCGGGTAACTGCCGTAACAGCGGCGTAATGACGCGGCAATTGCCTGTCCACAACCATGTACGAACTTCGAATGGTTGCTTTTTGTTTGAAGGAGAGAACGTGGTCGATGTCGATACCCGCTCGTCGAATACCGACGGGATAGCGGCCGCCAAAGAGACGCTGGAGGATTACACGCTGCGCTTCGCGCCGCGCAGCTACCGCAAGTGGAGTCCGGCAGTTGTCGGCATCTCCGCCCTCGGCGGCATCGCCTACCTGGCCGATTTCGCCATCGGCGCGAATATCGGCATCTCGTACGGCACCGGAAACGCCCTGCTCGGCATCGGCATCTTCGCGATCGTCATCCTGTTGACCGGATTCCCGCTGGCCTACTACGCAGCGCGCTACAACATCGATCTCGACTTGATCACGCGCGGTAGCGGTTTCGGCTACTACGGCTCGGTGATCACCAATATCGTATTCGCCTCGTTCACCTTCATCTTCTTCGCGCTCGAGGGGTCGATCATGGCCCAGGGCCTGAAACTCGGCCTGGGCGTGCCGCTTTGGCTGGGCTATGCCACCTCGACGCTGATCATCTTCCCGCTGGTCATCTACGGCATGAATACGTTGGCGAAGCTGCAGGTGTGGACGACGCCGCTGTGGCTGCTGCTGATGGTGCTGCCGTTCGGCTTCCTGCTGGTGCGCCATCCGGACTCGGTATCCGCATTCTTCGGTTACGGCGGTGAAAATGGTTCGGGTGTAAGCGTTTCCGGTGCGCTGCTGGCCGCGGGCGTATGCCTTTCGCTGATCGGTCAGATCGCCGAGCAGATCGACTACCTGCGCTTCATGCCGCCGCGCACGCCGGAGAACGCGCGCAAGTGGTGGGGCTGGATGCTGCTGGCCGGACCCGGCTGGGTGCTGTTCGGCGCGCTCAAGCAGGTGGTCGGCCTCTTCCTCGCGGTCTACCTGATCGCGAATCTGCCTGCGGCGCAAGGCATCGCCAACCAGCCGGTGCATCAGTTCCTGGAGATCTACCGCGATATGGTGCCGGGCTGGCTGGCCATGACCCTCGCCGTGGTGCTCGTGGTCATCAGCCAGATCAAGATCAACGTGACCAACGCCTACTCCGGCTCGCTGGCCTGGACCAACTCCTACACCCGGATCACCAAGACCTACCCGGGCCGACTGATCTTCCTAGGCGTGAACCTGGTGATCGCGCTGATCCTGATGGAAGCCAACATGTTCGACTTCCTCAACAATATTCTCGGCTTCTACGCCAACTGCGGTATCGCCTGGATCGTCACCGTCGCAACGGATATCGCGATCAACAAGTATCTGCTGAAGATCTCACCGAAGCGGCCGGAGTTCCGCCGCGGCATGCTCTACGACTTCAATCCCGTTGGGCTGGTTGGCTTCGGCCTGTCCGGGGCGCTGTCGATCATGACGTTCTTCGGTCTGTTCGGCGATCTGTTGAAGCCGTATTCGCCGCTGGTCGCGGTGGTGGTCGCATTCGTCGCGACGCCGATCACCGCGATCGCGACCAAGGGCCGGTACTACCTGCGCCGCGGCGACGACGGCATCGACCTGCCGATGTTCGACGAACACGGCAACCCGTCGGGTGAGCTGCTGACCTGCCATGTCACCGGAATGGAATTCGAGCGTCCGGATATGGTCGCCTCCGCGGTGCCCGGGCCCGAGGGCGAGATCCAGTACATCAGCTCACTGGCGCTCTCGACCGACCGGCACGGGGTGCACCTGCTGCCCGAGCAGCGCTGAACGCGAACGGCCGCCGGGCGATTCCGCTCGGCGGCCGTTACGGCATGCGGCACATGACCTTTCAGCCGGAGAGTTGGGTGCCTCCGAGCGTCGCGGCCGCGATGGTGCGCAGATGTACCGAGGCGCGCTGCCAGCGCCGGTGCGCCCGTTCGTTATCCGGATCGATGAAATTGGCCACCAGAATTCCGCGCAACGCGTCCATCGCGGTGTAGATGAAATCGCGAGCCTCCTTGCGCCGCATCTCATCCGGCACGAATCGGGCCACCGCCATCAGCACCGCGTTGTTGACGAACGGCTCCACCTTTTCCATCGCCGCGGCCAGCACCGGATCGGTGCGCCCGGCGACCCACAGTTCCGCGGTGGCGATGAACAGCGGCCCCTGGTGCAGTTCCCACAGGAAGTCGAGTGCGGCGCCCACCGGGTCGTCGCCGGTCTGCACCTTCGACATCTCCCGCATCGCGGTCTCCGCGCGCAGCTGGGCCAGGTGGCTGATGGCGGCGACCACCAGATCGGTCTTGGAGCCGAAGTGGTGCACCTGCGCGCCGCGGGTGACGCCGGCGCGCTCGGCCACCCTGGGCGTCGTCGTGCCCGTGTAACCGTATTCGACCAGACAGTCGATGGTCGCGTCGAGCAGCCGCGCCCGCATCTCGGTGCTGCGCTGCTCCTGGGTACGCCGCTGCGGTTTGGCGTCCACGGTCCTGGCCATCAGGCGATTCTACACTTACATACAGATCTGTATGTAGCTGCGGCTGTCACAGCGAAAACTTACGCTTCGTTTACGCCCGGATCTGGCAGCATGGGCGCACGGGGAACAGGATATCCCGTTGATCGTTGGGATAGGGGCCGGGGACGTTGTCGCTTGTTGAATATGATGCCGCACTGTCATTTTCGGGACGGTGTGCGCGATGAACCGCTGCACCCAACCCGATTGCGGCGGCACGATCGCCGACGGCTACTGCGATATCTGCGGTCTCGCACCGGAACCCGCGCCCCTCGGCGTGTTGAGCCCGACCGGGGAACCATCGACGGCCAAGCCGACGGGATGGGTGAATACCGGCCGCAGCAGGCGCGGCACCGCCCGCTCCTCCACCAGGTCCACCCGCTCGGCCCGCTCCAGCCGCGGCCGGCTCGGCGCGGGATTGGTCTCGATTCCCCAAGTGCCGTACCGGGATCCGACCACCGCGATCATGGCCGAGCCACGGGTGGCCGAACGCGACCGGTTCTGCAGCAGCTGCGGCAACCAGGTCGGGCGGGCGCACGACGGCGCGCCCGGCCGCACCGAGGGCTTCTGTACCAGGTGCGGCACCGCGTACTCCTTCACGCCCAAGCTGGTGGCGGGCGACCTGGTCGGCGGCCAGTACGAGGTGCTCGGCTGCCTGGCACACGGCGGTCTGGGCTGGATCTACCTGGCGCGCGACCACAATGTGAGCGACCGCTGGGTGGTGCTCAAAGGCCTGCTCGACACCGGCGACGCCGATGCCATGGCGGCCGCGATGGCCGAGCGGCAGTTCCTCGCCACCGTCGAGCACCCGAACATCGTCAAGATCTTCAACTTCGTCAACCATCCCGACCCGAGGACCGGCAATCCGGTCGGCTACATCGTGATGGAGTATGTCGGCGGCGCCTCGCTGAAAGAGCTTCGCTCCCAGCATGATTCCGACGGCTCGCTGCGCCCGCTGCCGGTGGCCGCCGCGCTGGCGTACCTGCTGGAGATCCTGCCCGCCATGGGGCATCTGCACGCCTCCGGGCTGCTGTACTGCGATTTCAAGCCGGACAACGTAATTCAGACCGAGGAGCAGCTCAAGCTGATCGACCTCGGCGCGGTGCGCCGGATGGACGACGCCGACAGCGTCGGTTACAAGACCGACGGCTACTGCGCACCGGAGCTGGAGGCCGAAGGGCCGTCCGTGGAATCGGATCTGTACACCGTCGGCCGCACGCTGGCGGTGCTGACCTTCAACTTCGATTTCCGGCACCGGTACCGGCACGAATTGCCGCCCGCCGCGGATGTGCCGGTGCTCGCGGCACATCCGTCGTTGCATCGGCTGCTGCTGCGGGCCACCGCCGCGGATCCGGACATGCGCTTCGGGTCTGCGACGGAGATGGCCGAGCAGGTCACCGGCGTGCTGCGCGAGGTGGTCGCCGCCGAGGAGGGGACGCCGCGCCCAGCGGTATCAACGGTTTTCACCGGAGAACGGCTGATTTTCGGTGCGGAGCAGCAGAATTGGCCGCTCGCGCTGGATCCGGTCGCGGTCGCGAGCGCATTGCCGGTGCCCCTGGTGGATCCGGCCGATTCGGCCGCCGGGCTGCTGGCCACCGCATCGGCCGCCGATCCTCGCCAGTTGCTCGGCACGTTGGCCGCCGCGCCGGTGCGCACCGTCGAGGTGCGGCTGGCACAGGTGCGCGCGTACCTCGCCGAACGCCGAATCGACTATGCCACCGACGAACTCGACGCGCTGGAGCAGACCGACGACGCGGATTGGCGGATCGTCTGGTATCGCGGGCTCACCGCGCTCGTCGCCCGCGATCCGGCCGCGGCGCGCGAATTCTTCGACACCGTCTACACCCTGCTGCCCGGCGAGCCCGCCGCCAAACTGGCGCTGGCCGCGGCGGCCGAGTGCGCGGGTGACGACGCCGCCGCAACCCGCCGCTACGAACAGGTTTGGCGCACCGATCACGGCTATCCAAGTGCCGCATTCGGTTTGGCGCGCACCCGAATGAGCCTCGGCGATATCGACGGCGCGATCGCCGCCGCGGAATCGGTTCCGGAGAGCTCCAGCCGGTACGTGGCGGCGCAGCTGGCCGCGATCCGGGCCCGCATCGGCGGCAATACGGAAAAGTATCTGGTCGACGCGGGCGATCGGCTCAACGCACTCGACCTCGCCCCCGAACGCAAGGCCTGGGCCAGGGTCGAGGTGCTGGAGGCGGCGCTGCGATTCGTCGACGGGCACGGGCAGCGGGCCGCCATCGCGGTGCTCGGCTGCCAACTCGCCGAAACCGCGCTGCGCCGCGCGCTGGAAACGGAGTTCCGCGGGCTGGCCCGGCTGGCGCCGGACCGTGCCGCCCGGCACGCACTCGTCCACCGCGCCAATACAATTCGCCCACTCAGCTGGTTTTAGAGGCAGGAACCATGACCACGGTCGCCGTCCGCCCGATGCCGCGTGTCGCGGCGCCGAAACTGCCCCGGTGGGAGACGCCGGAGCGGCTGCGCATCCTCGCCATCGCCTCGGTCGCCGTCACAGTGGTGCTCGCACTGGTCGTGGCCGCCTATGCGCGGACGACCGGCAAGGATATCGACACCATCGGGCATCGCACCGGACCGGCGGTGACAGCGACGGCCGATCTCGGCTTCGCCTTCGCCGATATGGACGCGCAACTGGCGAATGTGCTGCTGGCAGGGGCCGATCCGAATCTGGCCGGTGTCCGCGATGCGGCGCTGAAGGCCTTCGAATTGCGCCGCGTCCAAGCCGATACCGACCTGCAACAGGCCACCACGGTGGCCGGTGCGGACGCGGACAGTATCCGCAATCTGTTGGACCTGTTCGGCCGCTATCAGGCGCTGGCGGCGAAAACGTTGCAGCTCAACGATATCGACAAAGCCCCTGCGGGCAGGCCGTCCGCTCGTACGCTGCAGTCGTATCGCGACGCCACCGATGCGGTCCGCAATATGCTGAGCATTGCGCGGGATCTGACCGAATCCAATGGCAATGTTCTGCAACATGATTACCGCCATTCGCGGAGTGCGACCACGGCGGCGCGGGTCTGGTCGGCGCTGCTCGGCGTGCTCGCGCTGGCACTGCTGATCTGGTTGCAGGTACTGCTGCGGCTGCGGCATCGCCGCCGGGTCAATCCGGCGCTCGCGGCGGCGAGCCTCCTGGTGGTCGCGCTGATGGTCGGCGGATTCGCCGCGAATGCGGCTGCGGCGCAGCGACTCCGGGTCGCCAAGGAGGACGCGTTCGATTCGCTGATCGTGCTTCGCCTGGCCCACTCCGACAGTTCCGACGCCAACGCCTACGAAAGTCGCTACCTGCTCGCTCCGGAGCGGGCGGGGATGTACCAGTCCAGATTCCTGCTCAGCTCGGAACAACTCGCGCATTTCGGCGCGCACACCGTGCAGGAGTACAACACCTCGCTCGACCAGGCACTGGCCTCGTACCAGACGAACAAGAAGGTGACATTCGGCGGATTTCTCGGCGCCGAGGCAGGAAACATCACATCCCCCGACGAGCAAGCAGCCGTCGACACCATGCTGACGACCTACCAGACCTACCAGCACGACGACCTTCAAATCCGTTCGAAGACAAACGATCTGCCTGCGGCGATCGCCTTCGACACCGGCACGTCGAACTACGATTTCAACCAGTTCGACAAGGCGCTCGGGTCGGTCATCGACATCAACCAACACGCCTTCGACGCGGCGATCGCCGACAGCGAGGACGATCTCAGCGGCTGGACCGCGTGGCTGCCGTACGGCGCCGCCGCGCTTATCGCGGTGCTGGTACTGCTTGGAATTCGACCGCGCCTCGCCGAATATCGTTGAGCCTCAGGCCGGTCGGCGCCGGTTCGCGAACACCGTCGCGGTGAACAGCAGCACGCCGAGCACCGCGAGCATGGCGCCGACCGCGGCGGGCGCGGTGTAGCCGAGCTGGGCGGCGATCACCAGACCGCCGAGCCAGGCGCCCGCCGCGTTGGCGATATTGAGCGCCGCGTGGTTGAGCGCGGCGGCGAGGGTCTGCGCGTCGGCGGCCACATCCATCAGCCGGGTCTGCAGACCGGGCGCCAGCGCGGCCCCCGCCCCGCCGATCAGGAATGCGCCGAGCGCCGCCGTGTACGGATTGTGCGCCGCGGCAACGAAACCCGCGAGGATGACGGCCATCGCGATCATCGCGGCGAAGATCGCGCGATCCACCCCGCGGTCGGCCAGCACCCCGCCGACGATATTGCCGGTCACCATGCCGACGCCGAACAGCATCAGCACCAGCGGCACCAACCCGGCGGACATGCCGCCGACGGTGGTGAGCGTGGTGGTGATGTAGGTGTACACGGCGAACATGCCGCCGAAGCCGATCGCGCCGACCAGCAGGGTCAGCAGCACCTGTGGGCGGCGCAGCGCGCCGAGTTCGGTCATCGGGTTGGTCACGGTGATGCCGGTGAGCTCGGGCACGAAGCGGATGAGCGCCGCCACCGTCGCCACCCCGATAACCGCGACGACGACGAACGCGTCGCGCCAGCCGAGGTGCTGGCCGAGCCAGGTCGCGGCGGGGACGCCGATCACATTGGCCGCGCTGAGCCCGAGCATCACGGCCGCAACGGCTTTCGCCCGCTGCCCGACCGGCGCGAGGGTGGCGGCCGCGAGCGAGGCGACGCCGAAGTACGCGCCGTGCGGCAGCCCGGAGACGAAGCGCGCGAGCACCAGCGTCGCGAACGACGGCGCGACGACCGAGGCCGCGTTGCCGACGGTGAACGCGACCATCAACAGCACCAGCAGCCGTTTGCGCGGCACCCGCGCGCACAGCGCCGCGATCAGCGGTGCGCCGAGCACCACGCCGAGCGCGTAGGCGGAGACGGCATGCCCCGCGGTCGGCTCCGAGACGTGCATGGTGGCCGCGATATCCGGCAGCAGGCCCATGGTGGCGAATTCGGTGGTGCCGATCCCGAATCCGCCGAGCGCCAGCGCCAGCATCGCCGGGATATGCCAATCCGTCCGCCCGGGCTCGACGCGGGCGGGTCGCTGGGTATCGATGGCGCTGATCACGTATTCATGAAACCGGCCGTTGAGCATATCCGCTTCCCGAGTAAACGTGACGTCCACCACCGCCGTGTTAAAAATCTGTGCAGGTCAGCTAATAGAAATGGGCAAATCAGGCAGGCAGGCCACCCAGCCCAGCTACTACCGAATGGAACTTAGTTACCGCAAAGCCGTTGAACCGCAGTCGATCCGGGCCCCAGCCCCGCTCGGCCGACGTCGACGCACGGGCCCACTCGAGCCCGCCGATCGGCCGCCAAGTGATCATCGGCACATCGCCGGTCCGGCCGCGCCGCCGAACGCACCCATCGAACAAGCGAATGTACAAGTCTGGCAACGCTATTCGCGCGGCCACCCGCCTACCTTCACTCCCGGCGATTGCGAACGAAAGAACCACCGGGTCGATCGAACCCAGGGCCTGACATACCGCTGGATGAGTACGACGTCCGGGCACCGAAGAGTTCCGGTGCGGATCGGCAACCGCCGCCGTGCCCTGCGGCGGCGTAAGCGATCACGAGTGCGGCGTCGATAGACTTCGCCGTATCGACAAACCTCTGTCACGGGCGGCGTTCCTGCGCGGCGCGCTGGGTACCGGAGCGGCGTTGGCCTGCTCCGGTGTGCCGCTGTTGGCCGCGGGCACCGCACACGCGGAACCACAAGTGCCGCAACGGGATTGGGGCAAACTGCGCAAGGATGTACAGGGCCGGGTGCTGCTGCCCGGCGAGGCCGACTACGCGGCGGCGAAGCGCTTGTTCGACACCCGGTTCGACGCGGCGCTGCCCGCGGCGGTGGTGCAGGCCGCGACCACCGATGACGTCCAGGCCGCGCTGACCTTCGCCGCGGCGAACGGCCTCGCGACAACCGCGCGCGGCGGCGGCCACTCCTACACCGGCGCCTCGGCCGCCGATGGCACCGTCGTGGTCGATCTGCGCAAGGTCGACGACATCCGCTACGACCCGGCCCCGGGTCCGGACGCGCCCACCGGACACGTCACCGTCGGCGCGGGTGCGTCGACTTTCGCGGTACAAGACCGGCTCGCGCCGTTCGCGCAGACCCTTCCGCTCGGCACCTGCCCGACCGTCGGCGTCGCGGGCAGCGCGCTCGGCGGTGGTATCGGCGTCGAATCCCGCGCGTACGGGCTGACCTGCGACCGGCTCAGCGCCGCGACGCTGGTGCGCCCCGACGGCCGCCTGGTCGATATCTCCGCGACACAGGAACCCGACCTGTTCTGGGCGCTGCGCGGCGGTGGCGGCGGCCAGGTCGGCGTCGTGACATCGCTGACCTTCCGCACCTGCCCGGGAACCGCCAAAGATATTGTGCGGCTGACCTTTCCGAGCGGGTCGGCGACCCGGGTGCTCACCGGCTGGGCCGAATGGCTGCGCACCGCGGACCGATCCGCCTGGGCCAAAGCGGAATTCGCCGTACGGGACGGCGACGTCACCACCGACGTGCTGCTGGTCTGCCCGGCGGGCACCGGGGCCGCGAACATCACCGCCATCACCGCTTCCGCAAGCGCCACACCGGTTTCCGTCGACAGCCACACCCTCGGCCAGCGCGACGCCGCGCTACTTCTGGCGGGCAGCACCACCGATCCCGGTCACACCGCCTTCGTCGCGGGCTCCGACGTACTGATCGACCTGCCGCCGGAGAACGCCGACGTGATCGTCGAAATCCTCACGGCGCGAGCACGATCCGGTGCCACCGGCGGCCTGCTCGTCGACCCGCTCAACGGTGCGGTCGGCGATATTCCCTTCGACTACACCGTCTTCCCGTGGCGCGACCACATCGCCCTGCTGCAGTGGTTCGTCTCCGAACCCGCCGACCCGGGCGAGGCGGCGCGGTGGATCGCCGCCGCACACGAACGTCTCGGCGCGCATTCGGTCGGCGGCTACGTCAACTATCTCGAGCCGGCGGATTCCCCGCGCCGCTACTTCAAAGACAATCTCGATCGGCTGCGTCGCATCCGCGCGGGAACCGACCCCGGCGACCGGATGCGCTCCTCCCCCGCCCTTTGGTAACCCATTGCGCGGCAAACGGTTTCAGACCGCGGTAGTGGCCACCAGCAGGAGGTATTCGAAGCGGAATGCCGCGGCCCCGGCCGTGCCGACATCGTGGCGCCGCGCCAGATCGTACAGATCCCGGCGCAGTGCGGCGGTCCGGCCGGGCCGATCCCGCACCGCCTCGAAGGCCGCCTGGATCGGCCCGAATGTGGTCATGAAGAAATCGGCGAATTCGACCGGTGTCGCCGCACCGCGGGTGTACCCGTGCGTCGTATACGACAGCGTCGCGAGCCGATCGCCGAACAGCGACCGGACGTGTTCGGGATCGCCCCACAGCCGCACCGGCAGCGCGTCGGGCGCGGGCGGATCGTAATGGGCCAGCGTGGCAAGGATTTCGCAGACCCAGGAGCGCCGGGTCCAGCAAATCATCCCGATGGTGCCGCCGGGTTTGGTCACCCGAACCAACTCGTCGGCGACGTCCTGGTGGCGTGGCGCGAAAATCGCACCGACCGAGGAGGTCACCACGTCGAAGGTGTGATCGGAGAAGGGCAGCCGCTGAGCATCACCGCGCACCCAATCGAGCCGGGCGCCGCAGGCCGCCGCCTCCGCACGACCGGCCGGGAAATTCTCGGTGGTGATATCCGAGGCGATCACCTCGGCACCGGCGAGTGCCGCAGGAATCGCGGTATTGCCGGTCCCCGTACCGACATCGAGCACCCGCAGGCCCGGCCGGATATCGCAGGCGGCAACCAGTTTCGGGCCGAAGTCCCAGAGTGCCATCTTGGCGAATCGGTGATAGTCGCCGAGCGCCCATTCCGAACTGATCGGCGCGCTGGCGCCACCGTCGTACGCGATCACCATGGCACTGTTCCTCCGGCTAGACGGGCGTGAAACGTTGCACACTGCCATTGTCGAACCGGTTTGCCAAAAGTTCGCTGTGATCTGCGCCGCACCGGAAAACAGCTCGGGCACCCGTCCCACCGTGCGGTGGTACGAGTGCCCGTGTCCGTCGCCCGGCGCCGGGCGAATCCCAGCGCCGGGGTATTACTCGGCTCTGCGCAGTTAGCGGACAGCGCGGCCGGACAAGCTCAGCGCAGGGCGCGAGCCAGGTTCGCGTCGAGCGCGGAGAGGAATTCCTCGGTGGTGAGGTAGCCCTGATCGCCGCCGACCAGCAGCGCCAGGTCCTTGGTCATCTGGCCGCCCTCGACGGTCTTGATGACGACATCCTCCAGCGTCTGCGCGAAGCCGATCACCTCGGGGGTGTTGTCCAGCTTGCCGCGATGCTCGAGGCCGCGGGTCCAGGCGAAGATCGACGCGATCGGGTTGGTCGAGGTCGGCTTGCCCTGCTGGTGCTGGCGGTAGTGCCGGGTGACTGTGCCGTGCGCGGCCTCCGCCTCACAGGTCTTGCCGTCCGGGGTGAGCAGCACCGAGGTCATCAGGCCGAGCGAGCCGAAGCCCTGCGCGACGGTGTCGGACTGCACGTCGCCGTCGTAGTTCTTGCACGCCCAGACGTAACCGCCCTCCCACTTCATGGAGGAGGCGACCATATCGTCGATGAGACGGTGCTCGTAGGTGAGGCCCGCCGCGTCGAACTGGGTCTTGAACTCGGCGTCGAAGATGTCCTGGAAGGTGTCCTTGAACATGCCGTCGTACGCCTTGAGGATGGTGTTCTTCGTGGAGAGGTACACCGGGTAGTTCTGCTGCAGCCCGTAGTTGAACGACGCCCGCGCGAAGTCCTCGATCGACTTCTTGAAGTTGTACATACCGAGCACGACGCCGCCGTCCTCGGGGATCTTCACGACCTCGTGGACGATCGGCTCGCTGCCGTCCTCCGGGGTGAAGGTCAGGGTGACGGTGCCCGCCTGGTGCACCTTGAAGTCGGTGGCGCGGTACTGGTCGCCGAAGGCGTGGCGGCCGATGATGATCGGCTTGGTCCAGCCGGGAACCAGTCGCGGAACGTTGGAGATGATGATCGGCGCGCGGAAAATGGTGCCGCCGAGAATGTTGCGGATGGTGCCGTTCGGCGACTTCCACATCTTCTTGAGGCCGAATTCCTTGACCCGGGCCTCGTCCGGGGTGATGGTGGCGCACTTGACGCCGACGCCGTGCTGCTTGATGGCGTTGGCCGCGTCGATGGTGACCTGGTCGTCTGTCTTGTCGCGGTATTCGATGCCGAGGTCGTAGTACTCGAGGTTCACGTCGAGATACGGGTGGATCAGCTTGTCCTTGATGAACTGCCAGATGATCCGAGTCATCTCGTCGCCGTCTAGTTCTACGACGGTGCCTTCAACCTTGATCTTGGACATGGATCTTCGTGTCCTCCTAGGATGGTGCCCTCATTGCACGGCCAGGCGAACACGCTTGTGAGCGGACCCCAGCTGTTCAACAGACAACGTATATGCCCCGCGTTGTCCGCGGGACGCGTGGTGCAAACAAGACAAGCGTACTGCTGCCGATGATCTCGGTGTGCGGGTGCCCCCACGAGTGACGGACACCACCCAGGCTACCGATCGGTACGCGGGACCGGCACCCGCGCGACCAGCAAGGACCCGTAAACGCGGCAATCCGCGTGCCGCATCGCACATTTCGATGCGGCACACGAACCGTGCGCTCAGACCCCGACGGCCACCAGTTGCTCGGCGTCGCCCTCGATCAGATTCCGCGGCCGGTCCCTGATCATCAGCGCGATGACCGGGATGGCGGCGACGAAGAATCCGGCGCCGATATAGAACGCCACGTCGTAGCTGTGAATCGCGGCGCGCGCGAACAGGTTGTCCAGCCCCTGATGCCCGGTCAGGTAACTCTTCTGCGCCTGTACCGAGATGGTGGTCAGCAGTGCGGTGCCGACCGCGCCGCCCACCTGCTGCCCGGCGTTCAGCAGCGCGCTCGCCACACCCGAATCCTTCGCCTCGACCTGATGCAGCGCGACGGTCTGCATGCTGACGAACAGCGGACCCATGCCGAGCGCGATCAGCGCCTCGGCGGGCAGCACGACGGTGGCGTAGCCGTCGCCGTAACCGAGCCGCGCCAGCCACAGCAGGCCGATCGTGCCGAGCACGGCGCCCGCGATCATCAGCGGACGCGGCCCGATCTTCGGCAGCAGCGCACTGGAGACACCCGCGGAGATCGCGATACCCGCGGGGAAGGGCAGGAAGGCGATGCCCGCCTTCAACGACGAGTAACCGAGCGTCACCTGGAAGTAGTAGCTCAGGAACAGGAACATCGCGAACATGGCGATCGGCAGCAGCAGTGCGGACAGGTAGGCTCCGCCGCGGTTGATCTCGCCCGGAATGTGCAGCGGCAGAAGCGGATTCGCCGACCGCCGCTCGATCGCGACAAAGGCGAGCAGCAGCGCGGCGCCCGAGATGAGGAAGCCGAGCGTCGTCGCCGCCAGCCAGCCGTCCTCGGCGGCGCGACTGAACCCGTACACCACCGCGACCAGACCGAGCGTCACCGTGACGGCGCCGGGCACGTCGTAGCCGCCGGTCCGCGGCGCGGGCACATCCTTGACGACGAACAGCAGCGCACCGATCAGCGCGAGCAATGCGACCGGCGTGTTCACCAGCAGGCACCAGCGCCATGAGGCGTATTCGGTGAGCGCGCCGCCCGCGATCAGCCCCAACGCGGCGCCGCCCGCGGAAATGCCCGCGAATACGCCGAATGCCCTGGCCCGCTCCTGCGGCTCGGTGAAGGTCACCGACAGCAGCGACAGCGCGGCCGGGGCGAGCAGCGCCGCGAACGCGCCCTGCAGGCCGCGCCCGACGAACATCTCCGCGCCGTTCTGCGCGAGTCCGGCAAGTGCCGACGCGGCGGCGAAGCCGACCAGGCCGGTGATGAAGATGTTGCGCCTGCCGAGGTAGTCGGCCAGCCTGCCGCCGAGCAGCAGCAGACCACCGAAGATCAGCGTGTATGCGGTGACCATCCACTGCTTGTTGCCATCGCTGATGCCCAGATCCCGCTGCGCGAACGGCAGCGAGATGGTCACGATGGTCGCGTCGAGCACCACCATCAGTTGGGCCAGGCCGATGACCCCGAGCGCCCACCAGCGCGCCGAACCTCCTTGTCTGTCAGAGGTTTTCATTGCGGTTTCCGTGCTCACGGCTATCTCCTGTCGATCGGATGCCGATATCCTGTCATCAGCAGACATTTGTCGTCAAGAGAAAAATGTCGCACTACGACATTTGGCGGTTAAGGACATGAGAACGCCGGGTTGCGCTAAGGTGAGGACCATGCTCGAGTCATCGATGCCGACGGGCGCCGCGGCGGACAGCGGCACGGGCGCCGCGTCCACCGCCCGGCCGAGCCTGCGTGAACGCAAAAAGCAGCAGACCAGGACCCGGATCATCGAGGTCGCGCTGCGCCTTTGCGCCGCAAGGGGTTTCGATGCGACCACGGTCGAGCAGATCGCCGATGCCGCGGACGTCTCCGCGCGCACGATCAACCGCTACTTCGACAGCAAAGAGGACATCGTGCTCGCCACCGTCCTCGACTTCGGCACCGAGGTGGCCGAGGCCCTGCGCGGCCTGCCGGTCCGCGGCAACGAGCTGGAATCGCTGTGCGAGGCGTTCCTTCAGGTGGTTGACGCCGCGGCGGCCGGCGGCGGACCCGTTCCGTTCGAGCAGTTCCAGCAGCTGCAGCGAATCATCCGCGACGCACCGTCGGTGGCCGCGCGGCAGCGCGAGATGTCCGATACGAAGAACGTCATGCTGGCCACGGTGCTCGCCGAGCGGCTCGGCGCCACGCCGGACAGCATCACCGTCCGGCTCGTGCTGAACACCTGGCAAGTCATCGGCCAACTGTCCATGGAACAGTCCAACGAGGCGGTGCTCAACGGCGACCTGGGGGTCGCGGCCCGCGCCGCCCGCGACCGGCTCACCGAGACCTACAACGAATTCGTGCGCACGTGCGCGGGGGCGCGGTCGGTCGAATCGCTGTGACATAGACCATCGATTTCGAACCGCGCGCGTTCGCCGGTTACCATATCCGTCAGGTCATGAGTACCAGCGCCAAGCCCCGGCTCGCTGGTCGGCAACCCTCCAGCTGCGGTGGGGTGCTCCGGGTGATGACCGGGCTCCCGAAAGTCGGGAAGCAAGCGCGCTGTCAGGAGGTCATCCCTATGTGTTGTCGCTGTCGTCTGCGCATCCCCCAAAGACCGCCTGGCACAACATCTTCGGAGTAAGTCATGACCGTCATCGACCCCACCGCCTGGTCGTTCGAAACCAAGCAGATCCACGCGGGCCAGTCCCCCGACGACACCACCGGCGCCCGCGCCCTGCCGATATACCAGACCACCTCGTACGTGTTCCGCGACACCGATCACGCGGCCGCCCTGTTCGGGCTGAGCGAGCCGGGCAACATCTACACCCGCATCATGAACCCCACTCAGGACGCGGTCGAGCAGCGCATCGCGGCGCTGGAGGGCGGCGTCGCCGCGCTGCTGCTGGCGTCCGGACAGGCCGCGGAGACCTACGCGATCCTGAACCTGGCCGGGGCGGGCGATCACATCGTGTCCAGCCCGCACCTCTACGGCGGCACCTACAACCTCTTCCACTACTCGCTGCCCAAGCTCGGCATCGAGGTCTCGTTCGTCGACGACCCCGACGACCTGGCCCACTGGCAGGCGGCGATCCGGCCGAACACCAAGGCGCTCTACGGCGAAACGATCGCCAACCCGAGCAGTTCGGTGCTCGACATCCCCGGCATCGCGCAGGTCGCGCACGCCGCGGGGCTGCCGCTGATCGTCGACAACACGGTCGCGACCCCGTACCTGATCCAACCGCTGGCGCACGGCGCCGACATCGTCGTGCACTCGGCGACCAAATACCTGGGCGGGCACGGCGCCGCCATCGCGGGCGTGATCGTCGACGGCGGCACCTTCGACTGGACGGTCCGCGACGCCGACGGCGCGCACCGCTACCCCGGCTTCACCACCCCCGACCCGAGCTACCACGGCGTCGTCTTCGCCGATCTCGGCGCGCCCGCTTTCGCGCTCAAGGCCCGGGTGCAGTTGCTGCGCGATCTCGGGGCCGCAGTGGCGCCGTTCAACGCATTCCTGATCGGCCAAGGCCTCGAGACATTGAGCCTGCGGGTCGAACGGCACGTCGCGAACGCGAAGGCGGTCGCCGAATTCCTCTCGACTCACCCGGCGGTCGAGCGGGTCTTCTACGCCGGACTGCCGAGCTCGCCGTGGTATGAGATCGGCCGGAAAATTGCCCCTAAAGGTGTGGGGGCGATCGTCGCATTCGAGCTAAAAGGCGGCGTAGACGCAGGTAAGCGCTTCGTCGACGCGCTCGTGCTGCATTCGCACGTGGCTAATATCGGTGACGTGCGATCTTTGGTCATTCATCCCGCGTCGACCACGCACTCGCAGTTGACGCCGGAGGAGCAGCTCGCTGCGGGCGTCACACCGGGCCTCGTGCGCCTGGCGGTGGGTATCGAAGGCATCGACGACATCCTCGCCGACCTGCGCGCCGGTTTCACGGCGGCGACGACGTGACCGTGGAGATCGAACCGAGTACGTTGCGCGTTTCGGGGGTGGCGTTGCCGCCCCCGAACGGGGAGCTCGGCATCATTCCGATCGGCGACGTGCGCCTGGAGAGCGGTGCGGTACTGCCGGATGTGCATCTGGCCGTGCAGCGCTGGGGCACGCTCTCGGCGGCACTGGACAACGTGGTGCTGGTCGAGCACGCGCTCACCGGCGATTCGCACGTCGTCGGCTCGCCGGACGATATCCACCCGCTGCCGGGTTGGTGGGACGGCATGGTCGGTCCGGGCGCGCCGCTGGACACCGACGAATGGTGCGTCATCGCGACCAACGTGCTCGGCGGCTGTAAGGGCAGCACCGGGCCATCCTCCCTGGCGCCGGACGGAAGGCCTTGGGGCGCAAGGTTTCCCGAGATCTCCATCCGCGACCAGGTGACCGCCGAGGCGCAGTTGTTCGATCTGCTCGGCATCTCCAGGCTGGCCGCCGTCGTCGGCGGCTCGATGGGCGGCATGCGGGTGCTGGAGTGGATGACCGGTGCGCCGTCGCGCGTCGGCGCGGCCCTGGTGCTCGCCGTCGGAGCCCGCGCCACCGCCGACCAAATCGGTACCCAGACAACGCAAATTGCGGCGATCAAGGCCGATCCGGACTGGCAGGGCGGCGACTACCACGACACCGATCGCGCACCGATGACCGGTATGGGCCTGGCCCGCCGCATCGCCCACCTCACCTACCGCACCGAGGCCGAACTCGATCACCGCTTCGAGAACCGGGCGCAGGGCGCGGAGGATCCGTGGAACGGCGGCCGCTACGCGGTGCAGAGCTACCTGGAACACCAGGCCGAAAAGCTTTGCAACCGTTTCGATCCCGCCACCTACGTACTGCTCACCGAGGCGATGAACCGGCACGACGTCGGGCGCGGCCGCGGCGGTATCGCCGCGGCGCTCGCGGCCACCCCCGTCCCCTGCGTCGTCGGCGGCGTCGACTCCGACCGCCTGTACCCGCTGCACACCCAGCAGGAACTGGCCGATCTACTACCGGGTTGCGAAGGGCTCGAGGTGGTCCACTCCCGCGACGGGCACGACGGATTCCTCACCGAAGCGGCGGCGGTCTCGAAACTCCTCACGGAGACAATGCGTTTGGCGCGGCTGCACCAGGGTGGCCGAAACGGCTGAGCGGCAGTGCCCGTCGAAAGCTCAAGGACCGGGCTGGATTCGGCCCGCCAACAGGCCGACGATGGACTGGACGAACGCCTCCAGCCGTTCGCGCGGATAGGTTTCGGGATCGCTGACGGCCATGCGGCCCAGCATTTCGGCGACGGTCAGCAGCGAGTCGGTGACCAGTTCGGAATCCATTGCGGCCCAGCGGGGGTCGACGGCGAAACCCATCCGGACCAGCGCCTCGGCCTGGTCGAAGATGCCGGCGCGGGAGCTGCGGATGGCCTCGCGGAATTCGGCGGGCGCGCTGCCGGGACCGGCGAGGATGAGCCGCCAACGGGTCGGATTCTCCAGTGCCACACCGACGAACGCCTCGACGGTGGCGGAGGCGGCGACGATCGGGTCGGCGCCCATCAGGTTCGTCGGCAGGGTTTCGGCGACCTGCTCCAGCCCGCGTTCGCGCTCCCGTTCCAGCAGGGCCGCAACCAATTCCGCGCGGGTCTTGAAGACGGTGTACAGCACCGGTTTTCCGACGCCCGCCTGCTGTGCGACCGCTTCCATGCTCAGCTCGTGTAATTCCATCCGGCCGAGGACTTCGAAGGCGGCGTCGAGGAGTTGGGCGCGGCGCTGTTCGGGTGGCAGGCGTGGCGCGTAGCGCCGTCGCGGCCGGTCCGCCGCGCGTGATGTGGTCACCACCGATTCACCTCCCATCGCCCATCCTGTCAGCCGGGTTCCCGATAACAAATCCTACGCGACCGTTGTATTCGTCACGGGTAATTGCTACGGTTGCGTTGTATTCGCTGTTTCGCTCGGCGACCGCTGCAAAGGAGCAGGTAGATGACCTTCGATCCGACCACCCTCCGCCGGGACGACTACGGATTCTTCGGCCCGGGCTCGCCGAGTTGGAAGATATGGACCGCGCCCACCGCGGTGATCGGGTTCCAGCGCGCGGTGGTCCTGGAACACTTCGATCCGTTCCTGACCGCGGCCGTCGCCGATTCGCGCGGCATCTACACCGATCCGCGCAGCCGCCTGGACAACACCTTCGCCTACTTCCTGCTCGTCGCGGTCGCCGACGGCCGCACCGCGATCCAGGCCTCCGAACATCTGATGCAGGTGCACGCCAAGATGACCGGCATCGAACCGATCAGCGGCAAGCGCTACAGCGCCAACAACCCGGAATCCCAACTGTGGATCCACATCACCGGCTGGCATTCGGTGCTCGAGGCATACGAGGTGTTCGGTCCCGGGCCGCTGAGCCCCGAAGAGGAGAGCCGCTACTGGGCCGAATGCGCGATCGCGGCCGAGTTGCAGACCTGCAAGCCGGAGGATGTGCCCCGCTCCCGGGACGAGGTTCGCGAGTATTTCGCGAAAGTCCGTCCGCGCCTTTGCAGTTCGGAGCGCGCCGAGGAGGGCATGCATCATCTGCTGTGGACCTCGCCGCGCAACGGCGCCGGGCTGAGCTACGCGCTCGGCAGCAGGCTGCTCTCACTGGCGTCCGTTGCCACACTGCCGAAATGGATGCGCAAGCTGGGCCACTTCGACCGGCCCGGCATCGTCGATCTCGCGGTGCGGATTCCGGCGCGGATCATCGTGTGGCTGGCCAGCCGGTTCAACTCGTTCGGAATGATCAAGTCGGCGCCCTACATCGCGCCGATGGCCGGGCAGATCCTGGAACAGCACCTGAAGATGGAACCGCCGACGCGGCAGGAGACCATCACGCCCGCCGAGGCACGGCGGCTGTACGGAACACACGGATCGCGCGCCGTATCCTCGGTTAGCTGAATCTCGTTGCGCGGCACCAGTTCTAGGACTCCATCGCCGCGCGGCGAGCCGCCTCGATCTCGTAGATATTCGTCTCTATCCAGAGCCGCGATGGGGACGTGCAGGCCGTGCCCGAGCTCGGTGAGGGCGTATTCGACCCGCGGCGGTACGGTGGGATGCACTGTGCGCGTTACGGATCCGTCCACCTCCAACTGACGCAGCGTCTGCGTGAACATCTTCTGCGATACGCCGTCGATGCAGATCGGTATAACGCATCCCGCCGCATCACGGGCGCCGCCCACTGGCGCACACTGTGCTCACCGAGCGTTATGGTGCCTGAATCGCCTGTGGTCCTTGGGTTTTCAGGCGACGCCGAGCGGGTTTACGGTGTAGGCGATCAGCACTATCGCGGTGCCGAGCAGGGTCAGCGCACCCACATCGAACGGTTTGCTGCGCACCGCCAGCAAACCGACCCGGTCGGTGGGCAGGCAGAGCCGGAATGCGGCGGCGAGTAGCGTCGCGCCACCGAAGAACAGCGCGCCGCGGCGCCACCGATCCGAGGCGACCAGGATCACCGCCAATACGATGACCACCGTCACCACCAGCATCGGCAGATGGCACCGCAGGAACTGCCGCCACACAGGCGCACCCTTTTCGACGTCGGTCACCCCACGATTCTTGCAGACGCCGGTGTACGTCCGAGCTACCGATGAACACATTGCCGAAGGAATCCGGGGCCTGCCGCCGATGCCGGGCTACGGTTAGTGTGCGATTTGCCAGTTTCTTGCTGTGCGGTGCGCGCCGATCGCGCATTCGCCGGACGACAGGCGGAGGTACTCGGCGACGGCCAGGTGCCCGGTGAGTGAGGGTGAGGCGAATATGCGAACGATCCTGATTGCGGCCGCGGCGGTGCTCGCGGTGGGTGGTCTGGTGGGCTGCACCGACAGCGGGACCACCGACGGCGGGAAGCCGACCGGTACCGCGAACACACCCGCCGCGGCCTCCGCCGGTAACCGGACGACCGAAAACAGTGCTCCGCAAAAGGTTTCGACCACCTTGCCGACCAAGAACGACGCGACCGTCGACGCCCGCGACTACCAGCAGGGCCAGGCCTTCTACTTCCAGTCGCCGAGCGGAAACATCCTGTGCGGGTTCAACGTTCAGGGCGGGGCGACGGTGGGCTGTCAGCTGGCGCAGGCCACGTCGGTCCCGCCGGAACTGGCCGACTGCGGCACCCGCCCCGACCGCGAGGTCGCCGCCGAAATCACCGGCACCACACCCAAATTCAGATGCCTCAATCAGGGCCTCTACGTAGGCCAGCCGCTGGACGGCGGCACAAAAGGCGGCGGCAAGGTCCTCCCCTACGACGCCACCATCATCGTCCGCGGCGCCGCATGCACCTCCCTGCGCACCGGCGTCCGCTGCGACATAGGCGGCCACGGCTTCACCCTCGCCGCCGAAGCCCAATCCCTCTTCTGACCCGCCCGGTCGGTTGACCGAGGCTGTCGGCGGTACGCGCAATCATCCTGGTTAACTACCATCCGTGTTCCATTTGATGTTTCACGAGCCGGTGATTCCGCCGAATACCGGGAATGCGATTCGGTTGGTGGCGGGGACCGGATGTGAGTTGCATCTGATCGAGCCGCTGGGGTTCGATCTGTCGGAGTCGAAGCTGCGCAGGGCCGGGTTGGACTATCACGACCTGGCCTCGGTGACGGTGCACGAAAGTCTCACTGCCGCTTGGGAAAAGCTGCGGCCGGAGCGGGTGTTCGCGTTCACGACGCAGGCCACGGTGCGGTATACCGATATCGCCTACCGGCCGGGGGACGTGCTGCTGTTCGGAACCGAGCCCACCGGGCTGCCGCGGCAGGTGCTCGACGACCCGCATATCACCGAGCAACTGCGCATCCCGATGTTGCCGGGGCGTCGCTCGATGAACCTGTCGAATGCCGCCGCGGTCACCGTCTACGAGGCGTGGCGTCAGCTCGGCTTCCCCGGTGGTATCTAAATTTCCACTTCGAACCGCTTGAATCGGGAACTCGCCCCCGCCGCCAACCGGACCGCGCTCTTCGCGACCCCGAAATGCGCGGCGAGCAGTTCGATCGCCGCCTTGTTCGCCTTGCCCTCGACGGCGGGCGCCCGCACGTACAGCTGCAGGGTGCCGTCGTCGAGGGTTTCGACGAGCGGCCCCTTACGGCTGTTCGGTTTGATCGTTGCCCGCACTACCGTCGGCGGCACCGGCTGCTCCTGTCTCGGAGGTTCCCGCCGGAACGGCCTGCTTCGCAACCTCCGGCTTTTCCACCGCCGATTGTTCCGAACGAGACTTCCCGCGCCACCGCCGCACCCCGCGCACGATCGCGAGCACCAATGCCGCGAGCACGCCGAGGAAGCCGAGCCACGGAATCGCCTTACCGGTGAACACCACCGCGTCCTTCAGCCAGTTCACCAGCGAATGCCAGCCGGAAACGATCCCGTCGCCGAAGTTGTCGGCGCTGGAACTCTTTGCCTTACTTGTGATTTCGATGGTCAGCGTGGAGAGCGCGATCTCGTCGTCGAGGTGCTTCTTCTGCGCGGTGAGGCTGTCGAGCTCGCCCTGCCTGCCCGACAGCGCGTTCTCGGCGGCGATCAGATCGGCGGTGTTGGTCGCGCCGGCGATGAGCCCGCGCAACCGGTCCACGGAGGCTTGCAGCGCCTTGATGCGCGCGTCGAGATCCTCCCAGCGCATGGTGACGTCGTCGCGGTTGGTGCTCACCTTGGTGACCTTGCCGATGCCGTCGAGTCCGGTGATGAATTTGTCGGTCTGGTCGGCGGGCACCCGCACGGTCAACGTCGCCTGCGCCGGTTTGTCGTCGGCGCCGGGTTGTTCGGTCCGGCTGTCGACCCGGCCGCCCGCATCCCGCACCCGATCGGCGATCTGCTGCGCCGCGTCGATCGGGTGCTCGACGGTGATGTCGACCGTGCCGGTGACGACCTCCTTGCGGTCTGTGACGATATCCGGCGCGTTCTTGCCGACCGGCCCTGAGCGCTGATCCAGCATGCCCGGCGCGGGTGCGGCCGGTGCGAACGTCCCCGAGACAGTAGGCTTCGGCTTGTCGCTGGCGGTGTTGCTACCGCAGGCGACAAGCGCGGCCATGAC
The DNA here is from genome assembly GCF_020361265.1 of Nocardia sp. JCM 34519.1. Classification (NCBI taxonomy): domain Bacteria; kingdom Bacillati; phylum Actinomycetota; class Actinomycetes; order Mycobacteriales; family Nocardiaceae; genus Nocardia; species Nocardia sp. JCM 34519.1. The sequence goes on from NZ_JAIRBR010000023.1 coordinate 81,143, forward strand.
CGAGATCCCTACGAAAATAACCGTCAGCCTTCGCATGATCGCAGCGTAAGCGCTGCTCAGCCGGGAAAAGCCGTACCTAACCCATCCCTAGATGGTCTCTAACGATTCCTTAAATCACCGGAAGTCGCGCGACTTCGACTCCACCCGCAGATCCATCCGCTGCAGATATTCGGCGACGACGCTGACCGCGCCCTCGGCGTTCTGTACCCGGCCGCGGATCAGCAGGGCGGGCGCGCCCTGGGCGATGCGCCGGTAGCGGGTCCACAGGCCGACCGAGCAGACGACGTTCACCATCCCCGTCTCGTCCTCCAGGTTCAGGAAGGTGACCCCGCCGGCGGTCGCGGGCCGCTGCCGGTGGGTGACCGCCCCGCCGACCAGCACCCGGGAACCGTCGGGGACGTCGAGCAGGCCGGCCGCCGGGACGACGCCGAGCGCATCCAGTTGCGGTCGCAGGAATTCGGTGGGATAGCTGCCCGGCGAGACACCGGTGGCCCACACGTCGGCGGCGGCGAGTTCCAGTTCGGTCATGCCGGGCAGTGCGGGCGCCGCGGTGGCGGCGCCGGTGCCGGGCAGGCGATCCGGGCGCTCCCCCGCCGCGGCCCCGGCGGCCCAGAGGGCCTCGCGGCGGGTGATGCCGAGGCTGCCGAGCGCGCCCGCCGTTGCCAGCGCCTCGGCCTGCGCGACGGTGAGCTCCACCCGTCCGGTGAGCTCGAGGAAGGAGGTATATGGTCCGGATTCCCTTGCGGCGACTATCTTTTCGGCGAGCTCAGGCCCGATATGCCGGATCGCGGCCAGCCCGAGTCTGACCTCGGCGCCGTGCCGCTCCAATGTCGCGTCGGCGAGGCTGGCGTTGATATCCGGTCCGTGCACCGCGACCCCGTGCCTGCGGGCGTCGGCGACCAGTGACTGCGGCGAGTAGAAACCCATCGGCTGTGCCCGTAACAGACCGGCGCAGAACGCCGCTGGGTGATGCAGTTTGAACCAGGCCGAATAGAACACGATCGAGGCGAAGCTCTGTGAATGACTTTCCGGGAAACCGAAATTCGCGAACGCGTAGAGCTTCTCGTATATGCGGTCGGCGAGTTCGCCGGTGATGCCGTGCCGCTCCCGCATGCCTTGGTAGAGCCGGTCTTTCAATCGTTCCATGCGTTCGGGCGAGCGTTTGGAGCCCATCGCGCGGCGCAGTTGGTCGGCCTCGGCGGCGGTGAAACCGGCGACGTCGACGGCCATCTGCATGAGTTGCTCCTGGAACAGCGGCACGCCGTAGGTGCGGTCGAGTGAATTCTTCAGGGCGGGATGGTCGTGTTCCCATTTCTCTTTCCCGTTGCGCCGCCGGATATATGGGTGCACCGAACCGCCCTGGATGGGTCCGGGCCGGATCAGCGCCACCTCCACCACCAGGTCGTAGAACTCGCGGGGTTTCAGCCGGGGCAGCGTCGCCATCTGCGCCCGCGATTCGACCTGGAAAACGCCCACCGAGTCGGCGCGGGAGAGCATTTCGTAGACGGCGGCCTCCTGGAGATCGAGCTTGTGCAGTTCGACCGTCTTCCCTTCGTGCTCGCGCACCAGGTCGATCATGTAGTGCAGCGCGGAGAGCATGCCGAGGCCGAGCAGGTCGAATTTCACCAGATCTATTGCGGCGCAATCATCTTTATCCCACTGCAGCACGCTGCGGCCGGGCATGCGGGCCCACTCGACCGGGCAGACATCGGCGATGGGCCGGTCGCAGATCACCATGCCGCCCGAGTGGATACCCAAATGCCTTGGCAGTCCTTCGATTTCGGCGGCAAGCTGAAGTACCTCGGCCGGGATGTCGGTGCCGGATTCGGCGCCGACGCCGGTCCAGCGGCTCACCTGCTTACTCCAAGCGTCCTGCTGCCCCGGTGAAAACCCCAGCGCCCGTGCGGCATCGCGGACCGCCGACTTACCGCGATAGGTGATCACATTGGCCACCTGTGCGGCGTGCTCCCGTCCATATTTGGCGTAGACGTGCTGGATCGCCTCCTCGCGGCGATCGGATTCGATATCGACATCGATATCCGGTGGCCCGTCGCGCTCCGGGGAGAGAAAGCGCTCGAAAAGCAGATTGGCGGCGACCGGATCGACATTGGTGATGCCGATGGCGTAGCAGACCGCCGAATTCGCCGCCGAACCCCGGCCCTGGCACAGGATGTTCTGCTCCCGGCAGAAGCTGACGATATCGTGCACCACCAGGAAATAGCCGGGGAAGTTCCGTTGTTCGATCACCGCGAGCTCGTGCTCGATCTGCCGATATGCCTTGGGATTTCGCTCGGGCGGGCCATAGCGGTCGGCCGCGCCCTTCATGGTGAGCGCACGCAGCCAAGATCTTTCGTCGTGCCCATCGGGCACCTCGAACGGCGGCAGCTCCGGCGCGATCAACTTCAGGTCGAAGGCGCACTCCTCGGCCAGGGTGACCGCGTTCGCGACCGCGCGCGGGCAGGCGGCGAACAGCCGGGCCATTTCCGCGCCGGAACGCAGATGCGCACCACCGGCGGGCGCCAGCCAGCCCGCGATATCGTCCAGGCTGCTCCTGGCCCGGATGGCGGCCAGCGCCATGGCCCTGCGGCGCTGCCTCGGCGCGGCGAAATGCGCTCCGGTGGTGGCGAGTACGGGCAATCCGAGACGATCGGCCAGCGCGATGAGGTGGGCGTTGCGCTCATCGTCCTCCGCGACGCCGTGGTGGGTGAGCTCGACGCTCACCCGGTCGGCGCCGAAACGCTCGATCAGGTCGCGCAGCGCCGCCTCGGCCCGGGGCAGGCGCGTCCGGCCTGCTGCCAGATCGCGTTGAAGTGCTTGGCGCACATGACCTTTCCGGCATCCGGTGAGGATGTGCCAGTGCCCGCCCGCCGCCGCGGTGAGCTCGTCGATGTCATAGCGGAGGATGCCCTTCTCGCCCGCGGCCATATGCGCGGCGGCGATCTCGCGGGAGAGCCTGCGATAGCCCTCCTGGCCGCGCGCGAGCACCAGCAGATGCGGGCCCGCCGGGTCGGGGGCGCCGGTGCGCGGCGCGGAATCCGGGGCCGTCGCATGGGCCCCGGAATTCCACTCACCCGACTGCTTGGCCGAACCCCTCACTCGCCCAAGCTCTTTCGGGTCGCCACCGGTGCCGAGCGAAAGCTCCGAACCGAATACCGTCGGCATCTTCCACTCCCTGGCCGCCTCGGCGAAGCGCACCGTTCCGTAGAAACCGTCGTGATCGGTGAGCGCGATCGCGGTCAATCCGAGCCGCACCGCCTCCTCGACCAGTTCCTCCGGCTGACTCGCCCCGTCGAGGAAGCTGTAGGCCGAATGCGCGTGCAGTTCGGCGTACGGCACAACGGGCCCGTCTGGCCGGGCCAGCCGTTCGGCGACGTATTCGCCCCGCTTGCGCGACCACGCCGGGCTGTCGCCGCCGTCGCCCGGATCGGCGCGGCCCGGCCGGCCCGACAGCACCCGCTCCATCTCCGACCAACTCGGCGGCCCGTTGCCCCAGCCCATCGCAGCCCCGGATCCTCAGCAGCGGCGGCCGAGCAGATCGGCGGGCAGCCGGTCGGTGGAGCCTGCGGCGAGCGCGGCCTCGACCCGGTCCAGCCGGGCCCGGATCAGCGCGCCGTAGGCGTCGTCGGCGAGCACGTCGAGATGGCCCCGCGCGATCGTCGATTGCATTCTGGCCATGTCGAATTCGCCGACGCGCCGGTGGCTGTCGGCCAGATTGAGGTAGAGCGCGGGCAGGAAGCCGCGCATACCCTCGTCGAGCGGGACGCCGGGGCCGAATACCGCGCCGAGCGCCCGCTGATCCCAGCGCAGCGCCACCTCGGCGGAGTCCTGCAGATTGGCGAGATGATGCGCGATCACGCAGCGCTGCAAGGGATCACCGCCGCGTTCGAGGTCGTCCCAGAGAGCCTGCAGCGCCCGGCGCGCCGCCTCCGGATCCTCACCGCCGAGCCGCACCGCGGCAAAGATGTCCGCCATCCGATCCTCCGCCATGGCGCAGAGTATCGCACATATGTTCGAGCGACACGAGAGGCTGGCGCGGCGAGCTCCCCGGGGGCGACACCCGATGACCCCCGAGGTGACGAAACGCACTTGGCGGGTAAACTTACTTCAGAGTAAGTTCGTGGTCGTTATCGACGCAAAGGAGCACCGATGGCCAACCCGTCACCCGGCCACCGCCCCCCATCGAATCGCTTCGCGATACCGGGACGTATCCGCCGCAATCGCGACCTGACCGGACGGCACGTGCTCATCACGGGCGCCTCCTCCGGCATCGGCCGGGCGGCCGCACTCGCCGTCGCGGACAAGGGCGCCATCGTCTTCCTGCTCGCGCGCCGGGCCGACGAGCTGAACGCCGTCGTCGAGGAGATCAGGGCCGCGGGCGGCGCCGCCTACGGCTACCAATGCGATGTCACCGACTCCGATTCCGTCGACGAGGTCGTCAAAACCGTTCTCGCCGAACATGATCACGTCGACATGCTGGTGAACAACGCGGGCCGGTCCATCCGGCGCGCCATCCACCGCTCCACCGACCGGCTGCACGACTACGAGCGCACCATGGCGGTGAACTACTTCGGCGCACTGCGGCTTACGCTCGCGCTGCTGCCGCAGATGCGCGAACGCAAATTCGGCCACATCGTCAATATTTCCAGCGCCGGCGTGCAGGTGGCCACCCCACGCTTCTCCGCCTATCTGGCCAGCAAGGCGGCGCTGGACAAGTTCACCGAGGTGGCGGCGGTGGAGACGATGGCCGACGGCGTCACCTTCACCACCATCCACATGCCGCTGGTGCGCACCCCGATGATCACGCCGAGCGGCAAGCAGGGTCCGGCCGAATCCCCCGAATGGGCGGCGGCCACCATCGTGCGCGCGCTCATCGAGCGCCCCAAGCGCATCGATGTCCCGCTGGGCACCGTCGCCGAATACGGCGCGCTGCTCACACCCAAGCTGCGCGACCGCATCCTGCACCGGTACTACCGCGCCCTTCCCGATTCACCCGCAGCGAAGGGTGAAGTCGTCGAAGACGAGCCGGAACCCGTTGTCCACCAACCGAAGCCACGCACCCAGTCGCCCGCCGCACGGGCCGCGGGCACCGCGCTACGCCGTGCGGCCCGCTGGGTGCCCGGCACCCATTGGTGATCCGCCGCCCGACGGTGCGACAAAGGCCGCTGTCCCGCGAGTTGCCACCAGGTCCGCGCCGGATTCCGGCCGCCCGACATGAGCGCCCATGCGGACTGCCCCGACCACGCCCGCGAAGTAGTCCGATCGAACCCTCGGGCGAGCGGCCGCGAAATGCCCTGGCACAGCGGGAGTTACGGTAGCTCGCATACCTCGTCGACCATCAGGCCGGTAGCTGGTTTCGGAGCCGCGCCGCAGCTGGCCTGTCGTGGAGCATAGGCGACCATTCGCGCGACGACCCGCCAGCGCCTGCCATCGCGATGGGTCACGATCGCGGCTCCGGCGAAATCGGGATCCGCTGCGGGAGAATCGATTTCCGACCGCACCGTGAGGTCGGCGACGCCCGCCGGAACCCGTTCGCGCACCGCGACTTCGGCGAGCTGCTCGAGCGGCCGATAGCAGCTGCGCCCGCGTAGGCCACGCAGCGACACCGCGCCGCGATCGGCCGCGTCCACCAATTCCATTGCCGCGGCGGCGTCGACGCGCCCGTAGGTCAGGCCGGACGGCAGCAGCACCACCGCGGGCGCGAAGCGGTGCCCGCCGGTGTGCGAGCACTCCCAGACCCGATCCGGGAAATCGGCGGCCAGCGCGGCGGCGATCGGACGGCCGTAGCGCGCGCAGCACTGGTCGCGTTTGCCGTGCGCGCACACCAACACCAGCGGATCGGTAACGGGCACACCGATATTCGGCGGCGGACCGGCCACCGCATGCAGATCCAGATCGAGCAGCTGCTTCAGGTCGGTGATCTCCAAACGCTCGCACCAGGAACCCTCCGGCCCCGTGCTGGCGAGCAAAACCATTCTGGTACCGGTGAATTCGTTGCGCCCGGGGCGGCGGATCAGCGTCGGCCGCACCCGCGCCGCCTTGGTGCGCACCGCCAGTTCGGCGGTCAGCTCGGGGCCGAGCACCTCGTCACCGATCACATCGCGCCCCCAGGCGCCCGGCTGCTCGACGCACAGCCAGCCGGTGACCTGAGTCGCGGTGCCGGGCAACGGGATATCCACCGCGGCCGCCACCGAACACGGCATCCCCGCGAAACTCATGCCGAACTCTCCACTCACCCGGCCAGGAACGGCAGCACCGCGGCCTCGAATTCCCGGTGCCGGTCGCGATGGATGCTGTGGCCGCAGGTGAAGGCGGTGACCGAGCAGTCGGGAACGGCCTCGCACAGCACCGCCAACTTCTCCGGATCGACCATGCCACCCGGGCCACCGCGCAGCACCAGGGTGGGTGCGGTGATATCGGGCAGGCGATCCCACCACTCCGGATTGGGTTTGCGGAACTGCTCCAGCGCGGTCCCGGTCATCGACCGGTCGAAGGCCAGCACGGCGCGCGGGTGACGCAGCACGCTGGTCGCGGCGTGCCAGAGCTCGGGAACGGTCGGGAAACGGCGGGTCAGCGTCAGCTCCTCGACGCCGGAGCGCAGCGGCAGCGGACATTCCTCGATGACCAGCCTGCGCACCAGTTCGGGACGCTCCTGCGCCACGCACGAGACGGCGTAGCCGCCCAGCGAATGCCCGACCAGATCGACCGTGGACAGCTCCAGCCGGTCGCAGAGTTTGCGCAGGTCGGTGCCGAATTCCTCGAATCGGTAGGAATCGGTGTGCGCGCTGCGGCCGTGCCCGCGCAGATCCGGGACGATCACCCGCCGCCCCCGCTTGACGAGGGTGTGCGCGAACCGGTCCCAGGTGTATCCGTCCCCGCCCATGCCGTGCACCAGCAGCACCGGCGGCAGGTCGGCGGCATGGCGGTGCGCCGGGGCGGAATCGCGGTAAGCGATATGCACCCCGTCCAGCTCCACCCTGGCCGTTGTCAGATCCACGATCTTCGAGGGTACTTTGCCGGTCATGCCGGTTCGGGCAAGTTGTCACGCGGATCACTGCCGAGCGGCTTATTGGGTGGCATCGGGCGACGGGTTCACGAAAGACTCGGCGCATGCCGTCTTTCGCCGATTTCGACCGCCGCAATTACCCGATCGTCGACGTCGCCACCGGGTACGACGGGTGGGCGCCGACCTATGAGCAGACCGTCATGGACGAAATGGACCTGGCGCTGCTCGACCGCCTGCGCACCCCGGACTGGGCGGGCGTCGGGCGGGCCGCCGACCTCGGCTGCGGGACGGGGCGCACCGGGAGCTGGTTGCGCGGGCACGGCGTCGCGCACATCGACGGCATCGACGCGAGCGCGGGCATGCTGGCGCTGGCAAAGGAGCGCGGCATACACGAAACACTCACTCAGGCCGATGTTCGTGACACCGGATTATCGAGCGGCACATACGATCTGGTGATCGCTTCGCTGATCGACGAGCACCTGCCCGACCTGAAACCCTTCTACGCCGAGGCATTCCGGATCGCCGCGCCGGGCGGAAAATGCGTGATGGTCTGCTTCCATCCGCAATTCATCATGGTGACCGGGATGCCGACACACTACACCGCGCGCTCCGGCGAACCGGTCGCGATCAGCACCCACCTGCATCTGATCAGCGAACACCTCACCGCGGCAATGGATTCCGGCTGGACGCTGACCGAGATCGCGGAGAATGTCATCGACGAGAGCTGGTTGACGCGCAAGCCCAAGTGGGGTGAGCTGCTCGGCCAGCCCTTCAGCATGGCGTTGGTGTGGTCGCGACCGTAGCGGCCATCAGGCGTAAATGCCCTCCACATACCAGGAACCGCCGCGGTAGCTGAGCAGCAGGACGCGCATGTCGGCGGGTTCGGCCGCGAGTCGCACCTGCGCACGGGCGATGAACGCGTCGGCGGATTCCGGTGTCCACCAACGCTCGTCGACCGGCCACGGGCCCGCCCAACCGTCCAGGCGCCACTGTCTGCTGCCCCAGTGCAATCGGGCGGGCTCCGCGCTGAACAGTCCCCGCTCGGTGACGTGGACATCGGCGGTCGCCGCATCGACCAACCGGACCTGCGGGCGGTTCAACAGGATCACCGCGGGGGCGGGCTGCGGCAGTTGTCCCGGCCATGGCAGCGCCGGATCGGCGGCCGGGACCGGCTCGTCACCGAGTGCGACCATGGTGATGCGTTCGGCCGGGCCCCGCCCGCCGCTGAGCACGCCGAGCCGCACCGCCTCCCCGCCGAGCAGGCCCTGCACCCGGACCAACACCCGGCGGAACCGCTCCTCGGTCTCGCCGACACCGCCCCACAGGCCGAGCTGGAGCGCCCCGGCGGCCACCACCTCGACCGGCTCCAGCCGCAGCACGGTGATCGGTCCGGTGGGCCGGGCGCCCGTGCGGCGGGTGAGCCAACCATCCAACTGCCAGCGCACCCGATCGGCCGTGCCCGCCGGGGTCAGCGGTTCGGCGCATCGCCAGATACGTGAAAGCTCTTCGCCTGCCTCAGTTCTCGCGATCACCGCGAGGCGGGTGCAGGCCACCGACGCGGCGGACAGCCGCGCGTGCAGTTCGGTGGCGAGCAGCCGTCCGGCGAAGGCGGCCGTGTCGACCCGCTCGATGGGCGGATCGCAGGGGTATTCGACGGCCAGATCCGGCGGCACCGGGCGCGCGGACACCGGACGCTCCGGCAGCGCGCGGGCACAGCGGTGGGCCAGCACGGCATCGGCGCCGAAGCGCGACGCCACCTCGGCCGGGGTCAGCCGGGCGAAGTCGCCGATGCGGCGTAAACCCAAGCGGTCCAACAGATCCACCAGCTCGGCTCGCTCCGGCGCGGCCAGGCTCGGCTCCACCGCCAGCTCCCGGATCGGCAGCGGCGCAAGGTATTCGGCGCCACCGCCGGGCGGGACCAGCGCCGCCCGCCGGGCTGCGAGCACCGCAGTGGACAGCACGTCGGCGATGCCGATCTGCGCCTCGACCCCGACCGCGGCCACCGCGTCCACCAGCCGCTCCGCCGCGGCCGCCTCGGAACCGAAAAACCGTGCCGCACCGCGCGCGTTCAGGATCAGCAGCCCGGGACGCAGCACTTCGACTCCGGGCACCGTCGCGTCGACGGCCGCGACCACCGGTTCGAACAATCGCGCGTCCCGATCCGGATCCGCCTGTACCAGTAAGAGTTCCGGACATCGTGACTGCGCCTCGCGGCGGGTCAGCCCGATCCGGACCCCATCACCCCTTGCGATCGCCGAACATTCGATCACCCGATTCGCGGCGAGCACCGCCACCGGCCGCGTCGCGGGCACCTCGGCGACCGCGGCCGCCGCCACCGCGGCCCAGTCCTGGCACCACAGCGCCAGCACCCGCGCCGGACCCAGGGCCGAATCAACCCGTCGCGCCATACGCATGCACGACACCGGCCGATCGAACCGGACTTTCTGCGCCAAACCGGCGCGCGCACAATAAGATCGACGGCCGTGTACACCGACACCGACAACCAGCGGCGCCGTTCGGCGGGTCAACCCCGCCGCGGCGAACGCCATCACCTGGACCGCATCGCCGAAGCCAACCTGTACCGCCACGGCACAACTCCGGTCGCGACACAGCAACCCGAACCGAACAACCGCCGCCACCACCTGGAACATCTCGCGGAGGCCAACCCCGGCCGCCGCCGCCCGCGCGACCGCCGCTCACCGGCCTGAGCCCGGTATCGAAGCCCGGCCTGCCGCCGCGACCCGGCTCGACGCCCGGCAAGTAACCGATACCGGAGTTGTATCGGCTACGGCGACAACGCAATCGGGCCGCGACGGGTGGGACCGCGCTGCACTCAGGAGACGGCGGCATCGGTCGTCGCATCCGGAACCGAGGTGATCGCGTCCAGCCGTACCCATTCCACGCGACCGGCGTTGGGGCGCAGGTCGATTCGGCCACGACGGGGCGGGCCCGCCTTCCCGCGGGCCTCGACGTCGAGGCTGACCGAACGCAATCGCCCCGAGCCCGCGCCGAGTCCGCCGTAACCGGCGATGCGGGCGGTGAGCCGCAGCGCGGGATTGTCCCAGCGGCCGTCGGTGACCACCAGGGTCGCGCCCCTGCTGCGGGCGCGTGCGGCGATCACCTTGGCGCGGCTCGGCGGCACCGCGGCGCCGCCGAGCCCGAGCACGATCAGATCGATGCCGTCGAGCAACACGGCGGTCACCGCCACCGGATCCGGACCGGGATCGGCGACCACCGCGAGTCGCTCCAGCCGGGCCCCCATTTCCACCGCGGCGAGCAACCCGAGCCGGGGCACCCCGACCAGCGCGGCATACCCGCCGGTGCCGGTCACGGTAGCCAGCAACCCGGCGAGCAGTGAGCTCGCCCCGGTGTAGGAGACGACGGATCCACGCGCCAACCCGCCCATCGGCAACAATTCGGCAAGCGCGGCGGGCACGGGTAGCGGCTCCCGGCGCGGCCCATCCGCCGCCGGGGCCCCGGCAGCCGACGATTCGCCACGCCCGGGTATCGCCGCAATCCTGCCGCGCAGCTCATCCAGTGTCGGCTTGGGCAATTCCGCATCCGAACCCATCCCTACCACCTACTTCCCACGATGGACCGCAGGGCGAAGCACGCGGAGCCGCCCCACCGAAAGGGAAGCCAGCACCGATCCAGCTATCGATCCTTATCGAATATACGTTCGAGTTGACCTCAGTGAAAACCCACCCCCGGAATCCGTCAAGAGCACCCATAACAGGTATCCATGGAACATCCGACGCAACAGCTGATTTCGCACGGACATGGGTAACTTGTCGGGTACGGGCTAACCCGCCTGAGAGACCACCGTCGGCCGCCAACGGAAATCTCGCGGCACTTAGTCTGGCCTGAAGACTCGGAGAGGCGGGGGAGCTACTCTGCTCCCATGATCGATCGTCCCCGTCCCATCGTCGGCCCCGACTATCTGGTGGCCGGCCGCTACCGTCTGCAATCCAAGATCGGCGGTGGCGGTATGGGCGCGGTCTGGCTCGCGCACGACCGCCTACTCGATCGGGACGTCGCCATCAAGCAGGTGCTCTCCACGGCCGGGCTCGGCGAAGCCGAGGCGAACGAGATCCGCAACCGGATCATGCACGAGGGCCGGGTCGCCGCGAAGCTCTCACACGAACACGCCATCGCCGTCTACGACGTGGTGCTGGAGGCGGGTGAACCCTGGCTGGTGATGGAGCATCTGCCATCGCGCAGCATCGCGAAAGCGCTGGCGCTGGTGGACATTCTGCCGCCGATCGAGGTCGCCCAGATCGGTGCGCAGGTCGCCGACGCGCTGGCCGCCGCGCACGCCGCTGGCATCGTGCACCGCGACATCAAGCCGGGCAATATCCTGGTCGCCGACCGCGGCCCGGCCGTCGGCATGGCGAAGCTCAGCGACTTCGGCATCTCCAGCGGCGCGGGCGACGCCGACGAGGCCGACGGCGTCATCACCGGAACCCCCGCGTACCTACCCCCCGAGGTCGCCCGCGGCGCGCAACCGACCAGAGCCAGCGACGTATTCGCGCTCGGCGCAACGCTGTACACCGCGATCGAGGGTCAGCCGCCGTTCGGTCTCGAAGAGGATCCGGAAATCCTGGTCCAGCGCGCGGCGATGGCGCAGATCATTCCGCCGAGCCGCAGCGGCGTGCTCACCGCGGCACTGCTGCACATGATGGAGCCCGCACCGCAGCGCCGCCCGACCATGGCCGAGGCCAGAGACGAAATCCTCACCGCCGCTTTCGGTCCCGGCACCGGGCCGTACATTCTCGGTTCCCCGGTACGCACCGAGGACGGCACCATTCCGGCGTGGGCGGCCCGGAATTCGGCGCCGGGCCTGCGCAGCCCGCTCACCACACCGCTGCCCCGGCCGCACCGCAATCAGCAGGCCGGCCCCGCCACACCGCCGCAGCGCACCAAGCAGAAGGAACCGAGCAACGCGCCGCTGGCCATCGCCATCGGCCTGCTGATCGGCCTGATCATCATCATCGCGATCATCATCGCGCTGATGTGATGCGAAAGATCAACGCGGTCAATCGATCCGGCGTCGATGCGCCCATCTGGTGAGTGCGTTCCGATTGGACTGCTGGGTTTTCCGCAACACGTTGGAGGCGTGCGTCTCCACGGTCTTCACCGAGATGAACAGCGTTTCCGCGATCTCCCGGTAGGTGTAGCCGCGGGCGAGCAGCCGCAACACCTCCAGTTCGCGCGGGGTCAGCGAATCGAGTTCCGGATCCAGCGGCGGCTCCGGCGCCGGTGACCTGCCGGTGAACGAGTCGAGGACGAAACCGGCCAGCCGCGGACTGAACACCGCGTCCCCACCCGCGACGCGCCGAATGCCCTCGGCCAGTTCGGCGCCCGAGATGGTCTTGGTCACATAGCCCCGAGCGCCCGCCCGGATCACCGCGATCACATCCTCCGCGGCATCGGACACGCTCAGCGCCAGACAGACCGGGCCGTCGTCGATTCCGGACAGTACCGCGACGCCGCCGCCGTCCGGCATGTGCACGTCGAGCAGCACGACATCCGGTTTGGCCGTATTGATGCCCGCGATCGCCTCGGCGACTCCGCCCGCCTCGCCGACCACCTCCATATCGGTTTCCCGGCTCAATTCCGCCCGCACCCCGGAACGGAATACCGCGTGATCATCGACGAGAAAGACCCGCACGGTCGTTCCCCCGCCTCTCGGTGTCTCCTCACCGATCGCGGACGTCTCGCCGATTTCGTACCCGGCCCGCATATCCGGCCGAGTCTCGGGCGTATCCGACGAGTTATCCATGGACCGGCGAGATCGGTCTGCTGGTTTGCCCTGCCACCTTAACCTTGCCTCTCGGTCGTGTGCCGTTTCGTCGCATGCCGAATGGCTGACGTGCTGTTTCGTCGGAGCAGCCGGAGCCGGACTCATTCTCCGGGGATGCGCACCGGCTCGGTGACCGCGGTGGCCGAGACCGGAACCTCGTCCGGCGTGGCCTCGGCGACCTCGTTCTGGTCGCCGGAGTCGGTGCGCGGCATGAAGATTCGCACCTCGGTGCCGCGGCCCGGGGTGGACAGGATCTCCACCGAACCGCCACGCCGCTCGATCCTGGCGTGAATGGATTTCGCGACGCCCTGCCGGTCGGACGCCACCGCGGACACATCGAAACCGGTGCCGCGGTCGCGTACGAAAATACTCACCTGATGCGGTTCTACCTCGGCGAACAGGTCGATCTCCGGGACGCCCGCATGTTTGGCGGCGTTCACCAGCGCCTCGCGGGTGGCGCCGAGCAGCGCCGTGAAATGCTCCTTCGGCAGACCGCATCCGGTGTCGCCGACATCCATGGACACATCGCCGACGGTCACCGGGGCCACCTTCACCCCGTGCTGGTCCTCCACCTCGCCCGCGATGGTGCGCAGCGCCGCCGCCAGACTCGACTGGGCCGGACCGGAATCCTCGAACAACCACCTGCGCAGTTCGCGCTCCTGGCTGCGGGCCAGCCGGACCACCTCCTGCGGATCGTTGGCCTGGCGCTGGATCAGCGCGAGCGTCTGCAGTACCGAATCGTGCAGGTGGGACGCGATCTCCTCGCGCTCCTCATTGCGGATGCGGGCCGCCCGCTCGGCATTCAGCGCCCGCACGGTGCGCAGCCACAGCGGCACCGTGAGCAGACCGCCGCCGATCAGCGTGACCGCCACCGCCACCAGCGCCGACCCGAGCGAACTCAGATCGATCTGCGCGAGCACGATCACGCCGAGCCCGACCACGATCAGCGTGACGCCGCCGATGATGCGCGCCCAGGTAACCACCGTCGGTTTGGCGGGCAGGCCGAGCAGCGATTTCGGCCCTTCGGTGTCGTACTCGCGCCATACCAGGGCCGCACCGACCGCGACGACGACGATCGGGACGATCACATCGGCGGCGGTCCCGCTGAACACCCAGCCCACCGCGACCGCGAGACCGAGCCCGAGCAGCGCCAACCCGATCGCCTGCCGCCGCTCCTCACCCGATGGACGAACCTGGTCGGCGCCGCCGGGTGTGAAGATCCACAGCAGGCCGTACGCGACGATGCCCGCCCCGGCCAGCGCGGACAGCAGAACGAACGCCATCCGCACCTTGAACACGTCGACCCGCAGATGGTCGGCGAGGCCACCTGCGACGCCGCCGACGATCCGGCCCCCCGAGCGCCGCACCAGCCGCGACACGTTCGGCCCGGGATCCAGGGCCGGCGCGGAACCAAATCCGCGGGCCGCATGGAACCCCCTGGCCTCGAAGGCAGGAGCAGACGGATACATGCCTTCGATACTGGCATGTCCCACCGACAGCCAGCTATGGGGAAAGACCCTGATCTTCCCGACCGTGTAGCGCGGTCAGATTCCGCACTTGGCGATTACCGAGGGTGGCGATGGTGGCCGCTACCAGTGCTGCGGATCCGCCGAGCAGGGTCGCGCTGTTGCCGATATGTTGTGCGAGTATTCCGGCACCGATCTCCCCGATCGGGAGGGCCAGGAACGATCCGACCGCGTCGTAGGAGTACACGCGGGCCAGACGATCAGGCGGAATGTTCTCCTGCAGAGACAGATCCCACGCGACCGTGACTTGCTCGAGGGCTACACCGCTGAGGAACATGGTGAAGGCCAGCAGCGCGACGGTAGGGGCCAGGGCGAGGACTATCAGCGGTAGTGCGGCCATGAGAATGAGGGCTACCCCGAGGTAGAGCATGCGGTGTATCCGGGATCTGGCTGCTATGAGCCCTCCGGCGACCGCCCCGACCATTTGCGCGGTGAGCGCGACACCCCACGCTGTTCGTCCCATGGTCTGGTTGGCGATCACCGGCCCGAGGACTTGCACACCACCTGCCTGTACCGCATTCACCACCGTGCACAGGAGTACAACACTCCACACCCATGAGCGAGACCAGAATTCACGCCATCCATCGGCCAGCTCGGTGAGCGGATGTGCGTGTTCGACGGACTGCGCGGTGGCGGCCGGTATCCGGATCCCGGCGAAGAACATCGCCGCGCACGCGAACAACACGGCGTTGCAGCCCAGGCCCCAGCCCGGCCCCAACGACGCGACGAGCACACCCCCGAGCGAGGCTCCGATGATCGTGCCGATATTGACCGTGATCCGCATGACGGCGTTCGCCTGCCGCAACAATTCCTGCGGCACCGTTTGCGGCGTCGACGCGGCCGAAGCCGGGAACGACATGGCCGCGACCGCGCCATTGAGCGCGCTCAACCCGACCAGCAGTGGGATCGAGGCGAAATGCAGCAGCACGCTCGCCGCGATCGCAGCCTGAACGCATGCCGCCACCAGAGCCGAACCCTGTAGGACCATCGCCCGTGATACGCGGTCTGCGACAACACCGCCGAGCAGTAGCAGAGCCACATTTGTGATCGAGCGTGTCCCCACGACGTATCCCAGGTCGGTGGTCGAGCCCGTCAGGTCGAGCACCGCGAACGCGAGCGCCACCGGCGCCATCATGTTCGCCGAGTACGTCATGAGACGACCAGTAGCGAGTCTGCGAAAGTTTCTGTGCCGCAACGGAGCCAACGGCTCGGCCTGCAATAGTGCACTCACAGGACAATCCCCCTCCAGGCGTAACCTCTTGCGAGAGCAAGGATCTACTGCTCTCGTCCTCGCGATGGCCGATCTCGACGGTCAGGACGTCTCCGTTGTCGACGCATTCCGAAGACTGGCCTCGGTCCCCGACTCGGCAGCGGTACCTAGTTCGGGCAGCACGTGCACGACGAGGCCGACTCGCTCGGCCCCGTCGGGCGCAGCGGCTGTCACCCCTGGCGCATCACGCCGATAGCGGTCGATGACGTCGTGCAAGTCGCGCTGCAAGTTGATGGCCTCCGCGGGAGTGAGTCGCAAGGCCCAGTCGCTCATCTCGAAGACGTCTTGCCACACGCGCGGCATCGTCTGAAATTCGTTCAGTGCCCGCTGTGCGCCGAGGCTGTGGACCGCGGCGATGGACTGCATATAGGCCAGCACCGCCTCGGGTTCTCGCTCGACCAGCTCCGGGTCGTCGAATCTCGTCGCCAGATGTACTGCGCGCCACCAGCGTTCGCGCGCATTGCCACGTTCGGTGTCCTCCTCGACGAACCCGGCCGCGCCGAGTTGACGCAGGTGGTAGCTGGCCGTACCCGAGTTCACGCCCAGCCGCTCGGCGAGACGGGTAGCAGTGGTCGGGCCGTACTTTCGCAGCAACCCCACCACCTGCACCCGCACCGGATGAGCCAGGGCGCGTAGCCCCTTGGCGTCCAAAATCACCGTTGCCGCTTCGGATTTCGACTCGGTCGACCCCGCGCTTGCGTCACTCATATCAGCCACCGTAAACCGCCAACAGTTCTTCGCGAAGACTTCTTCGCGAAGAACTGTTGGCGGTTATGCGCCACTGGCGTACTCGGCTCGGTGACAGCCCGGCGCTAAGCCGAGTCACACCTCGTTACCCGGAAATTCCCAGGGGATGTACAGCAAGCGGCGGAAGGCTGTTTCGCGACGGTGGGTTTCTGGTGTGCAGGACCACGAAACCTTTTGCGGGTCACGGTAATAGGGAATGGGAATGGGTGGACCGATGTACTGGAAGTCTGTGCTCGCGGTGGCCGCAACCATGCTGGGCGGTCTTGCCGCGGCGCCGGCGGCGACGGCCGACGGACCCGCACCGCACGAGAAAACCTACACCGTGCCAGGGGGTTTCGAATTCACCGTCGGGAACACCGAAAATGTGGCGCATCCCATTCCCGCGTTGAACGGAATGCCGACGGTTCGGGAGGTCATGCTGGACGACACCGCATATGGCAAGGTCATCGGCACCGGTAAAGGCCATTTGAAGACCGGTTATTTCGTGGCGTGCGCGGTGGAGTTGAAACCGAAACTGGACCTGAATACCTCGGTCGGCTTCAGCGCGAGCGCCACCGCCGGCGTCGATCTCAGCCCGGCGGCACTGCTGCCGAGCATCGATCTGAGCGCGGGACCGACGGTCAGCGGCAGCATCGGGCTCGATCTGCCGCTGCAGCCGGGGAAGGTCACCGATGTCCCGGTCGGTGAGAAGGATCTGTCCGACGGCGTCACCGGATCGATCATCAGCAAGGATTTCCATATCAGAGTGGAGGACTGCGCCGGACCGCTGACCATCCAGGCGTACACCACCATCACCGCGGAATCCCCGGCGGTCACCGGAATGGGGGCGGTGGTCGGCGACCCGACCGTGCTGTAGTCGCGAATAGCCCTCTTACCGGGGTCATTCCAAGGAATCAGGCGGCATTTCAGGGTTCCCCCCGATGCGCCTGAGCTCGGCGCGAACGCACCATGGGAGCCATGACGAAAACAAGCTTCGGCGATCAGCTCCAGCAGATGTGGCACACGCGGCCCGTCCGGTTGCCGCGGCAGGGCCCGATCGCCGGCGTCGCGGCCGGATTCGGTCAACGCTACGGAGTCGACCCCGTGCTGGTGCGGGTCGCGCTGGTGGTGACGACGATCTTCGGCGGCTCCGGTGTCGTGCTCTATCTGCTTGCCTGGCTGCTGTTCCCCGAAGCCGGCGAGTCGTCGGCCGCCGAGGCGCTGCTCGGCAAGGGCCGCAGCTCGCAATCCACCACCAAAACGGTGGTGTTGATCGTCGCGCTCGCCATCGTGGTGAGCGCCGCGGGCCCGGTCGGCGTCGGATTCGGCGGATCCGGGGTGATCGGTATGGCCCTGCTGCTCGCCGGCTGGTGGATGCTGCACATGCGCACGCCGCAACCGCCGCCGGGCACCAGTGCGCTGGCCGACGGCCCGTACCCGGACAGCGGACTCAACGCCACGGGATATCCGGGTGCCGTTTTCCCAATGGGACATCGCAATCCGGGTGACGCCTTCGCCAACGGCGTGCCGCGCACCGATGTGTACAGCCCGTACACCAAGCTGCCGGACTCCTACGTCCCCGATAACCCTGTCGTGGATGACGAGGCGAAAACCACTGTGCTGCCGAAGGATAACGACACGGTGCTGCTCACCAAGCCCGAATCATCAGCCGCGACAACGACTTCAGAGGGGATCGCACCAGGGAAGACTCCGGATCAGCACGGCAACGACGCCGCGGCCGGCAACGACGCCGGCCCGCGGTCCGGTGGAATATCTTCGGCCGCAAGCTCTTCCATCGGTCAGGGCCGCACCCCGCCGTCGTGGGATCCGCTCGGCGTCGCGCCGCTGGCCTGGGATCTGCCCGATCCGACGCCGGTGCGCACGGTCGTCGCGCCACCGCAGCCCAAACGTCCGCGTTCCCGGCTGACGGCCGTGGTGATCGGCCTTGCCATCCTCGCGGCGGCGGCCGCGGGCGCGGTGGCCGCCTCCGGGGTGGAATGGATGACGCCAGGCCGGATCGGCGCGGTGGCGCTGGCGGTGCTCGGGCTCGGCATGGTGGCGGGCGCGTTCCTGCGCCGCGGCTACGGGCTGCTGGTGCTCGCCGCCCCGCTCACCGGATTCGTGATCCTCGCCTCGCTGGCCGGGCCGATCGACCTCAACGGCGGCGAGGTCGGCGACCGTCTCTGGGCGCCGTCGACTATGGCCGACCTGCAGCCGAGGTACGACCTCAGCGTCGGCGAGGGCACCCTCGATCTGCGCTCACTGCATCTGACCGAGAACTACAAGGTGGATGTCACGGTGAAGATGGGTGAGGCCCGAATCCTGGTGCCGGACGACATGACCGTGCGAACCACCTGCCATGTGCGGATGGGCGACAACAGCAAATGCCCGGCGGGCATCACCGGACCGAACAAACCGAACGATCCGGTGCTCGACCTGAACATCAACGTCCGAACCGGAAGCGCGGAGGTGCAACGTGGCCGATAATCCCGACACCAGGCAGACCCGAGGCCCATCCGCCATGCTGCTGATCCTCGGCGTGCTGGCCCTGCTGGTCAGCCTCTGGGCCTTCATCAGCCCGTCCTCACTCCTCTTCGGCGGCGCCATCCCCTTCGGCTGGGTCCTCGTCTTCGCCGCCATCATCGTCGGCGGCCTCCTGGTCCTGTCCCCCCGAAAACGCCGCTGACACGCCGCAACTCGTAAAATGGCCCATCCACTGGATGGGCCATTTTCGTTGCCAGATCACCCCATGGCCAGGAGGCCACATGCCAGCTGAGCAGTTCGACATCCACGACGCCGAAACCCACTTCTCCCGGATCATCGACCGAGTCGAACACGGCGAGGAAATCGTGATCAGCCGCGCGGGCACGCCCGTCGCCAAGGTGATCCCGATACGACCGATGCGTGCCCGTACCGGTCGCGGCTCGCTACGCGGCCAACTCGTCTTGGGCCGAGATCTGGATTCCCCGAACACGAACGAGGCCATCACCGCTCACTTCCACGGGGACTGAGCCCACGCGGACGTCGAAACGCTTGCGGTGCAATCACTCCCATTCGATGGTGCCCGGGGGCTTGCTCGTCACGTCGAGTACGACGCGGTTGACCTCCGCCACCTCGTTGGTGATGCGGGTGGAGATGCGTTCCAGGACGTCGTAGGGGAGGCGGGTCCAGTCGGCGGTCATCGCGTCCTCGCTGGATACCGGGCGCAGCACGATCGGATGTCCGTAGGTGCGGCCGTCGCCCTGCACGCCGACGCTGCGCACATCGGCGAGCAGCACCACCGGGCACTGCCAGATCTGGCGGTCCAGTCCGGCGGCGGTGAGCTCCTCGCGCGCGATGGCATCGGCCTGCCGCAGCGTGCGCAACCGGTCCGCGGTCACCTCGCCGACGATGCGGATGGCCAACCCCGGACCCGGGAACGGTTGGCGCGCGACGATTTCCTCCGGCAGCCCGAGCTCGCGGCCGACCGCGCGGACCTCGTCCTTGAACAGCAGCCGCAGCGGCTCGACCAGTTCGAATTCCAGGTCGTCCGGCAGCCCGCCGACATTGTGATGGCTCTTGATGTTCGCGGTGCCGCTGCCGCCGCCGGATTCGACGACATCCGGGTAAAGCGTGCCCTGCACCAGGAATTCGACCTCCGGGACCGCGCCGCCGGAGCCGTGTTCGGTGACGATCCCGCTCACCGCGTCCTCGAACGAGCGGATGAACTCACGCCCGATGATCTTGCGCTTCTCCTCCGGATCGGTGACACCCTTCAGCTCACCGAGGAACTTGTCCACCGCGTCGACGGTCACCAGTTTGGCGCCGGTCGCGGCGACGAAATCCTGCTGCACCTGCTCGCGCTCCCCCGCCCGTAACAGGCCGTGATCGACGAACACACAGGTGAGCCGATCCCCGATGGCCCGCTGCACCAGCGCGGCGGCGACCGCCGAATCGACACCGCCGGACAGCCCACAGATCGCATGACCCGTACCGATCTGCTCGCGCACCCGCGCGATCAGCGATTCGGCGATATTGGCCGGGGTCCAGGTGGCCGGAATACCCGCCATCTCGTGCAGGAACCTGCTCAGCACCTGCTGACCGTGCGGCGAATGCAGCACCTCCGGGTGGTACTGCACACCCGCCAGCTTGCGCGCCCGATCCTCGAAGGCCGCGACCGGCGCACCCGCACTGGTACCGGTGACCTCGAAACCCGACGGCGCGTCGGTGACCGCGTCGCCGTGGCTCATCCAGACCGGCTGCAACGTCGGCAGGCCGCCGTGCAACACGCCGCCGTCCACGCTCAGTTCGGTGCGGCCGTATTCGCGGGTTCCGGTGTGCGTGACCGTGCCGCCGAGCGCCTGCGCCATCGCTTGGAAGCCGTAGCAGATGCCGAAGACCGGCACGTCGAGATCGAACAGCCGCGGATCCAATTGCGGTGCGCCATCGGCATACACGCTCGACGGGCCGCCCGACAGGATGACCGCGAGCGGCTGCCGCCGCGCGATCTCCTCGACGGTGGTGGTATGCGGAATCACCTCGGAGTAGACACTCGACTCACGGACCCGCCGGGCAATCAGTTGGGCATATTGCGCACCGAAGTCGACGACGAGGACGGGTCTCTGGGATTCTGCCACCGGCACAGTCTAGTGATGGGGGTGAACTCGTCCGCACACCCCTCACCGCTGGTTATCCTCTTGCTCGTGCCATTCGCCCGTGCGATCGATGCCGACATCCATTACGAGGACAGCGGTGGCACCGGTCCGGTCGTGTTGCTGGCACACGAATTCTTCATGGACCGAACGATGTTCGCGTCCCAGATGGCCGCGCTGTCACCGGAATTCCGCATCGTCTCCTGGGATGCGCGCGGACACGGCCGCACCAGGGACGAGGGCCTGCCCTTCACCTACTGGACCGCCGCCCGCGACGCGCTGACCGTCCTGGACCACCTCGGCGTCGAACGCGCGGTGGTCGGCGGCACGGCACAGGGCGGGTTCACCGCGCTGCGCACCGCACTCATCGCGCCGGAACGGGTTTCGGCGCTCATCCTGATCAGCACCGAGGCGAATGGACCGACGCCGGAGCAGTCGTCGGCCACTCAGAAATTCCTGGACGAGTGGTACGACGACGAATCGCGCGAGGCCGCCGTGCATCGGCTCGCCTCCTGGTTGATCGGCGACGACGACTGGTACCGCGAGATCTGGACCAAACGCTGGCTGGTGCGCGACCGTCGCGGCATCGAGGTGGCGGCGGGCTGTCTGCTCGGCCGCGATTCGGTGCTGGAGCGGCTATCCGAAATCGCCTGTCCCGCTTTGGTGATTCACGCCACCGACAGCGGTATCGCCCGCGAACGCGCCAAACAGCTCGCGCGCGGCATCGCCGATTCCACCTATCTGGAAATCGCGGGCGCCCGGCTCGCGGTCACCATGACCCATCCGGAGCCGGTGAACCATGCCATCCAGCAATTCCTGCGCGCGACCACCGAACCGCAGCACGCGCCGTGATCAGGCGCGGACGCTGAGCCCGACCTTCTGGAACTCCTTCAGATCCGAATATCCGGCCTTCGCCATCGAACGACGCAGTCCGCCAACCAGATTCAGCGAACCGAACGGATCGTCGGACGGACCGTAGAGCACCCGCTCCAGGCTCGGCTGGACCAGCTCGCCGGAGTCCTCGTCGTCGAGCCAGCCCTCGTCGACCGGTAGCAGCGCGCCGCGCGGCACCGACGGATGCGCGGCCGCCGACGGCCAGTACCAGCCGCGGCCCGGCGCCTCGGCGGCTACCGCGAGCGGATAGCCGAGCATCGCGGCGTCCGCGCCGCAGGCGATGGCCTTGGCCAGCTGGCCCGAGTTCGCGATCTGCCCGTCCGCGATGACGTGCACGTAGCGCCCGCCGGTCTCGTCCAGGTAGTCGCGCCTGGCGGCCGCGGCGTCGGCGATCGCGGTGGCCATCGGCACGCCGATGCCGAGCACCTCGCCCGTCGTCGTCGCGCCGGGCGTGGAACCGTAGCCGACGATGACGCCCGCCGCGCCGGTCCGCATCAGATGCAGCGCGGTGCGGTGATCGCTGACACCGCCCGCGACCACCGGCACATCGAGTTCGGCGATGAAGGTCTTGAGGTTCAGCGGCTCACCGTCGCCGACATGTTCGGCGGAGATGATCGTGCCGTGCACGACGAGCAGATCGATCCCGGCCTGCACCAGCGCCGGGGTGAGCGTGCGGGCGTTCTGCGGGCTGACCCGCACGGCGACCGTCACGCCCGCGGCCCGCACGTGCGCGACCGCGGCCGCGAGCAGATCCGGCTGCATCGGCGCGGCGTGCAGCTCCTGCAGCAACCCGATGGCGCGCTCGTATCCACCCTTGTTGACCAGCTCGAGCAGCTGATCGATCTTGGCGGCGACATCGGCGTGCCGCGCCCACAGACCCTCGCCGTTGATGACCCCGAGACCGCCGAGTTTGCCGAGCTGAACGGCGAATTCGGGCGAGACGAGCGCATCGGTCGGGTGCGTCAGGAACGGGATCTCGAAACGGTAGGCGTCCATCTGCCAGGACAGCGACACCTGCTTCGACGAACGGGTCCGGCGCGACGGAACGATGTTCACATCGTCCAGTTCATAGGTACGGCGGGCGGTCCGGCCCATGCCGATCTCGACCATGTCGCGCACGCTTGTCTCCTGTGTCTGATTGCTCTGTTGATTTCCGGCGTCCGCGGACAGGTTCCATCATGCTCGGACCGTCCAGTCCAGTACACCCGCGTCAAGCAGGGTAGGCGAAGCTTCCGGGTCCGGCGCATCCGGCCGCCGGACCCGGTTCGGCGTCAGCCGCGCCCGGTGTAGTTCGGCGCCTCGACGGTCATCGTGATGTCGTGCGGGTGGCTCTCTTTCAGCCCCGCCGCGGTGATCTGCACGAACTGCTTCTGCTGCAGATCCGCGATGGACTGCGAACCGGTGTAGCCCATGGCCGCACGCAGGCCGCCGACCAGCTGATGGATCACCTGATTGACCGGGCCGCGGAACGGCACCCGGCCCTCGATGCCCTCGGGGACCAGCTTGTCCTCGGCGAGCACGTCGTCCTGGAAGTAGCGGTCCTTGGAGTACGACTTGGCCTGGCCGCGCCCCTGCATCGCGCCGAGCGAACCCATACCCCGATAGCTCTTGAACTGCTTGCCGCCCACCAGGATCAGCTCGCCGGGCGATTCCGCGGTGCCCGCCAGCAGCGAGCCGAGCATCACGGTCGACGCACCCGCCGCGATCGCCTTGGCGATATCGCCGGAGAACTGGATGCCGCCGTCGGCGATCACCGGAACACCGTGCGGCCTGCACGCCGCCACGGCCTCCAGGATCGCGGTGATCTGCGGGGCGCCGACACCGGCGACCACCCGGGTGGTGCAGATGGAGCCGGGACCGACACCCACCTTCACCGCGTCCGCGCCCGCCTCGACCAGTGCGGCCGCGCCGGCGCGAGTGGCGACATTGCCGCCGACGATCTGGATGCGATCGCCGACCTCGGCCTTCACCTTGGCCACCATCTGCAGCACGCCGGCCTGATGGCCGTGCGCGGTATCGACGATCAGCACATCGACACCCGCGTCGGCCAGCGTCATGGCGCGCGACCAGGCGTCCTCGCCGACGCCGACCGCCGCGCCGACCAGCAGGCGGCCGTCGCGATCCTTGGTGGCGTTCGGGTACTGATCAGTCTTGACGAAATCCTTGACGGTGATGAGCCCGCGCAGCCTGCCGTTGCCGTCGACTATCGGCAGCTTCTCCACCTTGTGCCTGCGCAGCAGGCCGAGCGCCGCCTCGGCGGTGACTCCCTCCTGCGCGGTGATCAGCGGTGCCTTGGTCATCACGTCGGCGACCTTGCGGTCCTGATCGACCTCGAAACGCATGTCGCGGTTGGTGATGATGCCGACGAGCGCGCCGGTCTCGTCCACCACCGGCAGGCCGGAGATGCGGAAGCGAGCGCACATCGCGTCCACCTCGGCGAGGGTGTCGGTGGGACGACAGGTGACCGGATCGGTCACCATGCCCGCCTCGGACCGCTTCACCGTCTCCACCTGGGCGGCTTGATCCGCGGTCGCCAGATTGCGGTGCAACACGCCCATACCGCCGGCGCGGGCCATCGAGATGGCCATTCGCGCCTCGGTGACGGTGTCCATGGCCGAACTGACCAGCGGCGTGCGCAATTTGATCTCGCGGGTGAGGTAGCTGGTGGTCTCCACCGAGCTTGGAATGAGATCCGAGGCCGCAGGCAGCAACAGGACATCGTCGAACGTGAGGCCGAGCATGGCGATCTTGTTCGGATCGTCGCCACCCGTAGGAGGGCGGACTGCGATTCGTTCGCCCGTTACGGGAACACTCATTCGGATCGACCCCTCCTGGAACGTCGAAAGCACGTACGCCGGACCGATCCGGCGTGGCGGACAGCTGATGGAATGGACGGTGGAGGCCGGGCGAATGGTGTCGGGTACCCGCCCCGCGCCTGCCCCCATGGTATCTGTCCGGCAAATCACGCGAACAACTGAGGCCACCACCGAAACTGGCACGCCGCATAGCTGGCGCAGACCACCCTGTTCTGCGTACCGTGGGGATGTGCGTGACCATCTACCACCTGGCTTGCCGCCGGATCCGTTCGCCGGAGACCCCTCCGACCCGTCCGCCGCGCTCGACGCCATCGAGCCCGGCGAGCCGCTGGATCCCCACGAGCGCCTTGCGGTCGAGGAGGATCTCGCCGACCTCGCGGTCTATGAGGCGCTACTAGCCCATCGCGGGATCCGCGGGCTCGTGGTCAGCTGCGAGGATTGCCGGCAAGACCACTACCACGACTGGGACATGTTGCGCGCCAACCTACTTCAGCTGTTGGTCGACGGCACGGTGCGCCCGCACGAGCCCGCGTACGATCCGACGCCCGAGGCCTACGTCACCTGGGACTACTGCCGCGGCTACGCGGACGCCTCGATGAACGAGGCGTTCCACGGCGACGGATTCGACGGGTTCGACAGCTGACGTTCGTCACGGCACGCGCAGCACGACCCACCGTGACAAGACAAAAAGCCGACCGCCATCCGGCGATCGGTTGATGTCTTGCATTATGGCGTTTTCCAGTTGTTTGCTGGCGCTCGTAACTATCGAGTGCCCGGTGCCTTATCCGGTGTGCCCGGGTTCACATGCGGGCGGGTGATGGGGTTTCCATCCACGGTCGGCTCGACCACCGTGGGCGAGGCCACGGTGGTCGGCACGACGGTGGGGTGGCTGGGCACCGAGGTCGGCCCGGCCGCGCTCGTCGGCGGCACGGTGACCGGAGCGGTGGTCGGATTGCCGATGGTGCTGGGTTCCGAACCGGTCGACGTGCCCGAACCCGTTCCGGTTCCGGTCGGCTCGCTACCGTTGGACGGCGTCGGCTTGACCGGATTCGAAACGGTGCCGTCCACCGCAGGATTCGGCGTGACCGGCACCGTCGTCGAACCGGAGCTGGTCGGCTTATCGCTGGGATGCGGTGCGGTGGTGATCTCCGGGATCGGGATATTCGTGTCCTTGGCCACCGACTTCAGCCGTTCCAGCAGTCGATTGAACTGCTCCGCCAACTGATCCTGCTTGCCGGTGTCGTTGACCGAGGTCGCGTTCGACCGCGCCTGCTCCAGCTTCGCCTTCGCCTGCTGCACGTCCTGCTGACTCGGATTCGGGCTGTTCAGCAGGGCCGCCGCCGCGGTCAGGTCGTCGTTGGCGCGCTGCACAACGGTGCTCTGCGCCTGCTCGCTGAACACGACCTGCTTGACTCCCCACAGCGGATCGCCGGGACCCGAGTTGTAGGAGAACGCCATCAAACCGCCGATGACCAGGGCGAGCGCCGCCGCAGCCCCGGCGAGCGGGCGCAGTAGCCGTAGTCGCCCCTTGCTGGTCTGCGCGCCCACACGGACCTTGCGCGCACCGATCTCTTGATTCACCGCCGCGACGATCTCATCGAGACCCGGGTCGCTCGGCAGCGGTTCGGAGAGAAGTTCGGCACGCCAGCTGGCCAGCAGCGTAGCGAGCTGATACTCCTCCGCGCTGTCGGTCGGCACCGGCCCATCGCTGGCGATGGCTTCGATCAGCGCATCGTCGCGACGTACCGCGGCGATGTCGACCGGACCGGTCTCCCCGGACGCCTCGGCGTAGGGACCGCTGTTTCGCGATCCACGCCGCGCCTTCCAGTCGCCCCGACCGCGCTCGCCATCCCTAGCCATACATTTCACCTGCCCTCGCCACTTGAGACTTGAGTTTCGCGAGCGCCCTGTGCTGAGCCACTCGTATAGCGCCCGCCGTACTGCCCACGACGACCGCGGTTTCTTCCGCTGACAAACCAACAACCAAACGCAGGATCAGGATGTCTCGCTGCTTTTCCGGAAGCGTCGCCAGCAGTTTGTTCATCTGCGTGCTGGCTTCGGATTCGAGAGCTCGCTGTTCCGGCCCTTGGTCGGTGGATATGACATCTGGTACTTCGGCCATCGCCTCCGCCTTGTTACGGCTGGCGTTGCGATGTGCGTCGGCGACCTTGTGCGAAGCGATTCCGTACACGAAAGCCATGAAGGGCCTGCCCTGGTCTTGATACCGGGGCAAGGCTGTCATCACGGCCAGACAAACCTCCTGCGCAACGTCATCCGCGGAGAGCTGCCCACGCTCCGCGGCGCCGATCCGCGCGCGGCAATAACGCACCACCAGCGGGCGGATCATCTCGAGTACCTGAGCTAAAGCGGATCTGTCGCCCTGCGCAGCGGCAGCGACGGCGAGGTCCAACTCTTCGCCCGTGTGCGTCATCGTCAGAGAATTTCCTGGCGTTACAAGTGGCACGGCCGGTGAAGACCAGTGCTTCCGCCGAAGGGGCGGAACGGGTCTAACAATAGCGATACGACAGACGCAGCCGGGCAACACGGTCGTGTTCGACGCGACCTCACGCCGCTTGCCCAGGATTCTCCCAGGAAGCGACCGGAAATCCGTTCGACTAGGCCCGGAACCGGCCCCCGCGGCGCGCGATGCGGGCGGCGCACATGGCCGCCTCCGCGACCGGATCGTCCGTGAGATCGGTGAGCGATGTTGCGGCCGAATCGTTTTCCGGCCGGGTGATATCGGCGCCCGCGCGGTGCGCATCCGATCCCGGCCCGAGGCCGGCACGCAGCATCGCGGCGGCCCAGCGCAGCGGCAACAGATCGTGCCGCGCGCAGTCCACCGCCACCGCCTCGGCGAGTGCGGCGGCTCGATCGGGTTGTCCGGCAGCCGCGTTGGCCGCGGCGACCAGCAGCCGGGATTTGACCCGGTGCCGCACCGACGGCGCGCGTTCGGCGAGCGCCATGGCGGCCTCGGCGTGCGCGAGCGCCACGGGCGAGCCACCGGCCAGTGCGGTCTCGGCGCACACCCAGTGCCAGCGAATCCATGCGCGCCAACGGGTCTCGTCGACGAGCAAGAGCTCCCCCGAGCGCCGCAACAACCGCCGCGCCAGCGCCAACCGCCCGGTGCCGAGCGCGTCGGCGGCCAGGCCGGTCAGCGCGTCGCACGCGGCGTCGCGAATGTCGGGGCGCACAATCTCGCGAGGCAGAGCTATTCCCAACAGCGGCGAATCTGCCGGGGGCAGCGAGTCGGACGCCGCGGCCGCGTCATCCGGAGGCAGCAAGCCGGACGCCGCGGCCGAATCGAGCGGGCGCGCCGAGCCGGACGCTAGGACCGAATCGAGCGGGGGCACCGAGCCGGACGCTGCGGCTGCGTCGTCCGTGGGCACCGAGTCGGACGGCGCGGCCGAATGGACTCGGTATGCGAGGTCGGCGTATGCGGTTTGTCGTTCCGGGCCGTCCGGTGCGTACCCGTGGTCGGCTCGGCCACCACCGGGAATCGCAGCGCCGGATGTGGCGGCGCCCGACCGTGCCGAGAGCTCCCCGGGCTGTTGCCGATTGGATCCCGGCTCGCCCGGGCGGCCGGAATCGGGCGATGTGACGGTGGTTCGGAGTCGCGGAGCGTCGGGGTGCGAGCGGAGCAGGGGCAGGGCGATGGCGGCGGCGTGACCGTCGAGGACGGCGGCGCGGGCGTGCCAACCGAGTTGACGCAGCAGTGAACCTTCGGTGCTGGCGGCCAGCGAAAGAAGT
Organism: Nocardia sp. JCM 34519.1; assembly: GCF_020361265.1. Lineage (NCBI taxonomy): Bacteria > Bacillati > Actinomycetota > Actinomycetes > Mycobacteriales > Nocardiaceae > Nocardia > Nocardia sp. JCM 34519.1. Next base: position 109,559 of record NZ_JAIRBR010000023.1, read on the forward strand.
ATCGAATCTGCGCGACGCGCCCGAATAATGCGCAGTTCCACGCGCGCCGCGGCATAACTTCCCTGGCCGCCGAGAATCACCGCGCGATACCACGAATCGAGTGCGGATGCGGCGGTGGGCAACTCGGCAGCGGCGTCGCCTGGGCGTTCGCCGAATGCGGCCGCGGCGAGGCGGGCGGTGGGTGAATCTGTCAGCGGAACTGGCGCGAGCACCGCCGAACTCTATCCCGGCCGAGGTCGCCGAGCACCGGATCGGAGCGCCGTATGCGAGTGGGGCAAACCCGTAGCATTTTCGCTCTTCACATCATGTTTCCATCAGGTAAAACTCATCTTCGGAATGCGATCGGGCGCGGCAGATAAATTCACACGCTTATCGCGCAATTAACCTCGGCGCCCCGATTCCGCCATCTCCGACAAGCCCGCAGTTGACGGGTCACGGAAGGGCTTGCGACCAGCACTGTCGCACCGGACACCATCCCGACCGGCCGCTCCGCCCAAAAATACGCTCTCACCTGCGAAAACGAGGGATCAACAAGAGCATGACGGCATCGCCGCGCATTGGTCAACCGAACAGTATCGCCGGAACCAATGCGAAAAGTAAACAGCTCGGAGGTTAAATTTGTCCGCCAAAGATTTGGAAAACTACCGCGCCGAACTATTGACGGAATTTCGCGCCTGGACCTAACGTAGCTCAACGCCACGGTCGGCGCCGCGCGAAATTGCAGCGACCGCAACGGGCGAGGCCGAGAGCACGCCCATCCGGCGTGTGGCCCGACAACTGTTGCAGAACGACTGCTCGACAACGCCGACGAGCTCGCACCACGAGGAGTTCACAACCATGCCCATGCCCACCCACCTTCCCGGGCCGAACGCCGATGTCTGGGATTGGCAGATGCGCGGATCCTGCCGCGGGCAGGACTCGTCGGTGTTCTTCCATCCCGATGGCGAGCGGGGTCGGGCCCGCACCGCGCGCGAGATGCGCGCCAAGGAGATCTGCCGCAGTTGCCCGGTGTTGATGCAGTGCCGCAGCCACGCCTTGAAAGTCAGTGAGCCCTACGGTATTTGGGGCGGAATGTCGGAAACCGAGCGGGAGATGCACGCCCGGCGCAACCGCAGGCGGATGGCGGTCTGATCCAAAAATCTCCCATCCGAACGGTGTCGCGCGTCGAATTCCAGACAAACAACCTCCCGGCAAACAGCTGGCGCTACGAGTGCCGCCGAATGTTCACCGGCGTGGGCACCGTTGCGATTACCAACGATTCGCCTGCGACCGCGAAGGTCCGACGCGACGGAACCGCCGGTTCGGCGTTTCGTGGAAGGTACCGGCGTGTCACGGCGTGTCCCCGAACTGGGCACTTGGCGTGTCGAGGCAGCTCGCAAAATCGCTGGGACACAGGCGGTTTGCCGACACCCCCCGGCGGATCCGAGTCATCGCATGGCGCTACCGTAGTGACCGATGACACAGAATGGAGCGTTGTGACAACGCGGCCGCCGGCTGCAGAGGGCGACTCGTTCCGAAGAGAAGCCTTCCCACCGAGTGTGGATTCTGCGGTCTCGGCACGCGCCGCCGAAAGTATCGAGCTCGCCGCGCTTTTGCACCGGTGCGGCCGGTCCGACCAGGAAGCCTTCGCCGAGCTCTACGACCGGACCTGCGCCCGCGTCTTCGGCCTGGTGCTACGGGTGCTGCACGATCCCGGATACGCGGAGGAGACCACGCAAGAGGTCTATCTCCAGATCTGGCGCACGGCAGCGAGTTTCGACCCGGCGAAGGGCTCGGCCGTGACGTGGTTGATGACCCTCGCGCACCGCAGGGCGGTCGACCGGGTGCGAGCCGAGCAGGCCCACACCACGCGCGAAGTCGCCTACGGCATAAGGGTTCTCGGCAACGAATTCGACGAGGTCACCGAGGAGGTCGAGCGCAGGCTGGAGCAGCAGGCGGTGCTCGACGGCCTGGCCACGCTGACCGAAACCCAGCGGGAGGCAATCTCACTCGCCTATTACGGCGGGCGAACCTACGCGGAAGTGGCGCATTATTTAGGCGTAGGGTTACCGACCGTTAAGTCCCGGATACGGGACGGGCTGACACGACTGAAAAGAAGTTTGGGGGTGACGTGAGATGAACGAACGCCAGGTCGATCTCGCGAACACCGTCGCGCTCGGATCGATCGACGACGAAGACCATCAAGCCGTACAGGAACTGCTCGACACCGAAGACCCTGCCCTACGCGCGGAATTCATCGCAGAGGTGCGGTCCACCAGAGACGCACTCGCGGCGCTCGCCGATACGACGGCGGCCCAGCCGCCGTCCGCACTGCGTGATCGCCTGCTCGCCGCCATCGCCGCTGAGCAGCCGCCGGTCGCCTCCTGAAGCTCCGCTCCCCCGCCTCTCCGCGCCTTCAGGCCAGACTGGGTGCCGCGAGACTTACGTTGGCGGCTGCCGGTTGAGTGCCTGACTGAGTTTTGGGCGTACCCGACGAGTTACCCATGTACTCACGAAATCAGTTGTTGCTTGGATATGGACAAGGCCCCCAAACCTTTTCAGGTTTGGGGGCCTTGTTCCTGCGTCGCTCAGCGCGCAGTTCGTGCGTCGCTCAGTGCGCGTGACCGTGGTGGCCGTGGTCGGCCGCCTCCTCGGCGGGCTTGTCGACAACGGCGCTCTCGGTGGTGAGCACCATGCGCGCGACGGAGGCCGCGTTGACGACCGCCGAACGGGTCACCTTCACCGGGTCGACGACGCCGTCGGTGAGCAGATCGCCGTAGGTGAGGGTGGCGGCGTTGAAGCCCTCCTTGCCCTCGGCGACCTTGCTGACCACAACGGCGCCGTCCAGGCCCGCGTTGGTGGCGATCCAGTACAGCGGCGCCTGCAGTGCCTGACGCACCACCTCGACGCCGACCGCCTCGTCACCGGACAGCGAGTCGCGCAGTTCCACCAGCTTGCCGCTGGCCTGCACCAGCGCGGTGCCACCGCCGGGCACGATGCCCTCGGCGACGGCGGCCTTGGCCGCGCTCACCGCGTCCTCCACCCGGTACTTGCGCTCCTTGAGCGCGGTCTCGGTGGCCGCGCCGACCTTGATCACCGCGACGCCGCCGGCCAGCTTGGCCAGCCGCTCCTCGAGCTTCTCCCGATCCCAGTCGGAATCGGTGGCCTCGATCTCGCGGCGCAGCTGCGCGCCACGGGCGGCGATATCGTCCGCGCTGCCCGCGCCGTCGATGATGGTGGTGTCGTCCTTGGTGACGACGACGCGCCGCGCCTGGCCGAGCAGGTCGAGGCCGGCCTCGCGCAGGGTGATGCCCAGGTCGGGGTTGATCACGGTGCCCGCGGTGACGACGGCCAGGTCGTCGAGGAACGCCTTGCGACGGTCGCCGAAGAACGGCGCCTTCACCGCGACGGCCTTGATGGTCTTGCGGATCGAGTTGACCACCAGGGTGGACAGCGCCTCGCCCTCGACATCCTCGGCGATGATCAGCACGGACTTGCCGGATTCGGCGATCTTCTCCAGCAGCGGCAGGAAGTCGGGCAGCGAGCTGATCTTCTCGCGGTTCAGCAGGACGAGCGCATCCTCCAGCACGGCCTGCTGGGTCTCCGGATCGGTGACGAAGTACGGCGACAGGAAGCCCTTGTCGAACTGCACGCCCTCGGTGACGACGAGTTCGGTCTGCAGCGTCGAGGACTCCTCGACGGTGACGACGCCGTCCTTGCCGACGGTGGTCAGCGCCTTGCCGACCATTTCGCCGATCTCCTCGTCGCGCGAGGACACGGTGGCGACCTGCGCGATGGCCTGCTCACCCGACACCGGGGTGGCGGCGGCCAGCAGCGCCTCGGAGACCGCGTCGGCGGCCTTGGCGATGCCGGAGCCGACCGCGATCGGGTTCGCGCCCGCCGCGATGTTCTTCAGGCCGGCCCGCACCAGCGCCTGGGCCAGCACGGTCGCGGTGGTGGTGCCGTCGCCCGCGACGTCATTGGTCTTGGTGGCGACGCTCTTGACCAGTTGCGCGCCGAGGTTCTCGAACGGGTCCTCCAGCTCGATGTCGCGCGCGATGGTGACACCGTCGTTGGTCACGGTCGGGCCGCCGAAGGCCTTCGCGAGCACGACGTGGCGGCCGCGCGGGCCGAGGGTGACCTTGACGGCGTCGGCGAGCTTGTCGACACCGCGTTCCAGAGCCCGACGAGCCTTCTCGTCGAACTCGATCTGCTTTGCCATAAGTCTTGTTCCTTTTGGGGGTTCCGGGGTTGAGACGACGCTGCCCCGGCCCCGCGTCGGGGAACCGGGGCAGCGTCATGCCGACTCGTTCCCGGCGTCAGCCGGGCGCGCGGTGCGGTAAAGCGTGAAAATCACCGCTGGATCCCGTCTTTCGCCGGGACGACCGCGCGGGCCGTCGTCACTTGGTGACGACGGCCAGGATGTCGCGCGCCGACAGGATGAGGTACTCCTCGCCCTGGTACTTGATCTCGGTGCCGCCGTACTTGCTGTAGATGACGACGTCACCCTCCTTGACGTCGACCGGGATACGGTCGCCCTTGTCGGTGACGCGTCCCTCGCCGACGGCGATGACGGTGCCCTCCTGCGGCTTCTCCTTCGCCGTGTCGGGGATGACCAGGCCGGAGGCCGTCGTCGTCTCGGCCTCGTTGGCCTGGACGAGGATCTTGTCCTCGAGCGGCTTGATGTTCACGCTCGCCACGTTGAGCCCTCCACTTTCAGGGGATTTTCGGTCGTCCGGGACTGTTGTCCCGGACCATCGGTTTTGGTCACGATGCTGACCCTGCGCATAGCCCCGTCGTCGCGGGTGCCGGGACCCCTGCTCAGTAGTCAAACTGGCACAAGCACTTAACACAGTGCCGACTAGCACTCTATACATGCGAGTGCCAGCGCTCAAGGGATGGGTCTGCCAGAGCCGGATTTGCCCCGCCGCTAATCGGCGACCGCCCGGTCGGACCCGGCCCGGACAACCGAAACGGTATAACGCCACACCACAGGCCCGCCGACCTGGTCAATTGTCCGATTCATGACACGCGGTTAACACGCCGAGCGCGACGCGCGAAGCCCTTCCCAAGAGATCAGGAAATCTGTAACGTTCGGATAACGGATTGTGACAGTATTGACGACGGTCGCTGTCCAGGCACCGTGTTCGTCACGAACCGGCGTCATCGGAGGCCATGCTTCGTCACAGAAACACCGTCGTCATAGCACCAGACGTTTCGAACAGCTTCACCAGAGAGCAAGCAACACGTGATCCAAGGCCGGCCGACGCGCCCCATCCGGACAACGGTCCGGCCGGATCTCGAGCACGTATCGCTCGCCAACCACGCGGCGGTGCGGCAGTCCATTCGAGATGGTCGGCACCACCATGACCATCCGCTCGAAGGGAGGTGAACATGCGAACATCCCTCGGCATCTCGGCCGGGCACGAGGTCGTGTGCTCGGCGCTGGTGGCAACCGCGTCCAACGGCGCGCAAACATTCGACTACCGCGTGGTGTCGGCCGACGCCGCACACTCCGACCTCGGCGATCTCGTCGCGTCCTCCATCGAGCTGATGACCAATCAGCTGCCGGCCACCCCGTCGCACGATCTCACCCACCCCGTGGGCGCCCGGTTCGCCGGCACCCGTCCGTTGAGCGTGGAACCGGTCACCGCCCGCCCGCCGACCAGCGTCGCGGTCGCGTACCGCAATCGCGAACAGGCACAGGTCATCCGGTCGGCCACCGGTAAACAGCGCGACCTCAAGCTGGTCCCGGAGGGCACCGCATCGCTCACCTACCTGCAGCACACCGGCCTGCTCGACCGCTACAACACCGTCGCCATCGTCGACCTCGGCGCGTCCGGGCTCAGCGTCACCGTCGCGGATCCGGCCGACTGCACCGTGCTGCACACCGAACGCACCGTCGCGATCAGCGGTAACGCCATCGACGAGCTGATCTACCACCACCTGGTCGACCTGCACTACGCCCGCCGCGGCACCCGGCCGAACCGGAATATGCTCACCAACCGCGGCCGCGCCGCCAAGGAACACCTGTCCATCGCGCCCGCCGTCACCATCGACCATGTGGCCGGGCAGCCGCTGAAGCTCACCAGGGCCGATTTCGAGGAGCTGGTGGCCGACCTGCTGCGCGAGACCGCGGTCTTCGCCGCGGCGGTCTTCGCCAGGGCGCCGCGCTTCCCGGAGGCCGTCGCGGTGATCGGCGGCGGAGCCAATATCCCGGCCGTGCTGACCACCCTCGGCGACCAGCTCGACGTTCCCGTGCTCACCGTGCCCGACCCGGAGGCCGTGATCGCGAAAGGCGCTGCGCTGGTTGCCGATTCGATGCAACCGGCGGTCTTCCCGACCAACGGATCCGATGCGCCCGGCGGCACGTTCACCAAGGTGGTCGGCACGCTGGCCGGCGCCGTCGTGGTGGTCGGACTGGTCATCGGCTACGGCGTGAAGGAATTCTCGCCCGCCTCGCAGGACCACCCCATCGCACCCGTCGTCACCACCAGCGGCGCGGGCCAGCCGACCCCGCCGATCAGCATCGCCCCGCCCCTCGTACCGAGCTCCGGCGGCGTCGGCACCAGCACCCACGACTCGACACCGCGGCCGCCCGGCAACCTGCCGTCCGTCACCCAGGACCACGGCCAGCCGAGCACCACCCACCCCGACAGCGGCCCCGCCGCCCCCACCACCACCGCAGGCCAACCGACCCTGCGCCCCGATCCGAACCTGCCGCCCATCCCCTTCCCCGAACTCCCCGGCCTACTCGGTCCCCTACTCGCCCCCGCGACCCCATCTCAGGGTGGTGCGGGTTCCGGCTCCGGCACCGCTCCCGGGGCGCAAACGCCAGTACCGAACTGGACACCAGGTACGACGCAGGCCCCCGCGAAGGGCAGGATCCCGTTGCCGCCGCGGACCGGGTCATCGAACCGAATTCCGTTGCCGGGGTTGATGTTGCCTTATGGGGATTTGGACTGAGGGTTCCTGCACGCGAAAACGCTACCTACGACAAGCAATCTGTCCTATCGCGAACGAAAACGGCTGCGGCTCAGCGGAGTTGGCTGACCGATACCGCCAGGCCCGGATCGGTTGCCACATGCAAGGTCGACGCCGCTGCTCCGCCGCCGATCACATGAGCGCCGAGTGCGGCGATCATCACACCGTTGTCGGTGCAGAGCCGGGGGCGCGGCACCCGCAGGGTCAAACCGGCTGCGGCGCAGCGTTCCTCGGCCATCGAACGGATGCGGGAGTTGGCGGTGGCGCCGCCGCCGAGTACCAGGGTGTCGACGCCGACATCCTGCGCGGCGCGGATGGCCTTCATGGTGAGCACATCGGCGACGGCCTCCTGGAAGGAGGCGGCGATATCGGAAATCGGGAGGTCGTCGGCGGCGAATCCGTTGCGCTGAGCCGCCTCGACATAGCGGGCGACGGCGGTTTTCAAACCGGAGAAGGAGAAGTCGTAGCGCGGGTCGCGCGGGCCGGTCATGCCGCGCGGGAAGGCGATCGCGCGCGGATCGCCGCCCTGGGCGGCCGCGTCCAGCGCCGGACCGCCGGGGAAGCCGAGGCCGAGCAGCCGCGCCACCTTGTCGAACGCCTCACCGGCGGCGTCGTCGACGGTGCTGCCCAACTCGACGATCGGTTCCGCCAAATCCTTGACGTGCAACAGATGCGTATGCCCACCGGAGACGAGCAGCGCGACGCACGGCGGCATCGGGCCGTGCTCCAGGGTGTCCACCGCGACATGCCCGCCGAGATGGTTCAACGCGTAGAACGGGATATCCCAGGCCGCCGCATAGGCTTTCGCGGCCGCGACACCGACGAGCAGCGCACCGGCCAGACCCGGTCCGATGGTGACGGCCAGCGCATCGGGTCGTTCGATATCCGCGGCGGCGAGCGCGCGCCGCATGGCGGGCACGATCGCCTCCAGGTGTGCGCGCGAGGCGATCTCCGGGACGACGCCGCCGAACCGCGCATGCTGATCGACGCTGGAGGCGACCTCGTCGGCGAGCAGTTCGCAGCTGCCGTCCGGGCGGCGCCGGACGATTCCGACTCCTGTTTCGTCGCAGGAGCTTTCGACACCCATGATGATCACGAGAGCACCTCGTCCGGCTGGGTCAGCGCCGCGTCGGCGGGCGGGAACGGCGCCAGCTCGGGGCGGCGCATGGTGTAGGCGTCGGCGCCGCTGGGCTGGTAGTAGTTCTTCCGCAGGCCGATGATGTGGAAGCCGTGCTTGGCGTAGAGCGCGATGGCGGGGGTGTTGTCGGTGCGCACCTCGAGGAACACCGGCCCACCGCGCTTACCCGCCTCCGCGAGCAGCGCCTCCAGCAGCAGTGTTCCGATGCCGGCGCGGTGACAGTCGGGGTCGACGCCGATGGTGTGCACCTCGGCCTCCGGGTGTTCGGCATCACCGAGCAGCGCGACACCCGCGTAACCGACCATGCGATCGGTCTCGTCGCGGGCGGTGATGTAGCGGTTGTGCGGCCCGGCGAGTTCGGAACGGAAGGCGACGGCCTGCCAGGGATCGTCCTCGGGAAACAGCACCTGCTCCAGTTCCACGCAGCGCTCGATATCGGCGAGCCCCATCGGCTCGATGCGGATCGCCACCGTCATGCCCCTGTCCGGTCGAGGGTGCGGTAGCTGTTCTCGACGGCATCGGGGCGGCGCAGGTACAGCGGGACCAACGGTTCCGGCACCGCGTACGACAGCAGTTCGGGGGTCGCGATGTGCACCAGCCCGGCCGGGGACGGCGTCTCCACCGGGAGTACCGGAAGATCGAAAAAGTCGACGTGCGAAGCGGATCCGGCGATCACCGTGGCCTGCCCGAAATCCAGGTCGGTCGGTTTGCTCACATCGGGCCCGGCGATGCGGGCGCCGTCACGGTAGCGCGCCCAGTAGACCTCGCGGCGGCGCGCGTCGGTGACGATGAGCAGTTCGGCGCCCTCGGTCAGATCCGCGGCGGCATCGGCGGCGATCGCGTCGAGGCTGCACACCCCGTACACCGGAATGCCGAGCGCATCACCGAAGGCGGCGGCGGTGGCCATGCCGACCCGGAGACCGGTGAACGGCCCTGGCCCGACCCCGCATACCACCGCGGCCAGCTCGGATCTGGAACGTCCTGTCTCCGTGAGGCATTCGAGGATCTGCGGGGTGAGCACCTCGGCGTGTGCGCGAGCGTCGACCCGCACCCGGGTGGCGATGGTGCGCACCTGGGCGGGATGTGCCGCGCCTGCGGCGGGCTCCAGTTCCACCAATCCCGCGGTAACGGCGGGTGTCGCGGTGTCGACAGCTAGTACAAGCATGATTGCCCCAACGATACCGGGTGGTAGCTGCGCAAGGAGTTTACCCACCCCGTCGGCGGCAAGCGCCTGCCGCCCGGGGCGGAGCTCAGTCCACCCATTCCCAGACGGCGGTGCGCACCTCGGAATCGGGTTCCCGCGACAGCAGCACCCGCAGGTGCCGGTCGGCGAGATGCTCGACGACGCCGCGACCCCATTCCACAACCACCACAGCCTGATTCAGGTCGGTATCCAGATCCAGCGCGTCCAACTCGTCCAGATCGCCGCTGAGCCGGTACGCGTCGACGTGCACCAGTGGCACCGGGTCCGCACCGTCGCGCTGCCCGGCACGGTGCTGGCGGGCGATGATGAACGTGGGCGAACTCACGCGGCCCTGCACGCCGAGCCCGGCCGCGATGCCTCGGGTCAGCGCCGTCTTGCCCGCGCCGAGCGGTCCGTCGAGCACCACCAGATCGCCCGCGCGCAGTCCGGCGGCCAACTCGCGGCCCAGCGCCTCCGTATCCTCGACGGTCGGCAGGACGCGCTCCTGTCGCTCAGCCACCCACCACCTCCGATTCCTGCTGGCGCCCTTCCGGTTCGATCGCGCCCGCCCGGACCAGCAGCCGGTCGAGCGCGGCATTGACGATATCCGGGAACTGTAGGTGCGCCATGTGCGCCGCCTCGGCGAGCCGGATCAGCTCGCTGTTCGGCAGGGCGGCGGCCAGCGCGCGGGAGTTGCGGAACGGGATGACCAGATCGTGCATGCCGCCGATCACGAGCACCGGTGTATTCGCCAAGGTCGGCAGCGCCGCGGACTCGTCGTGCAGTTCGATCGCCTTCAGGAACTTCACGATGGTTTCCACGGGTGTGCGATCGATCATGTGGGTGGTGAAGCGGGACAGCGTCGGGCTCACCGGACCGTGATACGAGCTGACGTGCAGGATGGGCGCGATCACATGTCGAGCCGTACTGCGTCCGGCCTGCATCAACGCGGGCGCGGTGTGCACGGCCAGCCGGAATCCGTCGATGGCCGGGCTGCGCAGCAGCTGGGTGATGCCCGCCGCGGTGACCTCGGCGGCGGCCGTGGACAGCAGTCCGACCCCGATCACCCTGGCGGCGAACAGGTCGGCGAATTGCGCGGCGGCCGCGAGCACCGCCATCCCGCCGAGCGAATGCCCAACCAGCACAACGCGTCCGGTCGGTGCGGCGGCCTCCAGCACCGCGACCAGGTCGCGGCCGAGCTGTGCGACGGTGCAGCTCTCGGTGCTCGGCGTGCCGGATCGGCCGTGCCCGCGCAGATCGAACAGCACCAGCCGCACCCTTGGGCCCCAGCGCTTTTCCAGATCACGACGCTGAAAGTGGAAGGACTCCATGGTGTTACAGAAACCGTGGACGAAGATCACCGTGACGGGCGCGTCGGCGGGACCGCATTCCCTGGTGGCGAGCTCGACACCGTCGGCGGTGGTGACGGTGCCGGAGCGATCGGCCTCGATGAGCCCGAAGTTCTCGTCGCGATATTCGTCACGCCGGGCGGGCCACAGCACATGCGCACCCGCGCGGCGCAGGGCGTGCACCCCGGCCAGCGCGGCGACAACGCCCGCCGTGGCCAGCCCGCCCTGCACCGCAACGCGGGTCCGCCGGGTCATCGAGTGCTCGCCTCCGCCGGTCCTCCGACATGCCGCCGGACCACCCGGCTGTGTGGCGCGCAGACGATCTCGTAATGGATGGTGCCGAGCCGGTCGGCCCAATCCTGGGCCCGCGGTTCGCCAGGACCGCCGCCGAACAGCACCGCGATATCGCCCTCTTGGATGCCCGCCGCATTGTCGCCGAGGTCGACGACGAACTGGTCCATGCAAATCCGGCCGACGCTCGGGCGTGGCGCACCGCCGAGCAGTACCTCGAAGCGGCCGCCGAGCGAGCGGAAGACGCCGTCGGCGTAACCGGCGGGTATGAGTGCGACGGTGGTGTCGTGCGGCGCCACCCATTCGTGGCCGTACGAGACGCCCTCCCCCGCCGCGACCCGCTTCACCAGGGCGACCCGCGCCTGGAAGGTCATCGCGGGCCGCAGATCCGCGTCGACGAGGTCCGGCACCGGATTCAACCCGTACATGGCGATGCCGGGGCGGACCATATCGAAGGCCAGATCGGGCCGTAGCAGCGTGGCCGGGGAGTTGGCCAGATGCACCAGTTCCGGTTCCAGGCCGTGCTCCTTCGCCGCGGCGATGGCGTCCAGGAACCGGTCGCGCTGGCGGTCGTTGGCCGGATGGTTCGGTTCGTCTGCGCAGGCGAGGTGGGAGAAGACGGCGCGGAACCGCACCACCTGTTCGTCGACCAGATTCCGCAGCGCGGGAAGCAGCTCCGGGAGTTCGTGCGGTGGTACGCCGTTGCGGTTGAGCCCGGTGTCCACCTTCAGCGTCACCGTCGCGGTCCGCCCGGCCTGCCGCGCACCCCGCTCGACGGCTCGCAATCCGGCGACAGAGGAGACGCCGAGTTCGATATCGGCGGCGACGGCGGCGGCGTAGTCGGCGTGGGATCCGTTCAGCCAGGACAGAATCGGCACGGTGAGCCCGGCCGCGCGCAGCTGGAGGGCTTCGTCGATGGTGGTGACACCGATTTCGGCGGCCCCCGCCGCGACGGCTGCTCGGGCCACCTCGACTGCGCCGTGGTTGTAGCCGTCGGCCTTGACCACCGCCATCACGGCGGCGTCACCGGCGTATGCACGCAGGACCCGCACGTTATGGGCGATGGCTTCCAGATCGATGACCGTCTCCACTTGCGCATTCACGCTTGTTGATCCTGCCATCCTGGACCGTGGTCCGGCGAGCGCGTTATCCGCTCGTGCTCTCGTTCCGGGTCGGTGAGCTGCGGCCGTCAGGCATTGATCGGGCGCGGGTAGGGGCTGTGCATCGTCAGGAATTTGATGTCGAAGTCGCGCTCCAGATAGTCCATCCGGCGCGCCAGGAACTGCCGCATATGCGGCAGTTCGAGGTGCCGGTCCAGGTCCGCCTTCGACCGCCACACCTCGTAGAACACGAAACTGCCCGGCTCGGCGCTGTCCTCGTGGCAGTGATATTCGAGCGCGCCGTCCTCCTCGCGGGTCGGCGCGACGAACGACAGCAGCAACTCGCGCAGTTCGGCCGCGCGTTCCGGTTTCGCGCGCGCGACCCCGACCAGCGCGAATGGAATATTGTCGAGATTAGGTATGATCATTTCCATACCTTGGGACGCTATGCCGATCTGAGGTAAGAAGCAAATCGTACCTACGTGAGAGGCCGCCTTGCCCGATATCGACGAGCCGACCCCCGAGCAGATGGACCTGGGCACGGTCCTCGCCGCACTCGCCGATCGCCATCGCAGACGCGTGATCGTGGCCCTGCTCGCCGAGCCGGACGGCACCGAACGCACCTGCGCCTCCTTCGACCTGCCGGTCTCGAAGGCCACGCTGACCCACCACTTCCGGACCCTGCGCACCGCGGGTCTCATCCGTCAGGTCAACCGCGGCAACAGCAATATGGCCCGGCTGCGCCGCGCCGAGGTCTCGGCCCGATTCCCGGGACTACTGGAACTCCTTCAGGCGGAAGGCGAACGAGAGTCGCATTCGGCGCGGTCATAGGGCCAGCGCCACCGGATTCAGCCTGCCGTGGCCAATGTGCGCAGTACCCGGATGGCGGGGCGGATGTGATCGAGCAGCGGGGCGGCGGAGGTCGGTGCACCGGCCGAAAACTCCTCGTGGGCCGAAAGATTCGCGGCCAGTGCGTGGACGCGGGCGGCGGCCGCGGCGGACCAGGCCGGAGGTCGGCCCGCGGCGAGGAGTGCGCCGATGATGCCGGAGAGGACGTCGCCCGCACCGGCGGTGGCCGCCCAGGAGCCACCCGCCTCGTTGACGTGAACCACTCGGCCCGGATCGGCGACGAGCGTGGCCCGGCCCTTGAGCAGGATGGTGACCTGCCAGGATTCGGCCAGGGCGCGCACGGCGGCGACCCGGTCCGCCCCCACCTCGCGACCGGTGAGCCGGGCGAATTCGCCTGCGTGCGGGGTCAATACGGTCGGCGCCGGGCGATCGCGGACCAGATCCGGGTCGGCGGCGAGCAGGGTGAGGCCGTCGGCGTCGACGACCACCGGAAGATCGGTGGCCAGGATTTCGGCGAGGCGATCGCGGGCGTCGGCATCGGTGCCCGCGCCCGGTCCGAACACCCAGGACTGAACCCGGCCGGTTTTCGAAACGTCTTCAGCGGCAATTACTTCCGGAAAGCGCGCGAGCACGTCATGCGCCGCGGTCCCCGCGTAGCGGACCATGCCGGAGGTGGCCGCGACGGCCGCACCGGTGCACAGTACGGCGGCGCCCGGGTAGGTGGCGCTGCCCGCACAGATGCCGGTGACGCCCTGGGTGTATTTGTCGTCGGCGGGGCCGGGCACCGGCCAGGCCGCACCGATCGAGGACGGTTCCAGCGCCGCGAGATTCGGCTCGGGCAGACGCAAACCGATGGGCACCAACTCGATTCGGCCGCAGTAGGGCGCGGCCAGCGCGTGCACCGGCTTGTACGCGCCGAAGGCGACCGTGACGTCCGCGCGCACGGCGGGCCCGGACACCGCGCCGGTATCCGGATCGACACCGCTCGGCAGATCCGCGGCGATGATCGGCGCCTCCAGCGCGGCAACGAGTTCCGCGGCTCGCGGCCGCAACGGGCCGCGACCGGAGATCCCGACGATGCCGTCGATCACCAAATCCGGTGTGCCGCTTTCCGCGACGATGCGGCCGCCGGTTTTACGCAGCGCGGCAAGACCTTTCGCATGCGCACGCTCGGGGTTCAGCAGCACGGCGGACACCGCGACACCGCGCCGCCGCAGCATCGAACCGGCCCACAGGGCGTCACCCCCGTTGTCACCGGAGCCGACCAGCAGCGTCACCGACCGCCCCGCGACCCCGCCGGTGCGCGCCCGCAATTCGCCCGCGACCACGGTGGCCAGCCCGTGCGCCGCCCGCCGCATCGGCACGCCATCCGGCACCCGGGTGAACAGTTCGGCCTCCGCCGCCCGCACTTCGTCGGCGGTGAAGTAACCCCGCTGGGACATGGCGCTCGCCTCCACTGAGTCGCTCGGCTCTCGTTCGTCACATTGTCCGCCGTTGGCGTCCCCGTGGCCCGACGCGGGTTCGCCGGTGGCGCCGACTACGCTTGACGACCATGCCAACTGTCAGTCTTCGCGCTGGGTTCGTGCCGGTCACCGCCGCGCTCACCGTCGCGGCAACGCTGTTGCTGTCGGGCTGCGGTGGCGGCGATTCCGGCTCGGCCGCGAAAACGACGACGGCGGCGGCCAGTTCGGCGAGCGCCGCGCCCGGCGCGCCGAAACCGGCGACGATCACGGTCGATGTCGCCGATATGAAGTTCAGCCCGGCCGATGTGACCGTGAAGGTGGGCGACACGGTGACCTGGAAGTTCCACGACCGCTTCCCACACAGCGTGCAGGGCATCGGCGACAAGGCGATGGGTATCAACAGCCCCATCTTCGACAAGGGCGAGTGGAGTTACACATTCACCACACCCGGAACCTATCGGTATATGTGCTCGCTGCATCCGGAGATGCGCGGCACCGTCACCGCACAGTAATCGCGCTGTCCGCCACCTGAATTCGGATAGCTCAGACCGGGTGGTAGTCGCGCGGGCGAATTCCCCCGGACCCCGCCGAATTCAACGCCTCGACCGCCGAAACCAGCGGCGCCAGTCCGGGATTGGCGGCGGCCTGCCCGAGTGCGCCCGCGAGCGCGGCATCGTGCGTCGGCCTGGCCTCGGCGAGCAGCCGGAGTCCGTCGGGTGTCACGTCGGTGTAGATCCCGCGGCGATCGTCCGGGCACAGGTAGCGCTGTAGCAGCCCGCGATCCTCCAGCCGGGTGACCAGGCGGGTGGTCGCGCTCTGGCTGAGCACGACGGCCTCGGCCACCTGGTTCATCCGCAGATGTCCGCCGGGCCCGTCGTGCTGGCGGCTCAGCACGACCAGCAGCGAGTACTCGCGCACGCTCAGGTTGTGGCCGGTCTGCAGGGCGCGCTCGATATGCGCCTCGATCCGGTCGTGCAGCAGCGACAGGGCGTACCAGCCATCGGCCAGGCCGGTCAGAGCGGCGTCCGCGGTCATGTCATCCAGGATAGCCCAGATTCGAAATAGCCCGCGCTTGCAATTAACAGGCGTATGCAATTATTGTTCTCGACTGTAAACCTCGGACGCAATGACATGTGGAGGCCTCATCCATGCCGCTCGCACTCCTCGCCCTGGCACTGGGGGCGTTCGCCATCGGCACCACCGAATTCGTCGTCGTCGGCCTGCTCCCGGATATCGCGGACACCTACGCCGTATCCATCCCCACCGCGGGGCTGCTGGTCACCGGATACGCGCTCGGCGTACTGGTCGGCGCGCCCATCACCACCGGCATCGGCGCCAGGATCGCGCGCAAGCGCATGCTGCTGGCCAGCATGGGACTGCTCATCGCGGGAAACGTATTGTCAGCCGTCGCACCGGCTTTCGGACTCATGCTGACCGGGCGCATCGTCGCGTCGATGGCGCACGGCGCCTTCTTCGGCATCGGCTCGGTGGTCGCGGGCAGCCTGGTCGCGCCGGACCGCAGGGCCAAGGCGATCTCGCTGATGTTCACCGGGCTCGCCGTCGCGACCGTCATCGGCGTACCCCTCGGCACCCTGCTCGGCCAGCAGTTCGGCTGGCGGGTCACCTTCCTGCTCGTCGCACTGGTCGGCCTGGCCGCCCTCGTCGGCGTCGCCGCGCTGGTACCGAACCAGCCGGCCCCGCGCGATGCCCGGCTGCGGCACGAACTGGCCGTACTCGGCAACCCGCAGGTCCTGCTCGCCATGGCGATGACGGTGCTCGGCTTCGGCGGCGTCTTCGCGGCCATCACCTACCTGGCGCCGATGATGACCGAGGTCACCGGATACGCGGAGAGTTCGGTCACCTGGCTGCTCGTGCTGTTCGGCGTCGGCTTCTTCCTCGGCAACCTGATCGGCGGCAAATACGCGGACAAACACCTCATGCGAATGCTCTACGGGAGCCTGGCCGGGCTCGGGTTGGCACTCGCCCTGTTCACCGTCACCGCACACAGCAAACCAGCCGCCGCCATCACCGTAATCCTCATCGGCGCACTGGGTTTCGCGACCGTACCGCCGCTGCAGAAGCGGGTGCTCGACCAGTCCGCCGCCGCACCGACCCTGGCCTCGGCCCTCAATATCGGCGCGTTCAATCTCGGCAACGCCATCTCGGCCTGGCTCGGCGGCTTGGTGATCGCGGCCGGATTCGACTACACCGCACCGAATTGGGTCGGCGTCGGGCTGGTTGCGGTCGCGCTGGGACTGGCCGTGGTCTCCAGCAGGCTGGAACGATCCACCGCCGCAAGGGATTCGGTGATTTCGGCCGAAAAACTGGTCGGTGCAACGCAATCCCGGGCTTAGCTCACCCGAAATTCGCCCCTTTCCCGTCCGCAACGCCGATGGCCCGGAGTCCCAACGACTCCGGGCCATCGAGTTCGCCGGGCCGAGCTCCGGCGCGAGGCACTCGCCTAGGGCGTGTTTCGAAGTAGGTGATGGGGTGGGGCCCCCGGGGCGGGGGCCCCCCCACCGGGGGGTGGGGGGTGGCAGGTTGCCCCGGGGGGCGTGGGGGGTTGGGGGCGGGGTTTGGGGGGTTGGGACCCGCCC
>NZ_JAIRBR010000024.1:0-125649 GCF_020361265.1 Nocardia sp. JCM 34519.1
ACGCTGTTGGAGAACCTGTTCTTCAAGGAGAAGCGTTACGACCTGGCCCGCGTCGGCCGCTACAAGATCAACAAGAAACTCGGTGTGCCGCAAGACGAACGGGCGACGACGGCGCTCACCACGCAGGACATCGGCACGATCGTCGAATACCTGTTGCGCCTGCGCCGGGGCGACCGAACCATGACCGTGCCGGGCGGTATCGAGGTTCCGGTCGAGGTCGACGATATCGATCACTTCGGCAATCGCCGTGTGCGCACCGTCGGCGAGTTGATCCAGAACCAGATCCGAGTCGGTCTGGGCCGCATGGAACGTGTGGTTCGCGAGCGGATGACGACTCAGGATGTCGAGGCGATCACGCCGCAGACCCTGATCAACATCCGCCCGGTGGTCGCCGCGATCAAGGAGTTCTTCGGAACCTCGCAACTGTCGGTGTTCCTGGATCAGAACAATCCGCTGTCGGGTCTGACGAATAAGCGCCGCCTCTCGGCGCTCGGCGCGGGCGGCCTCACCCGCGAACGCGCGGCGCTGGAGGTGCGGGATGTGCACTACACCCACTACGGCCGCATGTGCCCGATCGAGACGCCGGAAGGCCCGAATATCGGTCTCATCGGGTATCTTTCGGTGTTCGCCCGGGTGAACCCGTTCGGGTTCATCGAGACGCCCTATCGAAAAGTGTTGGGCGGCAAGGTCACCGACGAGATCGACTATCTCACCGCCGATGTCGAGGACCGGCACGTCGTCGCCCAGGCGGACGAACCGCTCGACGCCGAAGGCCGATTCCGCAACGCGCGCATCACCGTTCGACGCGCGGGCGCGGAAGTCGAGGTGGTCGACTCGTCGGAGGTCGACTATATGGATGTGTCGCCGCGTCAGATGGTGTCGGTGGCGACGGCGATGATTCCGTTCCTCGAGCATGATGATGCGAACCGTGCGCTGATGGGTGCGAATATGCAGCGTCAGGCGGTGCCGTTGATTCGGTCGGAGGCCCCGTTGGTGGGTACCGGGATGGAGTTGCGGGCCGCGGTCGACGCCGGTGATGTGGTGGTGAACGAGAAGTCCGGTGTGGTGGAGGAGGTTTCGGCCGACTATGTCACGGTGATGGCCGATGACGGCACCCGCAAGTCGTATCGGATGCGGAAGTTCAACCGCTCCAACCAGGGCACGTGTTCGAACCAGCGTCCGATCGTGGACGAGGGCCAACGCGTCGAGGCCGGGCAGGTTTTGGCGGATGGGCCGTGCACCGAGAACGGTGAAATGGCCCTCGGTAAAAACCTGCTGGTGGCGATCATGCCGTGGGAGGGCCACAACTACGAAGACGCCATCATCCTCTCGCAGCGTTTGGTGGAAGAGGATGTGTTGACCTCGATTCATATCGAGGAACACGAGATCGACGCCCGCGACACCAAACTCGGTGCCGAGGAAATCACCCGCGACATCCCCAACGTCTCCGACGAAGTCCTCGCCGATTTGGATGAGCGAGGGATCGTGCGGATCGGTGCGGAGGTCCGCGACGGCGACATCCTGGTCGGGAAGGTCACCCCGAAGGGCGAAACCGAACTCACCCCGGAGGAACGGCTGTTGCGGGCGATCTTCGGGGAGAAGGCCCGCGAAGTCCGCGACACCTCGCTGAAGGTGCCCCACGGCGAGTCCGGCAAGGTCATCGGGATCCGGGTGTTCTCCCGCGATGACGACGACGACCTGCCGCCGGGCGTCAACGAGTTGGTGCGCGTGTACGTCGCCCAGAAACGCAAGATCCAGGACGGTGACAAACTCGCCGGCCGCCACGGCAACAAGGGCGTCATCGGCAAGATCCTGCCCACCGAGGACATGCCGTTCCTGCCCGACGGCACCCCGGTCGACATTATTTTGAACACCCACGGTGTGCCGCGACGGATGAACATCGGCCAGATCCTGGAAACCCACCTCGGGTGGATCGGCAAAGCCGGCTGGGACGTCGGCGCGGGCGCCGACGGCACCCGCCCCGACTGGGCCAAAGCCCTGCCCGAGGAAATGCTCGCCGCCCCCGCCGACTCGAATATCGCGACCCCGGTGTTCGACGGCGCCCGCGAAGAAGAACTCACCGGCCTGTTGGGATCGACCCTGCCCAACCGGGACGGGGAACGCATGGTCGACGCCAACGGCAAAGCCCAACTGTTCGACGGGCGTTCGGGGGAACCGTTCCCGTACCCGGTCGCCGTGGGCTACATGTACATCCTGAAACTGCACCACCTGGTCGACGACAAGATCCACGCCCGCTCCACCGGCCCCTACTCGATGATCACCCAGCAGCCGCTCGGTGGTAAGGCCCAATTCGGTGGCCAACGGTTCGGGGAAATGGAGTGCTGGGCCATGCAGGCCTACGGCGCCGCCTACACCCTGCAAGAGTTGCTCACCATCAAATCCGACGACGTCGTCGGACGGGTCAAGGTCTACGAAGCCATCGTCAAGGGCGAGAACATCCCCGAACCCGGCATCCCCGAATCGTTCAAGGTCCTGCTCAAAGAGCTGCAATCACTGTGCCTCAACGTCGAAGTACTCTCCTCCGACGGCGCCGCCATCGAACTACGCGAAGGCGAAGACGAAGACCTCGAACGCGCGGCAGCCAACCTCGGCATCAACCTCTCCCGCAACGAAGCCGCAACCGTCGACGATTTGAACTAGGCCGGCGGCTGCGGCGAAATTCGCTACTTCTCGATGTTTTCGAAATCGAACTGGCCTGCCCAGGTGAGTGGGGCCGCCTTCACCTTGTCCGAACGACCAGCTGCCGCAATGTAATCGAACAGCGGAATGCTGGGAAGGTCACGGAGCAAAAGGGTTTGGGCTTGGCCGACCAGCTTGTAGGACTCCTCCTCGGTCGGCGCGGCCAGTGCCTGGTCGATCAGGTGGTCGAATTCCGGATTGTTGTAGTTGGTGTTGTTGTATCCGGCGGTGCTGTAGTAGTTCGAGGTCAGGAACTGCAGCATCGTCGGATAGTCACCCTGCCAGCCGTAGCGGAACCCCTTGCCGATCGTCTTGTTCGTGATCGCCGACCGCATGTCCTTGAAGGCCGCGTACGGCGCGCCGACCGCGTCGATGCCGAGGGTGTTCTTGATGCTGTTGCACACGGCGTCGACCCAGGGTTGATGGCCGCCGTCGGAGTTGTACGCGATCTGGAACTGGCCCGACCATGGAGAGATCGCGTCGGCCTGCGCCCACACCTTCTTGGCCTCGTCCGGGTTGTAATTCAGCACATCGACCCCGGGCAGGTTCGGGTTGAAGCCGGGCAGCGTGCTCGCGGTGAAGTCACGCGCCGGGATTCGGAGGCCGTGGAAGATCTTGTCGGCGATCAGTACCCGGTCCACCGCCATCGAGATCGCCCTTCGGCGCAGCACACCCTCCTGGCCGCCGAAGTGCGCCATCGTCGGCTGCACGCCGATATGCGAGTTCTGTGCGGTGGGTTTGGTGATGGCGCGGTCGCCGAGATCCTTCTTGTAGGTGGTCAGCGCGCTGTCCGGAATGGTGTCGAGGGTGTCCAGGTTGCCCGCTTGCAGATCCGCGTACGCGGTGTCGAAGGATTGGTACATCACCATCCGCAGACCCTTGTTCTTCGGGGGCCTGCCACCCTTGTAGTCCGGGTTGGGCGCCAAGTCGACCTGGACGTTGTGTTTCCAGGCGCCATCGTGCGCGAACTTGTACGGCCCGTTGCCGATCGGGTTCTCGCCGAACGCCTTCAGATCCTTGTAGGCCACCGCGGGCAGCGGATAGAACGGCGCGTACGCCAGCTCGGCCTCGAAATCGATCGACGGGCTCTTCAGCGCGACGGTGAACGTGTGGTCGTCCACCACTTGCAGACCCGACATCGTCTGCACCTTGGGATCTTTCACGCTCACGTCGTCGTAGCCGACGATCGGGCTGAACACGTAGCCCTGAATCTGGGCGTTGGTGCCGAGCGCCGCGAAATTCCAGGCGTCGACGAATGATTTCGCGGTCACCGGGGTGCCGTCGGTGAACTTCCAGTCCGGCTTCAAGGTGATCTTGTAATGGATGCGATCGCTGGTGTCGATCGACTGAGCCACCTCGTTGTGGGCGTTGCCATTCGCGTCGTAGTACTTGAGGCCCGCGAACAACCGGTCGACGATGCGGCTGCCGTAGTTGTCGTTCTGGTTGGCGGGTAGCAGCGGATTCTGTGGTTCGCCGAGATTGGTTGTCACGACGCCCGTGTCGTCGCTGCTGTTACTGGACGAGCACGCGGTCAGCGCTAGTCCTGCGGTCAGCAACACCGCGGCGCCCAGCGCGGCGATTCTGTCGAGCCTCAACGGGTTCTCCGATCGACAAAGCAAAATTCGGACCGTCCGCGGCCCGGGGTGCCCGCACCGGGACGGTCCACTTGTGATTCCCTCGGACAGTAATCAATCCGGACGTCCAGTGTGATCGTATCGACCGACCAATTCGGCGACCGGCGCTCCCGCACCTCCCGTGACCACACCGGAATCGTGATCA
Organism: Nocardia sp. JCM 34519.1; assembly: GCF_020361265.1. Classification (NCBI taxonomy): domain Bacteria; kingdom Bacillati; phylum Actinomycetota; class Actinomycetes; order Mycobacteriales; family Nocardiaceae; genus Nocardia; species Nocardia sp. JCM 34519.1. The sequence continues at coordinate 4,480 of NZ_JAIRBR010000024.1, forward strand.
TCACGCATCCGATTCACCCGAAAGAGCCTGCGGGACCGTGGTATCACTGACCGAACGCGGTGTGCCGCGTGCTCGTGGCCCGGTTTCGTCGGCGCACGGAGGTACGGCAACGGAAGATCCCCAGTTGGTCCGGCGATCCCATCCGGGCATGCGGCCGCTCCGAAGGCCATGCGGATGTGTGGTGGTGCCGAAACCCTTGTTCTGATTGGCCTTTCGGATCGGAGTTCTATGCGCTCGTCTGTTCGTCTGTGTTCGATTGCCATGGCCGCCGCGCTGGCGGTGCTCGCCGGGGCGGCAACGCCCGCGCAGGCCCACGCCCAAGCGCCGGGGCCGGTCGCGCCGCTGGGGCCCGATTTCCTTTGGGGCGTCGCGGCTTCCGGATTCCAGACCGAGGGCTCGGCCCCGGATAGCAACTGGACGCGCTATATTGCCCGGTCGGGATACGAGCCATACCTGAATTCCGTTGACAGCTATCACCGTTTCCTCGAGGACATCGCCCGCGCGGCCGCACTGGGCGTCAAGGTGTACCGCGTCAGCATCGAATGGGCGCGGGTGCAACCGCGTCCGGATGGGTGGGACGAGGGCGCATTCCTGTTCTACGACGCACTGATCGGCGCGATCACGGCCGCGGGAATGCGGCCGATGCTGACGCTGGACCACTGGGTGTATCCGGGTTGGGTGTCCGGTGACGGCGGCTGGCAGGGCGACCGGATGGTGCAGCGCTGGCTCACCGGCATGCGCCGGGTGGTCGACCGGTACGCGAACCGGAATCCGTTGTGGGTCACCATCAACGAGCCGGTCGCCTATATCGTGCAGGAACTGAACAACACCGGCGTGCCCGGAGCCGACCGCGACCGGGTGTTCAACACGATCGCGGACCGAATGGCTCAGGCGCACAACGGAATCTACGACTACATCCACGGCGTGCAGCCGGGCGCCATGGTCACCAGCAATGTCGGATTCGTCGCGAAGGCCGACGAGCAGGTCAACGGGCCGTGGGTGGACCGGATCCGGGACCGGCTCGATTACGTCGGGGTCGACTACTACTTCGACGCGGTCGCCGACCCCAAGGCGGTCGCCCGCTCCGCCGCGGGCAGCGACACGCTGCAGCTGTGGGAGTTGCCGCTGGCGAGCGAGGGAATCTACTACGCGCTGCGGCGCTATCAGCGGATCTTCCCCGGCAAGAGCCTCTACGTCGTCGAGAACGGCATGGCCACCGAGAACGGGCTGCCGCGTCCGGACGGCTACGACCGCGCCGACTATCTGCGCGATGTCGTGTACTGGTTGCAGCGCGCACGCATGGACGGCATCCCGGTGATCGGCTACAACTACTGGAGCATCACCGACAACTACGAATGGGGTTCCTACACACCGCGTTTCGGCCTCTACACGGTGGATGTCCGCAGCGATCCGATCCTGCTGCGCCGCCCGACCGACGCCGTCGGGGCCTACAGCGAGATCACCAGGAGCGGCGGCGTACCCGGAAACTATCTGCCGACCCGCCCGCCGGCCGGCTGCTCCCAGATCGATCCGCCGTCCAGCTGCGACGATCCGGTCACACTTCCCGGGGTGTAGCCACCGCAATCGCGTTTTGCGGATGCGCGACCAGGCGGATGGTGACTACCTTCGCGATCATGGCGAGTGATGCAGCCTTCGATGACAGGGCCGTACTGGACACCGACGTGCGACGCGGGCCGCGGCGCCGCCTCGCGCTGCGGATCCCGCTGCTCAGCCCGGTCCTCGACAAGTTGGCGGGCGATCGGCACGCCATCATCGACCGGGTCGTCACCGCGCCCGCGCCGCTGCAGCCGATCGATCTCACCGACGACGCCAGGGTCGCCGAGGTGCTCGAGCTGGCCGTGCGGGTCGGTGAGGTGGTGTTGGCGTCCGGCACCAGCGTGATCGATACGACCGCCCAGGTCAGATTTATCGCCGAGACGTACGGGCTGTCGCAGTGCCATATCGACGTCACCTACGACGCGATTCGCATCTGGGCCGACCGCGGGCCGCTGCTGCCGCCCGCGAGCACCATGCGCGTCGTGCGCCACCGGGCGCTCGATTTCACCCGATTGGCCGCGGCCGACCGGCTCACCCGCCGCATCCGCCGGGAACTGCCGCCGCCGGAGGAGGCCCGTGCCACGCTCGACGCCATCGTGGCCGCGGCCCACCCGTATCCGCGCTGGGCCGCGACACTGGCGTGGTCGTTGCTGGCCGCCGCCATCGCGGCGCTGCTCGGCGGCGATCTGATCGTCGCGGCGGTCAGCTTCGTCGCGACCGCCGCCATCGACCGCACCAACCGGGTGCTCAACCGGTACGGTCTGCCGTTCTTCTTCCAGCACATGGTCGGCGGCGCGATCGCCGCGACACCGGCGATCGTGCTGTCCACACTGGCCGAACCACTGGGCATCAAGGTGGACGCCACCCTGATCATCGCCGCCGGAATCACCGTGCTGCTCAGCGGTTTACAGCTGTTCGGCGCGGTGCAGGACGCGATAACCGGCGCGCCGATCACCGCGTCGGCGCGCATGCTGGAGGTGATGATCATGACCGGCGGCATCATCGCGGGCATCGCGTGCGCGCTGCGGGTCGGTGAGATCACCGGCGCCACCGTGCCCGCGATCAATATGAATCCGAGCCGGGACAGCACCGACCTGGTACTCAAGGTGGTCGCGGGTGCGGTGGCGGCGTTCATGTTCGCGCTCGCCTGCTACGCCGAGCGGCGCGCGCTCGCGGCGGCCGCATTCGGCGGCGCGGCGGGCACCATCTGCTATCTGCTGGTGCAGGACGCCGGATTCGGCCCGGTGGTGTCCTCCGGCGTCGCCGCGACGATGATCGGCCTGGCCGGCGGTCTGCTCGCGCGGCGCGCCCTCACTCCCCCGCTGGTCGTCGCCGTCGCCGGAATCACCCCGCTGCTACCGGGTCTCAAGGTGTATCGCGGACTGTACGCGCTGCTCAACGATCAACTCATCCTCGGAGCCAACCAACTGCTCGCCGCCTTCGGCGTCGGCTGCGCCCTCGCCGCGGGCGTAACCCTCGGCGAATGGTTCGACCGCACCGTCCGCAGACCCCGAATCCTGCGCACCGACGGTACAACTCGCCGCCCCATCTTCTCCCGCCGTTCCGGAACAGTGTGATCCGTGGCTTCCGGTGGTTATCCCGCTTGTCAGTTGCGGTAAATCGCTACGTAAGCGTTGGTGACTGTCCCGATACTGGTGGGGCCCAAGCACGTAGCCGTGCCCTGACCGGACGGAGCGAAGGACCCACCCCACGAGCCCTCGTAAGGACCGATGGCCATGAGCGGAAAAGCATTCGGAATACCGTGCAGGCCAACACATTCGACGATCAGGGTGTACTCCCTGCCAGCAGGCGCGTCGGTGTCGTGACATGCCGCTGTCGCACCGAACAGATCTCGCGTGACGACACAGTCCTGCGGCGCGGCTTGCGCTGTCCCCGAGCCGATTACCGCCGCAAAGCCCAGCACCGACGCGGCCCCGACCGCCACCCGCCCCGCGGCAATTGTCGTTCTTCTCATGTGAAATCCTCCCGATAGGTCATCCGATCATCGGATATGAGCCTTGATTCGTTACGGCCGCTGAGCATTTCGCCTTTGAACGAGTGCAGCATGGCCACGCACAGGGTCTGCTCGGCATCGAACCATTCGAAGGTGCCGACCGGACGAAATCCCAAGCGGCCCGCCAGTTTCAGGGAACGTTTATTGGTTGTCCGAGTGACGATGAGGACCGGCTCGTCGGAGAGTTCGTTCGCTGCCGCGCGTAAGGCGGCGGTGGCGGCCTCGAATGCCAAGCCCGCGCCCCAGGCGTCGCGCCGCATCAGGTAACCCATCTCCAGTTCGCCGCCGTCTTCGGCGATATGGCCGGGCTGGTTGGCGGGGCGCCGCTTCAGCTCCAGTGTTCCGATGAGGTCGTCGGTGGCGTTGTCCGCGATGACGAAGGCGCCGGGGGCGGCGGTCGCGTTGGCGGTGCCGCCGATCGCATCGAGACGTTGCTCGACATCCTGCCGCGGACGCGGGCCGCCGAGATGTGCCCAGACCTCCGGGTCGGTACGCAGCTGGATGAGCCTTTCCCGATCGGTGTCGCGCGCCTTGCGCAGCAGGGTCCGGTCGGTTGCGATCCTGACGGCGGACAGCATCGGCAACTGGTTCATCTGGCTCTCCCTTTGCTGGATGTCGATCCATCAGATCACGACACCGCGTCACCGCGGCCCGACCGATCCGAAACGGCCACCGCCCAAGATCGAATTCCGCTGCTCGGAAGGGGAATTGAAAGCTCGCCGCCGAAGGTTTGAGTTCCCGCCCGCGAGGCACTACCGGTTCTGGAGGGGCGGTCTCGTCGAAGGAGGATGAGGTGGCTGTTGTGTGGGTGATCGTGGTGGTAGTGCTGATCCTGGCGGTCGTCGCAATATTGTGCTGGCCGCTGATCCAACGGCAGCGACTACGCAAGCGGTTCGGCGCGGAGTACGACCGGGCCGTGGCCGACCATGCGGACCGCCGGTCGGCCGAACGCGAGCTGAAGGACCGGGAGCGCAGGCATTCGCAGTTGGAGCTGCGGGAGCTGCCCGCCGAACGCAAGCGGTACTTCGCCGACGAATGGGCAGGCGTGCAGGAACAATTCATCGACAACCCCGATCAGGCGGTACATGCGGCGGACCGGCTAGTCACCGAGGTGATGGCCGAACGTGGCTATCCCACAACGGATTACGATCAGCAGGTGGCCGACCTCTCGGTCGAGCACGGCGGGGTACTGGACAACTACCGCAACGCGCACGCCATCGCCCTCCGGCACGACGGCGCCTCGACCGAGGATATGCGGACCGCACTGGTGCACTATCGCGCGCTGTTCGCCGAACTGCTGGACGGGAATTCGCACGACGCGCAGCGCGGTGACAAGCACGCGGCAGGATCCGAACACGATAAGAAGGACGTACTGCCATGAACGAACGAACAACGGACGCGACCGAACGCGACGATGCCGAGACCGGCGAGCATGCCACGCCCCACGGCGCGACCGACGACCCGAAGCTTGCCGCAGCCCACCGTCCGGCCGAATATGAAGCGCCGCAGGCGAAGACGGCAGCGCCGCAATCCGGCCCGAGCACGTCCGATACCGACACATCCACCGAATCGGCGGTACACGATATGCGTGAGGCCGGTATCGCAAGCGAATCCTCAGGCCCGCAACCGCAATCCGATCGAACTGCCGCGCAATCGAATTCGGAGCACGAACCGATCGAGCCGCTGTTCGTCGCGGCCGACCGGGAGCGGCTGCGCGACCGCTGGCGCGAACTGCAGATCGCCTTCGTCGACGATCCACGCGCCGCGGTCGAGCAGGCGCACGAACTGGTCGGCGCGACAATCGATCAGCTCACCGCGGCCTACGCCGATCGGCACAAGCGCATGTCCGATGAATGGTCGAGCGGCGCGGGCGATACGGAGGCGCTGCGCACCAGATTCCGCGAATATCGCGTGTTCTTCCAACAGCTGCTGTCGGTCTGAGCGATTCGGCCGGTTCACCCGCGGCCGACCACCGCCGCGAGCAATTCCCCTGCGGCGCCGCCGAGTTCGCGCGGCGCCCGCCAGACGGCCCGCAGCGTGCGGTGCAGATCCAGTTCGGTGACGCGCACCGGGCACAGCTCGCCGCGCGCGAGCTGGTCGGCGACGACGAGGGTGCTGAGCACGGCCGGGCCGACACCGCCGAGTACGCTGGCCCGGATCGCGGCGGCGCTGCCGAGTTCCAAAAGCGGTTCGGCGCGCGGATATTCGGCGAGCGCGAGATCCAGTGTGTCGCGGGTGCCCGAGCCGGGCTCGCGGACCAGCAGCGGGGTCGCGGCGAGTTCGGCGGTGGCGAGCGGGCGTTTGCGCCGCGCCCACGGATGCCGCGGCGCCACCACGACCACCAGGCTGTCGCGGGCCACCGCGACGCTGTGCAGCCGTGGCGGCACGGTGGGGCATTCGACGAATCCGAGATCGCATTCGCCGGCGAACAGTTCCTCGAACACCTGCTGTGAATTCTTGACCTGCAGGTGAATTTGGATATCCGGTCGCTGCCTGCGGAATTCGCCGAGCCAACCGGGCAGCAGGCATTCCGCGACGGTCAGGCTGGCGGCGATGGTGAGTTCGGCCGCTCGGTCGGCGCGCAGTGCGTGCGCCGCGTCGACCAGCCGGTCCAGGTCGGCGAGTACCTCCCGCGCCCAGTGCGCCACCACGGTGCCCGCCGGGGTGAGCCGGGAGCCGCGCGGGCTGCGTTCGACGAGTTGCAATCCGAGCCTGCGTTCCCACTGCCGCAGCGCGCGGCTCGCATTCGGTTGTGCCATACCGACATTCCGGCTCGCGGCGCCGAGGCTGCCCTGCTCGTCGACGGCCACCAGCAACTCCAACAGCACCAGGTCGGGCCTCGACATATCCCGATCATATGGGGTCGAGGCTCATATCACCGGGATATGAGGTGATAGCCGGATCGACTCTACCGCCGCCGATCCGCACCCCGCACCGTGATGGGGTGACAACCGAAGCGACCGGAAATCGAAAAACCCTGCCGGGCAAGACATCATGGCCGACTCACCAGGTCGCCGAATTGCGTGCCGCGGCACCGGGACTCGGCCTCGCCTGCGCGGTCATGGCGATCGTGCTGACGATCAACCACTATCTGCCCGCGCTGAGTCCCCTGCTGGTCGCGATCGTGCTCGGTGCGGTACTGGCGAATGTCGTTGCGCTGCCGCAGCGTTTACAGCCGGGCCTGCAATTCTCCGGCCGCAGACTATTGCGATCGGGGGTCGCGCTGCTCGGGTTGCAGCTGACCTTCAGCGATATTCTCGGACTCGGCCCGGTGGCCATCGTCGTCGTTATCGCGATCGTCGGATCGGGTATCGGGTTCACCATGTGGCTCGGCCGGTTTCTCGGCATCAGCTGGAGCCAGCGGCTGCTGATCGCCTGTGGCTTCTCCATCTGCGGCGCCGCGGCGGCCGCCGCGGTGGACGGCGTGATCGACGCCGAGGATGAGGAGCTGTTGACCGCACTGGCGCTGGTAGTCGTCTTCGGTACCGTGATGATCGGCGTAATCCCCTTGTTGGCCGATACTTTCGGGCTCGATCAGCACACCGGCGGCATCTGGGCCGGCGGCGCCATCCACGAGGTGGCCCAGGTGGTCGCGGCGGGCGGCGCGATCGGCGGTGCGGCGCTCACCGTCGGCGTGGTGGTGAAGCTGGCCAGGGTCGTGCTGCTCGCCCCGGTGCTCGCGATCGTCGGCTGGCAGGTGCGGCGCACCAGCCCGGACCGGGCCGCCGCGAAAAATGTTCCGCTGGTACCGCTTTTCGTGCTCGCCTTCCTCGGCTGCGCCGCGCTGCGCACCACCGGCATCGTGCCCACCGGAGTGCTCGGGCCCGCAAAATTGCTGCAGACCGCGCTGCTCACCGCCGCCATGTTCGCCATCGGCGCGGGCGTCCGGCTCACCGCGCTCGCCAAGGTCGGGCCGCGCCCGATCGTGCTCGCCGCCGCGAGCACCGGCTGGATCGCCGCTGTCGCACTCGGCGGTGCGCTGCTCGCGGGCTGATCAGCCCGAACTAATCGTGGCGCGGCTCAACCGTTTCCGGGAAGCGCTGGTGTATGCGCTCGATATAGCGCCGGACGTTGTGCAGGTCGACGCGTAGCGCGCGGGCTTCGTCCGGCCGCCGATTCCGCTCGGCGACGTCGACCGCGCGCGTCAGCGAGATGATCTGTGCGGCAAGGGCGTCCAATAGCACACGGGCCTGCGCCACATCCGGGTCCTCCGACATTCGCAGTTCATATCACGTTCCGGCGCGATAGACGGGCCGCTACGCGCGATCGATACCGGACGATAGCTGTTCACACCGCCGCCGCGATGTCCCGGATCACCTCCGCCATCTGCTCCGCATGGGTGCGCACGCTCAACGGGCACATCCGAACGGTGTAGGCGCCCGCCACCTCGGTGCTGGACAGGAAGTACCGTCCGGCGCCGTTGATCCGTTCCAGCAGTTGCCTGCTCGCCGCCGCGCCGTCGCGGTGCCGGAATCCGACGACGGTCAGATCCGGCGCCCACGGCACCTCCAGTCGCGGTATCCGCATCAGCTCGCGATGGGCGAATTCCGCGAGTTCGAGCTTTTCGGTGAGCGCTCGGCGGAACGCGCCGATGCCGTGCAGGTGCAGCGGCAGCCACAACCGCAAACCTCGCCACTCCCTTGATAATTCGGGGCCGATGTCGGCGTAGTCGGGCAGACCTGCGCACCGCTCGATATCGTGCAGATAGCTGCCGTCCCCCGAATGCGCCGCCCGCAGTGCGCTTTCCGAGCGCACCAGCACCACTCCGGTCCCGTACGGGAGGAACATGCTCTTGTGCGGATCCAGCACGATCGAATCCGCCCGCTCGATGCCGGTCAGCAACGCCCGCCCGCGCTCGGTGAGCTGGAACGGCGCACCGTACGCGCCGTCGACGTGGAACCACAGCCCCTCGCGTTCGGCCAATTCGCCGAGTTCGTCGAGCGGGTCGATCAATCCGGTACTCGTACTGCCCGCCGCCGCGGCGAGCAGGAACGGGCGCAGCCCACGCGCCCGGTCGGCGGCGATCATCTCCGCGGCTCGCCCCGTATCCATCCGCAGTTCCGCGGTGGACGGCACGATCCGGATCCGGTCGTCCGGCAGTCCGCACAGCCGCGCCGCCTTCGCGATGCAGTGGTGCGCGTATTCACCTACGTAGAGCACCGAATCCGGGCCGCCGCCGCGTTCGCGCGCCGCGACGACGGCGGCCAGCGTCGCCAGCGATCCGCCGGTGGTTATCAACCCACCAGCCCCTTCCGGCAACCCGAACAGGCCACACAGCCAGGCGATCACACTGTGCTCGATGGCGACGAGTTCCGGTGCGAGCGCGGCGAATCCGGTGAAGCGATTGAGCGACATGGCGATCATCTCGCCGATCGCGGCGCTGATCAGCCCGCCGGCCGGAAAGTACGCCAGATAGCCCGCGGACGCGGTGTTCAGTCCGCGATCGGCGGCGTCGCCGACCATCGACAACAGCTTGTCCAGCTCGCCCGGCAGCTCCGGCGGCGGCGCGAGCAGCGGATTCGCCGCCCCCGGACGCCACACCGGCGTCCGCGGCCATTTCTCGACCTGATCCGCTACGAAATCTATTGCCCGCATGCCCATTTCACGAATCGACGCAGCATCGGGCTCCAGTGGGAATTCCGTCATCCCGCGACGGTAGAACGCGACCGGTCGGCGATTCTTGTACGTGATTGCGGTAAGCAACTCCGCCCGTCTGCGCCCGATAGACGCCCGGCGGCATTCCGACGATGCGGCGGAAATGCCTCGACATGTGCGCCTGATCCACGAATCCGGTTTCGGCGGCCGCGACCGCGAGCGGGGTACCGGCCGCGAGCAGTTCGCGCACCCGGCGCACCCGCAGTTGGTTGAGGTATGCGAACGGCGGAAGTCCCAACTCCGCGTGGAATGCCCGCAGCAGTGCAAACTTTCCGGTTCCGGCGTGCTCGGCCAGCTCATCCAGGGTCGGCGGTGCGGTCATCCGCTCGTGCAGCATGGCCCGGGCCAGCGCGACATCGCGGCGGCCCGCAGCGCGCACCGGCCGCGGCCGCCGGTCGCCGTGCCGGGTGAGCAGCAGGCCGAGCGCGGCGTGCAGCGCCGAACTCGCGGCGAGCCGGTCACCGCGTTCGGCGGCCCGGTGCGCGACGCGAATAGCGTTGGCGCACAGGTCGTCATACACCACCGACCGCCGGAACTCCGTCGCGCCGGTCGACAGTTCCCGTGCCACCGCGCCGACCAGGGCCGGGCTCGGATATATTGCGCGATAACCCCATTCGCCCGGCGCCGCCGGCTGCCCGGTGTGCACCTGCCCCGGGTTGATCAGGATGAGTCCGCCGGGCCGCACCACCTCGTTGTCACCGCGGATACCGAGGCGCTCGCCGTTGATCTCGTTCAGCCCGATGGCGAATGCCTCGTGACTGTGCCTGGTGAATTCGTGCCGCCGGTACCGGGCCACCACCAGATCGACGTCGGCGACCGCCGGATGCCGCCAGTACCTGACCTGTTCTGCCACGGTCTCATGATCCCTCGGCCATCCGGCTACCGGGACCCCGAGACCGAGGGCGTGCGCCGGGAACTGGTAGACGGCATGATCATTCGGATAATTCAGCTTTCCCAATTGATTCGGATGAAAGGCAGCCCGATGGCCGGTGCGAAGCGGCGGTTCGCCGCCGCGTTCAGCGGTTTACTCTGCTGCTCAGCGCTTTTCGGCTCCCTGGCGCCGAATGCGACCGCGGCGCCGTTCGGCAAGAACCCCGACGGCAGCGTTGCGCCGCCCGGAGCGAACGACTGGAGCTGCGCGCCGAGCGCCGCCCATCCGGAACCCGTGGTGCTCGTCCACGGCACCTGGGACAACCAGAACGCCTGGGACGTGCTCGCGCCGCGACTGAAAGCCGTTGGCTACTGCGTATTTTCGTTGAACTACGGCCGAGACGCCACGAGTGTGTTCGGGTCGATTCCCGGGCAGTACGCGACCGGTGATATCCGGGCATCGGCACGGGAGGTCGGCGCGTTCGTCGAGCGGGTGCGGGCCGCGACCGGGGCGGCGAAGGTCGCACTCGTCGGCCATTCGCAGGGTGCGGTGGTGTCCCGGCAGTATGTGCGGTTCGACGGTGGCGGCGACCGGGTCGGCCACCTCATCACCCTGGTCGGATCGAATCACGGCACCTCGTACCAGGGGCTCGTCGACGCCAACCGCGTCGACACCCCGCAGAGCCCGGAGCATATGGCCGCGCCCCTGGTCGGCGTCGCGATAGTGCAGCAGCTGGTCGGCAGCGAATTCCTGCACCAGCTCAACGACGACGGCGAGACCGTACCCGGCATCGACTACACGGCGATCGCCAGCCGCCTCGACGATGTGTCGCGGCCGCCGGAGGAGACATTCCTCCATGCCGGTCCCGGCGCGACAGTGCACAACGTGATGGTCCAGGATCTCTGCCCCGCCGACCCCTACCTGCATGCCACCCTGCCGAATTCACCGACCGTCGCCTACATCGTCGAGCGCGCCCTCGATCCCTCCTTCGAGGGCAACCCCTGCCCCTAGCAGGATGGCCGGGTCGGTAGGCGCAGTTCGTCGCCCTTGCCGATCGTCCTGCGGCCCAACGGGGTTTCGAGGGTGACCGGGCCGCCGTCGGTCACGGTGACCGTGGTGGTGGACTTTTCGATGCGCACCGTGAGCCTGCTGTCGCCGACGGCCAGGCCGCGCACCGTCATGCCGTCACGAAAACCGCTGGGCAGCATGGGATCCAGGCGCGGACCGGAATCGGTCCAGCGCAGGCCGGTCGGGCCGTAGAGCAGGCCTTGCAGGAAGCCCGCCGAGCCGGTGACGAAGATCCACGCCGATTGTCCTTGGGCGTTCGCGCCGGAACGGTCACCGCGCGCCTCGGACTGAAAACCGTAGGGCGGGCGCACATACGGCTGCGCGCCCTGATCCAGGAATTCCTGGGTGCGGCACGGATCGTATTGCGCGCTCAGGATCGCGCCGACGCTGTTGCTCATATTCGGGCCGCCCGGATCGGTGCGGTCGAAGTAGTAGTGCAGCGTATCGACCGGCGAATAGCCTTGTCCCGCATAGGAGAACGGATAGCTGAGCAGCACCGTATCGGCCTGTTTGATCGGCGCGCCCGCGTAGCCGAGGTATTCGGCGGGCACACCGGGCACGATATCCGGCGGCATCGCCATATTCGCCTCGATATCGGCCCATCGCGGATCCACCGGCAGACCCGCCGATTGCGCTGTGCGCCTGGCGATTCGCATGGTGTTCATGACGCCGCCGTTGGTGAGGGCGTTGTCCACCGAGGTCGCGACGTATTCGTCGGCGCCACCGACCGGCGCGTAATGGTATTTGCCGTCCGGCAGTTTCGGGCCGACCCTGGCGGTGAGGTAGTCGGCGATCGCGACGATCACCGGCCCGCCGCCGGTGCGCAGCCACTGCTCGTCACCGGTCGCGAGATAGTACTGCCACTGCGACAGCACGATTTCGTTGTGCAGATGCTCTTCCACCAGGCCGCATACCGCGGGCGTCGCGCACCGCTGGCCCGGGCCCTCATCCCACGGGTACAGCGCCCCGGGCAGACCGTAGGCGTGCGCGTTCGCCTGTGCCGCGGGCAAGGCCGCGACCCGGAATTCTACGACGGTGCGCGCCAGTTCCGGATACAGCGCGAGAAGTGTTGGGAAGATCCAGGTTTCGGCATCCCAGAAGGTGAGACCGCCATAGTCGTCCGAGGAAAGGCCCGCGGGCTGCACCGACCACCGGTCCCCCGCCCGCACGCTGGCCAGCACCGAATACAGGGCGGTGCGCACCCAACGACCGTAATCGTCGCGGCCCTCGATCCGAATCGCGGGCTGCCACAGCGCATCCCACGCCGCGACGTGCTCGGCGCGGACCGCGTCGAAACCAGCGGCGCGGCCCGCTTCGGCGGCGGCCGTCGCGGCGGCGCGGGGGTCGGGACCGTAGTCGTCGGAGGAGATGCCGACGTATTTGACGAAGCCATAGCTGCCGCCGTCGCGCACGTCGAGCGTATAGGCGATGCCGTCGCCGCCGGGCAGCGCGGACCCGGCGGCACCCGCCGGTGCGTCCACCGCGGAGACCAGGTACGCAGTGTCGTCGGTGCCATCCGCGCGCATCCCGACCACGGTCCGGCCGCGATCCGGATCGGCGGTCGCGGTGATCACCGACGCGCGGCGGGCGGCCGCCCGATCGATCAGGTCGGTCACCGTGAGCGGGCCCGAGAAGTGCGGGCGCACAGTCACTTTCTGCACCGCCAGATCGGGACGCGCCCGCGAGACGAAGGTTTCGTATGCCAACTCCACCGGATGATCAGCGTCCGGCGTCCAGGTCACCCGAGTGGTGGCTTTCGCGGCGCGAAAATCCATGGTTTGCCGGTAATCCCGAACCGCGGCCGGGTCCACATCCGGTCGATAGGCCCGCCCCGCCGCCTCCACGGTGAAGCCGGACCACGCGGGCAGCGCCGCGATCACCTGAGTGTTGTTCCACGAAAGTTGCGAGCGCGCATAGAAACCCGCGAGATAAGTGCCCGTGTATCTGGGTTCCTGCAAGGGAAATGCCGTGCGCACGTCGTCGCCGTAGCCCTGGTAGCCGCCGCCGCTCGGCGGCAACATGGTCCCGATCCGGCCGTTGCCGAGATACGGGGCCGCCCGGAAGTCCTGCGGCGCGAACGTATCCGACGTGGCCGCCCACTGGCCGGAATCATCGGTCTCCGCGCGAACCGGCCGGGCCAGATAGGCCGACGGCAGTATGACGATGGTGAGCAGGATCAGCGCCATGCGCACGATGCCGTACCACATCCGCGATCCCCGGGCCGATGCCATCCGCGAGTGTCCTCTCGACGAGCGTGTTCCATCCACACCACAGCCCGCCTGACACACTATCGACCGGCGGGCCTGATCCCCGACAGGCACGCACGTAATGGTGCCAATACAACCGGCTCGTCCGGAAGCCGGGGAAACTGCCGGTTGTGGCAATTACTGGAAAGTCTCTGAACCCTCGGCCGGAAGGCAATTCAGCGCACCGGCGGCAGGGTGCGTTCGTTCGGGTCGACACCGGGCGGCATATTCGCGCCGTTGTTCGGCACATCCGGCCGGGGAGCGTTGGCCGCCCCGCGAATTTGCTGGCCCGGCGGCGGGAAATCGCAGTAATTCCACTTCGGCAGGGTGCCGTCCTGAACCACCTCGGGTTTGATCGGCGTCGATCGGTACTGGCAGTACGGCCGCAGCCAGATATCGAAGATGGCGTGGAATTCGTTGTCGTGCGCCGGAACACCCAGCGCCGCACCGCCGAGTGCCAAGGAGGGGAACAGCGCCCGCAGCGCCGAATTCCGCAGTTGCGCCGCCCTGACGATGGCCGAGAGGTTTGTGAGCAGGCCGGTGATCGGGTCGGCGCTGCGGTCGAGCACCGCGCCGAGCTCGGTCAATTGTCCTGGCGCGCTGTCCAATACGGTGCGCAGCTCGGCATTGGCCCGATTCAGCTGATCGACCAGCACGCCCGAATTACGGGTCAGGGTGGTCAGATCCGGTTGAGCGTGCTTGGTGGTCGCGGCGATGGTGCGCAGGTTGGTGATCAGATTCGTGGTCTGCGGCAGCAGATTGTCCAGACCGGCGGCGGCCAGGCTGAGCCCGTCGACCGTGTGCCGCAACTGATCCGGGCCGCCGCTCAGCGCGGTATCCAACTCGCCGAGTATCACCCCGATCTTCTCCGGGTCGAGCTGGGTGATGAGTGCGCTGGCATTGTCGAGCAGCGACCACACCGGCGTCGGTGTGTGCACCCTTCGCGGTTCGAACGGCACCACCGCCCCGTCGTCGAGGTACGGCCCCGCATCATGGGCCGGACGAAAATCCAGGTACTGCTCGCCCGCCGCGGACAATCGGGCGACGGCGACCTCCGTGTCGACCGGAATCCGGTATTTCGTGTCGATTCGTATCTCTGCGGCAATCGAATTCCCGGCATCGACCACGTCGACCTTCGCGACCTCGCCGACCCGTACCCCGCGCATGGTGGCATCACCGCCCGACTGCAGCCCGCCCGACGCGTCGAGCAGCACCGTGACGGTGTAGGTCGAGCGCAGCGGATTCAACCGCATCACCGAAACCAGCAGATACCCGCCGCCGACGAACAACACCAGCACCAGGCTCAGGTTCGCCAGCAGCAGCCGGTGCCGCACAAGGGCTTTCATCGCGGGCCCGTCAGCCGGGCGGTGACGATCTGCAGCACCTGCATCAGGCTGCCGACGAAATCCGCCATATCGGTCAGATCGAAGAATTTGCTGGTGCCGGGGGCCGTCAGCAGCCCGATATCGAGGTACTGGATATTCGCGTACGGCGCGAGCGCGCTGCCGCGGAAGGTGGCATCCACGTACGGCCGGATCTCGTGAAAGGCATCCTGTAGCGCGCCGAAGGTGTCACCGGTGGCGGCCAAGGCGGACATCAGCTTTCGGGTGTTGTCCAGCAACCCGTGCAACTGTTCGGTCGAGGAGTCGGCGTAATCACCGAGCGCCGCACTGACGGTCGCCACCTTCGCGAGCAATTCTCCCAGCGCCCTGTTGTTTTCGGCGATCGTGCCGAGCAGCGGCGGCAAGGTCTCGGCGACCTGCCCGAGTTCGGCGTGATTCGCCTCGATGGTGGCGGTGAGCGCGTCGAATCCGGCCAGCGCGCCGTCGATGCGGGAGCTGTTGTCGTGCAGGGTGGTGAAGGTGCTCGTCGTTTTGGTGATCAGATAGGACAATTCGTCGGCGCGGCCGCCGACCGCCGCGTCCAATTCGTCGGTCAGCTTCGCGATATCGGCGATGCCACCGCCGTTGAACAGCAGCGATATCGAGACCAGCAATTCCTCGACGGTGGCGCCCGCGGAGGTCTGCTCGATCGGCAGGGTGTCGCCTGCGCGCAGTTTCGGACCGTCCGGAGCAGCGTTCGGTTCGGCGAGCGCGATGAACATATCGCCGAGCGGCGTCGCCTGCCGCAGCTGAGCCATTGTGCCCCTTGGTAATTCGACATCCTTGCGGATATCGAGCTCGACCTCCGCCTGATAATTGGTGACGTCGATGTGCGAGACCACCCCGACATCCGAACCGCCGACCTTCACCTTCGCCTGGTCCGGCAGGTTGAGCACATTCGCGAAGACCGCATGGATCGGGTAGGTGGCGTCGAATATTCCCTTGGACGGCAAGGGCAATCGCTCCACCGTGACCCCGCAGCCCGCGGTCGTGGCCAGGACGGCCGCCGCGATCAGCGGAGCACCCGCCCGCCTCACTTCGTCAACCCCAGCAGCGCGGCGGTGATACCGAAATCCGGTCCGAGATCGGCGACCCGGCCGGTGCGGCAGCCGTCCGCACGCATCTGCAGCCGTTGGCATATCACCGCGATCTGCTCACCGGACAGCGCGGTGCCGAGCAGCGCGTGCAACCTGATGTAGCCGTATTGCCGGTTCATCGACCGATCGATGCTCTGCAGCAGCATCGGCGCCACGTCCACGATCTCGGTGACGCCGAACGCGTTGGCGCGCAGTTGATCCGTCACCTCGGTCAGCCGGTGCACGGTGTCGATCAGCCTGTCCTGGTACTTGCTCAGCAGCGAGCTGGTGTTGACCAGGAAGCCGTCGATCTGCTCCAGCGTCGCCTGCAGGCCCGGCGCCTGATCGGCGAGCAACCCGGACAGCTGGGTGGTCCGATTGCTGAAATCCCGTACGGATTCGTCGTTTTCGGCGAGCACGGTGGTGAGCTCGTTCAGCTGCACGATGATGGTGGCCACCGCGTCTTTGTTGTCGACGCCGACCTTCAGCGCACCGGACAGCGCGTTCAGCGTGTCCCGCAGCTTCGCACCGTTCCCGTTCAGCATCGGATACAGCACCCGGCCCGACAGCACACCGACCTCGGTGCCCGGCTCCGGCTTCAGCGCCGCGGCGAACTGATCGATGGTTTTGATCAGGGCATCGATCTCGACCGGCGTCCTGGTCCTGGCCGTCGGGAGATGCGTTCCGGCCGCGAGGGTTTCGCCGCCGGTGTACGCGGGTGTCAGCTCGATGTGCCGGTCGGTCACCACCGACGGCGAGACGATCGCGGCGACCACGTCGTGCGCGATCTTCACGTTCCGGTCGATCGAAAGGTGCACTTCGGCGAATGTCGGCTTGGGCACTACTTTTTCGACCCGGCCCACCGGCGTGCCGAGCACATCGACCTCGTCACCCTCGAAAACGCCCGCGCCGCTCTCGAAATCGGCGGTGATGCGAATCGTATTGCCCAGCGCGCTGTTCACCGAGCCCGGCACCAGCGAGCACCCACCCATCGCGAGCGCGATGCACCCGGCCCCGAGCACCCTGACCCACTCGATCATCACCGGCACCCCTCGATGACGTTCGCGAAACACAGCCAGTTGTCCGGGAACAGCCACGGGAAGGCGACCTCGGCGTAATTGCCGTTGCCCCAGGCATTCGCGAGATAGCGGACCGAGGGCGGCATGATAGACAGCAGCCGGTCCAGGTTCTCCTTGTTCTTGCGCAGGCCCTGGGTCATGGTGTCCAGTTGGTCGATGGTCGGGCCGAGTTGGTCGTCGTTGTCGGCGCCGATATCGCGCAGTTGCCGGGTGAGCGTGGCGATATTGTCGAGCAGCTGCCGCAGCAACCCCTCCCGCTCCATCACCCTGGCCGCGATCGCATCGCCCTGGGTGATCACCAGCCGCACGCTGTTGCGGTTCTCCCCAAGGATTTTCGTCACCCGGTCCAGATCCTGCAGCAGGTTCGCGACTTCGCCGCGCCGCTTGTCGATCACCTCGGCGAGCGCGCCGACGCTGTCCAGTGCCTGTGCGAACAGCTGCGGCGAACTGCCGAACTGCTGGTCGAGCAGGTTCAGCGTGGTCACCAGCTTGCCGGTGTCCAGCGCCGCGAACTTCGGCGTGCCGATCTGCACCACATCGGCGAGGTTGTACGGAACATCGGTGTTGGACAGCGGAATCCGATTTCCCGGCAGGCCGGAGTGGTCGCCGGGTCGCAGATCGACGTAACGACGGCCGAGCAGGGTGGCCAGCCGGATCGATGCCTTCGCGTCCGGACCGGGCCGCACGTCGCGGTCCACCTGAAGGGTGACCGTCACGAAGCTGCCGTCCAGCCGCAGCCCCGAAACCCGGCCCACCGCAACGCCGGCCACATCCACCTCGTCTCCCACCCGGACCCCCGCCGCCTGCGCGAACTCCGCCTGAATGGATTGCTCACCGGCGCCGAGCATTTGGCAGCCGCGGGGCACCGCGAGCATGAGCGCGAGCAGCACCGCGCCCAGCAGGCCGATCCACAGATTGCGGTTCCCGTCGAATCGGGCGAGGATGCCGGTCACGGACGGCACACCGCCGACTGCGCCGGGCCGCCGATCTGCGAGATCAGGCCGCGCGGGAAGAGCACACCCCACAGCGTGATGTCGACGCGGCACATGTAGGCGTTGGTGTAGGTGCCCTCGTCGGCGAATCGGCCCGCGTCGGCCATGATCGCGGGCAGATCGACCGCCGTCCGGTCCAGCCGCTCACCGTTGGCCAGCAACAGATCCAGCGCGTCCCTGGTAGCGCGCTGGGCCGGTGCCAGCTGCGGCTGGACCCGGGAGAGCATGGCGACGACCGAGCCGGTGGCCTCGGCGATCCGCGTTGTCGATCGCTGCAATGACTGCCCCTGTTCGTACAGTCCGTTCACCAGCGCCCTCGTCTGGGTCACCAGTGTCTCCAATTCGCTTCCGCGCCTTGCCAATTCGGACATCACACCGGAGAGCTCGGTGATCACGTCACCGAGCAGCGTGTCGCGCTGGCGGAAGTCGGTGGCCAGCGCGGCGGCCTGGGTGATGAACGCGCTCAACGACACTCCGTCACCCTGCAACGCCTGGATCAAGGTCTCCGAGAGGTTGTTCACCTGATCCGGGGACAGCACCTGGAACAGTGGCCGGAAACCATTGAGCAGCACCGACACCTCGAACGACGGTTCGGTGCGGGCCAGCGGGATCGTGGCGCCACCGGGCAGCGGCGCCGGATCGCCGTCCTTGCCGGGTTCGAGTGCGATGTAGCGCTGACCGATCAGATTCTGGTAGCGGACAAGGGCTTTCGTATTGCCGTACAACTTCTTGTCGCGCCGCACCAGAATTCGCACCCGCGCGTGATCGGCGCCGTCGAGCTCGATGCCATCCACCTTCCCGACCCGCACGCCCGCCATGCGCACGTCGTCGCCCTCGCGCAGCCCGAGCACATCGGTGAAGGTCGCGGTGTAGGTGTCGGTCGCCCCAGGCACCGGCCGCGCCAACGTATTCCAGATCATCGCCGTCACCAGCACCGAGACAACGGCGAACAAACCGAATCCGATCAGCGGCCGCCGGATGCTCATTTCCCCTCCCCCGGGCTCACCTGCACGGTCCCGCCGCGCAGAATCGTTGCCAGCAAGAGATATTCGGCGGCGTTCGGCCGTCGGCCGAGCAGCGCGATCTGCGCGGCATCGCCGGAGAGCGCGATCGTGCCGCCCGGCTGCGCCAGCGCGGCCGGAAACAGGCCCTGCAACGGTGTTCCGGCGAACGGATCGGGTCCGCTGTGCGGCAACGGATTTCCGGGCGCCACAGGTGCGGGCGGCGGTAATCCGGCGGCCGCGTCCAGCCGGTGCGGGCGCATGGATTCGGGCAGGTAGCCGTAATCCGGTACGGCAGGGGCGTTTCCGCAACTCGGACCCGTCAGCGCGCCGTAGCGCGGGCAGTCGGCGACGGTATTCGGCTCCCACGGGGTGAAGCTGATGCCCGCGTTCCAAACCTGTTGGTGCTGTGGACCCCAGGTGAAGGTGGTCTTCAGCCGGCGGGTCGAATCGTTCAGGTTGGCGATGGCCCTGGTCACCGAGTCCGGGTCAGCGGCGAGACCGCCGAAGGTATCGCTGGTGCCCGCCGTAACCTCCTTGCCGACATCGGGATTGCGTGCGAACAGGTCCTGCACCGTGCCCACCGTGCTGGTACTTCCGGTGAGCAGCGCCACCAGCTGTCCCCGCCGGTCCGCGACGGTGCGCGCCGATTCGACCGAATTCGCCAGCACCCCGATCAGATCCGGCGCCGACTGATTCAACGCGCGCATGGACGCCGCCAGATCGTCGAGCAGGCCCGGCGTGTCGGGCGTCGCGGCGCTCACCTCGCGCAGCCAGCGATCCACCCGCTCCAGCGTCGAGCCGGGCAGCCGGCCGCTGCCGTCGAGCGCGTACGAAAGGGTGCCGAGCACCCGGCCGAATTGCATCGGATCGATCTTGTCGAGCACGCCGCGCACCGAGGTGAGGGTGTGCTGCAGCGTGATCGTGCCCGCGCCGTGGTCCTGCGCGATCCGCGAACCCGCGTGCAGGAATTCGCGATCGCCGCCGTTGAATACGAGTTCGACACCGGCCACCGCGAACAGATTGTCGGGCACCACTCGCGCCGTCACATTCGCCGGAATCTTGCCCGCGAATTCCGGATCCAGATCGATGTGCACCGATTGCTCCGTGCCCACCGCCGCGACCGAAACATCGGTCACCTCACCGATCTGCATGCCGCGGAATTTGACGGCTGATCCCTGTGGCAGACCGTCGCCGACATTCGTCAGCTGCGCGACCACGGCTATTTTCGATCCGAAAGAGCCGGTGTAGCGGCCCATCAGGAAACCGAGCGCGAGCGCGAAAACCACCAACCCCGCGGCACCCGCGATAAGCAGTTGCCGCGCGGTCGGACCACGCCCGGTCTGATCGATCACCGGCGGGCTGACACAGAATCAGCAAGTGTGACGCAACAGCGCGTGCCGCACCGCAACGAACTCCCCTCTCAACGCCGATGATCAGCCGATTTCGCGAGAAGCCTAACCATTCGCCGAGCCGCAGCACGGCCGCCACGCCGTTCCAGCTATCACTCGGTGAATAGTCGTGGGCCACTCGTCCTGCACCGATTCCTAACTGTGCCAGACAGTTATGCGCTACCGTTTCGGTTATGTGCAGCCCGTTTTTCGGCAGGTGGTACTCGGCGGGGATGTCCGTGGCGGAGCCCATCTTCCTGCGACCGGTCCGGCGGAAATTGTTGGCCGATGCGCGCGGCCGGGTCCTGTTCATCGGGCTGGGCCCCGGACACGACATCGGCTATCTTCCGGAAGCGGTGACCTCGATCGCCGCCGTGGAACCGAACCCGGCAATGCGCTCGACCGCGCGGGCGCGGGCGCGCCGCCACGGGATAGCGCTCGAAATCCACGACGCGTACGCGGAGAACCTGCCGTTTCCGGACGCCGAATTCGACACCGTCGTCTTACCGATGGTGCTGTGCAGCGTTCAGGATATGGCGGCGGCGCTGGCGCAGGTGCGGCGCGTATTGCGGCCCGGCGGACAAGTCCTGGTGCTCGAGCATGTGCACGCCGGCGACGACGGTCTGCTCAACCGCGCGATCGGTTTCACCCAGGACGCCATGGAACGCCCGTGGATGGCGCTCGCCGACGGCTGCCACCCGAACCGTCGCACCCGAGAAGCGTTGCGCGACGCGGCATTCGACACCTCCGGCCTGCACCGCATGATCCCCCGCCTGCTGCCGCCGACCCCGATGACCATCCTGCTGGTCGGTCGCGCCCTCCCGACGGCGGCGTGAATCCCGCCCGAGGCGCAGGTACGCCTACCGCTCGCCCAACACCGGTTCCATCGCTCCGCGAAATGCCCGCAGGCACAGTGCCGTCAACTCGTCTCGGGTGATGGTCCGCGATTCGATCCATTCGACGCACACCGCCCGAACGAAGACCAACCACCCGTGTATCGCCACCGCGGCCAATTCCCGTGCGTGGCCTTGTAACCCGAGTTTGTCGAGAATGCGCTGCCCGACCATGGTCAATTCCTCCGCGATGATCGCCTGGATCACCGGATCACCGGACAGCGCACCGCGATTCACCGACAACGCCTCGCGGGGATGGTCGACGAAGTATTGGATGTGCGCGTCCAGCCCGGACGCGAAGATCTCCTCGAACGAGCGATCGTCGTCGAGTTCCGTGCTGGACAGCAGCCGGTCGCTGGCCCGCCGGAAGACCGCGGCATAGAAGTCGCGCTTGGTCGGAAAGTAGTGGTACATCAGGCCGCGCGTGACGCCGGCGCGCTCGGCGACCACCTCCATCAGCACATCCTCGTAAGGCATTTCGGCGAAGAGGGCCGCGCCGATATCGAGCAGTTGTCCGCGGCGCTGCTCCGGGCTCATCCGTCGTCGTACCATCCGCGATACGTTACTTGACACACGTACAACAACGGGTACCTTCGCTATTGCACACACGCACAATAAGAGGATTCGCCATGACCTCCACCGTCAACCTCCCCACCGTCCCCGGCTACGTGAACTGGCTCGTCCGAAAGGCGCTGCGCTCACCACTGCATCCGATGCTCAGCCGCAGCATCATGCTGCTCACCGTCACCGGCCGGAAAACCGGCGCCCGCTACGTCATTCCGATCCGATACCTGCGTGAGGGCGACATCATCACCTGCTACACCGACGGCGGGTGGTGGCGGAACCTGCGCGGCGGCGCCACCGTCGAATTGCGGATCGCCGGGCGGGACCGGAGCGGAAATGCCACGGCGACAAGGGGTTCCGCCATCGTCGCCCAGGGCCTCGGCCGCTTTCTGCAGGCATTTCCGAGCGATTCGAAATACTACGGCGTCCGCCGCGACGCCGATGGACGCCCGAATGCGGGCGATATCGACGCGGCCGCCGCCTACACCACCCTGGTCCGCATCGAACTCGCGAGCTGAAGGTCGACGACAAATCCATTGCCCGACGGCTTCTTCCATCGTGCTCTATACCGAAGGGCCTACGGCGGAGGAATTCTCACCTCAGCCGCGACCGGCCGACGCACGTCGGTCCGCGACATAACTTATGCCGGTGACGATGTCGGGTTCGATGCGGAATATGCGGGCCTGCGCCCCGGATATTCCAACTGGTAGTAGACGCCGATAGCGCTCCAATTCCGCGGCGTCGGTGACCGCCTCGGTGAGCCCGGTGACGATCACGCACCAGCCGAGCAGGGTTTCGTGATCGATCATGTCCGCTTCGTACGCCACCACCTGCCGGTCCGCCGAAAAGCCGGTCCCGAGATGCGCTCTGATCACCACGCATCCGCCATCGACGATGTGGTTGACCGGCCGGAGGGTGGGCAGGGCGTAGCGCGCGAAGACCACTCGGCCGAACCGAGCGGTCCCGAGCAACCGCAGCGATTCCACGATCGGTAACTCACGCGCCTGCCGCTCATCCTCGACAGCCATGAATAACATTATTCCGCACCACGTTTCGCAATGACAGCGTCAACCCCGACACAATCTCACCGTCGCGGCAGACCGCGCGGATGCTCGAAATGCACCGGACCGGGTGGATTTCCGGTCACCGCCTCGATGATTTCCGCGGCCAGCGCGGCGACTTTCACGTTGCGGTGCTGGGATATTCCGCGCAGCCGGTCGA
Organism: Nocardia sp. JCM 34519.1; assembly: GCF_020361265.1. Classification (NCBI taxonomy): domain Bacteria; kingdom Bacillati; phylum Actinomycetota; class Actinomycetes; order Mycobacteriales; family Nocardiaceae; genus Nocardia; species Nocardia sp. JCM 34519.1. Next base: position 27,490 of record NZ_JAIRBR010000024.1, read on the forward strand.
AGGCATCGTCGCGGGAGCAGCGGAATCTGGCCATCATGATGCCGAGCGCCTGATCGATGGTCGATCGCGAGGCCAAGGCGGCGTGCAGTTGCTCGGTCTGCGCCGCCCGGTCGGCCGCCGTCAGCGCCAGCGCCAACAGCACACCGATGTGGTCGGCGGTCAGCTCCGCCGCATGCCGGGCGGTGGCGCCGAATCCGTTCCGTTCAGTCGCATACAGCACGAGCGCGCCGACCGGCGCGGACCTGATCACCAGCGGCTGGGTGAAAACCGACCGGATTCCCTGTATACGCAACTGCTTCGTATGATCCGGCCACCGCCGTTCGAGATCGAGATCCGGCGCGGACACCGCGAGCCCGGTGGCGAGGGTCTGCCTGGCCGGACCGAGATCGCGAATCCGGTTCTCGGCCAAAACCGTCCGGCGTAGATCGACGGTCCCGCCGACGAATTCGGCGCCCGCGCGGACAACGATGATGCCCACCATCGGCTTGCCGGGCAGCATTCGCGTCACGATCGCGCCGACCTCGGCCAACGAATCGGTGAGATCCCCGCTCGCCAGCAACAGCCCGGCAAGTCGCGACATTCCGGCGGCCAGTTCATCGGTCATGTCAGCGCCTGCAGTCCCTGGACGATCCGCGAGACATCGGCGCGCACTACCCGGGCGGTCGCTCACTACACGGACGGTCCCCGTGTGACCGCCCCGCCCCGACGTCACACGGCTACACAATACCCGGCCGGGCTCGTGTCAATCCCCTTGTGCGCATGGCATTGTCCCGCGCACGGTGGTCAATGGCCGTTGGCGCGCCTGCTCCACAATTCCATCGGTGGCCGTGCGGACGTCAGCGCGAGCATCGATACGCCGGTTTCCCTGATCATCCGATCGAGGCAGTCGAGCAGCTCGACCATGGCCGATCTGGCCGCGCGCAACTCCTCGACACCGACCTGCTCGCCGTCGAAGATCGCCCGCACCTCCTGCAGCCGCAGCCCGATACCGAAGATTTCCCGCACCAGATCGTCGCCGAGCGCGGCGAATGCCGCGGTATCGCCGGAGAGTCCGGCCCGGTCGTGGGAATAGGCCATCGGCCAACGGAATTCCCACGCACGCGCATCACGATTCCACATCGGCTCAGTCACGGAGATCTCCATCGGCGGTAGCGGATCCGGAGCCGCTCTTCGGGACTCGAGGGAATTATTACGAAATGATACCCGCTCAGACCCGAAATCCCTCGGCTGCCGGGGGTTTCGCAGGTGTAAAAACCGTGTGGGCACAATAGGCCGATGGAGATCGCCGAGCTGATCGCGGATTTGGTGGCAGCGCACCGTGGCGGGCCCGCCCCGCTGGTGCTGGTCGGAGATCCGGTGCTGCGCCGGGAGGCGCAACCCGTTGCCGGACAAATCGATTCGGCGCTGCTGCGCGAACTGGCCGACATCATGTTCGCGACCATGCGCGCCGCGCCCGGCGTCGGGGTCGCCGCACCGCAGATCGGCATCCCGCTGCGGATGGCGGTACTCGGCGATCCGGCGACCGGCCTCGACCCGGAGGTGGCGGCGGCGCGCAAGCGGCGGCCGCTGCCCGAGTTCACGATCCTCGATCCGAGCTATACCGCCGACGGTGCGCCGGTCGGATTCTATGAGGGCTGCCTCAGCATGCCCGGATTCCAGGCCGTCGTGCGGCGGCCCGAGTCCATCGTGGCGAGCTACACCGACCTCGACGGCGCCCGGCACACCGAGCGACTCACCGGCTGGCCCGCGCGCATCTTCCAGCACGAGACCGACCACCTCGCGGGCACCATCTACATCGACAGAGCGCTCACCCGGTCCATCACCACCAATGCCGCACTCCAGGAACGATGGGCCCAGCCGACACCGGCCGCGGCGGCGGAGGCGCTGGGCTTCGACCCGGCGTGACGGATCAGTGCCGGTGCGTATTGTCGGGTTGGTCGGTATCGCCGGGATGTTCGAAACCCGGTGCCATCACCAGCGATTCGCGGCGGCGCAGGTCGAGCCAGCGGGCGAAGGCGCGCAGCCGCTCGCCGTCGTCGCGGCGGGCGATGCGGACGGGCCGGTGCGCGATCTCCTCGACGCTGAGGTAGTACCAACGGTTTCCGTCGATCAGCGGGCCGATCACCGTGCCCGGCACCGCGTCACGGGCCGCGGCGGCGAGCACGGCGGGTAGGTCGTCGAGTGTGCTCCAACCAAGGCTCGACAGCGACGGCCGGGCGGATGGCGGATTCCCCGTCCCCATCGCATAGCCGATCCGCCACCACCGCACCGAATCCGGCGTCTCCACCTCCCGATCCGCGCCGGGAATCACCGCGAGGAATGCGGCCGCGACCGCCGGATCGGACTGCCACGCGGCGCAATTGATCGATCCGAGCTGCACCGCGCCGACCGCGTCCAGCGGCACCGTCGCGCGCGATGCCACCGGAACCGCACGGCGGCACAGCTCTTCGGTGCAGATGACGTGCGCCGTCCAACGGACCAGCTGCCGGTATTCGCTGGTACCGGCTTTCGGCAGCGCCGCGGCCCGCCGCCCGGCGTGCAGTGCCGCCAGGCGCGCGTCGAGCCGCTCGCGCGGCACGGGCGCGCCGTCGATCCAGCCGATGACGGGTGCGTCCTGCCGGATCATGCCGCCACCACGAACGGGATCGCGGGACTGTACTGGATGCGGCCGAACCACATGAGCTTCACCAGGATCCACCAGCGCCCAGGACGCGCGTCCGGCGGCACCGCGATGTCGAAGGTCAGCTCACCATCCGAATTCGGCGGCACCCGGAACCCTTTACTGCCGGGCCCGACGAATTCCCAAGTACCCCAGGGGCTGATCGGCATGGCCTCGCCCTCGATCGGACTGCTCGCGATGCTGCGCACCCGCAGCGCGAGCTCGGCGGCGCCACCGGGCCGGACGGTGACCGATTCGGTGATCGCGGTGATCTCCAGGCCGAGCAGCCGCGCGGAATCCGCCGCGGTACCGGCGTTCTGGGTGCCCTGGTCGAGTTCGGGCCCGGCTGGCGGCGGCAGCACGGCATCGGTGCCCGCGCCGGGCACCAGCACGGTGAGCACATCCTCGATGGTGTCCGCGCCGACCGCGAGTTGCGCGCGAACGAAATACAGGCCGGGCGCCACCCCGCCGGGCGTCGCGATGGTGAGCGGGAACGCGGTGTGCCCGCCGGGCGGCAGCGTGACAGGGCGCGTCGCGGGTTCGGTGACCCAGCCCTGGGGCGCGTCGACGGTCAGCAGCGCGTCGACGGCGGTTTCGGTGTACTGGCCGGCGATGGTGATGGTGCTGTCGAGCGGTTCGCCGGTGGCGGTGAACACCGTCGGCCCGGCCGAGATGGTGACCGGCAGGAATCCGAGCGGCGCGGGTCCTCGGTTGTGCAGCCAATATCGCGAGTACACCGGCTGCGCTGGTTCGGTCTGCCGCCCAAGGGTTTTCCCGTCGCGATCGGCCGCGTAACTCTTCGGCTCGCCGACGATGGTGGCGATCTGGCTCGCGTCGAGCGCGGTGATGATGACGTCGTCCTCGATGCTGAGCACCGCGTCGCGCCCCTCCTGTTCGAGCAGATCGGTATGCCGCGCGGCGATCCAGCCGAAGGCCGAGAAAACCGTTGCGCGGACCGGCAATCCGTTGGTCTCCACCAGCCGCACGGTGAGTCCGGCGGCCGGGTCCAGTTCGGCGGGTGCGCCGTTGGCGCTGGGATTCCCCGCGGGCTTCACGGTTTGGATCTCGACCCGGCGCTCCGGCGTCGCCCGCAGCAGCGCGTAGGTGGGTGGCAGATCCCCCGCATGACCAACGGAGGTGCGGGCGTGCATGGGCGCGGAGAAGGCGTGGCCGTGCGCGACCAGATCGACGGCGCGCCAGTCGCCCGCCCCCGCGACGATGGCGTAGTCGAATTCGTGTGTCCAGTGCTGTAACTGGAAGGCCGAACCGTCCGGCGTGCGGCGGCGCGGCGGGTCCAGCCAGACGCCCGACGGCCAGCCGGTGCAGGACCGCATGAGCGACAGATGCAGCGCGCCGCTCGGGTCGATCGCGAAACCGGGCATGCCGCGGCTGAGCAGCCCGACGGTGTACGCGTCGAGCGGCCGGGTGGCGCCGAATTCGACGGCCGTCACCCGCGCCGCCGTATGCGCGCCGAATTCGATGGCCAGCGCCGCGATCTCGGCGGCCAGCGCGTCGGCGTCCCGGCCCGCGACGATCACCGCGGGCAGCGCACCGATGTCGCGGAGGTCGGCGTTCGGCACCCACGCCTGCTCCACCGCCCGCTCGGCCGGCACGAAAAGCCTTGCGCTGTCGGCGGTCTCGAGCTGCCGCCGCAACTGCGCGGCATACCGCGGATCGCGCGCGACGAGTTCGGCGGCCAGCGGGTTGGTTTCGGGTCCGCCGAGCACGATTCGCACATCGGGCAGGTTGGAATCCACGTCGAGCCAGCCGTATCTGCTGCCCGCCGCCGTGGACGTGGTCGCGGTGACCCCGATTCCGGCCAGTGCGACCACCAGATCGCGGGCGTCGGCCGCGGCGTCCAGGGTGGGCACCACGATCTCGGCGACGGCGATCGCGGCCCGTCCCAGCTCGGCGCCGTCCGGGTCGTGCACGGAAAGGTGTGCGGTGCTGCTGAGCGCGAAGCAGGTGTTGGCCGGATTGTCCAGCGTCCACGGTGCCTGCGCGGAATCCACGTCCGGCAGCGCGAATCCGCGGGCGATCACCGCGCCCGCCACCTCGGATACCGGCCGCGCGCCCGGCACCTCGACGGCGAACTTCACCCGCAGCAGCCGATCGCTCCCGGTGAAGTCGATCACCCTGGCGCGCAGGTCGATTCGCGCCAGCCCGGCCCAAAGGGTGATCACCTGTTCGTATTCGACCTCGCCGACCACACCCGTGACGACGAGCCGCTGCCCCGCGGCGCACCGCTCGACTCGCAGGCTCGACGCGGGCCGCTCCGCCGAACTCACCACCCGCCCGGTCGGCACGAGATGCCATGGCCCCTCGCCGAATTGCGGATGCTGCGGATACTCCTCGTACACCCGCAGCTCGTTGCCGAGCCCGCCGTCGCGCAGCAGCTCCCGGCCGGAGGCCAGCTCGCGGATGCTGGTCAGGCCGCCGCCGCGGGCGAGATCCGCTCGGACGGCGAAGAATTCGTTGCCGATGGTGTCGGTCTCGACGGATGCCCAACCGGCGCCGGATGTTTCGGCGGGAAGCAGGCGCCAGGTGCGCCAGCCGATGCCGGGCACATCCACCGCGACGAAGGTCGCCGTATCGGCCTCGACGACGAACGGGACATCCGCGCCGGTGTCGTCGACGAGCCGGAACGCGCCGGGCGGCATGGTGATTCGCACCAGGTCGGTGCGGGTGAACGACAGCGTGTTCACCACGACGACCGGCAGACCGTCCCCCGCCGTATCGATCCGCCCGATGAGCGCGGTGAGCGCGGTATCGCGCACGTCCGCGGCCAGATCGTGCGCTTCCCGCCATCCGGTGACCAGGTCGATGTACACCTGGTCGGATTCCGAACCGGTGATCCCGTCGTGGTGCGCCCCGAAGGCGAGGTGCCGCCAGACCTTGTCCAGCGCGGCCTCCGGATACCGGCCGAGCCCGAGCAGCGCCGCGCAGCTGGCCAGCTTCTCGGCGTCGGTGGCGGCCGTCTCGGCCGCCCGCTGCGCCTGTTTGGTGTCGATATAGGAGACGTCTTTACCGGTGTAGATCGGATTCATATCGCGCGACTGCGGGCTGGGACGGACGCCGCGCTCGGCCAGTTCGGCGTGCACGGCCGCGAAGAAATCCTTGGGCAGACCGCAGATGAACCGCGGCCAAACGTATTTCGCGTTCCAGTCCCGGTGGATCTCGGTGACCCACTTGTTCGGCGGGGTGTAGTCGGTGCCCACCGGTAGCAGGCAATTCCTGGTCGCCGCAACGGGTTTCAGCGCCTGGAACAGTTCGTAGACCTTCTGCTCGGCCTCCGGCAGGGTGGCCGAGGAATCCATCCACCACCCGGCCGAATAGTGGTTCGGCATGTAGTGGGTGAGCACCCCGCGCCCGGACGGCGCCAACCATTCGAATTCGGCCGGGAATTGCATGTGGCGAGCGTCCCCGCCGACGCCGTGAACGGTGTTGAGAATCGGCCCCCACTGATGGAACGGCCCACGCGCCCACGAGGTGCTGCTCAGCCCGGCCTCGGCGACCAGCCCGGGAAATTGCGGATCGTGACCGAATACGTCGAGCTGCCATGCGGTTCGCGGCCGCGCGCCCATGATCGAACGCTGATATCCGATGCCGTACACCAGATTCCGGATGGTGGTCTCGGAGCCGGTGAGGTTGGTGTTGGGCTCGTTATAGGTGCCGCCCATGATCTCGACCCGGCCCTGTGCGATCAAATCCCGCAGCACCGAACGATATTCGGGAAATGTGTCCCAGAACGGCTTGAGATAGTCGACCTCGGCCAAGACGAACGCGTAGTCGGGATCCGACAGCGCCATGGTGAGATGCGCACGCACCAGGTTGAATCCGTTGTGCTCCCACACCGGCCGCGTCGTACCGTCGTTGCCCTGCAGCTCCCAGGTCTGGGTGAACGCGGCCTGGGTGTTCCACCACACCGGGTCGTAGTGGAAATGCGAGATCATGAACATGGTCCAGCCCGGTTCGGCCACCGTCACCGCGGTCTCCAGCCGGGCGGTTCCCGCCGTCACCGTCACGGGTAGTTCGGCGCCAGGGCGCGCCTCGATGGTGAGCGGCACGTCGACGACGACCTGCCCGTCCCCGTCCGGAACCGCCGCGCTCCCCCGCACGGACCGCCCGCTCACCTCGATGGTGCACGCCCCTGCGCGACGCAGAGTCACCCGTAGTACTTGCCTGGGTTCCGCCGCGGATCCCACGAAGAGGTCGGTCGAGTCGGCGGCGACGATCTGCGCGGTCACCTCTTCAGACTCCCATGCGAAGCGATCTTCTACCGGCGGATGAAAGATGACGGTGGGTCATGCGGGCACGACCCACCGTCGGCAGCGCCCCGCCGGATCGGGCGACGGAACACTTAGCAACTGTTTGCACATTAGTTGCCCGATTATCGGACCTGAAGTTTGATTCGCCCACTGAAATTCACCCGGGCCGACTTTTCGCCCAGCGCGCCGGACTGCTTAAAGTTACGCCGAGCAGACGCCGCCGAGATTAACCCCAAACGAAGGAATCAATACGATTTCTTATTGGGGTGATTTGGATTACACCCACTTGCATGAAGTTTGCTGAAGATTAACGCTTTTAGACATGGCCCATTTGCTCGTTTTCACGCGTCCATCGAAAGGTCACCTATATCCGCTTGTTCCGGTTTTGGGGGAATTATCGGCTCGGGGACATCGAATCACCGCGGAAACCTTGCCGGGCAGTCGGGAGACGCTGGCCCCGCTAGGCATCGAGACCCGCGACCTGCCCGCCAACCTGGTCCACAACGGCCTCGGCGACAGCGCACAGCGCTCACCGTTGGCCGCGCTGCGGGCGGCGAGCCGCTCCCTGGTCGACAACATCCCGGCCGAGATCGCCGCGATGCGCGCCGCGGTCGCCGCGACCCACCCCGACGCCCTGCTGATCGACATAACCTCGGTCGGTGCTCAAATCTTCGGCGCCGCAACGGGTTTGCCGTGGGCATCGTGGTCGCCGATGCTGCTGCCGATGCCATCGAAGCAGGTTCCGCCGTTCGGCTTGGGGCTGACTCCGAAGCCGGGCCCGCTCGGCAGGCTGCGCGACGCGACCGTGCGCGCCGCGATGACCCGGATGTGGGACGAGGTGCTCTCCGACCTCAACGCGGCCCGCCGCGGCCACGGCCTCGAACCGCTCCGGCACACCCTCGACTACCTGGCCCAACCGCCGCTCATGCTGAATTTCACCGCGCGGCCCTTCGACGATCCACGCGACGACTGGCCGACCGAGGTGCACCAGATCGGCCCCGGCCTCTGGGCGCCGCCCGCCGACCGCCCGGCCTGGCTGGACGGGATCGACAAGCCGCTCGCGCTCGTCACCTGCTCCACCGAATTCCAGGACGACGGCGAGCTGGCACAACTGGCGCTGGACGCGCTCGCCGGCAGCGGCATGTACACGGTGGTGACGACGGGTGCGGTGGACCCGTCCGGCCTCACGGTACCGGCCGACGCCCGCGTCGAACGCTTCCTGCCGCACCACCTGCTGCTGGACCGGGCCGAGGTGGTGGTCTCGCACGGCGGTATGGGCATCACCCAAAAGGCTTTGGCCGCAGGCGTTCCCGTGTGCGCCGTGCCGTTCGGGCGGGATCAGCGCGAGGTGGCCCGGCGGGTCGTCACGAACGAGGCCGGGGTGTGGGTGTCCAAGAAGAACCTGAACCCGGCACGGCTGCGCGCGGGTATCGACGAGGCCATCACCCGCCGGGCCGGCGCGCGGCGGGTCGCCGCCGGATTCGCCGCGGCGGGCGGCCCGGGCCGCGGCGCGGATCTGCTCGAACAGCACCTCCGGCTATCGGCCGCCGCCATCTCGATCGGCAGGTGACCCGGTGGCCGACGGATGGCGTCGCTGGGCTGCGCTCGGTGCGGTGTGCCTGGCCGCACTGCTCATCGGCATCGCGAATACCGTTGTGAACGTTGCCCTTCCGGCGCTCGGCGGCCAGCTCGGCGCGTCGACGTCCGCGCTGCAGTGGGTGATCGACGCCTACATCCTGGTGCTGGCCGGGCTGCTGCTGGTCGGCGGCTACCTCGGCGACCGGTACGGGCGCAAGCGGATGCTGCTGCTCGGCCTCGCGCTGTTCGCGCTCGCGTCGCTGGCGGCGGGTTGCGCGGACAGTGCCGGTGCGCTGATCGCGGCCCGCGCGGTGCTCGGCGGCGCGGCGGCGCTGATCTATCCGGCCACTCTGGCCAGCATCGCCGCGACATTCACCGACCGGGCCGAGAAGGCGACCGCGGTCGGCATCTGGTCGGCGGTTTCGGGCCTTTCGGTAGCGCTCGGACCGCTCGCCGGCGGCCTACTGCTCGCCCATTTCCATTGGGGCGCGGTATTTTTCGTCAATCTCCCGGTAGTGGCGGCGACCTTCGCCGCGGTACTGGTTGCGGTGCCGGAATCGCGCGGTCCGGTGATCGGGCGGCTGGATCGGATCGGCGCGGCGGCCGCGATCATCGGCACCGGACTGCTGGTGTGGGCGATCATCGAAGCACCGCAGCGCGGCTGGCTCGATCCGGTGATCCTCGCGGCCTTCGCGGCGTCTGCCCTGGTCCTGGTCGTATTCTTCCGCTGGGAGCGCCGGACGCGGCATCCGCTACTGGACATCCGGCTGTTCCGCGACCGCCGCTTCTCGATCGCGAGTTGGTCCATCACCACCGCCTATTTCGGGCTGGTCGGCTTCAGCTTCATGATCACCTTCTTCTTCCAGACCGTGCGCGGTTACAGCCCGCTGCGGGCCGGGCTCGCCACCATCCCCTACGCCGTCGTGGTCGCCGCGACCGCGCCGCTCGCGATGACTCTCACCCGCAGATTCGGCACGAAAATCGTTGTCGCGGTGGGGTTGTCGCTGATGAGCTGCGGCTTCCTGCTGGCCTCGACCATCGGCGTTCGGTCCGCCTACCTCGGCCCGATCCTGCCGAGTATGTGCGTGATGGCGGCCGGACTGGCCTGCGTCACCGGTCCGGCGACCGACGCACTGCTCAACACCGTGCCGCCGTCGCGCGCCGGCGTGGTGTCCGCGGTCAACGACACCACCCGTGAACTCGGCGCCGCCCTCGGCGTCGCCGTCCTCGGATCCGCCATGAGCTGGACCTACCGCGACCGGCTCGCCCGGCTCTGGTCCGAGCTGAACATTCCGGGCGCGCTCGTCGAACGGGGACGCGGATCCGCCGTCACGGCGCTCACCGCGGCGCCGGACGCCACCGCCGCCGACGGCGCCCGGCTGGCCTTCGTCGACGGGCTGCGCACCGGCGCGTTCGCCGCCGCCGCGGTCACCGCCATCGGCGCGCTGCTCGCCATCGCCCTACTGCCCCAACGTGATCGAACCACCACCGACCATCCGGCGAGCGAACTCGCCGCACTGGCCGGATGACAGCCCCGCCCTGATGACGAAGCCGTCGTCGACCCCCACTACCCACACTGGAGGCCAACAATGGTTCACCTGATCGACACAATCGCTCTGGAACCGCTGGACGACAACGTCTTTCGCAGCGCACCCAAGGCGGGCACAACGCCGGCCCGGGTATTCGGCGGTGAAATCGCGGCCAAGGCCGTCGCGGCGGCCGCGGGCAGCATCGGCGCGGAATTCGCCATCCATTCGCTGCACGGATATTTCGTTCGCCCGGGCGACCCGGAATCGAGTATCGATTTCGAGGTGGAGGCGGTGCGCGACGGCCGCACATTCGCGCTGCGGCACGTGGTCGCGCGGCAGGGCGACCGCGACATCTTCGTCATGAACGCCTCCTACCACGTCGGCGATAAAGGTGTGCGGCATGCGGATCCGGCGCCGATGGTCCCCGCGCCGGAGGCCATCGCGCGCTTCGGCCCGGCCGAACCCGGCCACGCCTGGCTTTCGGCGATCGGACTGGACGACAACTGGGAGATCCGCCGGATCCCCGACGGCCTCACCGATTCGGCCGACGGCCCGCACACCCGCCAGCAGGTCTGGCTGCGCTACACCCATCCGCTGCCCGACGACCCGGTCCTGCACAGCTGCGCCCTCGCCTACGCCAGCGACATCACGCTGCTCGGCGCGGCGCTGACCCGGCACAACTGGGTCAAAATGCAAACGGCCGCACTGGATTACTCGATCTGGTTCCTGCGCCCGTGCCGCATCGATGACTGGCTGCTCTACGACGAGGCCTCGCCGTCGGCCGATTTCGGCAGGGCGTTCACCAACGGTCGCGTCTTCGATCGCGACGGCAGGCTGGTCGCGATGGTCGCGCAGGAGCGGATGCTGCGGCTGGTCGACGCGGTCTGATCGACTCCCCGAACCCGCCCCAGTTGCGAATCCTTCCGGCTCAACTAGTTTGACGTGCGTGAATGATTCGGGACTTCCGGCCACTCGCCTCACGCGTAGGCGTTTTCTGGGTGGCGCCGCGCTGGCCGCGGCGTTCGCGGCGATGCCGCCGAACGTGCGGCGTGCGCTCGCCCAACCGGTGACGCCGCAGCCGATCGAACACGTCGTGCTGCTCATGCAGGAAAACCGTTCCTTCGACCACTATTTCGGCACCATGCCGGGCGTACGCGGCTTCGGCGATCCGGGCGCGATCCGGTTACCCAACGGCGCATCGGTATTCCAGCAACCGGATCCGCAGAATCCGGACGGCTACACGCTGCCGTTCCATCTGGACACCTATCGCAACAGCGTGCAGAAGATCCCGTCCACCTCACACGCCTGGTCCGTGCAGCACGCCGCGCTCAACGGCGGCAAGATGGACCAGTGGCTGCCCGCACACCGCAAGGCCGACGGGGTGAACGGCCCCTACGTGATGGGCTACTACGAAAGGGCAGACATCCCTTTCCATTTCGCGCTGGCCGACGCCTTCACCGTATGCGACGCCTACCACTGCTCGGTACTCGGACCGACCTGGCCCAACCGCATGATGTGGATGACCGGAACCATCGATCCGAATGGCACGAACGGCGGCCCGATCATCCGGAACGTCCCCGGCGGCTACAGCTGGACGACCTATCCGGAACGCCTGGAACAGGCCGGGGTGAGCTGGAAGGTCTACAACGAGATCGACGACTACGGTCTCAACCTCCTCGAACAATTCGATCAGTACCAGACGGCCGGGCCGGATTCCCCGCTGTTCGCCAAGGGCATCGCCACTTCGCCGATCGGCCAGTTCGAGGCCGACGCCCGCGCGGGCAACCTGCCCGCGGTGTCCTGGATCCTGCCCAACGCCGCGGCCTGCGAACATCCCGACTACCGGCCCGCCGACGGCGCGAAGTTCATCGCCGACCGGATCAACGCCATCGCCGCGAATCCGGATGTTTGGGCCAAGACGGTATTCATCCTCAACTACGACGAGAACGACGGACTCTTCGACCACGTGGTTCCGCCGCTGCCGCCCAGCGGTGAACCGGGCGAATTCGTCCAGGGCGCGCCCATCGGCGGCGGCTACCGGGTGCCGTGCGTCATCGTCTCGCCATGGACGGCGGGCGGCTGGGTGGCGACCGAAAAATTCGACCACACCTCCTGTCTGCGATTCCTGGAGTGGTTCACCGGCGTTCGCGAGCCGAATATTTCCGACTGGCGCCGCCGCACCTTCGGCGACCTGACCTCGGCGCTGCGCCTGGACCGGCCGCCGAGCACTCAGCCGGTGCAGTTTCCGGGCGTCGACGCGGAGGTGGCCCGCGCCAACGCCACCGACCTGCTACCCAAGCCGCAGGTCCCGGCGAGCCCGCAAACCGAACCGGCACAGGAGCCGGGCACCAAACCGCATATCCCGTAATCGACCGGCACCGAACGATATTCGAGCCGGATCGCTCAGCCGAACGGCATCTGCACCGGCGCATGATACCCGGACGAGGGCGGCGCGGACCCACCGCCGAACGGCATCTGGACCGCGCCCTGGTTACCAGATGACGGAGCGGAACCGCCTGTGCCGAAAGGCATTTGGGCAGGACCCTGGTACCCCGGCGTCGATGGCGCGGATCCGCCCGAACCGAACGGCATTTGGGCAGGCCCCTGATTACCGGAGGACGGCGGCGCCGGTCCGCCTGTGCCGAACGGCATCTGGACTGGACCCTGGCTTCCAGACGGCGGAGCGGAACCGCCTGTGCCGAACGGCATTTGAGCCGGACCCTGATAACCGGACGACGGCGGCGGGGATTCGCCCGAACCGAACGGCATTTGCGTCGGGCCACCGGATCCGGGCGATGCCGGTACCGGACCCGTTGCGCCGAACGGCATTTGCGATGGAGCATGGTAATCGGGAGCGGGTGCGCCGGATCGGGTGTCGCAGAACATGACACAACCGCCGGACAGAGGTTGCGCAGGTGCCATGATGCCGCCGCCGGATGACGCGCAGAACAGGACGCAACCACCGTGCGGCGCGGGCGGCGGCGCCGGATTTCCGGAGAAGGGGTAGTCGACCGCGACCGCCGCCGGAACCAGTACCGCCGCCGCCACTCCAACGCCGATCACGGTGATCGCGGCCATCGTTGCGACTTCCTTCCGCAAGCGGGTTCGTCGTGCTCCGACCTGCCTGGCGAAACGGGCGTCAACCGCCCCTGAATCCCACGATAACCGCACAATTCGAGACCCGTCGCGACCTGACGTACCGCCCCGGGAAAGCCCTGCACAGCGCCGTCCATCCCGATTGATGCCGCGCTACCGGTCCGCGACCTCCGGGACTGCCCGTCATGCGCCGACGACGCGACCGGTTCGCCGCTCAGCGAACCGTTTTCGGCCCCGGCGCCGCACGGTTCGAGCGGCCGACCGTGCGCCAACATTCCTCCAGCGAAAGGACTTTCGGCCCTAGGTGGGTGAGATCATCGCGATGGAAGGTTGACGGGTGGGTACGCACGCGCTTCCTGTCGACCGCACACCGAGACCATGACCCGGGCACCCGCACGCATGCGGCGAGTCCAGGTGACGGTGCACGGCGTGGTGCAGGGCGTCGGCTACCGCCCGTTCGTCTACCGCCTCGCGCACGAACTCGGTCTCACCGGTGATGTGCGCAATGCGGGCGGCCAGGTCGTCGCGCGGGTCGCGGGCGACACCGATTCGATCGCCGAATTCGTTGTGCGCCTTCACGATTCGGCACCGGCTGCGGCCGTCATCGACGATATCGCGGTGACACCGCTCGCCGCGGGTATCGAGCTGAGCCCGGATTTCGCGGTCGCCGACAGCGGACCGGCCACCACGCCGAGGCTGGCCGCGCGGGTTCCGCCGGATCTGGCGATCTGCCCGGCCTGCCTGCGCGAACTCTTCGATCCGGCCGACCGGCGCTACCGTTACCCGTTTCTCAACTGCACCGACTGCGGCCCGCGCGCGACGGTGATCGACGCGCTGCCCTACGACCGGGAGCGCACCGCGATGCGCGAATTCCCGCTGTGTCCCGCTTGCGCCGCGGAATACCGCGATCCGGCCGATCGGCGTTTCCACGCCGAACCCACGAGCTGCCCGGACTGCGGCCCCCGCCTGAGCTGGCTGCCGACCGGTGCCACCGGGGATGACGCGCTGTCGGCGGCCTGCGCCGCGGTGGCTGCGGGCGGCATCGTCGCGATCAAGGGCATCGGCGGCTATCAGCTGGTATGCGATGCGCAGGCCGCGCATACCGTCGCCAGGCTGCGCGCGTGCAAGCCACGCCCGGCCAAGCCGCTGGCAGTCATGGTCCGCGATCTGCCTGCGGCCCGGACCCTCGGCGTGGTCGACACCATCGCGGCCGGGCTGGTCACCTCGCCCGCCGCGCCGATCGTGCTGCTGCCCCGGCACGCCGGCGCGCCCGTCGCCGCCGATATCGCACCCGGCACCGCGACGATCGGCGTCTTCCTGCCGTACAGCCCGCTGCATCACCTGCTGCTCGCCGAATTGGACCGCCCACTGGTGGTGACCAGCGGTAACCGCGGCGGCGCGCCGACCGTCATCGATGACGCGGCCGCCGTAGCCGCGCTCGGCCCGATCGTGGACGGCGTCCTGTGCCACGACCGGGCGATCCGCGCCCGCTACGACGATTCGGTGGTGCGGGTGGTCGCGGGCCGGACCGTCACGCTGCGCCGCGCACGCGGCTACGCCCCCGGCGCGCTGCCGCTGCCCATATCCGCGCCCAGGCCGGTGCTCGCGGTCGGAGCTCAGCTGAAACATACTGCTGCCCTTGCTATTTCGGACAGCGCGAGTGTCGGGCCGCATCTCGGCGATCTGGCCGACGCGGATGCGTACGCCGCCTTCGAGGCGGGCATCGACGCGCTTTGCCGGTTATCCGGCGCACACCCGGAATTCGTTGCGCACGACCGTCATCCGGGCTACCTGTCGACCGGGTACGCGCGTGCGCACTGGCCCGTTGACCGCCGCATCGCGATCCAGCACCACCACGCGCATATCGCGGCCACCGCCGCCGAACACCTTGTCTCCGACCCGTTCGTCGGAATTGCCCTGGACGGCTTGGGCTTCGGTGACGACGGCACGCTTTGGGGCGGCGAGGTGCTGCTGGCGAACTACACCGGATACCGCCGGGTCGGCCGGTTCGCCACCGCGCCGCTGCCCGGCGGTGCGGCCGCGGTGCGCAGGCCCGCCCGTATGGCGCTCGGATACCTTTGGGGCGCAGAGTCTTTCGGAACGGCACTGCCCGAAGAGGCGGCGGCCGGACTGCTGGACCGACTACCCGAACGGGAAACCTCCGCCGTCCGCGCGATCATCGAACGAAATATCAACTGCCCCCGGGCATCCAGTGCCGGACGACTGTTCGACGCGCTGGCCGCGCTACT
Source organism: Nocardia sp. JCM 34519.1 (assembly GCF_020361265.1). Classification (NCBI taxonomy): domain Bacteria; kingdom Bacillati; phylum Actinomycetota; class Actinomycetes; order Mycobacteriales; family Nocardiaceae; genus Nocardia; species Nocardia sp. JCM 34519.1. Next base: position 42,869 of record NZ_JAIRBR010000024.1, read on the forward strand.
CGGCCTCTGCGACGACAACAGCTACGAGGGCGAGGCGGCCGTCCGGCTGGAGGCCGCCGCAGCCGAATTTGCCGGTACCGCAACCGAACCGTTGCGCTGGGCGCTGCACCGCCGCGACGGTTTGCTGGTATACGACCCGACGCCGACCCTGTGCGAGGCGCTCGCCTGTGACCGCCCGGTCGGCGAGATCGCCGCGCGATTCCACCGCACTGTCGCCGCGGTGGTGGTAGCCATGGCCGTCGATGCCGCGGCGGCCCTCGCACCGGATCCTGTCGTCTGCCTCGGCGGCGGCGTCTTCCAGAACGCGCTGCTCACCTCCCTCGTACTGTCCGGCCTAGCCGATGCCGGACTGAAAGGTCTTGTCGGTGAGCGGATTCCGATGAACGACGGCGGAATCTGCTACGGCCAGGCCGCGATCGCGGCCGCCACGATCGCCGACAACCCGGCACGGTCGCGAATCCCTGCCCCACCAACGATTAGGAGCTAGCCGATGTGCCTCGGAGTGCCCGGCCGGATCGTCGCGGTGACCGACGAATCGCCGCTGCGGATGGGGACGGTCGATTTCGACGGAATCCGGCGCCCGGTCTGCCTGGCCTATGTGCCGGAGGCCGCGCTCGGCGACTACGTGATCGTGCACGTCGGCTTCGCGATCAGCCGAGTCGACGAGGTCGAGGCGGCGAAGACACTCGCGGTGCTCCGGGCGATCCCGGACGCCATCGCCACCGAACTCGGACCCGATGTGGAGGTCGTATGAAATACCTTGACGAATACCGTGATCCGGCGCTGGCCCGGCGGCTGCTGCACGAGTTGCGGGCCACCGCGACCCGGCCGTGGGCGATCATGGAGGTCTGCGGCGGGCAGACGCATACGCTGGTCCGCCAGGGCATCGACGAGTTGCTGCCCGCGGGTATCCGGATGATCCACGGACCGGGCTGCCCGGTGTGCGTCACCCCTCTGGAGATGATCGATCAGGCGGTCGAAATCGCCGCCAGGCCGGGGGTGATCTTCACCAGTTACGGTGACATGCTGCGGGTTCCGGGCAGCACCGGCGATCTGCTCGGGGTGAAGGCCCGCGGCGGCGACGTCCGGGTGGTGTATTCGCCGCTGGACGCGGTGACCATCGCCCGCGAGCATCCGGACCGCGAAGTGGTGTTCTTCGCGGTCGGTTTCGAAACCACCGCACCGGCGAACGCGATGGCGGTGCTGCACGCCGCGACCACCGGGGTGACCAATTTCAGCATGCTGGTGAGCCATGTGCTGGTGCCGCCCGCGATCACCGCGATACTGGACGCGCCCGACAATCAGGTGCAGGCCTTCCTCGCCGCCGGGCATGTGTGCGCGGTGATGGGCTGGACCGAGTACGAGCCGATCGTCGCGAAATACCAAGTGCCCATAGTGGTCACCGGTTTCGAACCGCTCGATCTGCTGGAGGGCATTCTAATGGTGGTGCGGCAGTTGGAAAGCGGCACCGCCGAACTCGGCAATCAGTATGTGCGCGCCGTGCGCCGTTGCGGCAATAGCGAAGCGCAGCAGACGATTCGGCGGGTCTTCCAGGTGAGCGAGCGCAACTGGCGTGGTATCGGCACCATTCCGGACAGCGGGCTCACCCTGGCCCCCGAATTCGCCGGGCACGACGCACGGCGCCGCTTCGGCACCGACGACACGGTCGCCACCGAGAACGCCGATTGCATCGCGGGCGATATCCTACGCGGCACCGCACTGCCCACCGACTGCCCGGCATATGGCACCCGCTGCACACCGCGCAAACCGCTTGGCGCGCCGATGGTTTCGTCGGAGGGCACCTGCGCGGCCTTTTACACCGCCGGACGGCGGCCGAATGCGGCGGTGGGTCGATGAACACGGCGCGGATAGCCGACCCCGCCTGCCCGCTCCCCCATACGGAGAACGAGCGGGTGCTGCTCGGACACGGATCCGGCGGCCAGCTGATGGCGGAGCTGATCGATCGGGTGATCGTCGCCGAACTCGGCGATCACGAACCGCTGCAGGATGCCGCGATCGTCGAAATCGACGGCGCGGGCGTGGTTTTCAGCACCGACAGTTTCGTCGTCACCCCGCGCTGGTTCCCCGGCGGCGATATCGGCGCGCTCGCGGTGCACGGCACGGTCAACGATCTGGCCATGCGCGGCGCGCGGCCGGTCGCGCTCTCCCTGGCCTATGTGCTGGAGGAGGGGTTGTCGCTGGCCGAGCTGCGGGCCGTCACGGCCTCGGTGGCCCGGGCGGCGTCCGCGTGCGGCGTTCGCGTCGTCACCGGCGACACCAAGGTGGTCGGCAGCGGCGCCGCCGACGGAATCTACATCACCACAACCGGAATCGGCGCCCGGCTGCCCGGCGCCGACCCATCGGCCACCCGCGGCAGACCCGGTGACGTGGTGCTGCTGTCCGGCCCGATCGGCGCGCACGGCACCGCGATCCTCTGCGCCCGTGGCGATCTCGGCTTCGACGCCGATATCCGTTCCGACACAAGGCCGTTGCACGAGCTGGTGGCCGCGCTGATCGCGACGTGCGGGACCGACGTGCACGCGCTGCGCGATCCGACCCGCGGCGGGCTGGCCAGCGCGCTCAACGAACTCGCCGCCGCATCCTGTGTCGGCGTCGAGATCGTCGAGGCCGATGTGCCCGTGCCCACCGAGGTCGCCGCCACCTGCGAACTGCTCGGCCTGGACCCGATGCACGTCGCGAACGAGGGCTGCCTGGTGGCCTTCGTCGCCGAGGCCGCGGCCGAGCGCGCGCTCGCGGCCATGCGTTCGGTGGCGGCGGGCGCGGCGGCGACGGTGATCGGCCGGGTCACCGACGGTCCGGCGGGACGGGTCACCGCGCGCACGCTCATCGGCGCGGCCCGCATCGTGGACATGCTGGTCGGCGAGCAGTTACCGCGAATCTGTTGAAAGGCGTTGCGGGTGAATGGCATCGGTCGCAACGCACGGGGACGTTGGACCCTCGTCGCAGACGCGCGGCCGGGCCAGACTCGATGGGCGAAGGCAGGGAGGCAGTGCGATGACCGGCTCCGGTGACAGTGCGAACGAGACCGCCGTGATCGACCGCGACGGCCTGGATCGGCTGGTGGATGTGCTGCGCGAGCAGCGATACCGCGTCATCGGACCGCAGGCGCGCGACGGCGCGATCGTCCTGGACGAACTCGATTCCGGCACCCGGTTGCCCGCCGGTTGGGGCGTGCGCACCGCGCCGGGCAGCTACCGGCTGTTCCGCCGCGAGGACGAGGCGGTTTTCGCGAATTCGGCGGGCCCCGGCTCCTGGAAACAGTTCCTGCATCCGCCGCATCGCAAGGTGTGGGAGACCGGACCGGATTTGAATATCGTTGCGGCCGAGGATTTTCCGGTACGCACCGCATTCATCGGCGTGCGCGGGTGCGATCTGGCCGCGATCGCGGTGCTCGGTCGGGTGCTCGGCGGCGGCACGCATCCGGACCGATCGTATGCCGCCCGCCGCGCCGGACTGTTCATCGTCGCGGTCAACTGCACCGAGCCGGGCGGCGTGTGCTTCTGCGCGTCCATGGGTACCGGCCCGGCGGCGGGCCCAGGCTACGATCTGGCCCTCACCGAACGCGTCGACGACGCCGGACACCGCTTCCTGGTCGAAGTCGGCACGCCCGCAGGGGCCGAGGTGCTCGCGGAGCTCACCGCCCGCCCCGCCGATACCACCGAGATCGCGGCGGCACATGCCGCAGTTGCGGCGGCCGCGGACCGGATGGGCCGCGCGATGCCCGATGTCGACGTGCGCGCGGTGCTGCGCGAATCCCGCGAGTCACCGCACTGGGACGATGTGGCGAGCCGCTGTCTGACCTGTGCCAACTGCACCATGGTGTGCCCGACCTGCTTCTGCACCACCACCGAGGACGTCACCGACCTGACCGGCGAGCACGCCGAACGCTGGGAACGCTGGGCGTCCTGCTTCGAACTCGACTTCTCCTACCTGCACGGCGGCAGCGTGCGGCAGTCGGGACAGAGCCGCTACCGGCAGTGGCTCAGCCACAAGCTCAGCACCTGGCACGACCAGTTCGGCAGTTCCGGCTGCGTCGGCTGCGGACGGTGCATCGCCTGGTGCCCGGCCGGAATAGATCTGACCGCAGAGGTCACCCGGCTGGCGGAACTCGGCTCCGCGGAACGACTTTCGCAAGGGGGCCAGGTATGACGACCGCTGCCGAACTCGCCGAATTCGCCCAGCTGGCCACGCTCGGCCCCGAGGAGTTGGCGGTACTGGCCGCGGCCGGGCACGACGTCACCTACCCGACCGGGCATCGGCTGATCGTGGAAGGTCAACGGGCGGACCGCTGTTGGCTGATCCGCGACGGTGCCGTGCTGCTCGACGCGCAGGTGCCGGGACGCGGTGACGTGGTGGTGCAGACGCTCGGATCCGGCGATCTGCTCGGCTGGTCCTGGCTGGTGCCGCCGTATCGCTGGCATTTCGGCGCGCGCACCGTCGACACCGTGCACGCGATCGAATTCGATTCCACGACGCTGGCCGAATTCGCCGAATCCGACCCGGCATTCGGCCACGCGCTGACCCTGATGCTGTTCGGCGCGGTGCTCGAACGGCTGCAGGCGACCAGGGCCAGACTCCTCGATCTCTACCGCAATCCGGCCGAAACCTGTACCTGCACACCGGTGCGGATCGGCGGCCTGCGATGACCGTCGGCGCACCGGCCCGCGACACGCAGGCCGACGACATGATGCGGCCGTACCGGGTGGTCGACCGTATCCAGCAGACCGCCGACACGGCGACGCTGCTGCTGGCGCCGACCGGCACCGCCGCTCCGCCATTCTTGGCGGGACAGTTCATGATGCTCTACCACTTCGGCGTCGGCGAGGTCGCGATTTCGATAAGCGGAAACCCTTGTGCCACCGACGGTTTGCTCGAGCACACGATTCGCGCGGTCGGCGCGGTGAGCGGTGCGCTGCACGATCGCGCGGTCGGCGAATCGATCGGCGTCCGTGGGCCTTTCGGCACCGGTTGGGATCTGGCGTCGGCCGCCGGGCGCGATCTGGTCATCGTCGGCGGCGGGGTCGGCCTCGCGCCGCTGCGCCCGGTGGTGCTCGGCGCGCTCGCCGACCGCGCCCGCTACCGCCGGGTCACGCTGATCACCGGCGCGCGCACCCCGGCCGACATCCTGTTCCGCGATGATCAGCAACGCTGGAAAACCCATGCGGCACTGGACCTCCACCAGACCGTCGACCATCCAGCACCCGGCTGGACCGGCCCCATCGGCTTCGTCACCGAACCGCTCGCCCGGCTCGCCGTCGACCCGGCGAATACGACGGCCTTCCTCTGCGGCCCGGAACCGATGATGCGGTTCTGTGCGCAAACCCTGCTGCGCAAAGGCATTCCGGCCACCGATATCCGAGTCTCGCTGGAGCGCAACATGCGCTGCGGTGTCGCCCGCTGCGGCCACTGCCAGCTCGGCCCGCTGCTGGTGTGCCGGGACGGTCCTGTCGTCGATTACGCGACCGCCGAACCGCTGCTCACGGTGCGGGAGCTGTGATGGGCGCCCCAACACTCGCGGTCTGGAAGTTCACCTCCTGCGACGGCTGCCAGCTGACCCTGCTCGACTGCGAGGACGAACTGCTGGCGCTCGCGGGCCGCATCCGCATCGCGCATTTCACCGAGGCGTCCAGCGCGGTGGAGCCCGGACCGTACGATGTCTCGCTGGTCGAGGGCTCCATCACCACGCCCGACGACGAACGCCGGATCGCCGAAATCCGCGCGCAATCCCGGATTCTGGTGACCATCGGGGCGTGCGCCTGCCACGGCGGTATCCAGGCACTGCGCAATTTCGCCGACATCGCCGACTTCACCTCGGTGGTTTACGCCAGCCCGCAACATATTTCGACGCTGGCCACCTCGACGCCGATCGCGGCGCACGTACCGGTGGATTTCGAGCTGCGCGGCTGCCCGATCGACCGCCGCCAACTGCTGAACACGTTGGGCGCCTTCCTAACCGGTCGCGCACCCGATATTCCGAACACCAGCGTCTGCACCGAATGCAAGCGCCGCGGCACCACCTGTGTGACCGTGGCACACGGCATTCCCTGCCTCGGCCCGGTCACCCAGGCCGGTTGCGGTGCGCTGTGTCCGTCGTACCACCGCGGCTGCTTCGGATGTTTCGGCCCGATGGCGCGGCCGAATGTCGGTGCGCTGCTGCCGATCCTGCGCATCAACGGAATGTCCACCGACGACGTCGACCGAGTCTTCACCACCTTCGCCGCGGCCGCGCCCGCCTTCGCCGAACGGAATCGCGATGAGTCACCGGAGTAGACAGCTGCGGGTCAGCTCGCTGGCCAGGGTCGAGGGCGAGGGTGCGCTGCGCGTCGTGATCGATGATGGCGTCGTAGCTCGCGCCGAACTGAATATCTATGAGCCGCCACGATTCTTCGAGGCGTTCCTGCGCGGTCGCGCATACACCGAACCACCCGACATCACCGCACGCATCTGCGGTATCTGTCCAGTGGCCTACCAGACCAGCGCCTGCAACGCGCTGGAACAGATCTGCGGCGTCGAACTCGACCCGCCGCTGCTCGCGCTGCGCAGGCTGCTCTACTGCGGCGAATGGATCTCCAGTCACGCCTTGCACATTCACCTGCTGCACATACCGGACTTCCTCGGCTATCCGGACGCCATCACGCTGGCCGCCGATCACCGGGATCTGGTGGAACAGGGTCTCGCGCTGAAGAAGGCGGGCAATGCGCTGCTGGAATTGATCGGCGGCAGGCCGATCCACCCGATCAACGTGCGCGTCGGCGGGTTCTATTCGACGCCGGGCCGGGCGGATCTGGCACCGCTGGCCGAACAGCTCAGGCGTGCACAGGATTACGCGATACACACGGTCCAGTGGGCGGCCGGTTTCGACTATCCGGACCTGGAACTCGAGCACGACCTGCTCGCCGCCGCCGCACCGGATCGGTATGCCATCGAGAACGGCATCGTGCACACCAGCACCGGATTATCCTTTCCGCCACAGGAATTCGCCGCACATGTGGTCGAACGCCAGGTGCCGCACTCCACCGCTCTGCACGCCGAACTCGACGGCAGGCGCTATCTCACCGGGCCGCTCGCGCGATACACGCTCAACTACGAACAGCTCTCACCGCTGGCCAAGGAGATGGCGGCGCAGGCCGGTCTCGGTACCGTATGCCGGAATCCGTTCCGCAGCATCCTGGTTCGGGCCGTTGAGGTCGTCTACGCCGTCGAGGAGGCACTGCGGATCATCGGCGACTACGAAATGCCTTCGCGCCCAGCGGTTCCCGCCGAGGCACGGGCCGGGATCGGGCACGGGGTGACCGAGGCGCCGCGCGGATTGCTGTACCACCGTTACCAGGTCGACGCCGACGGCATCGTCCGCGCCGCGAATATCGTCCCGCCCACTTCACAGAATCAGGCAGCCATCGAGGACGATCTGCGCCGCGTCGTCGCGGCCAACCTGGACCTCGACGATGCCGCGCTCACCGCGCTGTGCGAACGCACCATCCGCAACTACGATCCGTGCATCTCCTGCTCGGCACATTTCCTGGAGCTCGAGGTGGTGGGTCGATGACCGGGCCGCGGGCCGTCGTCATCGGCGTCGGCAACGAGTTCCGCCACGACGACGGCATCGGCCCCCGCATCGCCACCGATCTCGAAAAACTCGGCCTGCCAGAGGTTCTGGTGACGCTGTGCGACGGCGAACCCGCGGGCCTGCTCGACCTGTGGGCCGGCGCCGAATTGGCGGTCGTGGTAGACGCGGTGCTGTGCGAACCGTGCACGCCGGGCCGCATCTGGCGCACCACCGTCGACGCGCTGCGCGGCGTCACCCGCGCCGCCAGCTCGCATGCCATGGGAATCCCGGACGCGCTCCCGCTCGGCCGGGCGCTCGGGCGGGTTCCGGACGAGCTCGTGGTTATCGCGGTCGAGGCCGAATGCCTGGAACTCGGTATCGGCCTTTCGGATCCGGTGGCCGCCGCCGTACCGGACGTGCTGGCCGCCGTACTCGCCGAACTGGCCCGCATCGGCATCGAGACGCCGGTCGAGCCGGATCGTTCATGACGCGCTGGGTTTACGCCGATTCGCCGCCCAGCCAACCCTTTTCAGGCCGGCATCACACAGTTCGAGCAGGCGCGCACGGTCGTCGTCGGCGCACTGCGCCGCCTGCGCCTCGGCGCGCAATGCCGCGATGTGCTGCCCGAGCGCCCCGACGTCGCCGGAGGCGAGCGCCTGCCGGGCATCGTGCAGCGCCTGGCGAATGCGCTGTTCCAAATCGTTCATCGCACAACACCTTCCGAACACGGCGTGACCACTCAACGATAGATCGCGCCGCGCGCCGGACGGCCGGTTTACGCTCAGCCCGCCGGGACGATCAGCCCGAGATCCGCGTCGTAGCGGCGGTACAGCAGGTGGCCGCGTCCGGTATCCCGGTCGGTGTAGAACAGGTACGGCAACCCGTATGCGCACAATCGCAGCGTCGCTTCGGTTTCGGTCTGTTTGCGCGCGGGCTTCGGATTGGTTGTCAGCAACGTGGTGTCGGCCGGATGCACCCGATGCTGGCGGGTCATTTTCAAACCCGTCGGCCCCGCGCGGTAGATCACGGCATCCTCACCGGTCTCCGCGTCGGTGAACAGGTGCGCGTCGTAATCCATGGCATCCAGCACCGCGGCGGCGGCGAGCGGTTCGGCGACCAGCAGCGGGTACACCTTCCGCCGGGCGAGGTCACCGGGCCCGATACCGGCGAGCGGGCGGGCGGCGGCATCGGGCCACGGTCGCGGTCGCCACGGCGCGGACAGTTCCGCGATCCGCCGTTCCAGCCGCACCACCACCGTCAGGATGTCGCCGCCGCCGCGCGTCATCGTCTGCACCCTTACCGGCTTGTCCCCGACCCGCAGATTCACCTGGATGAGCAGCGGCCCGTCGTCGCAGTTCGCACCGGTCACCCGGACCCGTGCGCCGCCGGGGATCCCGTATCGCTCCAGCAGCCTGCCGATCGCTCCGGACACCCGTTCCATCTCCAGCGACGAAACCCGGCCGCGCGCGAACACGACCACGTCGGGAAATCTCGGCGACGACCACCCTTGTGACGCGCGCGGCAACGTCGGCCCTCACTTTCGGTCGATCCATCGGACGCGTTCCGTGGAGTCACCCACTCTGGCCGATGCCGCGCATCGAACCAAGATCCGAAAGGGATACGAAGTTGGGGACCAAAGACCTTGACACCCTCCGCCACAACAGATTTCGCTTCACCATCGAGTGCACTCGACCGAGCACCGCCTGCCGGTCGTGCCCGGCGCCACATTCGGTGGCCGGGCCTTCGGTTGCCCACTATCCGGGGCGCTACGCTCGAAAACGCCTCCCCGGCAATCCAGCGGTCGAAGGTGCCCCCGCCGACGAACGGAAGAATGGTTCCCATGCGCACAGCAGCACGACGCGACAACCGAATCGGTGAGGCACGGTCCGCGACACCCACCATCGCGCAGCGGATCCGCTACGCCTGCGGCGGCACCCTCCCACCGTCGATGTCGGAGTGGGTGATCGACGATCTGACCGGACCGGGCGCGGCCCGCCGCTACCTGCTGCGTATCTTGATCCCGATCATCCCGCCGCTGTGCCTGTTCCTGCTGATCCCCGGGCCGCTGTGGATGGGTCTGGCGATGATGGCGCTGCTCTATCTGCCGCTCATCTATTTCACCGTCGCGCTCATGTACGTCTACCGGCGCCACCGGCTGGCCAAGCACGGCCTCGATCCGGCGCTGGCCGATGTGCGCGAACGCGACCGGGCCGCCGCCGAGCGCGCGGCGTACGAGCGCCGCCACGGCCGCGGCTGATCCGTTGCCGCGCAGGCTATTTCGTCTCCATATCGATGACGACCTTGATGTCGGCATATTCGCCGGGCCGGAATGCCTCGGCCGCCCGCTCCAGTGGCAGCCTGCGCGTGATCAGGCCCGCCAGCCAGCCGGTATCGGCCCGCGCCAGCGCCGCCGCGGCCTGCTCGTAGTGGCGGCGGTTCGCGTTCACCGAGCCGAAGATCACATCGTTTTCCAGCACCAGGTTTCGGTTCAGCAGTCCGGCGTCCACCTGCGCCGCCCGGCCTGCCGATGACACACCGGTGAGGCAGACGATGCCCGCCGGGCTGCTGGTCTCCATCGCGCCGAGGGCGACCTGCGCGTTGCCGGTGGCCTCGATCACGATGTCCGGGGCGATCTTCGGGCCGACCACCGTCAATTCCTCGGTGTGATACTGCGCGCCGAGCTCGGCGACCAGCTTCGGCTTCGGCCCGTCGGCGACGCGATCGAGCACATGGACTTCGAGTCCGCGCTCGCGGCCGAGCAGCGCCGCGAGCAGCCCGATCGGTCCGGCGCCGGTGATCAGCACCCGGCGTGGCGCGAACCACGCTCGCGCACCGATCTTTTCGATCTGCTCCCAGGCCTTGGCCACCACCGTCGCGGGTTCCAGCAGCACCCCGACATCGGCCAGGCCCGGATCCACCTTGACTGCGTACTCCGGCTCGATAGTCCACTGCTGCGCGGCGTAACCGTCGCGTTCCTTGATGCCGCGCTCGGTGTATTCGCCGTTGCGGCACATATCGAATTCGCCCCGGGCGCAGGCGCCGCACGGCAGTGGATCCGGCCGCCGCACGATGCCGACCACCAGATCGCCCGTCGCGAATCCGCTGCTTGCGGGCGCCGTTCGCACCCGGCCGAGCGATTCATGGCCGAGGGTCAGCCGTTCCCGGCCCGGCGGCGCCCAACCGTATGCGCCGGAAGCGATTTCGCGATCGGTGCCGCAGATGCCGACCGCGATGGCGTCGACCGTCAACGCACCGGCCTCCGGCGCCGGGTCCGGCACCTCCGTTACGCCGAGCGTGCCGGGTGTCTGCGGAATCAGGGTGAGCGCGCGCACAGCATCTCCTTATCTCGGGTATCGCGCACAGCGAATACCCGGACGCGGCCGTTCACACCCCCGACCGCTCGGACCATACGCCGGAAGCGCCCGCGACAGGCCGGATTCGGCGCTTGCCGAGGGTCAGCGCGCGGCCATGCGCAGCGCGGCATCCAGACGGATGACCTCGCCGTTGAGCACCGGATTGTCGATGACGTGCGCGACGAGCGCGGCGAACTCATCCGGGTGGCCGAGCCGCTGCGGGTGCGGAATCTGTTCCGCCAGTGCGGTTCTCGCCTCCGGCGAGAGGCCGGCCAGCAGCGGCGTATCGAACATGCCGGGCGCGATGGTGACCACCCGGATGAGATGTTCGGCCAGATCGCGGGCCAGCGGCAGGGTCATGCCCGCCACCGCCGCCTTGGACGCCGAGTACGCGGCCTGACCGACCTGCCCGTCGAAGGCCGCCACCGACGCGGTGTTCACGATGACGCCGCGCTCGCCGTCGACCGGCGCGGTGCGGGCGATGCGCTGGGCGGCCAGCCGCAGCACATTGAAGGTGCCGACCAGGTTGACCTCGACGACGAGTTGGAAGGCGGACAGCGGAATCACCCGATCCCCCGTGAGCACCCGGCCGGGCAGCCCGATGCCCGCACAGTTCACCACCGCCCGCAGCGGGCCGAGGGATTCGGCGACATCCAGCGCGGCCGCGACATCGTCCTCATCGGTCGCGTCACCGGGCGCGAAGGTCAGCCCGGGTTCCGCGGCCACCCGCGCGGCATCGGATTCCGGCAGGTCGAAGCTCACCACCGCGGCGCCGTCGGCGGCGAGCCTGCGCGCGGTCGCCAGCCCGAGCCCGGAGGCGCCTCCGGTGACCAGCACCACGTTGTCCCGGATCTGCATATGGTTCCCTCCGAACGACGCGAATCAGGCGCAGCCATTCATATCAGCAAGGAACCACGTTATCAATAAGGCATCTTTTTAAGAGGGGACGACCGCCCGGACGATATGCGGACCGAGGCGTTCCGCCGGTAGATCCGCGCCGAGGTAGCGGCCGATCGCGGCGGCCGGATCCAGATCCTCGGCGACCTCGAATCCGGCGGCGCGCAGTTCCCCTGCCATCTCCTCCGGGGTGAACAGGCTGAGCCAGCGCTCGCCCAGCGCGGCCAGCCGGGCGTCGCGCACCTCGGCCATTGCCTGTTCCTCCGGCGTGACGGCGCGCACCGGCTGGGCATAGTCGAGCACCACCTCGGTGCCCGGTGCTAGACCGGCCAGATAGCGCAGCGTCGCGCGGATCGCATCGCCGGTGAGATAGACGACGACACCGAGCCAAATCACGAAGGCGGGCTGGCTCGGATCGAATTCCGTTGCGGCCATGGCTTGTTCGAGTGTCTGCCGTTCGAAGTCGACCGGCACGTAGGTCACCGAGCCGGGGATATCGATCGCGGTCTCGCGCAACCGGTTCCGCTTCCACTCCTGGGTGGCCGGATGGTCGATCTCGTAGACACGCAGTCCCGCATGCGGATTGCGGTAGGCGAGGGTGTCCAGACCCGCGCCGAGCACCACCGCCTGCGTCGTGCCCGCGGCGACCGCCGCCGCCAGCGCGTCGTCCGCGTACCGCGCTCTGGCGGCGATGATCAACCGCATCCTGCGACGGATTGCCGGATCCTCGTGGATGTTCAGCGAATCGACCATGCCGTCGACGATGCGAACGGCGAGCGGATCGGTGAAGATCCGCCCGCCGTCCTCGAGCTGGTGCTCCGCACGATAGATCGCGACACCCATCGCGGTGCGGCTCGGTTCTCCGGTCTGCATGCACAAACCCTTTCCTGCTCAGACCACGTGCCGGAAAGGCTTGTCCACCAACCACTTACGCCGACACACAGTACAGTTTGACTACTCCGCAAGCCAGCGTATCGGCACCGGTCAGGCGCAGATCACGCACGGTCATCCGGTGCTCGAAAATGCCTTCGTCGCGGTGGCCGAGGAGCTAAATCTCGGTAGAGCGGCGCGGCGGCTGCACATTACCCAACCCGCGCTGAGCCGCCAGATCCGCCGGACGCTTCGCCGCCGATCCGGCCGCGCTCACCGCTTGACTCTCACACCATGTCAGGCGGTGCAGTGGAGTCATGGTCTCCTACATCGGCTCCGGCCCGTACTGCTACAGCAACTCACTCGCCATGCTCATCGGATCCGACGCGCCGCCGGTCGGTCTGATCGAAACCCTCACCGGCGCACCGTTCGGCGTCGAACTGTATCGCGGCCCCGGGGCGACGCCGGGCGGCATGCCGTTCTTCAGCCCGGTCGGCTGGGATCCGGAAATCGGCCTGGACGCGGCCATCGAACTGCTCGGCCGCACCTGCGCGCGCACCACCGGCGGCACGCCCGATGAGGCGCTGGACCGGCTGCGGGCGGCGGTGTCGCACGGGCCGGTGCTGGTCGGCCCGGTGGATATGGGACTGTTGCGGTATCACCCGAACTCCGGAAATGTCGATGGCGCAGACCATTACGTGGTGGCGCTGGAGGTCGGCGACGATTCGGTGCTGCTGCACGATCCGCAGGGCAACCCGTACGCGACGCTGCCGATCACGGATTTCCTGGAAGCCTGGCGCGCCGACCGCATCGGCTACACGAATACGCCATACGTCATGCGATTCGGATTCGACGTCGAGCGCGACGTGGAACCCCTTGCAGCACTGAATGATTCGCTGCCACACGCGGTGCGCTGGCTCACCGGCGCGGCACAGCAGGCCGAACAGTTCGCCGAACTCGCCGACGCGGAACTGCCCGAACCGGCGCGCGGCCTGCTGAGCTGGTTCTCCGTCGGACTCGGCGCGCGCAGGCTCAACGACGCATCGATCCACCTGCGCGATATCGGCCGCACCGAGGCCGCCGATATCGCCGCCGAACAGTCCAGGATCATCGGCGGACTGCAATATCCGGTAGCCAACAAGGACGATGCCGCCTTCGCCGCCGGAATGCGCCGCCTCGCACCCGGCTACGACCAACTGCGTCAGGCCTTGCAGTAACCGAACCGCCACACCGAGCTCGCCCGAAACGCGGCAGGCTCCGCGACGCATCGACCCACCTGCAAGCGGCGGGCCACGCCGAAAACCGCGACCGCACAGTCCAGAACCATTGGCGGACTGCGATATCCGGTGGCCGACACGGATGACGCGGCCGTGCCACCGGAATGCGTCTCCTGGCACCCGGCTACGACCAGCTGCGCCGGGCCTTGCAGTGACCGAACCGCCGCACCGAGCTCGCCCGAAACGCGGCAGGCTCCGCGACGCATCGATCCACCTACGAGCGACGGGCCACACCGAAGACCGCGGGCGAACAGTCCAGAATCATCGGCGGACTGCGATATCCATTGGCCGACAAGGATGATTCGGCCTTCGCCACCGGAATGCGCCGCCCGATCTCGGTCTCGCTCCAGCACGCCACGGTCGCCGGTGCGAGTTCGATGCGGCGCAGCCGAATTCGCCGTAGCGTCAGAGGTACCCTGCAACTGCCCAGCTCAAACTAGCAGTGCCCCAACGCGTTTCACGGTGCGGATGATCGGGGCGGATTCCAGTGTCGCCACTCCGGACACCCCCGCGATCCGTTCGGTGAGATAGCGTCCGAGGTCGACGGCGTCGCGGCAGTTGACGGCAGCGACCAGATTGGTCGGGCCCGTGGTCAGTCCGACGAAGGCGACCTCGGGATGCCGGGCCAGTTCCGCCCCGACCGCGGCCACCGCCGATGGCTGTGCGCCGATCCACAGCCTGGCCTCGGTGCCGAATCCGAATGCGGCGGCGGGGATATCGAGGCGGAAATGCAGAATCCCGCTGCGCCGCAGGATATCCATGCGGCGGCGGACGGTGACCTCCGACCAGCCGGTGGCGGTGGCGAGCTCGGCATAGGAGCCGCGGCCGTCCCGGCTGAGGGCGGTCAGCAGCGCGCGCTCACCGTCATCTAAATGCGTTGGGGTAGTGGCGGTTTCGCCGAGCTCCGGACGCAACCGGTCGATCTGGTCCGGCGTCAGCACATCCGGGGCCTGCCACTGGTCCGGCACCTTGAACCCGCCCAGGATGAGATGCGCCGACATCGCGACGATCCGGCTGGTGCGCGGAAGTTTGTGCAGCAGTAGCGATTCCTGGTCGTCGGTATTGCGCGTTTGCACGGTGCACGACACCTCGGTCCCGCCGGAGAGCAGGTAGACGAAATGCGTATCGTCGCGGGCGGCAAGCGCATTCGCCACCGATTCGGCCGCGTCGGGTGTGCAGCGCAGTCGAATGGTCCACTGCGCGTGGCCGAGTCGGCTGCCGTCCACCGCGCCGACCACCCGCATCCCGTATTCGGCGCGCAGCCGCCGGTAGCGACGGGCGACGGTGTTCTCCGAAATGCCGAGCACCTCGCCGACCGCCCGGAAGGGGACCCGCCCGTCGATCCGCAGGGCGTGCAGAATTCCTCGATCGACGGAATCCATCGATGATCCTCCATTCGATGACGGTTTCCAGCAAGAATAGCCTCGACTATGCGGAGATCCGCGGCCAACTGGCCATGATCGTGCCCATGAGCAACGACCCGAATATCCTCGTCCTGGCCGCGACCGGCAATGTCGGCTCCCAACTCGTCCACCAGCTACTCGACGCGGGCCACGGCGTCCGCGCCGCCACCCGAAATCCGGCTACCGCCGAATTCCCGACCCAGGTCCAGGTGGTTCACGCCGATCTGGCCGAGCCGGATACGCTGCGCGCTTGCGTCCGCGACTTCGACGCGGTGTTCCTGCTGTGGCCGCTGCACACCGGCGCGCAATTCCCGAAGGCGCTCGACATCATCGCCGAACGCGCCCGCCGCCTGGTCTTCCTCGGCACCGGCGGCGTCCCGGATCTGCCGTATACCGAACAGCTGCGCCTCGTGCACGGCCTCGGCATCGAATCCGTTGTGCTGCAACCCACCATGTTCGCCGTCAACACGCTGTGGTGGGCCGACCAGATCCGCGCGGGCGATATCGTGCGCGGCAGCCACGGCGATTTGTCGATGTGCCCGATCCACGAGGCGGATATGGCCGCCGTCGCGCGGCACGCGCTCACCGAATCCGGCCATGCCGGAGCCACATACACGATGACCGGCCCGCAGGTGCTGACCAGAGCCGAGCAGGTACGGGTGATCGGCGAGGCGCTGGGCAGACCACTGCGCTGGGTGGAGCTCACCCGCGCCGAGGAACGCGAACGCCTGCTCGCCGATCCGGACTTCCCGGACTCCTACGTCGATGTGCTGCTCGATGGTTTCGACGCGATGCGCACCGGCCCGCAACAGTTTCCGACCAGCACCGTCACCGACATCACCGGCCGCCCGCCGCGCACACTGCATCAGTGGGTGCTCGACCACCGCGCCGAATTCCGCTGAGCCGCAACAACTCAGTGGTAGGAGGAAGCACATTGATCGACAGACCATTTCGCTTCGGTATCGGATTATCCGCCGACGCGTCGATGTCCGGCTGGCAGCACCAGGCCCGAGCGGCGGAAGACCTCGGCTACGACGTGATCATGGTGTCGGACCATCTCGGAATGGCCGCGCCGTTCCCGGCATTGACCGCGCTGGCCGCCGTGACCACCCGGCTGCGGCTGGGCACATTCGTGCTCAACACAGGCTTCTACCAACCGGCGTTGCTGGCCCGCGACGTATCGAGCACCGATCTGCTGACCGGGGGACGCCTCGAGCTCGGACTCGGAACCGGTTGGGCACAAGACGAATTCGCGGATGCCGAGCTGCCGTTCCCGTCCGCCGGTCAACGGATCGCCCATGTCGAGCGCATGATAACCGAGCTGCGGCGGCGGTTCGCGACCGGGAATCCGCCGGTGCTGCAACAGCCCGCTCCGCCGATCCTCGTCGCCTGCCGCGGCGATCGGCTGCTCGCGATGGCGGCCGCCAATGCCGACATCATCTCGCTGGCCGGCGTGGACGTGACCGAACGCCCGGTCACCGAGGAGGCCGTCGAGCGGGCGCTTGCCGATCGCGTCGAATTCATCCGCGCCGCGGCCGGACGCCCGATCGAGCAACTGGAACTCGGATTGACCATCATGACAGTGCATTTGGACGGCAGAGGCATGCCCGACCTGACGACGCAACGCATGTTCGCTCCCGGCCTGTCCGACGACGAACTGCTGGCCCTGCCCGGCGTCCTACACGGTTCGCCCGATGACATCGCCGGAACACTCGAGCGCTATCGGCAGAAATACCATCTGACCCACTTCGTCGTGCCCGCCACCGCCATGGCCGACTTCGCCGAGGTGATCCAACGTCTCCGCTGAGCCGCAAACGAAATCGGGGCCGAGCGGCTGGTCGACCCCGATTTCACCGCGTTATTTCTTGGTGCGGTCCCGCTTTTCGCGCACGCGCACCGAGATACGCACCGGCGACCCGTCGAAGCCGAACTCCTCGCGCAGCCGCCGCTCCAGGAACCTGCGGTAGCCCGCCTCCAGGAAGCCGGTGGTCAACAGCACGAACGTCGGCGGCCGGGTGGTGGCCTGGGTGGCGAACAGAATGCGGGGCAGCCTGCCGCCGCGCATCGGCGGCGGCGTGGCCGCGACCACCTCTTTGAGCCAGGTGTTCAGCCGGCCGGTCGGGATCCGCTTATCCCACGACTCCAGCGCGGTTTCCATTGCGGGAACCAGCTTTTGGACGGCGCGCCCGGTGTGCGCGGAAATATTGACCCGCTGCGCCCACGGCACCCGGACCAGTTCCCGGTCCACCTCCTTCTCCAACTGGAGCCGGCGATCCTCGTCGACCAGATCCCACTTGTTGAAGGCCAGCACCAGCGCCCGGCCGGAATCGGCGACCAGGCTGATCACCCGCAGATCCTGTTCGGTGATCGGCTGCGAGGCATCGATCAGCATGATCGCCACCTCGGAGGCCTCCAGCGCCGATTTGGTGCGCAGCGAGGCGTAGAACTCGGTTCCGCTGGCATTGGCCACCTTTCGGCGCAGGCCTGCGGTGTCCACGAATTTCCAGATCTTGCCGCCCAATTCGACGAGCGAGTCCACCGGATCGACGGTGGTGCCCGCCACATCGTGCACCACCGAACGCTCATCGCCCGAAAGCTTGTTCAGCAGACTGGATTTGCCGACGTTCGGCTTACCGACCAGCGCGACGCGGCGTGGGCCGCCGAGGCCGCCGGAACCCTCGCGCGGGGTCTCGGGCAACACCGCGAGGATGTCGTCGAGCAGATCGCCGGTGCCGCGGCCGTGCGCGGCGCTGACCATCCTCGGCTCGCCGAGCCCGAGCGACCACAGTGCCGCCGCCTCGGCCTCGACGCGCTGATCGTCGACCTTGTTGGCGACCAGGATCACCGGAATCTTGGAGCGGCGCAGCTTCTTCACCGCCGCCTCGTCGGTCGCGGTCGCGCCGACGACGGCGTCCACCACCAGCACGATCGCGTCCGCGGTTTCCATCGCCAGCTCGGCCTGCCGCGCCACCGACTGCTGTAGACCCTTGGCATCGGGCTCCCAGCCGCCGGTGTCCTGAACCCAGAAGCGGCGGCCCGCCCAGTTGGCCTCGTACGAGACGCGGTCCCTGGTGACGCCGGGAATGTCCTCTACGACGGCCTCGCGCCGCCCCAGGATCCGGTTCACCAGCGTCGATTTGCCGACATTCGGGCGGCCGACCACGGCGAGGGTCGGCATGGCGAGCTGTTCCTCGTCCTCCGGCTCACCCGCCAGATCGACGATCTCCCAATCGGATTCGTCGCTCCAGATACCGTCGCCCGCAAGCACGTCCTCCGTCACGACCGCCCCTCTCCGGCCGAAACCTGCTGCGCCACAACGCGATACAACTCGTCGATGACCTCGTCCATATTCATTTCACTGGTGTCGACCAGCACCGCGTCCGCGGCCGGCCGCAGCGGCGACACCTTGCGGGTGGAATCGAGGGTGTCGCGGCGCTGCACGTCGGCGAGCACCGCCGCGTAGTCGTCACCGCGCCCCTCGGCGATGTTCTGCTGATTACGCCGATGCGCCCGCGCCTCCGCCGAAGCGGTCAGATAGATCTTGGCGTCCGCGTCGGGCAGCACGACGGTGCCGATATCGCGGCCCTCGACCACGATCCGCTGCGCCACCAGCGTGAGCTCGCGCTGCAGGTCCACGAGCAGTTCGCGCACCTCGGGCACCGCCGACACCGCGGACACCGCCTTGGTCACCGCGTCACCGCGGATCTCCGCCGACACGTCGACACCGTCGAGCTCGATCAGCTCGCGCCGCGGATCGGTGCCGATGCGCAGCGGCAACTCCTTCACCGCCGCGGCGATGGCGGCCGAATCGGTCAGCTCGATGCCCGCGCGCAGCACGCGCAGGGTGGCGACCCGATACATGGCGCCGGTGTCCAGATAGCGGGCGCCCAGCCGGGTGGCCAACCGCCGCGACACGCTCGACTTACCGGTCCCCGACGGCCCGTCCATCGCGACGACCAGCGGCGACGTGCCCGACAGCCGCTCGGCCCGGACCGGAATCTCCACACCGTTCACAACGACACCGCCTCATACAATTTGCCGATTTCATCGCGGCCGAGCACCCGCAGCGTGCCCGGACGCTGATCGCCGAGCGCGACCGGCCCGATATGCGTGCGCACCAGCCGGGTCACCGGATGGCCGACCGCGTCGAGCAGCCGCCGCACGATGTGCTTGCGCCCTTCGTGCAACACGATCTTGACCAGAGAACGTCCCTCACCCAACTCCAGCACCTGGAACCGGTCCACCTTCGCCGGACCATCCTCCAATTCGATGCCGTCGCGCAGGCGCTTACCGGTGATCTTGGCGTTGACCTCACCGTTGACCGTCGCGAGGTAGGTCTTGGACACCTCGTACGAAGGGTGCATCAGCCGGTGCGCGAGATCGCCGTCGTTGGTGAGCAGCAGCAGCCCCTCGGTGTCGGCGTCCAGCCTGCCGACATGGAACAGGCGCTGGCCCGCGGCGATGCGCTCGGCGACGATATCGCCGACACACGGCCTGCCGAGATCATCGGACATGGTGGACTGCCAGCCCTTCGGCTTGTTCAGCGCCAGGTGCACCAGTTCCTCGCGGACCATGATGCGGGTGCCGTCCACCCGGACCACCGCATGCTGCGGATCGATCCGCAGCCCCTGTTCGGTGACGATCGCGCCGTCCACCTCGACACGGCCCGCGGCGATCAGCTCCTCGGCGGCGCGGCGCGAGGCGACACCCGCCTTGGCCAGCACCTTCTGCAGCCGTTCGCCCTCGCCCCACGGCAGCTTGGTGTGGCCGCCCTCGGCGGGCGTGTCGACGTGCTGGCGGCGGGCCGGTTTGGCATTGCTCAGCAGCGTCGGCTGCTGGGACTGCCGCTGCGGCTTGGCGTTCTTGGTTTTCTTGCCGACCGGCTTACCGGGCGTCGCGGATTCGGTGCGGCGCTGGGTCCCCGGCTCCTGCTTACGCCCGGGTTCGGCTTTGCGTTGCGAATTCCGTTGCGGTGCGGCATTTCCCGCACCATAGCCGGTACCACGGGCACCGGCTCCCCGGCGTGGCGCGCCGTCGCGCTGCCGATCGGGGATGCCGCGTTCGGTGCTCCCCCGCTGTGCCGCACGGGCGCCGCGGCTGGTGCCCGCGGTGCGGCCGGCGCCACCCCGTGCGGGCTGGTCGCCTCTATTTCTACGATCCGGTGTGCCATCTCGGCGAGCGGAAGTATTCATCTGTCCTAATCCTCGGCGCCGAGATCCAGGTCGGTCTCGGCGGGTTTCCTCAGCCTGGTGTAACGGGGATCCGTATCCAGGCTCTCGTTGATCTCATCGATCAGGTCGACGCCGGGCAGCAGCGGCGCCAACGGTGGCAGGTCGCTCACCGACGCCAACCCGATCCGTTCCAAGAACAGTTCGGTGGTGCAGTAGAGCGTCCCGTTGGTTTCCGGGTCTGTCCCGGCCTCGGCAATCAAGCCCCTGGCCAGCAGGGTCCGCATCACACCGTCGACATTAACGCCACGCACCGCGCTGACCCTGGTCCGGGTCACCGGCTGACGGTAGGCAATCACCGCCAGCGTTTCCAGAGCCGCCCGCGTCAATTTCGACCGCGAGCCGTCGAGCAGCATCCGTTCCACATACGGCGCGTACTCGCTGCGAGTATAGAAGCGCCAGCCGTCACCGACGAAACGCAGATCGATCCCGCTGCCCCGCTCCGACAGCTCCGCCGACATCGCGCGCAGCGCCGCCTCCACCCGCGGCGCGGTATCGGCCAACGCCGCGGCCAGCTGTTCTACCGGGGCCGGAGCGTCGACGACCAGCAGCATCGCCTCCAATGCCGCGCGGAATTCGGCATCCCCGAGCGGTTCGGGCGTGAGTTCCGCCACCTCGTCGGCTGAGGCGGCGTCATCATCGCCGGTGTGATCGAGATCAACGAGGCTCGCGTCGGTCGCCCACGCCGGATTCGCCGACACGACGGCATCGGGCGAGTCAGCGGCATCGGGCGAGTCAGCGGCAGCGGGCGAGTCAGCGGCAGCGGGCGAGTCAGCGGCATCGGCCGAGTCAGCGGCATCGGCCGAGGCGGCATCGGGCGGAGCTGAAGTACCGATCGAGGTGTCGGCATCAACCGGGATCGCGGCACCGACCGAGGCGGATGCACCCTCCAGACCCGAAGTACCGATAGGGGTTTTGCCACTGACCGGGGTCGCCGCAGCAGCCGAGGCCACAACATCGGCCGCAGTAGCAGTCGCGGCGGCATCAACCGAAACAGCATCGTCTGAGGCGACAGCATCCGCCGGGGCCGAAGTACCAGTAGGGGTTTCGGAGTCCACCGAGGTCGCGGCAGCGGACGACGCAGAAGCATCAGCCCGAGCCGCAGCCGCGATCGCAGCGGCGACATCGACCGGAGCAGAGGCATCCGCCGAGGCCGACGTACCAACAGAGGCATCGACACCACCACACACCGCAGCATCGCCAGAGATCGCGGCATCGCCAGACACCGCGGCGTCGGCTGATGCAGCAGCATCGACCCGGGCCGCAGCGGCGATCGGAGCGGCGGCATCGACCGGAGCAGCATCCGCTGGGGCCGACGTATCAACACCGCCAGACGCCGCAGCATGGCCAGAAGCCGCAGCATCGGCTGAGGCAGCCGCATCTGCCCGAGCCGCAGCGGCAATCGCGGCAGCGACATCGACCGGAGCAGAGGCACCCGCCGAGGCCGACATAGCAACAGAGGCATCGACATCGCCAGAGGTCACGGCAGCGCCAGAGGTCGCGGCAGCGGACGACGCAACCGCATCAGCCCGAGCCGCAGCCGCGATCGCAGCGGCGACATCGACCGGAGCAGAACCATCCGCCGAGGCCGACATACCAACAGAGGCATCAACATCGCCAGACAACGCAGCATCGCCAGAGGCACCGGCATCGCTAGACGTTGCAGCATCGGCCGACGCAGCCGCATCGGCCCGAGCCGCAGCGGCGATCGCGGCAGCGACATCGACTCGTCGAACGGGAGCCTCGACCGAGGCGGCATCCACGGGAACGGCGGCGTCGGCATCGACGGAGGAGTCCGCGGATTCCTCCGTCCGCCCGCTGAACTCGTTCACCCGTAGTCCTCCTCGATGGTCAATGCCGGTGTGTGCGCCGCCCCGTTCTCCGGATCCCCGATCCAGCTGATCGACAGCGGCCCGAGCGGATCGGGCTGGTCGAATTCGATTGTCTTGCCGCGGTACAGCTCGAGCAGCGCCAGAAAACGGGCGACGATCTCGATCGGTATCGCGCAGTCGGCCACCAGCTCACCGAAGGTGGTCCAGCCGCCGGGTCCGCGCAGCTTCAACCGTTCCAGCACCAGCGCGGCCTGTTCGGCGATCGAAATGGCATGTGCGTGCAGGTGTTCCAGACCGACCTTGCGGACCGGCCGGGGCCGGAACGCCGCTGCGGCGATATCGGCGAAACCTGCCGCGTCAACCCCAAGGGTAACCTCCGGCAGCAGGCCGAGGTAACGCTCCTCCAACCCCACCGCGCGCGGGTAACGCCGCAGCGCCACCGCCTCCAATTCGCCGAGCAACTCGGCGACCTGCTTGAACGCCCGGTATTGCAGCAGCCGGGCGAACAGCAGGTCGCGCGCCTCCAGCAGCTCGAGGTCCTCGGCGTCGGTCACCTCGCCGGAGGGCAGCAGCCGCGCCGCCTTCAGGTCCAGCAGCGTGGCCGCCACCACCAGGAATTCGGTGGTCTGATCGAGGATCTTGTCCGCGCGCAGCTTGTGTTCGTCGGCCAGGCTCGCGGTCAATGCCTTGGTGTAGGCGATGAATTCGTCGGTCACCTTGTGCAGCGCGATCTCGGTGACGTCCAGCTTGCGCGAGCTGATCAACTGCAGCAGCAGGTCGAACGGTCCCTGAAAGTTGCTCAGGCGCAGCTGGAATCCGGATGGCGGCTGCGACTCCCGTTCCGCCGCAACCGGTTCGGCGGACACGCCGGTATCACCCTGCACGACAGCAGGTTCGGTACCGATGGTTTCCGTTGTCGACTGTCGTGCGGCTGGGGCAGGCCCGGTCACCGGCCGGACCGGTAGATGACTTCCCGCGCCATCGACCGATATTGTTCGGCTCCACTGGATTTGGGGGCCCAGGTGGTGATGGGTTCACCGGCGACGCTGGCATCGGGGAATCGGACGGTCCGCGAGATCGCCGAATCGTAGACCAGGTCGCCGAATACCTCGACGACCCGCGCCATGACCTGCCGGGAATGTAGTAGGCGCGCATCGAACATGGTGACAACGATGCCGTACAGGCTCAGCCGCGGATTCAACCGGTCCCGCACCTTCTCCACGGTGTCGTTGAGCAGGGCGAGGCCGCGCAGCGAAAAGTATTCGCATTCCATCGGAATGATCACGCCGTCCGAACACGCGAGTGCGTTCACCGTGAGCAGACCGAGCGAGGGCTGGCAGTCGATGAGGACGTAATCGTAGTTGTCGCGGATGGGCGCGAGCGCGCGGCCGAGCGACTGTTCCCGCCCGACCTCGTTGACCAGCTGGATCTCCGCGGCCGATAGATCGATATTGCTCGGCAGCAGATCCATGCCTTCGACCCGGGTGTGCATCAGCACGTCGTTGATGCCGACCTTGGAGCCGATGAGCAAATTGTGCACGGTGAATTCCAGATCGTGGTGCGCCACACCCAATCCCGCGGACAGCGCGCCCTGCGGATCGAGATCCACCAGCAGCACCCGCCTGCCGTATTCGGCGAGCGCGGCGCCGAGATTGATGGTCGAGGTGGTCTTGCCCACCCCGCCCTTCTGATTGCACATGGCGATGATCTGGGCATTGCCGTGCGACTGGACCGGCGCCGGGTCGGGTACCAGGCGCAGCGGGCGCCCCGTCGGACCGAGTGTCGCGTCGTCCGGCAGATCCGCCCCGGACCACACGGCTGCTTCCGCCGCGGCGGCCGAGTACGGACCTCGCGGGCCCATAAGCGGCTGCGCCCCAGCACCCATCGGCGGCTCCGCCGCGTCGGCTGTCGTCACGATCCGCTGCTCCTTATACGTTCCTGCCCGTTTCTTCGCCGAGCCTAGCGAAGCCGATCAGGCCCGACCTCGCTTACGGCTCCTCCTCGCTGGCGCTCGGTTCCGCCGTGCGCGATGCGCGCTGTATCTGATGGTTCGCTCTCTTCGTTCGCTCACGTACGGTCCAGCTTCCGATAGACGCTACCGCCCGATCGCTCGAGATCCACGCTCGGACACGCGACAGCGGTTTTCCGGCGATTCGCGGATAAGTCTCGAATGCGCCATCCACGCCTTTCCGGCCGGTCGATACCGGCCGTTTCGTCCGAATTCGCGGTCGGGTGTGTCGCGCCGCATGGTTTTCGTGTTCGCGTACACCGCGATCCGCTGCGCGCGAACACAAATGGTATGCGCAGCGGCGGTCAACGCGCCCGGGGATGCGCGGTCGCCCAGACTTCGCGCAGGGTATTGACGGTCACCAGGGTGTAGATCTGGGTCGTCGTCACCGAGGCGTGCCCCAGAAGTTCTTGTACGACACGCACATCCGCGCCGCCGTCGAGCAGATGGGTGGCGAACGAATGCCGCAGCGTATGCGGCGAGACCGCCGCGTCGATACCCGCGCGCTCGGCCGCGGTCTGCAGCACCTGCCACGCGCTCTGCCGCGACAACCGCCCCCCGCGCGCGTTCAGGAACAGCGCACCGGCGTTCGCCTTGCCGCGCGCGGCGAGCAGCGGCCTGCCGCGCACCAGGTATGCGTCGACCGCGGCGAGCGCGGGCCTGCCGATCGGCACCATGCGCTGCTTACCGCCCTTGCCGTGCAACACCACCGCCCGCTCTGCGGTGTCCAGATCGTCGACGTCGAGCCCGACCATCTCCGAGATCCGGGCACCGGTCGAATACAGCAGCTCGAGCAGCGCCCGGTCGCGCAGCCCACGCGGCCCGCCGTCCGCGCCGTCACCGTCCACCGGGCCGCCCGCCGCCTCCAGCACCCGCAGCACCTGTTCGTACGGAAGGGCTTTCGGCAACCGGCGGCCGGGGGCGGGCGGTTTCACCGCGTGCGCGACATCGGTGACGGTGAGCCCCTCGGCGGCGGCGAACCGGTGCAGCCCGCGCACCGCGATCAGTGCCCGCGCCACCGAGCTCGCGGCCAGCGGCGGATGCTGCGGACCACCGGCCCGCAGCGCCATGATGAATTCGGCGACATCACCCTCGGTCACCGCGTCCAGCGCCGAAATACCGCGCCCGGTAAGGAAATTCCGGTAGCGGTCCAGATCGCGCCGGTAGGCGCCGAGCGTATTGCGCGCCGCGCCGCGCTCGACGGCGAGATGGTCGAGATAGGCGTCGATCTCGCGCGCGAGCACCACGGGCGCCCCGTCAGGCTTCCGACTGCTGTTGCGCGGCTTTGCGTTCCAGGAACGCGGTGGGTCGCCCCGGCCACGGCGCATCGGCGGGCCGCGGCGCGATACCGCCCGCCCGCGCGGCGGCCAGCGCGAGCACACCCGCGACGGCGGTGGCGTTGGAGATCTCCCCCGCCAGCGCCGCGCGCACCGCCTCCGCCACCGGCAGTCGCACCAGCTCCAGATCGGCCTCCTCGAATTCCGGTTCGGGACGGTCGGTTTCGGACAGGCCGACAGCCAGGTACACGCGCAGCGCCTCATCGGTGAAGCCGGGCGAGAGCGCGACATCCACCAGCACCGACCAGTCCCGCGCCGCCAGCCCCGTCTCCTCGGCGAGCTCGCGCCGCGCCGCCGTCAAGGGATCCTCGCCCGGCACGTCGAGCAGCCCGGCGGGCAGTTCGAGCAGCCGGGTGCCGACCGGATGCCGGTACTGGCGGATCAGCACCACGTTGTCGGCATCGTCGACGGCGAGCACGGCCACCGCGCCGTGATGTTCGACCACCTCACGTTCGACGACCTTGCCGCCCGGCATGGCCACCTTGTCGAGCCGCAGCGCGAGGATCGCGCCACTGTAGACGGTCCTACTCGCCACCGTCTCGAAATCGTGGCTCCCCGGACCGTTCACTCAGGCACCCTGCTCCGCGTCGGCGAATTCTTCCTCACCCGGGATGTCGACCGGAAGACGTTCGGCCAGTTTGTATTTCAGCGCCGCCGCGATAAGCGCCGCGAACAGCGGATGCGGCCGGGTCGGGCGGCTCTTCAGCTCGGGATGCGCCTGCGTCGCCACGAAGAACGGGTGCACGTCGGCGGGCAGCTCGACGAATTCGACCAGGTGCCCGTCCGGCGAGGTGCCGCTGAACTTCAGCCCGCTCTGCGCGATCTTGTCGCGGTAGGCGTTGTTCACCTCGAAGCGGTGCCGGTGCCGCTCCGACACTTGCTCGCCGCCGTATGCCTGGGCCACAACCGAACCCTTTTCCAGCACAGCGGGATACGCGCCGAGCCGCATGGTGCCGCCGAGATCGGCCGCGCCCGCCACCGCGTCTCGCTGATCGGCCATCGTCGAAATCACCGGATGCGGTGTGTCCGGATCGAATTCGGCCGAGCTCGCCTCGATCAGGCCGGCCGAGCGGGCCGCCTCGATCACCACGCACTGCAGGCCGAGGCACAGCCCGAGCAGCGGAATGCCCCGTGTCCGTGCGTATTTCACCGCACCGATCTTGCCCTCGATGCCGCGGATGCCGAAGCCGCCCGGAATCAGCACCGCGTCCACCTCGCGCAGCGCGGCCTGTGCGCCCGACGGGGTCTCGCATTCGTCCGACGGCACCCAGCGGATGTTCACCTTCGCCCGCGAGGCGAAGCCGCCCGCGCGCAGCGCCTCGGTCACCGACAGGTACGCGTCGGGCAGGTCGACGTACTTGCCGACCAGCGCCACCTCGACGGTTTCCCGCGGCGAATGCACCCGCTCCAACAGGTCGCCCCAGACGGTCCAGTCCACGTCGCGGAACGGCAGCCCGAGCTTGCGCACCACGTAGGCGTCGAGGCCCTCGCGGTGCAGCACGCGCGGAATGTCGTAGATCGACGGCGCGTCCGGGGTGGAGATGCACGCGTCGACGTCGACGTCGCACATCAGCGCGATCTTGCTCTTCAGACCCTGCGGCACGTCGCGGTCGCAGCGCAGGATCAGCGCGTCCGGCTGGATACCGATGCTGCGCAGCGCCGCCACCGAGTGCTGGGTCGGCTTGGTCTTCAGCTCACCCGACGGCGCCAGGTACGGCACCAGCGACACGTGCAGGAAGAAGACGTTCTCCCGGCCGACGTCGTGGCGGATCTGCCGGGCCGCCTCCAGAAACGGCTGCGACTCGATATCGCCTACGGTGCCGCCGATTTCGGTGATCACCACATCCGGGGTCTGACCCTGCAGATCCGGACCGGCCATGGCGACGATCCGGCTCTTGATCTCATCGGTGATGTGCGGAATCACCTGCACCGTATCGCCGAGGTATTCGCCGCGGCGCTCCTTGGCGATGACCGACGAATAGATTTGCCCGGTGGTCACATTCGCGTCCCTGGACAGATCCCGGTCGAGGAATCGCTCGTAGTGGCCGACGTCGAGATCGGTCTCCGCACCGTCCTCGGTCACGAACACCTCTCCGTGCTGGAACGGATTCATGGTGCCCGGATCGACATTCAAGTACGGGTCCAGCTTCTGCATGGTGACCCGCAGTCCACGCGCCGTCAGCAGCTGTCCGAGGCTGGAGGCGGTAAGACCCTTACCCAGAGAGGAGGCGACACCACCGCTGACGAAGATGTGCTTCGTGGCCGTTCGCGCCTGAATCCGTGTTTGACCCACGGGTCTTCACGGTAACACGGAAAGGGAGTCCGGATCGAACGCCACGCGCGTTTGCCATCCGGTGACTGGGCCGCGGTCAGCGTGGCATCGCCGCGAGTGTGAGCGACGTCGCCTTGGTGCCGGTGCCGTATCGGCCCGCGCCGCCGCTGAGCTGTTCGGTCAGGCCGAGGGCGGTGGTGACGCGGCCGATCTCGCGGTCCAGGTTGTCGACGGTGGTTACGCTGCCCGCCAGCGCGGCGTCGGAGCGGACCGCCGCGATCGGCCCCGGCGTATCGGCCGATCCGGCGCGTCCGGCCAGTACGACACCCGCGCCGCGGCCGCGCAGCGCGCCGGCGAACCGCGCGAGATTCGAACCCTGATTGTTCTCACCGGATTTCGCGCCGTTGCCGGTGAAAACGACCGCCAGCTGCGCGGGGCGCACCGCGGGATCGCCGTATGCGAGGAAGCCGCCGCCGCGCAGCGTCTCCAGCGCCAGCCCCAGCTCCTGCGGGGTGCTGCGCGGTTGCGCGTTGCCCGGGTCTAGCAGCAGCACCAGGCCGAGCAGGTCGCCGGCCAGGCTGCCCTGGTCCACCGCGCCGGTGCGCAGTTGGGCGCCCGCCGGGATGACGTTGGTGATGGCCGTGCGCAGCCGGTCGCCCTCGGTGGCGTCGAGGAAGGCATCGGTGAGCGCGATCTTGCCGGTGACGGTGGCATTGGCGGTTTCCAACGCCTTGGTGACACCCTCGACGTCGGCCGGATCGGCGTCGGGTGCGGTGAAGACCACGACGGTGCGGTCGGCGAGGGTGCCGCCGAGGATGCGGCCCGCCGAACCGGCGATGAACCGGTCGGCCGCGTTCAGCTGATCGGTCAGTTTGCGATTCTGGTCGGCCGTCGAATCGAGCTGCTGGCGCAGATCCGTCTTATCCGCGCGCAGCCCGGATAGCAGGTCGGCGGCCAGCGTCTGCGAGCCGAGCACCACCCCGATGGCGAGCGCGAGGAAGATGGCGGCGATGGAGATTGCGTGCTGGCGAAGCGAAATCATCTGCGTCCCTTGCTACTTTCGCTCGACGTAATGTGCCAAGAACCGATGTCCCCAGTGCGAGAGCCGATGCCAGCTGTCCAAACCCCAATTCAGCACGTCGGTACCGGAATTCGAGGCTAGTAGCACCACGATCACCGCGATCAGCGCCGCGAGCACCACCAGCGCGATCGCGGTGCCCGACATCCGGTTGCGGTACAGCGTGGCGACGGCTTTCGCATCCATCAGCTTGGTGCCGAGCTTCAGCCGGGTCAGGAAGGTGGCGGGATTGCTGTCGCGGCGGCTGCGGTCGAAGAAATCGTCGAGCGAGGCGGCCGCGCCGACGGTCACGATGAGCGCGGCGCCGTGATGGTGGGCCAGCAGCAGCGCCAGATCGGCGGGCGCGCCGGAGGACGGGAAGGTGGTGGCCCCGATGCCGAGGTCCTGGATGCGCTCCAAACCCTTCGCATGCCCGTCGGTGTCCGCGGGCAGGATCATCTCCGCGCCGGATTTCAAAGTGGCCGTGGTGATTTCGTCCGGATCACCGACGATGAGATCGGGTTTGTAGCCCTGCTTCATCATGGTGTCGGCGCCGCGGCCGACACCGACCATGATCGGCGCGTACTCCTTGATGAACGGCTTGAGCCGCTTGAGGTCGTCGGCGTGATCGGGCCCGTCGGCCACCACGACCACCTGCCGGTGCTTCATGTTCAATTCCAGCTCCGGCACACCGATTCCATCGATGAGCAGGGCACTTTCGGTGCGGATGAACTCGATCGTGTTGCCGGCGAACGCCTCGAGGTGATCGGCGAGACCGTTGCGCGCCTCGATCATCCGGTCGGCGATGGCCGATTCGGTGAGCTCGATGCCCTCGACCAGGACCTCGGGTTCCTTCTTGGTCACCTTGTCGGCGTAGACGACGCCCTCGTCGATGCGGACCTTGACGCCGTCCTTGATCCTGCCGAAGGCATCCGAGCTGACCGTATCCAACAGCAGAATTCCGTTGGCCACCAACACTTCCGGGCCCAGATTCGGATAGCGGCCGGAGATCGACGGCGAGGTGTTCACCACCGCGACCACTCCGGCCTCGACCAGCCGGTCGGCGGTGACGCGATCCAGGTCCATCTCGTCGAGCACCACGATATCCCCCGGCCCGACCCGCTTGAGCAGACGCCTGGTGTTGCGGTCGACCCTGGCTATCCCGGTCAGTCCGGGCAGCGTCTCGGTGTTCTTCGACAGCAGTGCCAGCATCCTCATGGCCCGATAATGGCCGCAAACCCTCAACTAATGGTGGAGGCGCGCCGCCACCATGCGTCACATTCGTCACTGTGATACTTCCGGGTACCGCGATGTGTCATGGTCGCTCGCGCACCTCGGTGCGGGCGGGCAACCGGCGGAGGCTGGGGATCAGGAGTAGCACGATGTTGCAGGCGAGGATGCCGAGACAGCAGATCCACATGACCCGAATGGCCCCGAGCCGATCGGCAACTGTGCCTGCCAGAAGATAGCCGAGCGGTACGAGGGCGTTCTCACCGATCATGATCAGGGACGTCACCCGGCCGATGAGACGCTCAGGCACCTGTTGCTGCTTGGCGGTCTCGAAGAGGACCACCGCGAGCTCCAGACCGATGCCACTGATCAACATGGACCCGAGCAGCAGGGTCGGCCGGGGGCCTGCCGCGAGCACGGCTAGGGGCAGGGGCCACACGATCTGCACCAGCACGCAGGCCAGCATGAGACGTCTGGGACGCCAGCGCAGCGCGACGACGGACCCGAGCACCAGCCCCGCCGAGAAGACGGAGACGGCCCAGCCCCATTGGGCTGCTCCGCCCTGCCTCCCGGAGAGGATCAGCGGACCCAGCAGCTGGTAGCCGGCCAGCCACAGGGGGACGGTGATGGTACACGAGAGCGCATAAGCCCACATCCAGGGGCGGCTGCGAAAAGCCTGCCATCCCGCACGGACTCTCCTGGTCGTGCCCGCTTGGACAGGCTGCGGTACGCGCAGGAGGAGCAGGACCAGAACGCATGCGGCGAACGACGCGCCCGCGACCAGGAGCACCCGGCCGAAGCCGAACGCAGCCCCCAGCAGGGATCCGAGTCCGGGTGCCGCGATGCGAGAGAGGTTGAGGACGAGCCGCAGCGAGGCGTTGGCCCGTTGCAGGGCGGTGGCCGGGACGAGCTGGACGATCAGCCCTTGGAAGGCAGGTTGTACGGCCGCGGCGGCTGCCCCCGTCACGGCCGCGGCGCCGGCGAACATCCAGACGGCCGCATGCCCGGCAATCAGGAGGGCGCCCATAACGGCCTGCACCGCCGCAAGAACGGTGTTTCCGGCGACGGCGAGGAACGAGCGCGAGACACGGTCGGCCAGCACTCCGCCCAAAGGGAGCAGCACCGTCTGGGTGAGCACGGAACTTGCCAGCACAAGCCCGGCGTCGAAACCGTCACCGCCCACATGGAGCACGGCGAACGCGATGACCACGTTGACGAGGCTGGTGCCCGCAGTGGACACACCGCGGGCAACGACATAACGGCTGTATGGTCCGAGCCATTCTGCGGTAGATGAATAGGGCTTCGCGACCAACTAGAGCTCAGTCCCGTCGGCGCGTTGCCCGCAAGCTGAAAGAAACCGGTAGCGCCTCCCCGTCGATCAGTAGCTGGTAGCGACCATCGGCATTACGGGTGAGTGGGTTTCCAGAGCGAGGGGAAGCCTCGGCTCGATCCATATACTCGGTGAGGGAATCGATCCGCAGGCCCGCCGCGGCGGCCGCGGTCACTATTTCACCGATTCCGTGGGCGTAGCCGACCGTATGACTTCGCTCCATGGGAATGTCGATTCCGGAGTACGTGGCGGAAATTTTCCGATGAACGGGTTTCGCACCTCCGTACGGGAAATCAACGCGGACCGGTTCGACGGAATTGATCATCTGCACCAAGGGATGGGTCTCCACCACGACCAGCTTTCCATTCGGGCGCAAAGCCGCGGCAGCGGACCGCATCCATGCACCGATATCGGCTATCCAGTAGAAGATCCCATAGGAGGCGAATACCACATCGAATCGTGCTGCCAGATCGTCGGGCAGTCTCTGCGCGTCCGCAACCCGGAATACGGCAGAACATCCCGCCTTATCGGCCAGTTTTCTCGCTATATCGATCGCGGCGACAGAGTAATCGAGACCGGTAGCCGCAGCACCCAGGCGAGCCCAGGAGATGGTGTCCAAGCCTATATGGCACTGCAGGTGGAGAAGCTCGAGCCCGGATACGTCCCCGACCGCATTTGCCACTTCACCGCGTTCACGTTCATCAAGACTTGAAACTCCGGCCAGAAATTGCTCGACTTGATAGTGAGAGCTGATTTCATGCTCGCCCGCAATGTGATCCCACCAGAGCCTGTTGACTCGATTCGGATCTGCGACCTCCGAATCGTCACGGCGCGGGTTTGTCACGTCAGGCCTACCGGCAAGGAGATGAGTCCACGTAGCGCCGGATTTCTTTCGATGACCGCCGGACCCGTCAACCTCGCCAAGGGGTAATCCCTTCCGAGGGCTTCCAAAGCGACACCTCCAATGGACTGGGCGAGCGCAATTCCGACACAGGCATGCGCACCGCGCCCGAAACCGAGGTGCGGATTCGGGCGGCGGTCCAGGATCAGCGTGTCCGGATCTTCGAAGCGTCTGTCGTCGCGATTCGCCGACCCTAGGAGGGCAATAATGCTCTGCCCTTCCTCGATCCGTCTACCGTGCAAAATGATCGGTTTCACACAGAAACGCGCAGCGGATTGTGCGCTGCCTTCGAAGCGGACGAGCTCGTTGATCGCCTGGAACCTGGATGGACTCGAGCTGAAGCTCCGCAGACCATCCTCCCGGGACAGCAAGGCCCGTAAGGACAACGCAAGAAGACGCTGCGTCGAGTTGATTCCCGCGAGCAGGACAACCCGCAGCGAGTTCAAAAGAGCATCGCGGTCCACAAACTCACTCTGCGGCATGTTGCGGATGGTCCGAAGAAGTCCACTATCCGCCTCCTCGTACCAGGCGTCGAGGGTGTTCGTGACGATTTCCCGCTCCGCCAATCCGGTTGTCGCCCCTTCGGGTATCAGACCGTGCATCATACTGCGCACAATAGCGATCGACGCATCGGAAACACGGCCTACCGACTCCGTCGGCAGCTCGAACAGCGAAAGCGAGACCTTCGTTGTCAGCGGTACGGCAACAGATTGTACGAAATCGAAGGAATCAGTGCTGTCGAGGCCCTTGATCAATTGCCCCAATAGCTTGTCGACGCGTCCCTCGATAATAGATTGATCTGTGCCCTGGAGAGCTGTGACGATGACGTCACGAATGCGTGCATGCTCGGCTCCGTCCAGCGTCTGCACGCTGATCCGGGATTTCGGCAGGTCCTGGCCGAATCTCCGTGGGTCCGCGCCGAAGACGTCCGTGTCCCGCAAAATCCTCAAACAGTCGTCATAACGGGAGACGACCCACGATTGCATACCTTCGTGCCAATACAGCGGGTGTCGCTGCCGGAGCTCGGAAAAAGTAGGATAAGGGTTTTCCAGGAAGTCGGCATCGAGTGGATCGAATGTGAAATCAGCCACGTTTCGTCATCTCAATCATCCCATATCGGCCGCGCAGCTATGCGTCCCCGACAATAGGGCCGCATAGCTGCGAATTATCTCCCTAGGATCAGTACTCGTGACGCATTGCTGTTCACCTCGATCCATACTCGACTATAGGGAATACGATACCTACGGCCCGCCCGGCCCTTCAAGGTGCGAACAAATAGTAGGAATTTGTTATTTCGGCTCGGAAGTATTAATACAAACGACAAGGACGTCGCGAGTCCGGTGCGCTTACGGTGCGGCGTGGCTCGCGATTCGGGACCGTACCCGGCGTCAGCTGCGTGGGTCGAGAAAACCGACCGTTATGGGGTCCGGATCGAACGGGCGGGTTGCGCCCAGATGATCATCCGGAGGTACCGGCCTGCGCGGTTCGCGGACACCCGCGGCGCCGCCACCGGGTTCGCCGCGGTACTTCACCGAACGTGCGACTTTGGTCTGTTTTGCCTTATCCCGACCGCGGCCCATGGCTGACCTCGCATTACTACCGGGCTGCCCAAAGATTCATCGGCGGCCGACTGAATACTCTTTACTGAAAGCCACTTTAGGCGTGTCCGACGCAACCAGGGATCATGCAGGAATCAGTCGTCGGTCAGCTGCTTACGAAACTCCTGCCGCCAGTGGGGGTCCTGACGGCAGCCTATGACCAAGCCCAGGGCTTCCCGGACCGGCAGGCTGAGCGCATCGGCCAGGGCGCGGGCGGCCATGGCGCGGTCCTGCCAGACAGACCGGTCGTTCCAGTCGGCGTATGTCACCTGGGCCTCGGCGTGCACGCGGCGCAGCCGCAGGTCAAGGGCGGAATCGTCGGTAATGCCGGGGCGATCCTCCGCGCTGAGCAGGAGCAGTGCCTCGGTGACCTCCTGATAGCTGTCGAGCCCGGTCTCGGTGGCCAGCGCCGACATCTGCGCGGCGAGTGCGCGGCGCAGGCGCTCGGGCGGCGCGGCGTCAACGAGGGAGGCAAACCGGTCAGGCACGGATACCCCGAAGTTGTTGTCCGCGAGCAGAGGAAGGATCCGCGCGCTGTCGAGTTCCCCGTCCAGGCCGGGCGGTGGCAGTGGGATGCCGCAGCGGCGAACGACCGTGTCGCACACCGCCAGCAGCCGTTCCTGCCACTGCTGGGGTGTGGGTTCCTGACCCGGCATGGGCAGACCGCTGACCACGACCTGTCGGTCCGGATCCCAACGCGCCGCCCACTCGTCGTGCGGCGGCAGACCCGAGAAGACCTCGAACGGGTCGCGCGCGCCGTCAGGCAGGACGGCCCATCCGGTGTGATACTTCGTCACCAGTTCGCCGTTGTCGAAAAGGGATACCGAGATAGGGCCGCTTTCACCCCGATAGCTGACCGACACCGCGCGAGTGCCACGGGACACACGGCGAAGCACCTCGTCGCGTGTGCCCTCCAAAATATGGTGACCTTCCTCCATGCCGAACGCCCAACCGTCGTGGGTTCCCACGCGGACCACCGGCAGCAGCACGCTAGGGCTCTGCCACTGATCCGGACTTTCCGCCTCCTCCCGCCACCGTGGGCGCCGGGTCTCGGGCAACGCGCCGAACCGGATCAGGAGTTCGTCCTCGTCCAAGGCCTGCGCGAAGGTCAGGCAGAAATCGTCGTACCCGCTGGGCCAGGACTTGGTCGGCGCGGCGTGGGAAGTCGTCCGGCGGGGCGCGGCGATGACCGGGTCGGCGAGCCCGCGGTCGAACAGAGACCGCGGCTCGTGTCGCCGTTCTGGAGCGAGCTCCCACAGCAGCATCCCGTCGTCGACGACAGGCACATACGACAGCCCCACCGTCATGACGGTTCCGCCCTCCAGGGAGTCGGCGACCTGCTCCATGAAGGCCGCCAGGCTTCCCCATTTCCCGAATATCGTGCCCTCGGCCTCCGCATCCTGGCCCACCGCACCGAACGACTCGCCTGGACGGCAATCCACGACCAGCGCGTCCGCACTTATGTTGCGGGCGAAGGCCAGGAAATCCCGGTGCCAGTAGCCCCCGGGTCCCCCGAGTAAGCCCTCGGGTCCCTCGAGCAGCCCGTCCTCGGCGTACCTGGCCCACGTCTCCTGCTTACCCAAGCCCGAGGAGACGATCTGGCCGAGGGTGTAGGGCTCAAAACCGGGAAACGTGAAACCCCCTTCCTCCGGGGAAACGTAACCCCGCTTCCCGGGGGAGACTCCGTCGTGGTGCCGCAGATACGCGACCAGATCCGCAGGGAACTTCACCCCCAACTCGGCAGCCGCGGCACTAATGGCCTCCTCCGAGGCGGGCGGGCGCAGGGATGCGAACGTTCGCGGCGCGTTCGCGGCGAGCCAGGAGTCGATCCGTCGCCAGGACTCTTCCATGAGAGAAACGTGCATCGTCGGATCATCACATCTACCTCTGACATCGACGCCTACTCCGGAGGCCACCGCGGCCGACGGTCTCAACCCCTGTCGGCAACCCGAACGCACTGATCAGCGCAATGCCAGCCGAGGCCGCCCACACCGATGCGTTGCGTGCCTGTCGGGGGGCCGAACTAACGTGACGATGTAATTCGCTGAGTTATCGCCTGCATCAGTGCGGTGGCGAGGTGTTCGGCGTCGGAGAAACGCGATGCAGATACGCACACAACCATATTGTTGACAACTGCGAGTATCACCTCCGTCGAATATTGGGGCGAGCTCGCCCGGTAGTCTCGATGACTGACGAATGTCCACCGCAGCGAAGTAGGATTGACATCTCGCAGCTCGACGGAGAATGGGCCGGTGACAATATCCGAGACTTTCACCGCCAAGGTTCCCGACGTATTTCCACACGCGCGAATCTTGTCAGCGATACCCTTATAGGCGCGTTGCGCTGCGGACGCATCCGGATAAGCCGCCACATTCTGAACTATGCCATAGTTGGAGCCCCCCGGCCCGATACGGCTATACTGCGAGAACCCCGTCCAGTCGGTGATCTCGAAGTTGTACGACTGCCGAACCGCATCGCCACATTGGCTCGGCTCGATATTCTTGAGGTCCGGGAACGAAAATTCCGTATCGGCTGGCTCGGAAGATCCAGCACTGTACCATTGTTCAGGCCCGTCCTGACTCGTACGCAACGCATTGATTTCATCTTCGTGGAGCAGAAACGAAGCAAGCCGGTCATTCAGGGCAGCATCATGCTTTATACTCGAAGATGGCGCCACAGTCGATGGCGGCGACGCTACATTAGACGGCGGCGGCGCGACCGGGCCCGATGAACAC
Organism: Nocardia sp. JCM 34519.1; assembly: GCF_020361265.1. NCBI lineage: Bacteria > Bacillati > Actinomycetota > Actinomycetes > Mycobacteriales > Nocardiaceae > Nocardia > Nocardia sp. JCM 34519.1. The sequence continues at coordinate 79,764 of NZ_JAIRBR010000024.1, forward strand.
CCCGATAATATAGCCACAATTGCAACGGAAAAAGCGATTCGGAACACGATCACCCCGTTATTCTGCGCATTTGTTCTGATTGAGTATATTGTCCACCCGCGCCTTGCGTATCGAACAGTAGTTGGAATTTTTTTCAAAAGGCGCCTGATCCTGCTCGAGCTTGCCGTACAGATCCACTGCGTTTTTCCAATTGGACTCATAACTCGGAGTACCCGCGCCATTATTATATTCCAGCATGGCGGGGCGCTGAATAACTTGCGCAATCGCCCAGGGCGGTGCGGATTTCGGCGAGCCATCCGCTACCTTGATATCCGGATTCCGTTCCTTCGGCTCGTAAAGATACTGACTTTCGGCGGACGGGTCGATAGCTATTCGGCGATCACGAGTGTAAGTCCAAATACCGTCGGCCAGCACACCGCTCGGCGTGCACCGGCCCTTGTAGAACATGGTCGCCGCCTGCGCCGGGTCCATGATCTCGTCGGTTGTCCCCCAGTTCCCATTCTTATCGAAGGGATGTTGCTGGAATATCCCGGCACCGCTTTCCGTATCCTTTTTGCTGGTGTGGCCCATGCACTTTTTCCCGTTGCGAGCGTCCGCTTTTTCCTCCGAGCCGGGCATCGAATTGTCGCCGATGTTGTACATGTGACTTTCGAGTAGCGCGGTCATCAACGCGAGCTGGATCTCGTCCTTCGTCATCCCGAGACAACGCCCTACCGCGTAAATATCTCGAGCGTTCCTCTTTTGCTCCTCGGTGAAATCGCCCCACTTCAATGCACCGGTAATGTGACAGTCGGTGTCCCAGTTGCTCGGATCGCCGTAATAATTAGGGGTGCCTGCATCAACGGGCGTGATGTTCTTGTACGCGGCCTCGATTTTCTGCCCGGCAAGCTTCTCCGCGTATTCGTACCCATCGAGTGCTCCCCGAAGCGCGACCGAGTTGTTTTGCAGACTCTCCGAACGCGCCGCGTCCTGCGAGCCCGATACATCCTGAATCGACCAATCATTACCGACTTTGAAGCCGTTGGCCTCCAGTTGTGCGACAGTGCTGAGCACCTTTGCTTTAGCCGCGCTCAGGTCCACTGCCGCACTGGTTACCGAGGTTTGTAACTGTTCTACGCCCTCGGCGTTGGCTCGCAATCGCCGCATGTGGTTGTCGAGGCTGTCGCTGGCGCTGTCGGCTGCCGAACCTCGCCAGCCGTCGTCGAGATCGTGCCATATTTGTTCGTGCGTCTTGGCGTGCTGGTTCAGCTCCTCGTGCACATTCCCCACCTGTGTCGCAAGCCCGTGTAACGCGCTGGGATCGACCGCTTCCAGCTGGGCCCGGGTCAGCTTCATTGCAGCTGTTTGATCGCGTCGGCGCTGGTTTGGTCCTGCTTCGAAATCTCACTCACGACTCGCGCGAACCCCTCGCTGGTGGACTGCACCAATCCGGCATGGCTGGTCAACGCCGAATCGAGAATGTTCGCACCGTTGCCGAGGATTGCGGCCAGGTCCGAACCGACGAAAGAGTTCGCGGTACTGGCGAATTCCACCGACCCCACCAATGCCGCTAGGCTGCTGCCTGCTGCCTCGAGAAGTCGCGCCTGTTCAGAGACCTTTTCGGTGTCCAAATAAAATCCGGTCGCCCCACAACAGCCGCCCGGCTTGCTGTAAATCGCCATTCGATGCTCCTCCCCTGTTCGGCAGACCACCCCTACGCCGCTGATGCCTCATCGTAGCGACCACACCATCGCCAGCGATACCCCCACGAGGAGTCCGAACCCGCACTGTCGCTTGGGATTCAGCGATACCTCGGCCCGACATCACCTGACAGCTGACGGACCGCGCCTGACCGCACCCCGGCCGACTATCGCCGGTCGCCCTATGAGCCGCTGACTTCACGTGATCTGATGGAACCGAAGCGCGGCGTGGTGCGTCATAGACCTCGAGGCGATGTGCAGATCTGAGTGATTGGGGGATGGTCGGTGGTCTTTCCGTTCGACCCGACGTCGATAACGGTCATCAGCTCGGTGCTGAGCGAATGGCGTAAGTCCGGCCCGCCGCAGGTGTCACCGGATCAGAGCCCCGACGCGTCCATCGCCCGCAACCGGATCAGGGAGATCCAGAACGAGGGCCTCGGCCTGCAATCGCAATCGGCGAAGGTGCCCGAGGATGCCTACAAGAATCCGTCCACCATGCACGACCTGTACGAGCGGGTGCAGGCCATGTCGGTCGACGAGGCGGTCTCCACGCATAAGCGCTGGGAATCGGTGCGCGATCGGCTCGACAGCGGCCTGAAGGATTTCGGCCCGGCGATCGCCAAGGCCACCGACGACAAGTGGCAGGGCGCGTCGCATAAAGCGGCGTCCGAAGGCATCACCGAATACGTCAAGAACGCGCAGGGCCTGCTCGGTTCGGTCCAGCTCGTGTCGGAGAAGGTGAAGATCATCCGATCCGGCATCGAGCTCACCCGGCCGAATGTGCAGAAGGCTCCGGACCACACCCTGTCGAGCAATATCGCGAGTTGGGTCCCCGGTCCGACCTGGCGGATCAATCAGCACCGCGACGACCAATACCAGAACGCCGCCGTCAACACGATCAAGAACGTCTTCTACCCCGCCGTCCGGGAAACCGACAGCGGAGTTCCGCTGGTGCCCAAGCCGGACAACCCGATTCACCAGGAGGAGGTCGGCCCGGTTGTACTCAAGCCCGGCGGCGACCAGCCGAAACCCAGAGGCGGCGACCCGGGCCCCGGCAAGAACGGTCCGGACGGAAACGGCAAAGACAAAGGGGACGGCAAAGACAAGGACCAGGGCACCAACCCCGACAACACGAAGCCCGACGGCACGAACCCGACCGGCACGAACCCGACGAATACGGACCCCACCAAGACCGACACTCAGAAAACCGACGACCCGTCGAAGACCAAAACCAACCCCACCAGCACCAACCCGACCTCCACCACACCGAGCCCGACGACGTTCGACCCGAGCAAGACGGGCCTGCCCGGCACCCCGAAGACAGGCATCCCGAATACCGGTAACCCGAGCGCACCGCGCAGCAGCCTCAACCTGCCACCGGTCGTCACCGCCGCCAATCCGGCGAACCTGGCCGCGGCCACCCGGGCCGGCGCCAACGGCGCTTCCGGTTTCGGCATGCCCGGCGCGGCCCGCGGCAAGGGTGACGACGACAAAGAGCACAAGACCAAGGACTACCTGGTGAATCGCGAGAACGGCGAGGAGCTCACCGGACTCGACGAGAAGAGCCGCGTGAAATCGGTGCCGCCGGTGATCGGCGAATGAGCGTGCGGGAGTGGGATTTCAGCCCACTCGGTTTCACGGTGCTGTGGCGCGCCTTCGACCGCGACATCCTGCCGTATCCATTGCAGTACCGCTCGACCCACGAGACGGTGGCCGAATACGAGCAGGCGTGGAAGGACGAGGCCGGGCAGCTACACGCCCGGCTCGACGACTGGCTGTACTCCGCGCTCGGTGTGCTCACCCAGCCGGAGGCGCGCGTCGAGGTCGCCGGATTCCTCGGCCCCGACAAGCTGCGAGCCCATGCCGCGGTGCAGCGCAACACCGCGGTGCTGCTGGTTCAGGAACCGTCCGGTGCGCCGGATTCCGGTGGGACGGTTCACATGTCGATAATCGACGCCGAACAGGTCGCGCCGCGGCTCATCGCGCTGCTGCCCGCCGTGCCGCCCGCGAGCGGACCGGGTCTCGAGGTCGCCCGGCGCGATATCGAAGAGGAGGACGACCGGCCGTACCGGGTCGGGCATCGCTCACCCAAGGAGCAGGCCGCACGCTTCTTCGGACGTCCGCGCGCCAACGTCGTCCATATCGCCGCCTACGCGGGCCCGGCATGGGACAACCGGCCCGCGCCGTCGCGCGGCTTCCACGTGATGGACTATCCGGACGGCCGCTACCTGGTCCGCAGCGGCGACACCCTGCGCGCCACACCCGCCGAGGCGGCGGGTCTGCGGGACAATCTGGACCGCGCGCTGAACGCCACGATCAAGGGCTACCGCGAAGAGCACGATCCGGATTACCGCATCGACGCGTGATCCGCCGAAGTGGTTGTCGCACAGCGTCATCGGTGATCCTTCGGCGCATTCGCCGCGACCGGACCAGTTCGTCCTGGGTGAAATCCTTTGACAGCCCGCCGCGCCCGTGCGGATATTTGTCCCGTGACCATCGCTGTCCCGACGCGCTCACGGTACCGGCGGATCTGGCGCGCACCGGACGACCAACCGGCTTGGGCGCGTCCGGCACTGCTCGCGATCGCCGCCGTCGCCGCGGTGCTGTACGCGTGGGGTATCGGCTCGCAGATCCCGCACCTCTACTACGCCGCGGCCGTCCGATCGATGTCGATGAGCTGGCACAACTTCTTCTTCGCCGCCTTCGATCCGGACGCGACGATCAGCGTCGACAAACTGCCGGGCGCGCTCTGGGTGCAGGCGCTGTCGGTGCGTATCTTCGGCCCGCACACCTGGGCGTATCTGCTGCCGCTGGTCGTGGCGGGCGTGCTGACCATCCTGGTGCTCTACCGCGCGGTGCGCCGCCTCACCACTCCGACGGCCGGGCTGATCGCCGCCGCGGTGGCCGCACTCACCCCAGCGACGGTCGCGCTGAATCGCGGCAATATCTCCGATACGCTGCTGATCCTGCTGCTGGTGCTGGCCGCCGATCAGGTCGCGGCGACGATCGCGTCCGGCCGCACGAGGCACCTGATGTACGCCGGATTGTTCGTCGGTCTGGCGTTCCAGACGAAGATGGTGCAGGCGTGGTTGGTGATACCGGCGCTGGCCGCCGCGGTGCTCATTACCGCGCCGAGATCCGAACTGCGGCAGCGCATTACCGCCACCGTGCTGTTCGGTCTTGTGGCGCTTGTGGTTTCGCTGAGTTGGCTGACAGTGGTGCAGGCGCTGCCCGCCGCACACCGGCCGTATATCGATGGCAGCCAACATAATTCGCTGTTCGAGCAGGTATTCCTCTACAACGCCGCCAGCCGCGCCAACGACTCGTTCAACGTCGGCGCCGCCAGTTTCGCCACCAGTGCCGCGTCCGGCACGAGCTATCGCGCCGCACTGGTGATCGGCCCGAACGAACGCTTCGACCACATCTTCGGCGGGGTCGGCGGCCGGGAAATCGGCTGGCTGGTACCGCTGGCGCTGCTGTGCCTGGTCGCGCTCGCGCTGCGGGCCCGCCGCGGACCGCGCACCGATCCGGCGACCGGCGCTCTTATGCTGTGGGGCGGCTGGCTGCTCATCCATATCGCGGCGTTCCTGACCATCGGCACGGTCAACCCGTACTACCTCGCGGTGCTCACACCGGCGCTGGCCGCGCTGATCGGGATGGGCGCGACGGCGTTCTTCGAGGCGGCGGACGATCCCCGGGTGCGCGGCCTCGGCGTGGCCGCCGCGGTGCTGACGGTCGGATACGCCTGGTGGCTACTCGCCCCCGCACCCACCGGAATACGTTGGGCGACAACCATTTCAGCGATCGCACTCGGCATCGCGGCACTGCTGCGGCGGGCGACGACGCTCCTGCTCGCCGCACCGGCCGTCGCCTCGGTGTCCCTGCTCGTCCACAACGACAGCGCACTGGACACCCCCTTCGAATCGGCGCAGGCCCGCCAAGTCACCCACGGATTTCTCGGATCCTCGCTGTCGACGGCCGACAAGGTCCTCGACGGCCTGCGCAAACAGCCGCACTCCGAGCGCTACCCGCTACTCACCTACACCTCGGCCCTCGCCTCGCCGTTCATCGCGGTCAGCGGCACGGAAGTCCCGTCCATCGGCGGGTTCACCGGCGAGGCGCCGGTGCCGACCGTCGACCAGATCTCCCGGATGGTCGGCTCAGGTCAGGTCGGCCTGGTGCTGATCGCCCCGGCCGACGATCCGCGCGTGCACTGGATCCAGCAGCATTGCAAGGCAATTCACAACAACGGCGACGGCCCTGCCGTACTCGCCTACTACTGCGGGCGCCGCTAGTGGCCGTCGGTCCCGGGTTCCGCGAGCTGATCGGTGACGACCTGACCTTGCCCGCCACTGCGTAACAGTCCGCGGACGATCGCGGCCAGGGTCGCGGCGGCCTCGGCGCTGGCGGCCGCCCGATCGTCGGTTTGCGCGACAAGCAGACCGGCCTCGGTGATCGCGCTCAGCAGCAGTTTCGCCAGCATGGAGATCGACATGTCGACCAGCAATCCCGCGGCTTGCGCCTGCTCGAGCTGTGCGGTGATCAGACCGAGCCCGTGCCTGGCCTCGAACTCCCGCCACGCCTGCCAACCCAGCACCCCCGGCGCGTCGGACAGCGCGATCTGCACCATGTCAGGGCGCTGGCAGATCTCCAGAAATACCCGCAGCCCCACATCGACGGTTTGGACCAGATCTCCCGGATCGGCGACGGTGGCGATGGCCGCTTGGATCTCGGCCGAGTTCTCGCGTTCCATACGCTCGAGCACAGCCAGGAACAGTCCGCGTTTGTCACCGTAGTGATAGTTGAGCGCGCCGCGGGTCACCCCCGCGGCGGCCACGATCTCGTCCGCGGATACGGCGAGGAAACCCTGTTCGGCGAAAAGTGTTCTGCCCGCTTGCTCCAACGCCGTCCGGGTCAATCGGGAACGGTCTTCCTGACTACGGCTTTGCATGTGAACGAGTGAACTCCAGAATCAGCTCGGTCAGCAAATCAGGCTGGTCCTCGGGGCTCGCGGTGTATGAGTCATCGATGAATTTCAATGTGGCGTTGGGCAATTCGCGGACAAGCCGTTCCGGGAGGCGGACCGGGAACAGCTTGTCCTCGCGAGCCCACGCAAGCAGGACAGGCAGATCGATCTCCGGGAAATGCTCGGCCGCCGCCAGCGTGAATTTCCGATTCGCCGTCTTCAAGAACCGGCGCAGGTCGTGCCGGATAGCGCCCGACTCGCGGCTCGGCATCAGGTAGGTATCGATGATGTCATGCGGCACCGGGTGTTTCGCGACCCAGCCGAGCGCGATCGGCAGCGGGTGCAGCGCCCTGATCCGCAGCAGTTCGGTCACCGGGCGCAGCGAGCCGGGAATCCGGGCCACCGGGGGCAGCATGTTGAACGGTGGCGGCAAGAACCGCTCGTAGCAGTCCACCGAGGCGAGCACCACCCGGCCGATCCGATTCCTGTTGCGGCTCAACAATACCTGCGTGATCGCACCACCGGTGTCGTTGGCGACGATGGTGACATCGTCCAGGTCCAGCGCGGCGAGGAAGTCCGCCATCATGTCGGCGAGACCGGTAGGCGTCAGATCCGCTCGCGGCACCGGGATCCGGTGTGCGCCCAGCGGCCAATCCGGGCTCAGGCACCGGTGTCCGGCCGCGGCGATGGCGGGCACCATCTTGCGCCACAGGTTCGCATTCACGAGCAGGCCGTGCACGAAGACGATGGGCGCACCGGATCCGGTGTCGTAGTAGCGAATCCGGCCACCGGGTAGCTCTACTTCGTGTTGCCCGCCGAGCGAGCTGCTGAGCTCCACACTTTCCTCCTTGGCGATATGTCGTTGTCCTGCTGTCGATTGCGGTTCCGGATCTACCGCGGTCTACCGGCTCTGCGACGCCGGCCGGCGAACCGCCGCATAAGCGGATCGTCCACCCAGTAGTAGACGGCGGCGCCCGCGAGCACCGAGACGATCAGGCTCAGCACCGCCCATCCGAACCAGCCGAGGAAGCCGAATTGCTTGCCGCCGATGAAGATTCGAGTAATCAACACCATGACCGGAAACTGCACGAGATAGAACGCATAAGAGACATTACCGAGCCGAACCATGCGCGGGGTCGCATTCAGCCCCCGAATTCCGGCAAGGTCGCGGGCGGCCATGGTGGCCACCACCGCCGTCATCGGTCCCACCAGCAGCGCCGACATCTTGTAGTTCACCGGCACCACCCAGGTGGTCGCGTACGCCGCCGCAAGAGCGAGCAGCGGCCATCCGAGAGCCGTACGGCGCCAATGGCCTTCGAGCACAAGCCGGGCCGCGAGCACCCCCAGGAAGAACTCCGGCAGCCGCGACGCGGGGAAGTCGTAGCTGAGCCAATACGAGGGCGAGACCGGGATATCGGATTGGGCGAACCACGCTTGCGAGGCGTGCAATTCGTAGTACGGCGAGGTTTCTCCCGGAACGAGCCGCGGCGCAAAGGCATTCGCGATGCCCTTGGGTCCGGGCACCCACAGGTAGTAGGCGGTGTGCAGCAGCACGATCAGGACGAGCAGCCCGCCGAGCCACCACCACAGCCGCGCCCCGCGGATGCGCCGCACCAGCGGCAACAGCAGCGGGAAACTCGTGTAGAACAACATCTCCGAGCACAGCGACCAGGACGGCACGTTCAGTCCGCCGACGGTCGTCCACTTCGGCACCCAGGTGTGGATCAGCAGCAGGTTCGGCGCCCACACCACCGGTCGGTGCAGCGGAACGCTCGCCGCCGCGACGAACAGCAGCGCCGCGACCAGATGCGACGGATAGATCTTCAGCACCCGCCGCCAATAGAACCAACGCACCGAATCGCCCGGCCGGAACGACCAATAGATGATAAAGCCGGACAGCACGAAGAAAAACGTCACGCCCGCCGCGCCCAACTGCATCGGCAGCACCGCATGGATCCGGCGGAACAGCTCGGACTTCTGAAATGGGTATACCGGCAGGAAAACCAAGGCGTGCAGCAGGAATACCGCGAACGCGGCCCACCATCTGGCGCCGGTGAGCGACGGCAGCGCGGGCCCACGCCGGTCGGTGCCACCCGAATTTTCCTGGGCGGCAACAGTTCCCGGCGACCACGCCACCGTCTCCTCGGCGGTCATCGCTCGGCGATCAGCTTCTGCAGCGCCCCGGCGACCACGGCGTCACCGTGTGCCGACGGGTGCACCGGTGTCCCCAGCAAATCGCTGCGCGGATCCAGTATTCCCGCCAACCACGGCTCGGCCGAACACAATCCGTGCCCCGCCGTCACCGCCTTGGCGTCGAAGAACTCCACACCGAGGGTCCGGGCCGCGCTCCGCTGCGCCGCATCCATTCGGTCCCACAGCTCGATCGCCGCATCGGCCCTGGTCTGCACGATCGAGCCGACGCCGAGCACATCGATGCACCACTCTCGCTGACCGGGCGCGTTCATCTCCGGATAACCGACCAGGATGATCCGCGCGTTGGGCGCGTAGTACCGCACATAATCGATCACCGGCTTGATCCGCTCGGTGTAGAGCCCGCCCGCCACGCCGCGGAAGTCGGTCGCCCGCCCCTCCGCCGCCGCCTCCGGACCACAGCCGCGGATCACGTCGAGCACACAGTTGAGCAAGGTCTGCCGCAACCGCACCTGGTTGTCGCCCCAGGCGTCGTTCAGACCGGTCTGGATGAGCACCGCCCTGGTGTTCGGTCCGAACGCGCCTGCCCCATCGGCGCTGCGGGCCTCGTGCGCCAGCGTGTAGCCGGGACCGCTCACCAGCGAGGCGCCCCGGCAGGACAGGTCGGCGAAATCCGTTGTGCCCCACAGGCCCATCCCCTTCGCCAGCTGGGTGGGCCAGGATGTGGCGCCGTGCGAGCAATCGGGGCTGGCGTTGGGTGCGGCGTTCTCCAGCGCGGCGGCGATATCGCCGTTCGCGGTGAACGAATCACCGAGTACGACAACGGATTTACCGCCCTCGGCGGCCGTCGCGGCGGGCGCGGACCCGGTGAGGACGGCCGAGGCGCAGCCGACAGCGGCGGCGATGGCGCGTAAACGGGTCGAAGTGGTCATGACTTTCCTCGTGGCTGGCCGGGTCAGTAGCCGGGCTTGGGTTCGAATCCGGGGTCGGGCAGGGTTGGCGGCTGCGGTTTGGCCGTCTCCGGCTTCGGTTGCGGCGCGGCGGGTTTCGGCTGTTGTTGGGGCGCGGGCTGTTGCGGCGGCGGGGGCGGCACGGGCTCTTGCGAGGGCGCGGGCTGTTGCGGCGGCGGCGCGGGTTGCTGCGGTTGCGGCACGGGTTGCTGCGGGGGCAGCGCGGGTTGCGGCGCTTCGGTGGGCACAGCGGGCGCGATAGTGATTGTCGCCATCGGAACGACCACCGGGCTCTTTGTCGCGGGCGGCGAATCGGATTGGTCGCCGCCACAGGCGGCGGTGGTGAGCGCCGCGGCAAGCACCGCGGCGAGAGCAGCGCCGCGGATCCGTATCCTGTTCTCGGGCACGGGTTTTCCCTTCGATCTCAGGCGTCTACGGTGAACACTTCGAACTGATAGACGAAGGCGTAGTCGTCGTGGTAGAGCTGGTCGCACAGCGCGTCGTCGCGGGTGAGCACGTCGAGCAACCCGGCGGCCGGGCGATGCCGGGACAGGAAGTTGCGGTAGACGATCCGCGCGTCCTTGCGGGCCACGCGCACAACCTCTTTCATCATCACCGCGAATTGCTCCCGGTCGATGCAGCTGGTCACGTCGGACAGCGAGAACTTGTCGATCGCACCGTCCGGCAGCGCCCGCAGTCGCTGCATCAGATCGCCTCGGACGATCTTCATTTCCGTCCGCGCCGACCTGATCGCCGCGACGTTGTCACGTAACAGGTAGTGCGGCAGCACTTCCCGATCCGGATAGCCGCCGTGGAACATGAAAGACAGCCAATCATTGTTCCTGGCAAGGTGGTTGGTGAATATATGGTCCAACCGCTCCAGCACATACCCGCCGCAATCCTGAACATCGGTGACAACGCGGTAGGAGTCGTCGTTGAGCACCAACTTCAGCGTGCGTTCGGAAAAGCCATTGCGCACCATGGCCCGCCACAATCGGCCGTCCACCTTGGTCCGGTAGATCCGGCGCTGGAACTCCAGATCGGCGGCGGTGAAGATCTCGCGCATCGCCGACCCGTACAGCAGCCGCATAACGGGCGCGACCACCCGCACGTACAGCTGCTCGTGCCGTCCCTGCGTCAGCACACCCTTTTCGATCGCCTTCCGGTAGCGCGTGAAATACGCGACGCATCCGGGCGAAAGCCGCTGCGATAACTCGTCGAACAGTCGCCATCGTTCGTTCGACGGGTCGACGCCGAGGAAGGCCAGCAGCGTGTCGTACGAGAAATGCCGGATGGCGGCGAGTTTCAGCTCCAACAGATAGGTCTGCCCCGCCGAGCTGTCCACCGCGGTGACCGTGCGCGGGTTGTTCACCATCAGACTCAGCGCCCGGCAACCGCTGCCGGTCACCGCGAGCACATCGTCGTTCGCGCCGATCTCCAAGGCTCGCAGCTCCGAACGGGAATCCTCGTCACAGGTGCTGTACAGCAACCAACGGTCCTGTGGCTCAGCAGTTTTCATCTTCTACAAATCCTTTATGGGAGACACGTTCGCGGTATCCGGCTCGGCCGGTTCGGAATTCGGATCGTCGGGCGGTTGGGTGGGCAGCAGTGCGCCCGCCGCGAGGGCGGCCACTGCGCAGATGCCGGTCACCACCAGGCAGGCCACCTCGAAGCCGTGCAGGAACGCCTGCTGCGCCGCATCCCGCAGCGCGGAACCCGCCGCCTCCTGACCGCGTGCGGCCAGGACGGCTGCCGCCTGCAGTGCCGCGCCGACGGAATCCCGGCTGTGCTCGAGCACCCCGGCGGGCACGCCGGGTACGCTGCCTTCGCCGAGCCGCCCGCTGTAGAGCGAATGGTGCACGCTGCCGACCACCGCGATGCCGAGCGTGCCGCCGAAAAGCCTTGTCGCGTCGTTCATCGCCGAGCCGATACCGGCCTTCGCGGCGGGCACGACGCTCATGATCGCCTCGGTGGCGGGCACCGCCACCGCGCCGATCCCCAACCCGATCAGCGCCATCTGGCCCGCGATCACGCCGTAGCCGGTGTCGATGCCGTCCACGCAGAACCAGGCGTACGCGATGCCCATCAGCACCAGACCCGTCGTCACCACCGCCCGAGTGCCAACGCGCACAACGAATTTGCCGCCGATCACCGAGCCGATGATGATGGCCACCGCGACCGGGATCAGCCGCACACCCGCGCCGAGCGGGGTGTATGCCTTCAGAAACTGGAAGTACTGCGTCACCAGGAAGGTGAAGCCGTTCAGGGTGAAGAACGTGATGGTGATGGTGCCGCAGGCCGCCGAGAAGCGCAGGTTGCCGAACAGCCGGACGTCGATCATCGGATGCTCGGTGTTCAGCTCCTGCCACGCCAGCACCGCGAAAAGCACTGCCGCACCAGCGAATCCGAGCAGGCTGGCGGCGCCCGACCAACCGCGGTCCGGCGCCTCGATAATGGTGTAGACGAGCAACCCGATCGCGGTGGTCGACACGACGAGGCCGGGCAGATCCAGTCGGGGTGTCCGCGGGTCCCGGGAATTCGGCACCACCAGCACCGTCAGCAGGACACAGAGCGCCCCGACCGGCACGACGACCACGAATACGCTGCCCCACCAGAAGTGATCGAGCAGCAGGCCGCCCAGGATCGGCCCGAGCACCACGCCGATACCCGACACCGCGCCCCAGACGCCGATGGCCGCGGCACGTTCCTTGCGCTCGGTGAATACGTTCGTCAGGATCGACAGCGTCGACGGGTAGATCAGTGCCGCGCCGAGCCCCATCACCGTGCGCGCCGCGATCAGCTGTCCGGTCGATGTGCACAGCGCACCTATCCCGGTGGCCACTGTGAACACCGCCAGTCCCGCCAACAGTGTTGTCCGCCTGCCGAATCGGTCACCCAGGCTGCCCGCGGCCAGCACCAGCGCGGCGAAGGTGAGCGCGTAGGCATCGACGATCCACTGCAGTCCGCTGGTACTCGATCCCAGGGCACGCACCAGGCTCGGCAGCGCCAGATTGACGATCATCGCGTCCATGTAGATCGCGATGACGCACAGGCACAGCACCGCCAGCACCGGCCCCTTGCCCCGGGCCGTGGTCGTTGTCGTCATGAAATAGTCACCCCTGCTTCGGTTTTCGCGCTCATTGCGGTGGCGACGAGCGTGGCCTGGAACGACAGCGCGATCACGTCGTTGGTGACGAGCACCGCGCCGCGCACGAGATCGCCCGCCACATGGAGCCCCCGCACCGGCGCGCCACCGGCATCCAAGGGTTCGAAGGTGCTGACGTCGATGCGCACCCCGCCCTGCGGATGCGGCGTCAGCAGGCCGGAGTCGAGCAGGCCGGCCAGCACCGGTTCCCGGCGCAGCGCCGCCTCGTCGGTGCCCGCGCCGGTGGCATTGATCACCACGTCCGCGACATCCACCCGATCCGCGGTGTGCACCTCGAATCGGCCAGCACAACAACGTATTTCGTGTAGTCCACCGAGTACCCGCAGTCGCCGCGCATCCAGCTCGGCGAGTATCCGGCGCGCGGTGACCGCCGGAATGGGCGCGCCATGCACGAGCAGTGGGGTGAGCCATTCGGCGAAGAACTCCGCCCGGTCCGCGGCGGCGAGCAGCTGCCACGCGGGCAGCAGCAGCGGCGACGCACCGTTGATCACCTGCTGCCAGCCGCGTTCCGCGCCTGCCTCGACCTCGGCCAGCTCGGCGGCCAGTTGCGCGCGGGTGGTCGGCCCGCCGCCGCGCACCTGCGACCAGTCCGGCGGGGCGGCCGACGCGGCCTCGATATCGGCCATCAGCGCCCGCCCGAAATCGGCGAGCCGCAGCATGCCGGAATCGGCGGCCCGCCGCATGCACAGCTCCACATTCGGCACCGGCGCAACGGTTTCCGGTCCACGCAGTCGCGGCAGCCGCCCCGTCCGCGAGGCCAACAGCACCGGTCCGGTATGCCCGCGCGCGGTCAGCGTGAGCAGGGTGTCGATGGCGGTCAGCCGGGTGCCGAGCACCGCGACCGCGGCGTGCTCCGGCAGCGACGGCAGCCGCCACGGATCATCGAAATATCCCTCGTGCCCGGCTATTTCGGGATACGGATCCGACTGCGGCAGCATGCCGGTACAGACGACGACTCGGTCGGCGCCGAAAATCCGCCCGCTGCGGCAGCGTATCTGCCAACGCGTACCGAACTGCTCGATCCGGACCACGTCGTCGGATACCACATCCACCTCGACGCCTGCCGAAACCGCCTGCCGCACCGCTTGATCGAACATATCCCGCGTGTAGCGGCCGAACAGGGCGCGGGCCGGGAATTCGGGCACCGAACCCCCGGTCGCCGCGGCCAACGCGGTGAGCCAGCGCTGAAATTCCTCGGGATCACCGAGATTCAGGCTGGATTTCGCCGCTCGGGTATTGAGCAGATGGGTCGGCTCGGGCGTGCCGAACGGCAGGTGCGGTGCGCCCGGATCGCGGTCTATCACCACGTATCGGGCGCCCGGCGGCAAGGTCGGGAGCAACTGCCTCGCCAACGCCGTCCCGGTCGGCCCGCGCCCGATCTGGACGATGACCGAAGCCACGGCGACGGTTGTCATGAGAACCTCGAATTCTGTACTGCCGGTTGCGGATCTAGGTGACGATCAGCGGCTCGCCCGCGACGAAGCGGTCCAGTGGCTCGGCGATGTTCATCCGCGACGGCGGGTGGAAGGCCAGCCCACGGCATGCGGTGTACCGCAGCGCGCTCGAGCCCACCATGAAGGCGACGCCGCCGAGCAGTTCGGTGGCAAGGGCCGAGGTGCGTTCGATGGTGCGCTGCACCCCGAACCGCAGGTGCAGCACTCGGCCCACCGTGCCGGATTCGGCCGCGCCCGAGCCGATTTCGAGGGCGACCGCCTCGATCGCCGCCATCGCCGTCTCCAACTCGCCGACCAGCAGCATCCGGTCGGCGGCACCGCCGCGACGCTGGTCGAGCACCTGTTCGACTAGCCCGCTGACCATGCCGAGATAGCATGCGGACACCAGCAGTTCGAAGGTGAGCCAGGCGCCCGACAGCGCCGCGTTCAGCGTGTCGGTCTTACCGAAGAACGACACGGAATCCGCCGTGACGTCGACGTCGGTGAGCACCACCTCGTTGGTCTCCGAGCCGGGGAAGATCCGGTTCGCGCTGTCGAGCGGACGCACCTCGATACCCGGTGTTCCGGCCGGGATCACGGCCAGCGCCAACTCGTCCTCGTCCGCGCCGTCCGGGCGCAGCAGCACGCTCGCGGTCAGGATGTCCATCGAATTCGACAGGCTGCATGGCTTTTTGCTGCCGTTGAGCCGCCAGCCGCCGTCGATCCGGGAACCGCTCAGCGTCGGCGCGATCACGCTGGCGCCCGGAATCCCCTCGGCGAAGGCCGAGGCCAAATACAGCCCGCCTTGCGCGACCATGCCGAGCAGCATTTCCGACGCCGGACCGGGCGGGATGGCGGCCACCGTACACGAGTGCATGTTCACCGCGATGGCCAGCGATGGCGAATAGCTGCCGATCAGCCGGTGGATGCGCGCGGCGTCGAGCAGCGAGGCGCCGAGCCCACCGGCTTCCCCGCCGATCAGCAGCCCGGTGCCGCCGGCTTTCTTGAAGATCGAAAGTCCCGGGCTCTCGGTCGATTCCAGCACATCCAGCGGCGTCTCCCGCAGCTCGGCGTCGAGGCCGGGCAGGAACCGTTCCGCCGTTTCGCGTTCTCGTGTCATGAATTGCATTGCGTCCTCCGAAGTTTCAGAAATGTTGTCCCCCCCGCGACAGGTGGCCGGGTCAGATGACGAACAGTTGGTCGGCGAGCATCTCGTCGAGGCTCTTCTCGAAGGCATGCGCGACCTGGTCGAGGTCTTCGATCGTGTGTGCGGCGCTGATCAGGAAGCTGTGCAGCTCCGGCAGGTATACCTGGTGTTTGCGCATGTAGTAGGCCAGGGCGATGGTGGCCTTGAAGTTGCTGCCGGCCATGCGTTCTCGGTACAGTCCCGCCTCGCGGTGGCTGAAGTTCAGCGAGAATACGGAGTTGCGCGCGTTGATCCGGCACGCGATATCGCGCCGGTGCGCCGCCTCGCGCATCATCGCGGCCAGCCGCTGGGTGTTGTCCTCCAGTTGGGTGTATATCTCCTGGTGCGAACCGAGATGGCGCAGGGCGGCCAGTCCCGCGGCACAGGTCAGCGAATTGCCGCTGAGCGTGCCGCCGGCGAAAACCTTGTTCTCGTAGTCGTAGAACGGGTCCTGCGAACTCTTGGCCATATCGATGAGCCGGGCCGCGCCGACCACCGCACCACACGGCAGCCCGCCGCCGATCACCTTGCCGAGGCAGGTCAGGTCCGGGTGGATGTCGGCGAGCACCTGCACCCCGCCGTAGGCCACCCGGAATCCGCTGACCACTTCGTCGAAGATCAGCGGAATGCCGAGTTCGGTGCACAGCGCCCGTAGTTCGGTGAGGAACTCCAGTTTCAGCGTGACCACCGAGGTCGGCATCGGCTCCAGGATCACGCAGGCCAATTCGTCCGCGTGCGCGCGCAGCCGGGCCAATCCGGACCGGTCGCCGTACTGCAGCACCATGGTGCTTTCCACCGTGCCCGGCGCGACACCCAGCGATCCCGCAACGGGTTTCGGCTCGTCGCGGTCGCCGGAGAACCGGAACCAGGAACTCACCATGCCCTGATCGGAGAACCCGTGATAGTGCCCCTCGAACTTGGCCACCTTGGTGCGCCGCCGCAGACCTCGACACATCCGGATGGCGATCTGGATGGCCTCGGTGCCAGAATTGCACAGCAGCGCTTTATCTGCCGAGGGGAACGCGTCGACCAGGAGTTCGGCCAGTTCGATCTCGGCCGGATTGCCGATACCGTTCACCAGGCCGCGTGCCACGCCATCGGCGATCGCGGCATTGATCGCCGGATGGGCGTAGCCGAGCAGGTGCGGCCCGTATCCCCCTGACAGATCTATATATTCGTTGCCGTCGAAATCGCGAACCATGCCACCGACCGCCTCCTTGACGAAGACGGGGAATCCGCTCGGAAAGAAGTAGCGGTCGATATGTGTTGGGGCGACGAGCGTGTCGCGGGCTCGGTCACGCATCTTCAGCGAGGTCGGCATCTGCTGGGCGAAGCTCGCGGCGAACCGCCGTTCGACCTCCGCGTTCATGTACGGCGAGTATCGATCGGTGAATTTCCGCGCGTTGGCCCAGATGTCGATGCCCGGGTTTATCTGCGAGGCGAACCCCTCACAGGAAAGGAATACCAGCTCCACCTTGGTGAAGTTGGTGGTGTACTGCGAATTGTACTGCCGCAGAACGGCACTGACGTCGTTGAAGTAGGCGACGGTGGACCAGCGATTGGAGCTGACGTCGAAGTGGTAGCGCAGTACCTCGGCCATCTTCGCGTCGTACTCGGCACGGTTGCGCTCCAGCTCCGGCCCCGCGAGCACGAAGTACCGGGTGAACCGGTCGATCGCGATATCCCACTCCTTGCGGGTGCAGGCGTAGTAGAACGAGGACAGACCCCATTTCTCGTCCTCGCTCAGCTCGACGGTCACGCCGTAGTCGAGCAGGATCAGCTCACCCTCCGGACCGAACATGATGTTGCCCGGATGCGGGTCGCCGTGGCTGAGCCCGTGCATGTACAGCATCGTGTAGATGACGTCCTGCAACCGCTGGGCCAGCCGTTCGGGCGGGAATCCGACCGTGTCCGAATGCTTTCCGGGTATGCCGTCCATATATTCCATGACCAGCATCCGGGACGTCACGAGCTCGGGCAGCACCGCGGGAACCCGCACGTACGGATGCGATCGAAAGTTGGCGTGTATCCGCCGCTGCTGGGTGGCCTCATGGGTCATGTCGGCCTGCGGCCGCAGCAGCCGAGCAACCTCGTCGAATCGCTTGGGCAGCTCCAGCTCCCGGATCCGCGGCGTCGCACGGTGCGCCAGACGCAGCAGACTCCCGATGGCTCCGAGGCTTTCGTCGATCTGCTCGGGCACCGCGTCCTTGACCAGCTTCACCGCCACCTTGCGTCCGTCGCACAGCTCGGCGATATGCACCTGCGCCACCGATGCGCTGGCCACCGGCGTGAGATCGATAGTGCGGAAAGTCTTTTCGATCGGCCCACCCAATTCCCGCTCGATCGCCCTGCGGGTGCGCTCCGGCGACATATGCGGAGTCCGGTCCTGCAGCACCCGCAGCGTGTTCACCCACTCGGGCGGCAGCAGATCCGAGCGGGTGGCCGCGATCTGGCCCATCTTGATGTAGATGGGCCCCATGCGGACCAGGAATTCCAGGATGGCGTCGGCCCGCCGCTGGTCGCGGGACCTGTTCCCCCGCTCGCGCAGCGCGGCAAGGGAGTACTCGGCAGCGCCGAGCGCCGTGAACGTGGCCGCCTTGGCCAGATGCTTCAACATGATTCGGCTCCGGGTGACTGGTCAGATGACGAAACTGAAGGCGCCGAAGGACATTCCCGCACTACCCACCCAGCCGACCGCACGCTGCCCGGTCCGCAGCCGACCCGTGTCCAGCGCAGACGCGATGGCCGCGGGCACCGACGCCGAGACCACGTTGCCCGTCTCGTGGTAGATGTGCTGGATCACCGAGCCGAGTCCGACCTTGTCGGCCAAGGTCTGCCAGTAGCGCTTGCTCGACGCGTGGGTGAACAGGGCCGCCACCTCGTCGGTCGGCGGTGCGAGCTGTTCGAACACCGCCAGCGCCTCGCCCGCGCCCGCCTCGTGCATCTCGAAGCCGAAGGAGGTGAAGATGCCGACCCCGTTGCGGGCCAACTTATCCGAGGGGTCGCAATAACCGTCGTAGCCGTCCAGGGTGACGTTGCACAACGGCGCGAGGTCCGGGCGGGAGATGAACCGGAACTCCCACGGCTCGTTGTCCTGCGCGGAGAGCACCGTCGCGGTGGCCGCCTCGCCCAGGGTGTACGCGGGGAAGGTCGATTCCAGCGCCGCCAGCTTTTCGATGCGGAACAGATGCGGGAACACCACTCCGCCCGCCCGCAGGTTGAACTCCGCGTTGACGATCATCGCGTGCCGGAATTGCCCTGTGCGGAACAGTGATTCGGTGATCTGCACCGCCCTGGTCCAGCTCATGCAGGCGTCGAGGACATCGAAGCAGTGCGCGTTGCGCAGGCCGATCGCGGCGGCCGAATGATAGGCGCCGCCCGGCTCGATGAACCCGCGACCGATACCGGTGTAAATGAGCAGATCGATCTGGTCCACCGATAGATCCGCTTGGGCCAGTGCAGAATTCGCGGCCTTGCGCAGCAGGTCTATCGGACGCTCTCCCGCGTCGAGCCAGCGTCGTCGCTCCGATCCGGCATATCGCAGGTAGTAGTCGACGGTGCGCAGCGCGGCGTCGAGATCACCGTCGAAACAGCCGGTGCTGTGCTCCGCGATCAGTTCCGTGATGTCGGTATTGCCGACGACGCGGGACGGCAGGCCCGCCGCCACCGAGCGCAGTCTCATCTCAGTTCACTCCTACGCCGGTGGGATCTTCTGTGGCCCTTGCAATTTCGTCCGAGGCATCGGACCCGCCCGGCACGATGTGCGCGGCGATCAGACCGGTCATCTCCTCGACTGTCTCGGCGTCCCACATCAGTTCGGGTGGAAAACGCTTGCCCGACCAGGTTTCCAGCGCCTCGTGCAGGTTCATCTGGTGCACCGAGCCGAGTCCGTGCTCGGCCAGCGAACGGGTCTGGTCCAACCGCGGTGCGTCGGGGCCCAGATTGCGGGTGATCCAGTCGGCGATCTGGCCGCGCAGCCCGGCCCGAACCAGCTCGAACATCGACACCAGCTGCGGGGACGAATCCTCCTGTGCCGCAGCGGTTTCAGTCACGGTAATAATGCCTTCCCAACGATGGATCTCCGCGAGCCGACCGGCCCGGAAATCGGCCCTGCACTGCTGACGGCGCAGTTTGCCGCTTGTTGTGCGCGGTATCGTGCCGGATTCGATGAAGACGATCACCGCCGGCGCGAGCGCGTGGCGCCGGGCCACCGCGTCGTGCACGATGGTGACCAGGTCCGCGGGCGCGGGGTCACCGTCCGCGCGATATTCCGCGACCAGCACCAAGCCCTCCGCACCGTCCTGCTCGACCGCGAAGGCGATCACCGCGCCGGCGCTGAGCGAGGGGTCGCTGTTCACCACCGTGGACTCGATGTCCTCCAGGTAGTAGTTCACGCCGTTGACGATCATCAGGTTCTTCACCCGGCCGCAGATGTACAGCTCGCCCTCGTACTCGAAGCCCAGGTCACCGGTCCGCAACCAGGTTTTGTCAGCACCGGCGCCGGTGATTCGGGCACCGAAGGTGCGTTCGGTGTCCTCGGGGCGGTTCCAGTAGCCGGGCGCGACGCTGGGCCCGGACACCCAGATCTCGCCCACCTCGTTCTCCCCCACCCGAAGCCCGGATTCCGGTGCCACGATAGCGATTTCGGTCCACAGCACCGGCCGGCCGCAGCCGACCAGTTCGGTGACGTCCGGTCCGCTGCCCGGTACCGCCCGGCGCAGGCCGAGCGCGCGCTCGTCGAACGCGGTGGCGGTATACGCGCTGCCGGGTGCGCTGGAGGCGACCTTGAGGGTGGCCTCCGCCAGCCCGTATCCGGGCGACAGCGCGGTCGCCGACAGTCCGTACGGTTCGAACATGCGCTGGAAGCGGTCCAGGGTGGCCCTGCGCACCGGCTCCGCACCGTTGCACACCAGTTGCCAGCTGCTCAGATCGAGCCCGAACCGTTGCTGCGGCGTGGTCCGGTCGACACACAGGTCGTACGCGAAATTCGGTGCGCCGCAGTATGTTCCCCGATACTCGGTGACGGCGGCCAGCCAGCGGATCGGCTGTTTGACGAAGGTGGACGGCGCCATCAGCACCGCCTCGACACCGGCGTACACCGGCAGCAGCACACCACTGAGCTGCCCGAAGTCGTGAAAGTGCGGCAGCCACGAGACCACCACCGCGTCGTCGCCGACACCCCAGCCCGCCACCAGCTCGGCACACTGGTGGGCGAGCATCCGATGGGTGACGATCACGCCCTTGGGCGTCGAGGTCGACCCGGAGGTGTACTGCAAGTAGGCGATTCGCGTATCCGCGTCAGGCGCGGTCCCGGCCGGCTCGGCGATTTGCGCGGAGTTTGTCGGCTCCCCGGGATCGGACAGCATATCGACCGCGATCACCGGAAGCTCGCCCAACAGCGATCCCGCAGTCTGCGCAGCCATTTCGGCGGTCACCGCCGGGGTGGTCAGAATTACCGCGGCGCCGCAATCCTGGGCTATCGCCTCGACCTGCTCCAGCTTATTCCGCTGTACCGGATAAAGCGGGACCGCGATCACCCCGGCATACAGGCAGCCGAAAAAGGAAACCACATATTCCAATCCGGGTGGATGCAGTAAAAGCGCCCTATCACCTGGAGATACCTTATCGCGGAGCCGCTCGGCGACGGCGCACGCGCGCCACTGGAGCTCCCCATAGGTGAGCATTTGTTCCGGCTCACCTTCGGCATTCAAGAATACGAATGCACGCCGCTCGCCCTTATCCTCCGACCGCACACGCAACAGTTCTGCGAAATTATGAACCGCGGGCAGGGTGGGAGGTACTGATGGATCTCGCACGAAACACCTCGACACAGTAAAGAAGCCTCCGCACGATCGATACGCCGTATTACGCAGAATGCCGGGGCACGACAGTGTGACCACCGGCTCGTATTACAAGTCTCGAGCGGAACTGAAATCGACATTAATCGACCGACGAAGCGTACGCAACAAAATGGAATTGAAATACGCTTATATGACATCCATGTTAACTGGCCTGCGTCGCAAGGCTCCGCACGAGGCACGCGCCGCCCGCCCGCCTCGATCCGTCCCCGATGAGCACGAGTTATGTTGATGCGCAATAGATTCCACAGTGACGAAAAGATGATGCCGAACGCGGGACTCCCGGCCCGCGCGGCACTGCACACACGACAGACTTTCGCCACTGCTTTTCGTATCTTCACGCACGACGGAGCAGCAAGATATTGCTAGTACCGTTATCGCAATTCCCGAAACAGCGTGAATAACTCAGCGCGGCTGCGCCGACAACCACCGCGCGCATTCGACATCGGTGACGAGCACCTTGGCCAGCCCGCCGTTCAGCGCACCGAGAACAGCCTCATGCTTGGCCACGCCACCGGAGACCAGCACCGAGGTCCGGCAATCCCGTATCGCGTCCAGCGATACCCCGATCGTGCGGGCGGACAGCACACCGCCGACCTGCGAGCCGTCGATCCGGAAGAACCTGCCGCCGATCTCCCCGACCGCTTCCGCCGCGCGCAGCTCATCGAGCGCCACGGCATCGAGATGACCGCCGGTGAACAGGCCGCTCGCCGGGCCGACCGGCCCGGTGCCGAACACCATGATATCCGCCGCAGCGCCGATCGAAAGAGCTTGGCTTACAAGATAATCCGTGGTCAGCACACCCGCGTCGGCGTATAGCGGGGCCGGTAGCGGCACGGGCCGAGCCTGCAACAGGGTGGCGCAGCGTCCGAGGATGTAGTCGGCTCCGGTCCGGTGGTCGGCGGAGGTCATCGCCCCGTTCAGTTGCACGACCGCCGCACAGCGGGCGGTCCGCGCGCGGATCGCCTTCGCGAGCGCGACCGTCTCCGGCCCCCAGGTGTAGCCCAGTGTGTCGGCACGCCGCAGTCGCCGTACCAGCAGCGCCGCGGCCGCCTGCCCCAGCGCCTGGTCACCGGGCGATTCGTCACCGCCCGATTCGCCGAGCACAACCGCCTCGACCAGCCCGAATCGCGCCTCCAACGCATGTTCGAGTGGGGTGTGCACGGCAGAATGCCACGCGTCGGTGACGCCGATTTCGACGCGCACCATGCCGTGCGCCTTGGCATGCGCGATGAGCCGACCCGCGGTAGGGCGGGAAACTCCCAGCTTGGCGGCAACTTCGGCCCGGGTGGCGCCCTCCAGGTGGTAGAGCTCCGCGGCGCGCAGTGCGAGTCGCACCTCGTCGGAGACCCGGGGCAGCGGCGAGTAGGGCGTCACGATCATCCTTGTACCAGGCGCCCACTCCTGCGGCGCCCAGTTAGGGTAGCACAACCAAACCTATTCCGTTGCACCATCATTCGCTGTGCAAATCGACGATCGACGCCCGCCGCGCGGACGGTGGCACAGATACCTATATGCTGCCGGTCACAGGTAACTCGAGGAGGAGACCACATGGCAACCAGCACCGTCGACGCCGTCATCCCGGCACCGCGCGACGTCGTATACAAGCTTTTCACCGAGCGGGAATCCATGAGCCCCTACCTGCCGGTTATCCAGGTGACCAAGATCAGGCCGGGGATCAACGCGGGCGACGAGGTCGGTGCGCAGCACGTCTTCGGCCTCGGGTCGGTCGGTATCACCGAGGAGATCACCAACCTGGTGCCCGGTGAGCGGATGGAATACAAGATCGTGAAGGGCGTCCCGGTCAAGCGGCACGTCGGCGTCGTCACCTTCGCCGACGCCGACAACGGCACCCTGGTCACCTACACCATGGAATCCGAACCCAAGCTCCCGGTGCCCGACAAGGCGCTGGAGTTCGTGCTGCACAACCTGATCACACAGTTCCTCAAGGGCGCGCAGAAGGCCGTGCGCGCCTGAACGATTCGTCGCCTACCGACGAATCAGCTTGCCGCGCCCGCCTTTTCGGCGTGCGCAGTCTCCAACAGCTCCTCCGCGTGCGCCCGGCCGGTCTCGGTATCGTCGAGGCCGGCCAGCATGCGCGCCAGCTCGATCACCCGCTCGTCCTTGGTCAGCGCGCGAACGCCGCTGTTCACCTTGCCTTTTCCGTCATCGGACTTGTTCACCACCAGGTGGGTGTCCGCGAACGCCGCCACCTGCGGCAGATGGGTCACCACGATCACCTGGTGGGTGCGCGCCAACCGGGCCAGTCGCCGCCCGATCTCCACCGCGGCCCGGCCGCCGACACCCGCGTCGACCTCGTCGAAAACCATTGTCGCGCCATGATCCGAGCTCGCGAGCACCACCTCCAGCGCCAGCATCACCCGGGACAGCTCACCGCCGGACGCGCTCTTGCTCAGCGGAAGTGACTGTGCGCCCGAATGCGCCGAGAGCCGGAACTCCACCTCGTCGACCCCGGATCCCCCGGCGTGCAACTCTTTTCCGTCGATGGTGAGCGGCGCCGAATCCTGCGGACCCGCCTGCGCCTGCCGCACCTCGACCTCCAGCCGCGCCTTTCCCATTGCCAGCCCGGACAATTCGGCGCTGACCGCGGCGGCCAGCTTGCCCGCCGCCCTGGTGCGCGCGGCGCTGAGTTTGCGCGCCGACTCCCGCACCCGCTCCGCGGCGATCTCCACCTCGGCGGCCAGCTTCGTCAGCGCCTCCTCGGAGACGTCCAGCGAATCCAGCCGGGAGCGCGCGTCATCGGCCCACGCGAGCACGCCGTCGATATCGGGTGCGTATTTGCGGGTCAGCGTTTTCAATTCGGCCTGGCGGGTGAGCAGCGAATCCAGCGCGCCCGGATCCGACGGCAGATCCTGCAGATAACCGCTCAGTTCGGCGGTCAAATCCACCACCACCGCGATCGCCTCACCCAACCGCGGCGCGAGGCCGGAAAGCGCGGGATCCTCGGCGGATTCGAGCCTGGCCCGGGCGCCGCCGAGCAAATCCAGTGCGCCGGAACCGGTCTCGGGTGCGTCCGCAGGGCCGGTCAGCGCGTCGTGCGCCGCCGCGGCCGCCTCACGCAGCGAATCCAGATCGCTCAACCTGCGCACCTCGGCCACCAGGCGTTCGTCCTCGCCCGGTTCCGGTGCGATACCGTCGATCTCGGCCAGCGAATGCTTCAGCCGGTCCGCCTCCAACGCCAATTCCCTACTGCGCGCTGTCCTTTCCAGCAGTTCGCCGCGCGCGTCCAACCAGGAACGCCGGTGCACCCGGTACTTGCGCAGCAGCGGCCCGATGGTGTCGGAGGCGAACTGGTCCAGCGCGTTCAGCTGTTGTTCGGGGCGCTGCAGCCGCAGCTGATCGTTCTGGCCGTGCACGGTCAGCAGCGGCGCGGTGAAATCGGCGAGTACCGAGGCGGGCACTCCGCGCCCGCCGAGGTGCGCGCGGGACCGGCCGTCGCTGCCGACGGTGCGGATGGCGATGACGCTGCCGTCGTCATCCTGTTCCGCGGCAGCGGCTTCCAGCACCTGCGCCACCTCGGCGCGGGCCGACGGATTGACCTCGTCGACGGTGAACCGGCCCTCGACCACCGCGCGCGTCGCGCCGAGCCGCACCCGGCCTGCGTCCGCCCGCGCCCCGCTGAGCAGGTGCAGGCTGGTCACCACCATGGTCTTACCGGCGCCGGTCTCACCGGTGAGGACGGTGAGGCCCTCGTGGAACTGCGCCGTAGCCGTGGATATGACGCCTAATCCGTCAATCCTGATCTCTGTCAGCACTCGTGTTCTCCGTTCGGCGGTGCTCGACCTCGCCTGCGCGGGGCGCTATGTGGTTACGCTCCGCTGTCTCCTCCGCACCTGCCCGCGCAGGTCGGCGGCCACGCCAGCCTGTCACGGGCAACTGGAACTTGCGCACCATCCGGTCGGCGAACGGCGCGGAATCCAGCCGCACCCAGCGCACCGGCTCGGCACCGCGGACCGCCTCCAACCGACCACCCTTCGGCAGTGCGAGAGTACGCCTGCCATCGAGGAAAACTATCGCATCATGGCCCGTCGCAACGGATCCGACGGCGATCCGCGATTCCGGGCTGGTGACCAGCGGCCGGGCGAACAGCGCGTGCGCATTGCTCGGGATCACCAGCAGCGCCTCCAGTTCCGGCCACACCACCGGACCACCCGCGGAGAACGCGTACGCGGTGGATCCGGTGGGCGTCGAGATCAGGATGCCGTCACAGCCGAACGAGGAAACCGGACGCCCGTCCACCTCCAGGACCAGCTCCAGAACGCCCATGCGGGAAGCGTTTTCGATACTCGCCTCGTTGAGCGCCCAGCCCGATTCGGTGACGACATCGTCCACCCGGACGCTGACGTCGATCGTCATGCGGTGTTCGATGCGGTACTCACCACGCACCACCTGCGCCAGCGCGTCGTCGAGGTGTTCGGCCTCGGCCTCGGTCAGGAATCCGATGCGGCCCAGGTTGATACCCAGCACCGGCACCCTGGCCGGGCGGGCCAGCTCGGCGGCACGCAGGAAGGTGCCGTCGCCACCGAGCACCAGCACCATTTCGCAGCCGACCGCCGCCTCCGGGCCGTGTTCGACCACCCGCACCGGGAAGCCGCTCGGCTCCGCCTCGAATCGGGTGCTGTCCGCCTCGTCGGCCAGCACCCGCAGACAGATTCCGGCATCCGCGAAGATCTTGGCGACCCGGTGGGCGGTCTCGATGATCTCCGCCCGCCCCGGATGCGACACCAGCAGGATCTCCCGGCAACCGGAACCGCCCGCCGACAGCGCGTTCACTGTGGACCCTCCATAACCGCATGCTCGACGAGGCCCGCGACCTGCTCGCCGTCGTACTCGAACTGCCCGATCTTACGCAGCCACAAGAAGTATTCGACATTGCCGGACGGTCCCGGCAGCGGGCTGGCCACCACGCCAAGCGTACGCAGGCCCAGCGCGGCCGCCGCGCCCGCCACCTCGCGCACCGCCTCGGCCCGCAGGCCCGAATCCCGCACGACGCCACCGGAACCCACGCGGTCCTTGCCGACCTCGAACTGCGGTTTCACCATCGGCAGCAGATCCGCCTCGGGCGCAGCGCACGCCGCGAGCGCGGGCAGCACCAGCGCGAGCGAAATGAACGACAGATCACCGACCACCAGTTCGACCGTGCCGCCGATGGTGTCCGGGGTCAGGTTGCGCACGTTCGTCCGGTCGAAAACCCGGACCCGCTCGTCGTTTTGCAGCCGCCAGATCAGCTGTCCGTAGCCGACATCGACGGCGACCACCTCACGCGCGCCGCGGGATAGCAGCACATCGGTGAACCCACCGGTCGACGCGCCCGCGTCCAGGCAGCGCCGCCCCGTCACCGTCAGCCCCTGCGGTTCGAACGCCGCCAGCGCGCCGAGCAGTTTGTGCGCGCCGCGCGACGCCCACGACACCTCGTCGGGTTCCTCGCGGACCAGCAGCGGGGTGCCCGCTTCCACCGCGGTCGCCGGTTTCACCGCGACCGCGCCGTTGATCAGGACCCGACCGGCGCCGATCAGCTCGACCGCGTGTTCCCGCGATCGGGCCAACCCGCGGCGCACCAGTTCGGCGTCCACCCGCGCGCGTCTGGCCACCTCAGATCTTGTCCACCGTGGCCAATGCCTGGACCAGCACCTCGTGCGCCTGTTCCAGGATCCGGGCGCGCCGGGTCAGATCGGTGCCGTCGATCTCCGAATCCCGTGCCCCCGCGGCCAATTCGGCCAGCAGCGCATCGATCTCCGCCCGGACCTTCTCGGGCTCGGCGAACGCGGCCTGATTCGCGCCGGGCAGATGCTGCCCGGGCAGCGGCGCGGCCGGTCGAGGCCCGGGGACCTGGGGGTGCGGCATAGGAGTAGTCATCGTGGCGACAACGCTACCGGAGTTCGCATTCGCACACACGTACCCGTCGCGTCCGTCACGCCGGGCCGGTTCCGCTGACGCGTAATGCTGAAGATCCACTGAAGATGACCGAGCGGCCCGGCCGGACGGTACCAGACTCGGCACATGCGCACGGCACTACGACCATTTCTACTGCTATTGCTCGCCGTTTCCCTGCTCTGCACCGGCTGCGGCACCGCGGCACCGTCGGCGCGCCGCCCGCGCTGGCTGATCTCCACCACCGCACTCGATCTGCTGGCCGGCGCGGGACTGCGCCCGGACGAACGCACCGCACTGTTCGACACGCCCGACACCTATCTGATCCACGGCGCCGACGCGAGCACCGGCTACGGCAACGCGGTGCGCACCCAGACCTTCACCAGTGCCGAAACCCTGCGCGGCGCACTCGATCACGGCATCGATCCGGCGGTGCGCGCGGTGCTCTACGACAACGAGAACTGGTCGCTCACCCCCTCCGACGAGCAGCGGCATCCCGCCGACGCCACCGCGCGGGCGGCTGCGGCGGCACACGCCCATCAGCTGCCGCTCATCGCGACCCCGGCCACCGACCTGACCCGGGTGCTCGCACCCGGCGAACCGTCCTATCCGGCATATCTGCGGCTCGGTATCGCCGCCGCATCCGCCGATGTGATCGACATCCAGGCCCAGGGTTCGGAGGCGGACACCGCGAAATTCGCCGACTTCGTCCGCCGGGCTGCCGCCCAGGCGCGGCAGCGCAACCCGCATGTCGTCGTGCTGGCCGGACTGAGTACCAATCCCAGCGGGCAGCGGGTGACAACCGATCAACTCCGGCAGGCGGTCGCGGCCACCCGGTCGTTCGTGGACGGATACTGGCTCAATATCCCGGCGGAGGGCACCGCATGCCCGCGCTGTGGAACTCCGCGGCCGGAGGTCGCCGTGCCGCTACTGCGCGAACTGCTGAACAGTTGACGGATCGCCCGATACCGCAATTCGGTCGCAACCCGATACCGCGAAATCACCAGCCGTCGCATACCGTCGGCCGCGACACCAAGACCGACCTGGCGGTGCCGAAGGTCGACGTCAAGAACCTGCGTGGCGTTACTGTGCGAACTCGCGAACGGCCAACGGAATCGCTCGCCCCCGGTGCTGCCGCAACCCGGCGGCCACCCGATCCCCGAAATCACCCGTCGCCGGAATCGGGTCGATCGCGGCGACCGGATGGTTGAGCGCGTCGAGCGTTTCCGCGACGAATGTCGGAATCCGTTCCGCCGGAGCGTCTTTCAACTCGTCGATGGTGCTGACGCCGGTGAGCACCAGCAGCGAGTCGAGGCCGACGCCGTTCGCGCCCTCGATATCGGTGTCCAGCCGGTCGCCGACGACCAGCGCGTCGCGAGTACCCGCACGCCGGATGGCATCCTCCAGCAGCGGCGGGTACGGCTTGCCCGCGACCAGCGGTTCCCGGTCGGTCGCGGCCCGCAGCGCGGCGACCATCGCGCCGTTGCCGGGCGCCAGTCCGCGCTCGTTCGGCAGGGTTTTGTCGGTGTTCGCGGCGATCCACAGCGCGTCGGCGCGCACCGCATAGGCCGCCTCGGCCAGGTCGGGCCAGCCGGTGTTCGGCGAATGTCCCTGCACCACCGCCGCGGGGGCGACGCCGTCGAAGCGGCGAATCGGGTGCAGACCGACCGCGGCCACCTCGGCGGCCAGATCGTCGGTGCCGACGACGAGCACCG
This sequence comes from Nocardia sp. JCM 34519.1, assembly GCF_020361265.1. Classification (NCBI taxonomy): domain Bacteria; kingdom Bacillati; phylum Actinomycetota; class Actinomycetes; order Mycobacteriales; family Nocardiaceae; genus Nocardia; species Nocardia sp. JCM 34519.1. The sequence continues at coordinate 108,760 of NZ_JAIRBR010000024.1, forward strand.
TCGCGCCGGCGTCCAGCCGCTCGGCCAGCAGCCGGGCCGCCGCCTGCGCGCTGGTCACCACGTCGGCATCGGTGGCGGGGTAGCCGAGTTCGGCGAGATGTTCGGCCACCGGTCCGGGGCGACGGCTCGCATTGTTCGTGACGTAGATCAATCGTTGCGACGCGCCCGAATTCGCCAACGCCTGCGGCGCGCCATCGATCACGACGGGACCGCGATAAAGCGTCCCGTCCAGATCGAGCAGCAATGCCGCGTAGCGGTCCCTTAGTCGCGTCACACCCTCACTCCAAATCCATACACCCGTATCCGAATCATCCGCACCATACGCCAGCGCCCCGATCCGGAGTCGACCGCGTCGCGGGCGGCGCGATTTCCCCGGTGAACCGCAACCGGCGTTAAAACGTGTCGCTCAGTGGTACGCCCGCATCATGCCGAATCCGATCGGCACTATCTCGGACGCAGATACATCGTCTACGATGAATCCGGTACGAGCCCTTGGGATCTCGACATCGGCGCGCAATATCGCAGCATCCAGATGCAGTCCGCGTCAGCACAAAGCGGAGGCCGCACAGTGGAATTCAACACCGTGGATTTCGACGAATCCGGAGACGACGACCCAGCGGCGACCGAGGCGCGCATCCGGGCCGGGATAGCGCCCTACCACGCTCGTATGCTGGCCGTCTACGACTGGCTGGTGCTGGGTCTGGTCAGCCGCTGGGTCTGGCGCTGCCCACGCTCGAAGATGTTGGCGCACTATAACGATCAGGTCGGCGCCCGCCACCTCGACCTGGGCCCCGGCACCGGCTGGTTCCTCGGCAACTGCCGATTTCCAACGGCCACACCGTCGATCACGCTCGTCGACCTCAGCGCGGGCGTATTGGCCATGGCGGCCAAGCGAATCCGGCGCTACCGTCCGGCCACGGTAGTCGGCGACGTGTTCAAACCCCTGGATCTCTGTGCGGCACAGTTCGATTCGATCGGCATGAACTTTCTGCTGCACTGTCTGCCCGGCGCGTTTCACCGGAAGGCCGCCGTCTTCGACAATCTCACACCCCTGCTCGACGAGGGCGGCCGACTGTTCGGCAGCACCGTCCTCGGCGCCGATCCAGGACACAACGCGGTGTCGTCCGCGCTGCAGCGACGCCTCAACCGCCGCAATTCCTTCAGCAACAGCGCGGATCGCATCGAAGATCTGGCAACCGAATTGGAAGCGCGTTTCACGGAGGTCCGGCTCGCCCGCTCGGGCGTCGTCTGTCTTTTCTCCGCGCGAAATCCCCGCGCCGGCAACTGAACGGGGGAATCCCTGTGAACTTCACGGTTCTCGGTGAGTTCTCGGTCGAATTCGACGATATCGACATCACGCCGAGGCAACCGAAGATCAGAAGCATCCTGGCCCTGCTCACCATCGAGCACGGACGCACAGTGCCGATCGAATGGATCGTCGACGAACTCTGGCGCCTGCCGAGCTCCGCCACACCGAGCCGGACGGTACACACCTATATCTACGAGCTCCGGAAAATACTCGGCAAGGGCGGCGAGAAGCTGATCGTCACCAGGCAGGGCGGCTATTCGCTGCGACTCGACGACGCCTACCTGGACCTTGACGAATTCGAGCGGCTGGCCGACAGCGGCGCGAGCCTGCTGCGCGCGGGCATGGCCGAGGACTCACCCGAAAAACTCGCCGAGGCGAGCGATTACCTCGGCCAGGCCATGTCGTGCTGGCACGGCGCGCCGCTGCGCAACGTCATCCTCGGCAAGCGGCTGCGCAACCGGGTCGCCTGGTTGGAGGAACGCAATCGGCAGGTGATCGAGCTGCGCCTGCGCGCCGAGATGCGGCTCGGGCGCTTCGACGAGGTGATCGGCGAACTGAAATTCCACATCGAACAGAACCCGTATCACGAGGGTTTCCACGAAACGCTGATGGCGGCGCTGGCCCGCTCGGGCCGGCGTTCGGAGGCATTGAACGTCTACCGCGAGCTGCGCACCCGGCTCGCCGACGAGATGGGCATCGAACCGGGCCAGCCGGTGCGGCAGCTGCAACAGGACATCCTGCGCGGCAACCTCGGCCCGGTTCCCGCGGCGCCGGGCGATATCCGCGGCGAACCGCTCAAGCTGACCCAACTCCCCCCGATGGTGCCGGATTTCGTCGGCCATCGGCACGCCATCGACGCGGCCGTCGATCTGCTCACCGGGAATTCGCCGCGGACGATCTGCGTGCACGGCATGCCGGGCGTCGGCAAGAGCGCGGCGGCACTCACCATCGCCCATGCGGTGGCCGGATCATTTCCCGACGGCCAGCTGCACATCGATCTCGAGGACACCGCCCGGTCCGGGCTGGACGCCTTCTCCGATGTGCTGCGCGCGCTCGGTATCGGCGACCACGAGCTGCCCGCGACCCTCGCGGGCGCGGTCTCGCTCTTCCGCTCGATCACCCGGGGGCGGCGCATCCTCGTCGTCCTCGACAATCTGCACCGCGGCGCCGATATCGTGCCGCATCTGCCCCTCGGATCCGCGACCATCATCACCGCCCGCCGCCCGCTCACCGGCCTGTTCGGCGTGGACAAATGCCTGCTCGACCCGCTGTCCGTCCGCGACGGCCTCGACCTGCTCGCCGCCATCGTCGGAGCCGACCGGATCAAACGGGAGCAACGCGCGGCCGAACAATTGATAGAAGTCGTCGGCGCGCTCCCGCTGGCCATCCGATTCATCGGCGACCGCCTGACCGTCTCGCCGAGGTACCCGCTCGAACATCTGCGCAGGCGGATCATGAATCCCGATGACGCCGTTCGCCTTTCGGATCTGGCCAATCTGGGATTCGACCTGTTCTACCGCATCGACGCCGTCTATCGCGACCTCGACGCCGTCGAACGCACCGTCCTGCGCAGCGTCATCGCACTGCGGGACCGCCCGTTCGACGTCGACGATGTGGTGACGCTCGCGCCGACCACGCCGACGCAAACCGAGATCGCGCTGCTGAGCCTCATCGATTCCGGCATGGTGACCGCGCGTGTCGCCACCGAGCGCAAGCCGATGACGCTGCCGCCCATGGTCGCCCGCTACCTCTCGGAGCTGGACACCGGTTGAGCCACACCGAGAATCGACCGCAGCGCGGTCGCCGGCGCGTCGTCCGCCGCGGCGTTTCGGCTGCGCCAAGCGATGAAACCGTCGGGCCGCACAAGCACCGCTCCCGACTCGCTCACCCCGTACGCCTCGGCCCAGCGACCCTCCACATCGATCAGCTCCACCCCGATCCGATGCACGACAACGCCGAGCCCGTCGACGGCCCGCTCCCAGCCGTCCGAACCGGTGAGCAGCACGAAATCCGGGCCGAACAAATCCAATGTCGAAATCTCCCGGCCATCTCGCATCAGGACAACATGCGCGGCCCGCGTACCGGGCCGACCGGTCGGCTTACGCGGATCCTCCGCCGCATCCCCGGCATCGGGCTCTTCCGGAATCAGCGCGCCCGTGCGATACCGATAGCCGAGGCAGATACTCGCCTTACTCGGCCGGTTGCCTGGCTGGCGCGACCCGCCCTCCGCGGAACCCGCGATGAGCAGGCCCGCCCGGACGACGGAATCCTCGATCAGCAACTGCGCCACCGGTTTTCGTTCGACCTCATAACTGTCCAGCAGACCCGGCCCCGCCCGGCCCGCCAGCGCGAACGCCAGCTTCCACGCGAGATTGTGTACGTCATCGATACCGGAATTGCCGCCGTAACCACCGGTGGGCGGCAGGGTTTTCGCCGCGTCGCCCACCAGGAACACCCGCCCGCGCCGGAAGGTGTCGGCCAGCAACGCCCGCATCTGCCAGATGTCGACGCCCAGCACCTCCACCGCGAGATCCGGATCGCCCACCGCGCGCCGGACCAGTTCGGCACAGCGCCGCTCCGACAACTCCGGATCGGTCGCCGGATCGTGCGGAACGCTCAGCGTCCAGCGATTCAGGTTGCGTTCCAGCAGAATATTCAGCCGGATACCGGCAGCGGACGCGTCCAGATCGTTCACTATGCACAGCACGAAACTTCGGCCGCGCAGCGCCGCCGTCAGGTCCGCGCGAAACAGGATACCCGCCTGCAATGCGAGCAATCCCGGTCCGGCGCAACCGATTCCGAGCGCCTCACGGACCGGACTGCCCGAACCGTCGCATGCGATCAGATAGTCGGCGACCACGGTGACGCGGCGTCCGGTCACGGTGTCGCGCAACTCGGCCCGCACCTCCCGCTCGTCCTGTTCGAAACTGGTGAGCTCCGTGCCGAACCGGATCCCGGCGCCGAGTTCGACGGCCCGCTGCCGCAGAATCGGTTCGAGCTGATCCTGATCGCACCACACCTGCTTTTCCGGTGTCAGCCCGCCGAATTCCTCCGGCCCGCCCATCGAGTACCGATCGATTTCGCGTCCGGCCAGCGTTTCGACCCGCAGGATCGTGCTCTCCCGCGCCTCGTCCAGCGGATGGATCCGGTCCTGAATTCCCAAGGCCCGCAACAACTCCATCGCCCGCGGCCCGATATCGCTCATCCGCGGATGCCGGGAAAGACGGTCGCGCCGCTCCACCAGCAGACAGCCGACCCCGTGCCGCGCCAGGAACGCGGCCATCGTCAGCCCGCTCACCGCGCCGCCGACGACCAGCACCGGCACCCGTTCAACGGTATTCATCGCGCGCCGAGCTCGCCGACCAGCGATTCGATGTACTCGCGCACCGCCTCCTGATTGGCGGCGGTGTGCTCGGCCATCCGCTCCCGCCACTGCGGTTCCTCGGCGCGCTTGTCCTCGACGAGTTCGAAGCACATATCCCAGGTCATCTGGCTGCGATATCCGGGCAGCGGCTGATAAACCCAGGTGAGATGGTTGAACGTGAATGGTGCCAGCGGCTCGTACCGCTCCGCGTACGCGATCAACGGCGGATACAGCATCCGCCACGACACCCAGGAAAGGTTGTCGGCGTTGGTCAACCGGAACCAGATCTTGCGGCCCTCGCGGCGCAGAATCTCCGATTTCAAATATTCCGGAATCATCTGCGGCCACTGATCGATGCGATTGGAAACCTCGTAGACGACGTCGACGGGCGCGTCGACGATTACGGAGCGAGTGATGACCTGCATTGTCTTTCTCCCGATCAGGATTGGAGCACAGCGATGGCGCGGGTCCACGCGGCGGTGGCGCCCGCGATCAGGACGGGTAACGCGATGACGAAAAATCCGGCGGCGGGCAGCTTGTCCAAATTCGCCAACCGTTCGATTTGGTAATACGGGCGGTGCCGTCCCAGCACATGCGCCGGCCACAGCGCGGCACGGTCACCCGCCAGAAAACGTTCGATCATCGGCTCGAACGGACCGTCGAAACTCGCGCCGTCCGTACCGATTACGGTTATTCCGGCATCCAGCAGATAGTCGATCGCATCCGCCCCGATCGCCTTGTCGCCGCCGGTCCGGATCAGCACGATGGATCCCGGCGCGGTGCCATCCGGCAATTCGATATCGGCCCGGGTGACGATCGCGCCATCCAGTTCTGCCAGATCGAACAGCACACCGGGCCCGTAGAAGGAACGCAGCGGCGCATCGTTGATATCGCGCCGCACACCGTCCACCGCCGGGCCGTAGTGGCCCGGCGCGTCGATATGCGATCCGGCATGCACGGAGGCGTGCACCATTTCATGGCGGAGAAAAGCGCCGTCCGGGAAATCGGCCGCGTTCAGCCTGCCGACCGCATGCGCCGCGATCTTCGGTAATACGTTGGCGCAGAAGAATTCCGCGCCCGGTTCGGGTTCGAGCGCATCGATTCGGGTGGTGAACGGTCCCTCGGCGTGATTGCCGATATCGCTCGATAAATCGATGAGTTCCGCCGAGGCGAAAATCCGGGCGAGGTTGTCGGGCATCATTTCTCCTTCCCCGTCATGCGCCGCGTTCGGACACCAGCGCGAGAACCTCGCGCGGCGTGGTGGTGACCTTGATGGCGTCGTCGCCCAGTTTGATGTGCTGTGATCGCTCGATATCCGAGGTCACCTCGAGCAGCGCGATGGAGTCGTAGCCGAGGCTTTCGAAATCGGTGTCGGCGATGGTGTCGTCCAGGACCACGTTCTCGTCGGCGCCGGCGCAGCGACGCAATATCGCGATGAGTTCGTCGAGCCGCATGGCGGTTTCTCCTGTTCTACTGTGTTGGTCGGCGCACCAGCATGGCGGAATTGAAGCCGCCATGGCCGCGAGCGAGTATCAGCGCCGCGTTCAGCGGCATCGGCCGCGCGGCGCCGACCACCAGATCGATGTCGTATTCCGCGGCGGGCGCCACATTGCGGGTCGGCGGAACCACGTTGTCCCGCAACGACAACAGCGCGGTGGCCAGATCCAGCGCGGCGCCACCCGCGCCGAGGCGGCCGATCAGCGTCTTCGGCGCGGTCACCGGAACGCCGCCGGGACCGAAGACCGCCGCGAGGGCCAGCGCCTCCGCGGTGTCCAGCGGCACCGAGGCCGCGGCGTCGGCGAAGACGACATCGATATCGGACGGTCCCGAATCCGCTGCCGCGAGCGCCGATTCGATCGCGCGCCGCAGACCGCACGGATCCCCCGTGTCGGGGTCGAAGGTGGCGCCGTATCCGGCGATCTCGCCGTAACACCTTGCGGCACAGCGTTGTCGCGCATGATCGGCGTCCTCGACGACCAGAATCGCGCCGCCCTCACCCGGCACATATCCGCTCGCCCGCATATCGAACGGCAGGTACGCGGCGCACGGATCGTCGGATACGCTGAGCCGCCCGCTCGCGAGGTGACCGGCCCAACCCCACGGGCAGATAACGCCGTCGACACCACCGCAGACCACCACCGGTGTGCCCAGGCCGACGAGGCGGCGGCCCTGTGCGACCGCCGCCAGCCCGCCAGCGTCATCGGCGACGAGAACCCCACTGGGGCCGCGCAATCCGTGCCGGATCGAGATCTGACCGGTGTTCACCGCATAGAACCACGCGAACGACTGGTACGCGCTCACGTACGAACTACCCTTGCTCCAGAGGTTCTGCAACTCCCGCTGCCCGAACTCGAAACCGCCCGCGCTGCTTGCGGTTACCACACCAATGTCGAAACCGTCGCCCTGGCGGACATCGATCTCCGCATCGTCCAGCGCCCAATCGGCCGCGCCGAGCGCAAGTCTCGTCATGTGATCGGTCTGCGGCAGTAGCCGACCCGAAATATGTTCCTCGGCAACGAAATCGATCACCTCACCGGCCAACCGCGCCGGATACCGGTCCGGTTCGAAACGGCGGATCCGGCGGATCCCCATCGCCCCGTCCAGGGTTGCGGCCCAATACTTCTCGGCCCCCATCCCGTTCGGCGCCATGATGCCGAGCCCGGTCACCACCGCCCGCACCGCTACCACCGCCCCGGCGCGCGCAACACCATCGCGGATTGGAATCCGCCGAAACCGCTGCCGACGGTCAGCACCACATCGGTCCGCCACTCCCGCGCGGTCAGCGGCACGTAGTCGAGATCGCAATCCGGGTCCGGCTCACGAAGATTCGCGGTCGGCGGGACCACATTGTCACCGATCGCCAATACGCACGCCGCGATCTCCAGCGAACCGATCGCGCCGAGCGAATGACCGATCATCGACTTGATCGAACTCATCGGAACGTCGTACGCGCGGGTCCCGAAAACCCGCTTCACCGCATTGGTTTCGTGCAGATCGTTCTGTTTGGTGCCGGAGCCGTGCGCGCTGATGTAGTCGATATCGCCGGGATCGACCCGCGCCCGGTCCAGCGCCGTCCGGATCGCCGCCGCCATCTCCCGCCCGTCCGGACGCAGACCGGTCATGTGGAAGGCATTGCAGCGGGAACCGTAACCGGCCAGTTCGGCCAGGATTTCGGCGCCGCGCGCCCGCGCCGAATCGTATTCCTCCAGCACGAATATCGCGGCGCCCTCACCGAGCACGAACCCGTTGCGGGTGCGGTCGAACGGCCGCGAGGCGTGCTCGGGATCGTCGTTGCGCGGTGTCGTCGCCTTGATGGCGTCGAAACACGCTGTGGTGATGGGCGAAAGCGGCGCATCGGTCGCACCGGCGATCATCGTGTCGGCCATACCGTCCCGGATGAGTTCGGCGGCATGCGCGACGGCATCGATTCCGGACGTGCATCCTGTCGAGACGATCTCGACCGGACCTCGCGCACCGGTGCGGCGGGCGACCTCCGCCGCGATCGAACTCGGGACGAAATAGTCGTACAAATGCCCGACCGCCAGCCGATGATCCACCAGCCAGTCGCGCCCCTCCGTGCTGACCACGCGGTACTCCCGCTCCAAACCCATCGTCGCGCCGACCGCCGTACCGATGGTCACACCCGTGCGATACGGATCGAAGGTGCACCCGGACCCGAGAGCTTCCCGAACCGCCGCCAGCGCCAACTGGGTCGCCCGATCGAGCCGGGACGCATCCTCCTCGGTGAGCCCGTGTTCGGCTGGGACGAAATCGATTTCGGCGGCCACCTGGGAGCGGAACGGCGCCGGATCGAACAGCGTGATCCGCCGGGTCGCGGTGCGCCCGTCGCCGAGCAGCTTCCAGAACTCGTTGACGCCGACACCGCCCGGCGCCAGCACACCCATACCGGTGATCACCACACGCGATTCCACTGTGCTTCCCTACCGAGCCACCAGACCGCCGTCGATCACCAAGCCGTGCCCGGTCACATACGACGATTCCGCGGAGACCAGCCACAACACCGCCTTCGCGATCTCCTCCGGCGTCGCCATGCGACCCATCGGCACGATCGCCGTATACCGCGCCTCCACCTCCGGCACACCGCCGGTGAACCGCTCCAGGAACGGGGTGCGCACCACGCCGGGACACACCGCGTTCACCCGGATACCGCGATCGGCGTACTCCAGCGCCGCGGTCTTGGTCAACCCGACCACCGCATGCTTACTCGCGACATACGAACCGTTCTTGTCGAAGGCCACCATGGCCGCCACCGACGCGCCGTTCACGATCGCGCCGCCACCGACGCGCAACATCGCAGGCACCTCGTATTTCATGCTCAGCCAGACACCCTTGAGGTTCACCGCGAGCGCGTGATCCCACGCCGACTCGTCCGCCTCGTGGATTTCCCGTTCGGCCATACCCTCGACGCCCGCGTTGTTGAACGCGCAATCGAGCCGCCCGAACTGCTCCACCGCCCTATCCACCATCGCCTGCGCGTCGGCGGCTCGCGAAACGTCCGCGCGCACCGTGATCGCCTCGCTGCCAACGTCTTTCACCGCACGCTCCACCTCGGCGCAATCCTGCAGATCGGCCAGCACCACCCGCGCGCCCGCCCCGGCGAGCACCACCGCTGCCGCCGCGCCGATGCCCGACGCGGCGCCGGTGACCAGCGCAACCTGATCATCGAGACGAATTCCCATGTCAGCGACCGCCTTCCGGTACGACGCCCTCGACAAGAACGAGGAAAGTTCCAGTTGACCGCACGCCGTCGAAGCGGATGCCGACGCGCTCGAACAGTTCGGCGACATGATGCGAACTGTGTTTGCGCCCACCGACGTTCAACAGCAGCAGCATGTCCAGCGCCGAGGTGACCACCGGCTCCGGCGTATGATCCGTCAGCGTCTCCACCACCAGCACCCGGGCGCCCGGCCGCGCGTTGCGCCGCACGTTCTCCAGGGTTTTCACGGTGCTGTCGTCATCCCATTCGAGAATGTTCTTGAGAATGTAGACATCGGCCTCGATCGGTATATCCGCGCGGCAGTCACCGGCGAGCACCGTGGCCCGCCCGGCGAGCGACCCGGTCCGCAGTTCCGGAAGTGCTTGGTCGACAACACCTTCCAGGTCCAACAGGTAGCCGCTGATGTCCGGATATGCCTCCAGCACGGCGCGCAGTAGTCTGCCCTGTCCGCCACCGATATCGGCCACCGTCTCCGTGCCGGACAAGCCGAGCGCCTGAACCACCGCATCGGAGGTGTGCGCGCTGGCCTGGGTCATCGCCGCGGTGAAAACCGCTACGGCCGCAGGCTCGTTCGTGTGGATGTAGCGGAAGAAATCGCTGCCGAGCACCGCCGTCGACTGCGGCTTCCCCTCCTGCACGGCCTCCCGCAGATGCGGCCACAGCCGCCAGAAAATCGGGTGACCGATCCAACGGACCAGGTACGTCACGCTATTGGGATCGTCCTCGCGCAACAGGTTCGACAACCCGTTGTTGCCGTACGCACCGTCATCGGATCGGTCGAAAACCCCGCGTGCGACAAGCGCATCCAATAACTGCGCCAGCGCGACAGGGTCCGCGTCGAGCTCCGTCGCCAGTGCCGCCGCGGTGCGCGGCCCCGCCGCCAGCGCACCCGCGATACCGAGATCGACGGCCGTAACCAGCGCTGCCGTCGAAACCAGGCCCCAGGCAACCTCTTTGATGCGAGAAATATCGGATTGGATTGCGGAGATGCTTGCCATGTCTTCGCTTTCGTCGCGGTCGATGAACGCAATCCTGACGGCGGCGCATCCGGCGAAAATCCGCTGCGGCTCGAGCGCGTCTCAACCGGGCGAAGGTACGGTTCAGCCGAGCGGCAAATCGCTTGAGCGGTAGGCGTTTACGCCGAGAGTGTCCGTCCGGCGGACGCGAGTAGACGACGGGCAGCAGGAACTCGAATACCGTTCGGCCATTCGGGAATTCGACGGTGATCTTCGGCAGCATCGGCCTCGAAAAAGCCCCGCCGAACTCACAATTCGTATCTGTCAGCGGTTAGTGGAGATTCCCGAGGACCAGCGATGACGGTTATGGTCAGATCTATCGAGCGAGTGCCTAGGGAACCGGGATCATTTCCGGGTGCAGCAAGGTGTCCGGGGCTTTCGGGAGGTCGTCGTATCGGCCGAGTGTCGTGTCGAAGAAGCCGCGCAGGTAGCCGCGCTGCAGATCGAGCGAGTCCCGCGGGTCGATGGTGCCGACTATCTTGGCGGCGAAATCGGCGGGCACGATGCCCGCGGCGGCCAAGGCGGGAATGATCAGCTGGTTGTCGCAGAACGAGTGATGCTGCGAGCCGTCGAGCCGGAATTCCAGTTTCGGTCCGCGATCGGCGGCCCAGAATTGCTGCCAACTGGTGTCCTGGGCTCGTCCGTGATCGGTGCCGCCGATAAGTACGAACGGACGGTCCAATCCGTCGGCGAGCACCGAACCCCACAGGGCGCCATCCAGATCCACCCCGGCGGCGACGCGCCGATCGTCATGCATCACCTGGGCCGCGGTGGCGCCACCTAGTGAATGCCCGAACATCGCGATCTTCGACAAATCGAGTATTCCGGCGAGATTCGCGGGCACCGGATGCCCGTCGGCGTCCGGATCGGCGCCGGCGCTGAGGTCGGCCAGCCGGTCGAGGACGAACCGCGTATCGGCGACGCGGATGTCCATCGCCTGTCCGATTTGCGCCTTGAGCTGGTCTAGGTCCTGGGCCTGCGGCAGCGTGCGCTTTTCGAGCCGTCCGCCGGGGAATTCGGTCGCCAGCGATTCGTGGGTGTGGCTCATGGCGACCACGACGAATCCGTGACTGGCGAGATCCTCGGCCTGTGCGGTACTGGCCTCCCGCGGCATGCCCATACCGGGCGAGAACAACACGACCGGCCGTCGCCCACCGGAGCTGTCCGCGGCCGCATCGATCCGCCCGTGGCTGGGTGCCAACGTCCACGACTCCGGTACCGGCGAACCGATCTGAGCGAAGCCGTCCGCGTAGGCGCGGGTCATCTGTTCGGAAAACCAGGGCCGCACCGGCATTGCCGCCCGATCGGCGGCGGGGTACCAGATGCTGACCATCAACTCGCGTGCTCGATCCGGGACATACGGATCGTGACGAGACGGATCGATCAGATGCAGATCCACCACGCCGATCGCATCGGTGCCGCTCGGCTCGGGCAAGGTCACGACCACCGATACCGGTTGCGATGGCGCGGGTTCGGCTCGGGCAACAACATCAACCGCGGCCGAGGCCAGCAGCAAAATCAATAGGAAACGAAATACCCTGCGCAACAAGACAATCCCCTCCCAGGTCTCGACGTGCTCGCCTTCGACCGGCTCAGCCTAACCAAAACCCCGCATGGATGGCACCCCGCTCCAGAGGCGGCCCCTATTGATGTCGTTGGGCAAGGACGCAGAATTCGTTACCTTCGGGGTCCGCAAATACGACCCACGATTGATCACCTTGGCCGATATCGACACGCTGTGCGCCATGGGCCAGCAGACGAGCCACCTCGGCGTCCTGGTCATCAGGCCGGAAGTCGAGATGGAGTCGGCTTTTTACCTTCTTGGGCTCGTCGAGCCGGACGAAGTCCAACCCCGGCAGGCGATCCGGCTCCGGACGGATCTCGAACTCGTCGTCGGAGGAGTAGACCACGACCCACCCCAGAGCCTCAGCCCACCACTGCCCCAAGGCCGCCGGATCCACTGAATGAACAATTACCTGTTCCCATTCCAAGGTCACCCACCGAGCTTAGGCATACCAGAGCTTTAGAACCAGGCAATTGATTCGGAGATCTATTGGGACTAAGCCAGTTTCGTCCCGAGGGACAGTCCGAAGCCCTCACTCACATGGAATGAGACGGCCAGTCGTATGCCACCCAGCGGATGCCTTCATAACCGAATCCCCTGTGCCACAACCACCAAGTGTGCGCCGACGGCATCCCTGACGTTCAGGCCGACGAATCCGCTTGGCCCGGCTAGGAACTGAGGCGATGGCTGCCGTCGCCACCCCTGGCGGGAGCTCGAGGTCGGCAACCCTCGAAACTCCCCAGGCTCAGGACGTCCAGTCACCAAACATTGGGTCCAGGCAGTGATTCCCGGACATACCCGTCCTCATCGGAAGCGTGAGGCGTCAGCCCTCGACCTTTCTTCGAGGGCTCGGGTCGGCAACCCTCGAAAACTCCCCAGACCCAAGAGTCCAAGGACGTCCAGTCATCAAGCATTGTGTCGGGGAACGTGATTCCCGGACACGCCCCTTCTCACCGGAAGCGCGAGGCGTCAGCCCTCGACCTTCTTCGAGGGCTCGGAGCCCGTAGCACCTCGGCGTTACTGGTAGTCGTCGCCCAGTTCGTAGGTTTCGCCGGTCAGTTCGGCGGCGCGTTCTTCGGCGTCGGTCTCGCTGTCGAGGTCGGCGGAGGCGGCGTTGAGGAACCAGGTGAGGCCTTCGTCGGTGCGGCCTGCCGCGACGAGGGCGTCGGCGTAGGCGTAGAAGAGGCGGGCGTGGGCCGAACCCGAGCGGGCCGGATCGAGATCCGGAGTCTGCAGGGTGACCACGGCCTGATCGTATTGGCCCATATCCATCCGGGCGCCCGCCACGACGATGCGAAGTTCGATCGCCTCGTCGCCGCGCAGGGCGCGTGCCTCGTCACTGCGCCCCAATTCGATGGCGCGCTCGGGACGACCGAGACCGCGTTCGCAGTCGGCCATCACCGCGAGCAGACCCGACCCGCCGGACATCCGGCGCGCGGTACGCAGCTCGGACAGCGCCTCCGCCCATTCGCCCGCGTGATACGCCGTGACGCCGGCCGTTTCACGGACCACCGCGATCCGACCCGCCCGCTGCCGAGCCGCTCGCGCATGTGCGAGCGCCAGCCCCGGATCGTCGTCGATGAGCCGCGCCGCCATCACCAGATGCCGTGCCACCGTCTCGGCGTTGCTCTTGTCCAGGCTCAGCAGATCCCGGCGAACCGCCATATCCAATTCGGTGGCCTGCACGTCATCCGGCAGATCCGGTTCCTCGGGCCGCGGCGGCCTGCGATCGAGTGAGCGACCGCCCCGCGCACCCTCACCCCCGCGCCGCCGGTCCGTCCCGTCGTCGCCGCTCCGCGTGAATCCGCCGCGCTCGCCCGCGTCCGAGCGCCGGTCGTACCCACGCTCCCCACCGCGCTTGAACCCGCGCTCGCCCGAATCCGCACGATCGGAATCACCACGCGAACCCGCGGCACCACGCCGTTTGAATCCACCACGCTCGTTCACGTCACCACCCCGTTCGCCAGCGCCGGACCGATCGAAATCACCTCCACCGGACGCATCCCGACGCCCGAATCCACCACCCTCATTCACGTCGCCACCTCCCTCGAAGCCGCGCTCATCCGAACCCCCAAGGCCGAAACCATCCGCACCGGAATCACTCCGACGCCCGAATCCACCGCGCTCGCCCGCGTCACCGCCGCGGCCGAACCCACGCTCGCCCGAATCCCCAGGGCCGGAATCACCCGTGCCAGAGTCACTCCGACGGTCGAAGCCACCACGCTCGCCGACGGCAGCGCCGCGATCGGATCCATACTCGCCCGAATCCCCACCGAAATCACTCCGACGATCAGATCCACCACGCTCACCTGCGTCACCCCCGCGATCGAACCCACGCTCGCCCGAATCCCCAGGGCCGGAATCACCCGTGCCAGAGTCACTTCGACGGTCGAAGCCACCACGCTCGCCGACGGCAGCGCTGCGATCGGATCCTTGCTCGCCCGAATTCCCGCCATCGGAATCACTCCGACGATCGAAGCCGTCACGCTCATCCGCGTCACCGCCACGATCGAACCCGCGCGCGCCCGAATCCGCACGGCCGGAATCACTCCGACGATCAGATCCACCACGCTCGCCTGAATCCCCACGGCCGGAATCACCCGCGCCAGAGTCACTTCGACGGTCGAAGCCACCACGCTCGCCGACGTCAGCACTGCGATCGGATCCATACTCGCCCGAATCCCAACCACCGAAATCACTCCGGCGATCGAAGCCGTCACGCTCATCCGCGTCACCGCCGCGACCGAACTCACGCTCGCCTGAATCCGCACGGCCGGAATCACCCGTACCGGAATCACGTCGGTGATCGAAGCCGCCACGCTCGCCTGCGTCAGCGCCGCGATCGAATCCACGCTCGCCTGAATCCGCACGGCCGGAATCACCCGTACCGGAATCGCTTCGGCGATCGAAGCCGCCACGTTCACCTGCGTCAGCGCCGCGATCGAATCCACGCTCGCCTGAATCCGCACGGCCGGAATCACCTGCGCCGGAATCGCTTCGGCGATCGAAGCCGCCAGGTTCACCCGCGTCGCCACCGTGGTCGAGTCCACGTTCGCCCGAATTCCGGCGGCCGGAATCGCCTGCGTCGGAATCATTTTGGCGAACAAGCTCGCTGCGATCGCCTGTTTCGGCGCCGCGCTCGGACGAATCTCGGCGGTTGAAGCCATCCTGCGGGTCTGCGGCGCCGCGCCGTTCGAATCCACCGCGCTCGCCCGAATCCCCTGCGCCGCGTCGATTGAAATCGGCTGCGCTGGAATCATTTTGGCGCCTGAATCCGCCACGCTCATCCGAGTTGCCTCGGCGGTTGAATCCACTGCGCGAACCCGAATCACCCTGCCGGTCGGAACCGCCGTGTTGACCCGAGGTTCCGCGCCTGTCGAATCCACCGCGCGAACCGGAACCACCACGCTGATCGGCGTCACCGCGGCGGAAACCGCCGCGCTCACCGGAGTCCCCACGGCGGTTGAATCCACCGCGCGAATCAGAATCACCGCGACGATCGAAACCACCCCGATCACCACCGGCACCGCCACGGCGGAAACCACCGCGCTCACCGGAATCGTCACGGCGGTTGAATCCACCGCGCGAATCAGAATCACCGCGACGATCGAAACCACCCCGATCACCACCGGCACCGCCACGGCGGAAACCACCGCGCTCACCGGAATCGTCACGGCGGTTGAATCCACCGCGCGAATCAGAATCACCGCGACGATCGAAACCACCCCGATCACCACCGGCACCACCGCGACGGAAACCGCCGCGATCACCGGAGTCATCACGGCGGTTGAAACCACCACGATCACTACCACGGCGGAAACCACCGCCGGATTCCTCGCGACGGTTGAATCCGCCGCGTGAATCGGAACCACCGCGACGATCGAAACCATCGCGGTCACCACCGGTACCGCCCCGGCGGAAACCGCCGCGCTCACCGGAGTCATCGCGGCGATTGAAACCACCGCGATCACCGCCACCCCGGCGGAAACCACCGCCCGATTCTTCACGGCCGTTGAATCCACCGCGCGAATCGGAATCACCACGCCGGTTGAATCCGCCGCGTGGAGCGGAATCATTGCCGCGCCGGAAACCTCGGTCGCCGGATTCGCCGCGGCCGCCTTGATAGCCGCCTCGGTCGTTATCGCCGCGCCGATTGGGTCCGCGTTCACCGGAATCACTGCCGCGTCGGAAGCCTCGATCGTCGGAACCGCCGCGGCCGCTTTGGTAGCCGCCTCGGTCGTTGTCACCGCGGCGGTTGGTATCGCCGCTGCGTTTGAAGCCGCGCTGGCCTTCGTCGCCGCGGCGGTTGGATCCGCCGCGCTGGTCGCCTTCGCGGTCGCTGCCGGAGCGGTTCTGGAACGAGCGGCCATCGGACGAGCCGCTGCGCCGGAAAGGCTTGCGGCCGTCGTTCTGATCCGACACGGTGATCCCTTTCTAGGTGCGCTATCCGCCGCGACCCCGCAACGATACCGCGTGAATTGCCTTTGTCTGCGTAGGTGATTCTGTTCCCTACCCGGTCCACCAACCCCACACCCCGTACATCGAATGTGCGGTGCACACACCGGGTGCGGCAGGCACCCGACAGGGTGCTGAAACGCCGATAGGGGACCCAGAATCTGGGTCCCCTATCGTGAAAGATGTTCCGGCGGTGTCCTACTCTCCCACACCCTGTCGAGTGCAGTACCATCGGCGCTGGCAGGCTTAGCTTCCGGGTTCGGAATGGGACCGGGCGTTTCCCTACCGCTATGACCGCCGTAACTCTATGAAACTATCCACACCCACCCGAACCCACCAGGGGTGAAACCCCGGGGTTCGAGGGTGTGCGTGTGTTGTTTCAGATACCGCACAGTGGACGCGTAGCTTCTTTGTTGGTAAGTCCTCGGCCTATTAGTACCAGTC
>NZ_JAIRBR010000025.1:0-123950 GCF_020361265.1 Nocardia sp. JCM 34519.1
ACCCGACCTCGGCCTACCAGTCCTCACCACCGCCGAATCCTATAATTAGGCAACGAATTTCAGGCGCAGAACACTAGCCCGCCGACTCGTGCCGACGGCCGAGTTCATCCGTGCCGACGCCGCCGCCGTCGACTTCGAACCGGCCTCGTTCGACGCGGTGATCTGCCTCTACGCGCTCATCCACATGCCGCTCGACGAACAGCTCCCATTGCTGACCAAGGTCGCCCGCTGGCTGCGCCCGCGGGGCCTGTTCGTTCTCACCACCGGCCACCGGGCCTGGACCGGCACCGACGACAACTGGCTCGGTGCCGGACAGACCATGTGGTGGAGCCATGCCGACGCCACCACCTACCGAACCTGGCTCGCCCAGGCGGGCCTCGAGGCCCGGCGCGCGGAATTCGTCCCCGAGGGCGCGGTCGGCCACACGCTGTTCTGGGCGGTGAAACCCGATCCGACACAACCGATTACGGACCATTGATGACACGACCCGCGAGCAGTCCGATTGCCAGTTCATAGCCACGTAAAACAGCGGCACGCCGCGAAATCCCGTTGTTCATCCCAGTTACCCGGCACAATATGCCGATGCGGTCATTTGCCGGATTGATGCTGAGCGCCGTCGCCGGAGCACTGCTCGTGACGCCCGCCCCGAGTTCCGCAGATACCCACCTGCCCTTCTGGCCGTCGCCCGAACCGCTGGGCGTGCAGGCGCCGCTGGCGGAATTGGCGGACGGAAACACCGGCGCGGTGCGCTGGTCCCGGCAGCCGGACAGTCCGGCCCCGATCGGCAGCATTACCAAGGTGATGACGGCGCTGGTGGTGATCGGCGCGGGCGACCTCGACCGGAATATCACGGTGCCGCAGGCGATCATCGCCTACGACAACAAGTACGGCGCGAGCACGGCGGGCCTGGCTCCCGGTGAGGTGCTCACCGCCCGGCAGCTGCTGTACGCGCTGCTGCTGCCGTCCGGCTGCGACGCCGCATACGCTCTTGCCGAGGCGTACGGGCCCGGCCAAGCCGGTTTCATCGACAAGATGAACGACACCGCGCGTCAACTCGGCCTGGCGGGAACGCATTTCACCGATCCCAGCGGCCTGCCCAATCCGAGCGACTTTTCCACCTATTCCACGCCGGCGGATCTGGTGCGGCTCGGTTTGCGCGCGATGAGCCTGCCGATCTTCCGCGATATCGTGCGATCGCAGAATTATCACCTGCCCGCGGGACCGAATAATCGCGATCACGTCTGGCAGACCACGAACCTGCTGCTGCACGACTATCCCGGCACCGCAGGCATCAAAACCGGATCCACCGACGCCGCGGGCACCTGCCTGTTGTTCGAGGCAGTCAGGGCGGGGCAGCCGCTGATCGGTGTGGTGCTGCACAGCTCACCGGATAGCGAAACCGTCGCCGAGGATGATGCCGTGCACATGCTGAACTGGGGTTTCGGCCCGATCCTCAGCGCACTGCCGATCGGCTACTCGCCGCCTTCGTACAGGTAGAGGCGACGGCCCGCGAGCACCGACCGAATCCACTCCGTGAAGTCGTCCGGAGTCATGGCGGACCACGGCGGAGTCTCGGTGACCTGAGCCTGCCCGAGGCGCCTGCCGAGTTCCACCAGCGCCGTGCCGGCCGGACATCGTTGCGCGTCGTATGCGGCGAGCAGGTCTGCCCAGTTCTCGTGCTCGCGACACAGGCGGCCCAGCGTCAGCGCGTCCTGCACGGCCTTGACCGCGCCGCTGCCGGTATGCGGCCGTGCGACCGTGCCCGCGTCGCCGATCAGCGCCAGCCGATGCGCGACATAGCTCGAACCGCGGATATCGACAACCGGATGGACAACCGTGCTCGCCGGGCTGGTCTTGGCTATCACCTCGGCCCAATACGGCGGAAAATCGGCGGACAGCACCGCGTCCAATCCGGGCAGCGAATCGCCGGGCGCCTCGTCGGTATCGGATGAAAACGGTTGCGCCGGTTTGTGGTACAGACCCCAATAGACCCGCAGAACACCGGGTCGCGGATCGGGGGTGATCATGATGAGGCAGTGCCCGCCGGTGTAGGCAACGGTCACGATCTGGTCGTGCAGCGCGTCGGGCACCGGTTGCGGAAGTTCGGTGACCGAATACCCGCCCCGCCACACCACATAGCCGGAATTCTCGACCGTCGCCGCCGGGTCGACCAGCGCGCGCACCGCCGACCCGTAGCCATCCGCGCCGAAGACGATATCGAACCGTTCGGCCCTCCCGTCACCGCGGCGCAGCGTGACCGAGTCGGCGGCGGGCTCGATGCGGGTCACCGGTACGCCGTCGCGATAGTCGTTGTCGGCGACGCGCTTTCGCAGGTTCGCCCACAGCATGCCCCAGTTGTGCACGACCGTGGTGAACGACTGCTCCCACAGCAGCCGGCCGAGCGGGGCGTCCCCGTCGCGGACGTACCACGAGCGCTGGGTGATCGAATGTGCGGGCAGGTCGGCGTCGATCAGATCCGCCGCCGCCAGCTCGGCGCGGACCTCGGCCGACAGCCCGACGCCGTGTCCGCGATCACGCAGCCGTCCCGAACTCCGCTCGAAAACCGTGACATCGCAACCCGCTCGCCGCAATACGACGGCGGCGGCGCATCCGGCGATGCTGCCCCCGATGATGCCGACTCGACTTCCGTCCACCCCGTACCGCCTCAGAGATTCCCCAACTACGACGAATCCTAATGCAACCCTGCGGGACTGCCCGACCCCTCATCGGATCGGGCAGTCCCGCAAGGCGTTTCGTGACCCGTTACGCGACGGGGGTGTGCACCGAGGTCACGGGATCCGCCCCCTGCAGCTTGGAATGCGTTCGGGAGTAGGCGAAGTAGATGATCAGGCCGACGACCAGCCAGACCGCGAAGCGCACCCAGGTCTGCCACGGCAGCGACCAGATCAGGTACACCGAGAAGCCGATGCCGACCACCGGAACCACCGGCATCAGCGGCAGCCGGAAGGTGCGCGGCTCGTCGGGCCGGGTGTAGCGCAGCACGATCACCGCGATGCTCACCACGATGAACGCCATCAGGATGCCGATATTGGTGAGTTCGGCGACGGTGTTGATGGGCAGCAGGCCGGCCAGGATCGCCGAGCCGACGCCGACGATCCAGGTGACGCGGGTCGGCACCTTGCGCTGCGGGTGGGTCTTGGCGAACCATTCCGGCAGCAGGCCGTCGCGGCTCATCGCGTACCAGACACGGGTGACGCCGAGCATGAAGGTGAGCACGACGGTGATGATGCCGACGATGGCCCCGACGGCGATGACGTTGGCGATGCCGTTCATGCCGACGGATTTGAAGGCGTGCGAGAAGCCGCCGTTCGGGTCGATGTCCTTGTAGTTCTGCATACCGGTCAGCACCAGCGTGGCCAGCACGTACAGCACCATGGCGATGCTGAGCGAGTAGATGATGGCCTTCGGCAGCTGCTTTTTGGCCTCGGTGGATTCCTCGGCGGCGGTGCTCATCGCGTCGTAGCCGAATACCGCGAAGAAGACGGTGGCCGCACCGGTCCACACCGCGTTGGCGCCGAATGGGAAGTACGGGTGATAGTTCGCGCTGTTGATCTTGAAGACGCCGAGCACGATGATCAGCAACACCAGCGCGACCTTGATGGCGACCGCGACGATCTCGAACCGGCCGACGCTGCGGATGCCACGGGAGAGCAACCACGCCGTGCCGAGGCAGAACAGCATCGCGAACACGTCGATCTTGTGACCGTCACCGGTGCCGAACGCGCCGAGCATCCAGTTCGGTAGGTGGATGCCCACCTGATCGAGCAGGAAGCCGAAGTAGCCGGATACGCCGATCGCGACCACCGCCGCCACCGCGACGTATTCGAGCAGCAGATCCCAGCCGATGAACCAGCCCGCGATCTCCCCCAGCGACACATAGCCGTAGGTGTAGGCCGAACCCGCCTTCGGCACCATGCCGGTGAACTCGGCATAACACAGCGCGGCGCAGGCGCTCGCGACGCCCGCGATCAGGAACGAGATGAGCACCGCCGGGCCGGTGACCTTGTGCGCGACGGAACCGGCGAGGGTGAAAATGCCCGCGCCGATGATGCCGCCGACGCCGATGGCGGTCAGCTGCCACAGACCGAGTTGCTTCGACAGCCGTTCATCCGCCGGCGTGTCGTCGTCCTCGATCTGCCCGATGGGTTTGCGGCGCAGCATTTGGCCGCGCAACTCCGCAATGGACATGGGGCATCCTCTCCGTCCTCCGCGTCACGCGACAATGCGTAACGCAGGTCATACTGTGTAGCCGCAAGAAGCTAATACGACCACAAACACGCTGTGATCAGCGAATTGGCTAAATAAAGTGCGGCGGCACTTGGCCGATCGGACAATCGTGCGCGTCACCATGGCATATGTTGTCCCCGCGCAGGTCATCGGCGTGTCATCGCGACGTCACGACTTGGTCAATCCGGGCCCGCCGGTGATGTGCACCGGCACGTCGTCGGCCCACGGCTGGCGCGTCACCATGTCGGCTACCTCGACGAATCCGCGCTCGAATTCGCCGGTCGCCGCGTCGATGAGGCGATACCGCTGTATGCCCCGCTGGATCGGCTGGGCGTCGAGCGCGACGATGCGGACCTCGCCGGGTTCGAAGCGGCAGCGCCGGTGCAGCGCCGCGATGAGCTGCTCGCTGTGCAGGTGGCCGTCGCCGAAATTCCAGCCGAGCGCGGTGGCGCAGATCCGCTCGCCGTCGGTGAGCGTGTAATCGGCTTCGTCGCCGTCGGCCATGGCCCGGTGCACCAGCGTGAACAGCGCCCGGCCGTGGGTGTTCATGGCGCGGAACGCGTAACCGAGATACATCGACAACTGGCCGCGGTCCTTGCCGTAGAACCGCTCCAGTTGAGCCTGCGGCATAGTCGCGAGCGCGACGACGTGCGCGCCGATCTTCGCCGCGGCCGATGGTGCGACGCACCACATCGTGGTGTCCCAGTTCCCCGCGTAGTAGCGCATGCCCGGCAGGAAGGAAACCTTGCGCGGGAACAGGTTTCCGGCGATGACGATGCTCGCGAGCACGAGGAAGAGCAGCGCCACCGGAACCGGATGGCGCAGGTCGCCGAGCCCGCGATCGGCGTGCGCGACGAACAGGGTGAGCACGCCGAAGATCATGAAGACGTTCCACTCCAGCGGCGCGCCCATCGGAATCGCCGACAGTATCGCCAGGTGGAATCCGATCAGCAGCGCCGCGGCCACCGCTGTCGGCACACCACCGTACGTGCAGAACAACGCGATTGGAACCAGGAGTTCGATCGCGGTCGCGGTGTGCGCGATGATCCGCGACGGCGCGCCGGGCCGCAGGTCGTCCGGAAATCTCTCGAAGAACTTGCGCTTCAACGATTTTTGCCGGATGAGCGGACTGTTCGACATCATCGTCGCGATGACGAACGGGAAGTGCCGATTCAGCTTCGACAGCGCGGCGCCCAGCCAGATCACCAGGAAAACCACCTTCGCGGCGACCAGGAAATCCGCGCCGAACAGGAAGGTCACCGCCAATGTCGCGTATACCTCGCCGCGCGCGGCCAGGAATATCACCTTGTCGCGCAGGCCGATCAGCGCCAGCAGGCCGAGAATCACCGCGACCCGCCACGTGGGCAGCAGGCCGATCGTGGTGTGCAATTCGGGCACCGGGCCGGTGCCGTCGGAGAAGAGCGTCAGCGTGGTCGTCACCAAAAGCGCCGCGTACAAAGCGATATCGACGGGCGTTCGGTCGTCACCCTTCGTCAGCGGGATCAGACGCGGCCACGGCGGCAGCCGAATCGTCTTGGGCCGCAACCAATACAGTATCGAGCCGAACGGCGGGAAATACCTGTTGTTCAACGGGCCGAAACCGCAGCCGAGGCCGATCACCTCGAACAGCAGCGTGTACAGCACCGCCTTCTGGAAGACGATCGGCTCCGACCAGTCGCCGAGACCGCGGATACCGTTGGTGGACAAGGCAATCAGCCAACCGACCAGCAGATACCCGCCGATCTTCGCGACATAGAGCAGATGCAGTGCGACCGGCGTCCCGAACCCGGCCTCCGCCCAGTACCGGGCCATCTGCCGGATGCGGGCGGCGCGCGTGCCGCCACTCCATTCCGCCATATCGACGGCGGGTAGTTCCGGTTGAAGAAATCTCATCGCGTTCCGTCATCCCTGGGTTTCGTCACGGTGACACGCGGTCCGGGGGCTGTCAATCAGCGGTCCCGGCCAGTGAGTTGTGAACGAAGTGTGACGCCAGGGTCGCGCAGGAACTTTCCGCACCCGCGCACTGGTTGTACCGGGTGCCGATATGAGGAGGTCATGTGGCACAGGAATACAACCGCAACCCCGCCGCGGTGGCGGCGCTTTCGCCCGAGCAGTACCACGTCACCCAGGAGAACGGGACGGAGCGGCCGTTCACGGGCGAGTACTGGGACAACCACGAGCCGGGTATCTATGTGGATGTGGTGTCCGGTGAGCCGTTGTTCGCCTCGGTCGACAAATTCGACAGCGGCTCGGGCTGGCCGAGCTTCACCAAGCCGATCGACACCGGGAATGTGGTGGAGAAACGGGATTTCAGCCATCTCATGATCCGCACCGAGGTGCGTTCCGCGCACGGCGACAGCCACCTCGGGCACGTATTCCCCGACGGGCCGTGCGCCGAGGGCGGCCTGCGATACTGCATCAATTCGGCGGCGCTGCGGTTCATCCACCTCGACGACCTCGAGGCGGAAGGCTACGCGCAGTACCGAACCCTGTTCACGAAGGAGGACCTGTGACCGAGCGAAGCGAGGGAACCATGGGCACAGCACCTCGCGGTCGCGGCGCGGCCGAGCGCCAGCGAGGACGCGACGTGACCGACACGCGCACGGCGATTCTCGCGGGCGGCTGCTTCTGGGGTATGGAGGAGCTGATCCGCAAACAGCCCGGGGTGCTTTCGACGCGGGTCGGTTACACCGGTGGCCGCAACGATCACCCGACGTACCGCAACCATCCGGGCCACGCCGAGGCCGTCGAGATCGTCTACGATCCGGCGCGCACCGACTACCGGGCGCTGCTGGAGTTCTTCTTCCAGATCCACGATCCGACGACGAAGGACCGGCAGGGCAACGATATCGGCACCAGCTACCGTTCGGCCATCTTCTACCTCGATGACGAGCAGAAGCGGGTCGCGCTGGACACCATTGTCGATGTCGAGGATTCCGGCCTGTGGCCGGGCAAGGTGGTCACCGAGGTGACCCCGGCGAGCACGTTCTGGGAGGCCGAGCCCGAACACCAGGACTACCTGCAGCGCTACCCCGACGGATACACCTGTCACTTCCCGCGCCCGGGCTGGAAACTGCCGAAGCGGCAGACCACTCGGTGAACGACGCCGCGCCACCCGGTCCCGGGTGGCGCGACCGTCTCGTATGCTCTTGCCGGACGGAACTATTCGGTCCGGGGAGGACGGTATGCGAATTCGCGACGGTGGACCGGGGGATATCCCGGCGGTATTGGCGCTCGGTGACGAGGCCGTTGTCTGGATGAACGCGCGCGGCAACACCCGGCAGTGGGGCACCAGCCCGTGGACCGGCAACGAACGCCGGGAGGCCAAGATACGCAGGAATGCCGAGAGCGGCGGGATGCGCATCATGGAGGACGGCGACGGCTCGGTCGTCGGTGTCCTGGTCGTCACCGAAACCCCGCAGGATTACGTGCCCGCGGTGGACGAGCGCGAACTCTACGTCAACCTGTTGCTCACCTCCCGGCGCCACCGCGGCCTCGGAGCCACGCTGATCGATCGCGCGAAAACCGAAGCCGCACAGCGCGGAATCGATCTCATCCGGGTCGACTGCTATGCCGGTGGCGGCGGCGAACTGGTGAAAGTCTATGAGAATTACGGATTTTCCCGGGTACAGGAATTCACCGTCGGCGAGTGGCCCGGCATGTTGCTCGCGCTGCGTCTGTCGGAGGCGCGGCTGTGAGACTGGTACGAATCGCCATCGTCGCCGCGGTGGTCGGTGCCGCGGTATGTGGTTGTGGGTCCAAGGATTCGGGTGATCAGGTCGCGTATCGCGCTCCCGCCGCGGCCACGAGCACGAGACCGACCAGTTCCGCATCCAGTACCCCGGCCAAGCCCTCGACGCATGTGCCGAACACATCGGGTCCGGTCGAGTCGGATCCCGACCTCGGAGCCAATCCGGTGCTGCGGCGGCAGGGCGTCGGGATCTCCGGGGTGAACTGTCAGCTGCCCGCGTGGAGTGCCGATCCGGCGGCGGCCGAGGCGTTCTACCGGGCCGCGATCGAATGCCACAACTCGGCATGGCGGTCAACGCTGACCGGATTCGGTATCGAATTCACCGGGCCGAAGCTCTGGGCGGGCGCCCGCTCCGCGCAGTACGACGGCGGATGCGGGCACAACGGGACCGGCCGCGAGGCGTTCTACTGCCCCCGCGACCAGACGATCGTCATGCCGTTCGACACCATGCAACCCATCAGCCGCAACGGCGCCGGATACGCGCTCGCGGTGCTGTCCCACGAGTACGGCCACCATATTCAGCAGTTGACCGGAATCTTCAACGCGTTTCAGGCGCGCGGCAACGCGCTCAACTGGGCGGGCGCGGACACCGATCTGCTGAACCGCCGTCTCGAGCTGCAGGCATGGTGCTTCTCCGGAATGTTCTACGGCACCAGCACCGGGCGCGGCTCGGTCAGCAAGGCCATGGCGGATCAGGCCTACGACAACAACAGCGGCGCCGGTGACCGTCCCGGCGAACGCCGCTGGCACGGCACCAGCAAGAATGTGGCCAACTGGTTCGGTTGGGGCGAACACCCCGCCGACAATCCGTCGACACCCGCACAGCCATCCCTGTACGAGTGCAATCCGTGGGCGGCTCGCAGCGCGGCCTGGCTCGAATAGCGCCACGCCCGGTAATCCGGGATGACGCAACATGTTTGCGTCGTGGGCCATGGGCGAGTTGGATATCGGTTCATGGGTGGCAAGAGCGAGCGCAGGCATATCCCGCCTGCGTCTTTGGCCCAGCCGCTCTTCGATGCCGAGATCGAGGTCTGGCTGTCGGGACACTGGGATTGTGTCGAAAAGGAAGGCGGCGATACTCAGGACGCGTGCGGCATGCGCTGGTGGCTGTTGCGGGAACGGGAACGCCGGGGGCTCACGTTCCCGATACCTACCCGCGAGTCACCACCCGGGGCGCCGCCCCCCGATGTTCGCGGCGTCGAACGACGCCG
This sequence comes from Nocardia sp. JCM 34519.1, assembly GCF_020361265.1. Lineage (NCBI taxonomy): Bacteria > Bacillati > Actinomycetota > Actinomycetes > Mycobacteriales > Nocardiaceae > Nocardia > Nocardia sp. JCM 34519.1. Next base: position 9,211 of record NZ_JAIRBR010000025.1, read on the forward strand.
GGCGCGGTTCCGAAGGTAGGACCGTCGCCGCCAGATATTTCCTGATCGCCGCGGCGGATTCGCTGATCGCCCCGATGTACCCGTCCGGACGGACCAGCACGTATGTGCCGGAGGCGACGTCGTAACCCTCGGCCGCCACCGTGGGAACGCCGAAGTCCTCGACGGCGGCGCCGAATGCGAGCACCGTCGCGTGCGCACCCCGGAAAAGATCGAAAAGCCGCTTCCCCGAAGACAATACGCCGTCCGGGGCGCGATCACCCGCCCGCAGCGGTCCGGGCGCCTCGCGATCGTCGAGCGCCAGTGGACCGTGCCGGTAGGTGATATCGAGCTGATCGATCGACGGCGCGGAATCGCCGCCGCGGAAGTCCTGGTGATGCAGCAGCGTGCTCAGCCCGAGCACCTGCGCCGCCACCGGCATCCGTTCGGCCGCATAGGTTTCCAGCAGCGCCGGATCCGCGCCGTCCAGGACGGCGGCGAGCTTCCAGCCGAGGTTGTACGCGTCCTGCACACCGGTATTCAGACCCTGGCCGCCCGCCGAGGAATGCACGTGCGCGGCGTCGCCGGCCAGGAACACTCTTCCGACCCGGAAGCGGTCGACCATACGAACATTCACCTTGTACAGCGAGATCCAGCGCAGGTCATGCAGGTGAATATCGGTACGGCTGGAGCGATCCCGGCACAATTGGCGGACCGCGTCGAGGGTGAGTTCGGGCGTGCGCTCGGCGGGCACCGTCGCGACGAACTGGTAGTAGTCGCTGCCCGGCAGGTTCCACAGCGAAAACCGTTCGCCGACATCGCCTCCGCCCGTCAGCAGATGGCAGCGCCTGCCGTCCAGGCCGTCGGCGCGCACATCGCCGATCAGGGTGCGCTCGGTGTCGAAGGTGTCACCCTCGAAGCCGACGCCGAGCGCCTTGCGGAGGGTGCTGCGTCCGCCGTCGGCCGCGACCACATAGTCGGCGCGCAGGCTCCCATCGCCGGTGTGCAGCCTTACGCCGTCGGAATCCTGTGTGAGGCCGGTGATTTCGGTATTCCACTCGACTCCCCCACCGAATTCGGCGAGCCGGTCGCGCAGGATCCGCTCGGTCCGCCACTGCGGGATGAGCCACGGACCGGGATACGGAATCGACGGTGACGCCGATCGTGCCGGCACACCGAGCAATTCGTCGACGGTCCGCTCCCAAACCACCGTATACCCCTGGTACAGGCGGAATTTCGGGAAGGTTTCGCCGCCGTCGAGTATCCGGTCGATGATGCCGAGATCGTCGAACACCTCCATGGTCCGCGCCTGCAAACCCTTTGCGCGCGAACCGATGAACGGTTCGGCCGCCCTGTCCACGATTCGGTGGGGCACACCCCGTCTGGCCAGGTCGCAGGCCAGGGTGAGCCCGGTCGGCCCGGCGCCGACGATCAGCACGGTCATCTCATTGTCCTTCGTAATGGAGTAGGGCGAGCAGCACATCGTCGACGAGGCGGGTGGTGAACGCCGCGCCGAAGCCGGCGCCGATCTGCAACTGGCGCAGGATCATCGCCTCGGCCACGTCGTGTACCAGCTCGAAATCGGTGTCCGCGGGCAGGTCGCCCCTGGCGACCGCGCGCCGCAGCGCCTCGTGGAACGGCGACAGCTCCTCGCTCTCGATATGCTCGCGCAGCGCGGCGGCCAGTTCCGCGTCGTGCCGCATGGCGGCGGCGAGTCCGCCGACCATCGTGAGATAGCGCTCGGAACTCTTGGCGCCCAACGCCTCCACCACCGCGACCAGGTCACCGCGCAAGGCGCCGGTGTCCGGGATGGCGGCGTTGTGGTCGGCGTCGTACGCGTCCATGGCCGCCTTGACCAGCTCCGCCTTATTGCGCCACCGCCGATAGATGGTCGCCTTGCTGGCCTTGGCCCGCTCGGCCACCGAATCCATGGTGAGCGCGGCATATCCGCGCTCGGCGAGCAGATCGAGCGCGGCCGCCAGTATCGCGTCTACCCGTTGCTGTCCTCGAACCACTACCGAAGTGTACGAAACTGTTTCGTACCGTTCAAGCCTTTTCGGTCGCCGGATCCTCGTGGACGCGGTCGAAAATGATGCCGCTCGCGCGGGCCATGATCTGATCCCGGGTACGGCCGGGATGGTCGGCGGCCAGGAAATGACTGCCGATGGCCATACAGAAGGCGAGCAGGCTGCGGGCCTCGATCTCATCGGGGTCGGAGCAGAAGGAGCCGATCGCCTCGCGGGACAGCCGCATCCGCCGATTGTCTACGCGGCGCAGGCGTTCGGCGACGGCCGGATCGCGGCGGGCCCAGTCGCGAACCGCCAGATCGATCGGCAGCAACCGATCGCTCTCGAAGGTGAGCCGCCCGGCCAGCCGCATCTTGTCCAGCGCGTCACCGCCTTCTTGTTCGACCCGCTCGAGTACATCGTCGACGCTCTCCCGCTCCCAGGTATCGAGCATCGCGGTCAGCAGCGCGTCACGATTGGCGAAGTAGCCGTAGAACCCGCCCCTGGTGACGCCGAGCGTTTTGGCAAGAACGTCGACGCGTACCGCATCCACACCACCCTCCGCCAGCGCCCGCAGTCCGGCCTCCACCCACACCTCACGTGGTGTGCGCAATGCGCCCATCGTGTCGCCCACCTCACTCTCCCAAGCCATTGTACAGCTCTGTATAACGGGTTTAACCTTGCGTTATACAGTCCCGTATAACCATATGGAGTTCACATGATCAAGACCGCAGGGTGGCTTTTAGTGGTGCTCGGCGCCGCGCACACCATCGGAGCCCTGACAATCGACCACGCCGCGCGCTACGCGGGCACCTGGTTCAGCGGTGGGCTGTGGCGGGAGGCGCGGGACGGATTCCTGCCGATGAGCCAGGCGGGCAGCGCCTTCTGGTTCTCCCTGGAAAGCTTCGGCCCACCCATGATCGTGATCGGCCTGATCGTCTTGTGGCTGGATCGGCGCGGAATCACCCCACCACCGTTCATCGCATGGATATTGGGGATCTCGACCGTGCTCGACGCGGTCATCCTCTTCCCGACACCGTGGGCACTCGGCCTCATCGCGCAAATCCTGCTCCTGATCGCGGCCCGCCGCGCCGCGCGCACGCCCCGGACCAGCGCAACGTAGCGGGATTGCCGCGTCGAGCGCCCCTGTGCTCTGATGTAGTGGATTGCGTTTGCGCACAAGGGGACACCATGGACGAACCGGTGATCGGCCACATTCCCGATTCGCTCCGATACCGCGACGGCAATTACGTCCCCGAGCGAATCCGCCGTCGCGGTGGGCCGCCGACGCTGCGTGACACTCGACGGATCACCCGGCCGCTGCACGCTCTGCACACCGTCTGGTTTGCAATTCGGTTTCCGCACGGCATGGGCATTCTCACCACGACCGGCCGCAAAAGCGGTAAACCCCGCAGAACGTTCGTCAAGGCGATGCAGCGAGGCGACAAGGCCTACATGGTGTCGATCGGCGGGGAGAATGCCTTGTGGCTGAAGAACATTCGCGCCGACCCAAGGGTGACTCTCCGGGTCCGCGGCGGCACCTTCGCCGGTATCGCGCGCGATCCGCGCGATGGCGCCGAACGCACCGCCGCCTACGCCGCCCTCTGCGAGACGGTCCATCCAATCGACTACGCGGAGAACGCCTTCCATCGCCGCGGCATCCCGACTCGCACCAAAATCCTGGAGTTGCACCGCGCTTGGTTCGCGGGTGGCACCCCGCTCGTGGTGGATATGCGCCGAATCTAGCCGGTGCGCAGGGTGAGGCCCGGATTCGCGTCGAGGATCGAGCGGATCGGCTGGAAGAAGACCTTGCCGCCGACCACCGCCAGGTCGATGCCCAGCGCTTTGGTTCCGCTGAATAGTGGTGTGCCCGCGTCGCCGGGGAGTGAGCCCGGATCGATCTCCGCCACGGCTATATGTTCGAATATTCGCCCGAATGTGTTGAAGTTCTTTTCGTCGAACTTCTTCCCATCGATTTCATCTATATCCACCGCCGTCACCGTCCCGCAGGCAAAGCCCATGGGCGAGTTGACTTTACAGACCGGCGCGCCCACTACGGGGTCTGTCACGCCATCTATGGCGACGGACGCGCCCCTGTCCAGTCCGACGAGATTGTTCTGGAAGCGGCCCTTGACCGAATCATCGATCCGCACGATCCCGTAGTCGAGACGCACATCGAGCGGCGGGGTACGCAGAATTCCGACCCGCGAACCGAGCGGGGAGGCGAGGAATCGCGGCAGGGCGTTCGGCATTATCCGAACCACATTCGCATCCGAATCGGGTGGCTGCGGCACCGGAATGGCAAGGCCGCTCGGCGGATTCGGCTGGGTCCGGTCGCAATGGGCGCTGGTGATATTGACGGTATTGCCATCGATATCGGTGGCGTTGAATCCCGTTCGGCAGAAACGGGAAATCCCGCCGCGCACGGTGTACAACCAGGTCCCGCCGACGACGTCGAGACCTGCGGCCGCCGGGTTGGACAACTCGGTGCCCACAATCGCGTCGGGGGTACCGGATTCCGCATCGACAAGGGTCGCCTGATCACCGTTTTCGACGGTGAAGCCGACGTATTCGGCGGCTGCGCGTATCGCACCGGCGATCGGGTCGGCGGCCAGCGCGACGATCGGGCGTCCGGTGCGATCGAGACGAACACCACGGATGACCGACGGGTATACGCGGCGCACGGATTTCTCGAAGGCCGCCAGTCGCCGCGCCGTATTCGCGCGATGCACGAATTGCGCGGGGGTGAGCCCGAGATCCTTGGACAGCGCCCGCGCCAGCGCGATCGGAAAAACCGCACCCGGCGTCGCGGCCACCGCCGGAACCGGATCCGCGCCGAGCGCGACCAGCAGCGCACAGCTCGATAGCAGGACAAATCCACGTATCGTCGAGGCCATTTCCGGCATAGCCCTTTCGCGGTCACATACGGCAAAAGCAGGCTCGATACCAACGATCGATGACAGATATCGTGGGCAAAATAGCAATAGCCGACGCGCCGGACAACGATCCCACCATCCATCGCGCGTCGCGCCCGCCGGTACGGGTTCTATTGGAGCCCGACGGAATTCACATGACGAGTGTCAAGAACCGCTCAGGGATCGCAGATAACCGTCCAGCACCGCGGTGAACACCCGCAGCGATGGCCCGTCGTGTTCGGGTTCCGGATATGCGGCATCGGCGATGGCGTCGCCATCGAAACGCTGCAGGACGATCGCACCCAGGTACGGGACGACCTCCGCCGGGATGGAACGCAGGACCGGGATCCGTTCGGCGGCCGCCGCGATGGCCACGCCGTACTCCGCCCGCACCGGAGCGAGTTTGGCGCGCAGCACCGGGTCGGTGCGGGCCGCGATGGTGAGCTCGATCCAGACGACGTTGATCGGTTTGCGCGCGTTGTCGCGCAGTAGTTCCAGCACCGCACCCAGATCTTCCGGATCGGTCAACCGCGCCAAACCGGTTGTGAAGCTTTCGATCTGGCGGCGGCCCACTTCGACGGCCGCGGCGACGACCAGATCGAACAGCGTCTCGAAGCGGCCGAAGAGTCCACCGTGCGAGATACCGGCCCGGCGGCAGATCTCCTTGACCGTGGTTCGGCCATAACCGATTTCGACGATCGAGCCGATGGTGGCCTCGATGAGTTTCGCCTCGGTGTCGGCGCGGCGTTGTGCCTGTGTGCGCCGTGGGGTCGCCACCGCGTGTTCCCTCCTGGTCGATCGGATGCCTTGGAACACTACCGGACGCGGCAACAAATATTTCGAGTGGTCGAAATCTTGTCAGCCCGATGTGAGAGCGGCTACATTCCCTACTCGCCGGTAATTAACGGCGCGGCAACACCACCTGATGCGGGTCATACAAGGGAGTAGGTCGGGATGAGGGCGGGATATCGAGCAAAGTGGCAGGCCCCCAAGGTTTTTGCGGCGGTGGTCGCGGCGGTGGTCGTCACGCCGTCGATGACGCCGACCGCACGGGCGGACGGCGGGTTCACCGGCATCGACGGCGGACAGTACGCGGCGGCCTGGCGGGCGGCGGTCGATGGGGCGCAACCGTATCCGGATATCAGCGCGGACCTGGCGGTGCCCATCACCATGGACGACGGAACCGTACTGAAGGCCGATATCATCCACCCGGCGCGCGGAAACCAAGTGGCACAGGAGAAAACGCCGGTCATCCTGCAAATGCAGGGGTACGGCAAGGTCGCCATGAACTTGGCCCAGGTGCTGCTGCACATTCCTGGCATCGAAAGCGTGCTGCTACCGTGGCTGGCGTCACTGAACTTCCCGGGCAGCGGCCTGGACGGAATCACCGACATCACAAGACAATTGGATTCCGGCGCTATCCAAGCGGCGATCCAGGACTTCGACCTGGCCAAAGCGGGCTACACCCTGGTGCAGGTGGACCTGCGTGGAACGGGAACTTCACAGGGCCAGTGGCAGGTGTTCGGCGAACGGGAGCGGCAGGACACCGCCGAGGTGATCGACTGGATCAATCGGCAACCGTGGGCCAGCGGGAAGGTGGGGACAATGGGCACCTCATTCACCGCCATCACCGCTCTACAGGCCGCGGACCGGAATCCGCCGGGCCTCGACGCCGTATTCGCCTACGAGGGCAGCGCCGACATCATCAACGACATCGTCGGTGTCGGCGGCGGAGTCGGCATCGGCTTCCTGGCCTTCTGGCTGGTCGCCGTGAACCTGGCCAAGATGGCTCCCGACGTGGAGTCGGTCATCGCGGGCAAATTCGATCCGGCACAGCAATTGCAGTGGCTGCGTGATCGTTTGGCCGATCCGGCGACCATGCTGGATGTGGTGGCCAACGCCTACACGGCGCAGTCGGTCGGCCAGCTGACGCCCAAGACGCGGGCAATCCTGGACCCCGACTCCGGATTCCGGAAGGGCCTGAAAACCAACGTCGCGAATATCAAGACGCCGACCTTCATGGTGGGCGCCTGGTTCGACATCTTCGGCACCACACCGACCGATACGTTCAACGGCATTCCATTGCCCGAGACCCAGAAGAAACTCATCATGGGCGACGGCTACCACTCGGGCACCGGCGTCGGCGGCTTCGGTCATCCGGGCATGCCACCGCGTTTGGATGTGCTGCAGCGGGCATGGTTCGACAAGTGGCTCAAGGGAATCGACAACGGCATCGACGAATACAGCCCGCTCACCCTCAAACAGCAGGGCGGCGGCTGGGCCACCGGCGGCACCACCTTCCCCCGCCCCGAGGCCACCTATCGGCGCATGTATCTGAACGACACCCCGTCCGGCACCACCCAAACCTCGCTCTACGACGGCGGTCTCGCGGCGGAGCCCCGGCAGGGTTCGGTGCGTGATCTGACTGTCGCACCCGGGTTGGCCAGTGTGTGCAGCCGTGACACCGCCCGCATCCTCGCGGGCATCCTCTCGATAGTCGTTGCCTGCACCGAGGATTCGCGGATCTGGGAATCCAACGCCCTCACCTTCACCAGCGCGGCGGTAACCGAGCCGACCACCATCTCCGGGCCGATCGCCGTCCACCTGAACACGGTGCTCGACGCGATCGACGGATATTGGGTCGCCACCGTCAACGATGTCGCGCCGGACGGACAGTCGCGGGAGATCGCCACCGGCCAACTGGTGACCTCACTGCGCCAGATCAACGAGGCCGCCAGCGCGAAATCCGCGAACGGCGACTACACCAAACCGGCGTACTACCTGGAACTCGAACGCCGCCAGACGGTTTCACCCGGCGAGCCGGTGACGATGGATATCGCCCTCACCCCCGTTGACGCCGTCCTGCAACCGGGTCACCGCCTCCGGGTCGACGTATACGCGAGCAACTTCCCGAAAGGCGTACCGCCCATGCCGATCCTGGCCGACAGCCAGCTGAAGCCACAGCACCTGCGCCTCGACCCCGACGCACCCAGCTGGGTGAATATTGCTCTGGACAGCGATATTCCGAGCTGATCGTTCCGAAAGCGACGGAAGGCCCCACTCGGCGAGCGGGGCCTTCCCGCTGTCTTGATTCGCGCGATCGAAATGGGCTATCGCCCCGGCGGACCGCGCCGCTGCCGACCCAAACTGGCCGCATGACACCCGTGAAACGCGCCGTGCCCATATTGGGCTCGGTGCTGACCACCGTCTCGGCGCTCAGCGCCTGTGGCGGATTGGGCAGCACCGGGTCCAACGAATCGAACACTCGAACGGCACCGATTCCGGAACTGAAACCGGATCAGCAGGTTTCGATCGTCTTCGAGTCTTACAACTACGGCCTCGCCGGTGCGTGGACCGATACGTTCAACGCCCTGATCGCCGGTTTTCGGGCCGAACATCCGAATATCAAGGTGACGGCGCAGAAGCCGCAGGGCAACAGCCCGAATCCGGCCACCGACACCATATCCAGCATCCAGAACCAGATGGTGGCGGGCAACCCGCCGGATGTGGCGCAGCTCGGGTTCGGCGATCTGGATTTCACGATCCACCAACTCGGCGCGAAGCCGCTGGACACGCGGGTCGGCAAGGCCGAGGTGCAGCGGAATTTCGACGGCGGCGGCCGGGTGATCTCCGAGGACCGCAAGACGCTGCGGTTCGCCGAACCCGCGGCGGTGAATGCCACCAAAATGGCGCAGCAGCTGGTGAACTCGGGGGCGATGCCGAAGCTGAACCAGAAACAGGGTTACGAGGCCTTCGCCCGGGGCGATATCGGCATGATCCTCGAAACCAGCGCCATTCAGGGCACTTTCGTGACAGGCGCCAAGGACAAATGGGACCTGCGCGCCGCCGCCATGCCGAGCTTCCCCGGCAAGCCGACGGTACCGACGAATTCCGGCGCCGCACTGCACATCCTGTCCAACGACCCGGCGAAGCAGCGTGCGTCATGGGAATTGATCAAGTACCTCACCAGCGAGGACGCCTACATCAAGATCTCCGAGGGCATCGGCTACCTGCCGCTGCGCACCGGATTGATGGACGACCCGCACGGGCTGGCGGCCTGGTCCAAGCAGAATCCGCTGCTGGCGCCGAATGTCGCGCAGCCGGCGACTATGGAGCCCTGGGTCTCCATGCCGGGCAAACAACTATCTGCAGATCCGGGACGGCATGATGGACGCGGTCGAATCGATCGTGTTCCAGGGCAAGGACGCCCAGTCCACCCTCACCGCGGCCCGCGTGCAGGCCGCCGCACTCCTGCCGAAATCATGAACGACAGCACCGTCGTTCAGCTGACGGATACTCACATCCGCCCCGCGGGCCAGTCCGTACACGGCGTCGACACCTACGCGAACCTCACCCACGTGCTCGGGCAGCTCCTGGCGGCGGACCAGCCCATCGGCGCGCTCGTGCTCTCCGGTGACCTCACCGACGACGGATCGCCCGAGGCGTATCGACGGCTGCGGGACGCCGTCGCGCCGGTGGCCGCCGAACTCGGCGCGGCCGTGCTGTACGTGATGGGAAACCATGACGAGCGTTGCGCTTTCGCGGTGGAACTGCTCGACGCGGATCCGGCGACGGTGCGGGCCGAGCAACCGCTCGACCAAATCATCGAGGTGGGCGGGCTGCGCGTGATCGCATTGGACAGCACCCGGCCGGGTCGGCACGAGGGGCATCTGGAGCCGACCCAATTGACCTGGCTGGCAGACGAATTGCGCCGTCCGGCTCCGCGAGGGACCCTGCTCGTGCTGCACCATCCGCCGGTCGCCTCACCGTTGGCGGCCACCGAATTCCTCCGGCTGCAGCGGCCCGAACTGCTCGAAACCACCGTCGCCGGAACCGATGTCCGGATGATCGTCTGCGGGCACAACCATCTGACCGCCGGTGCGGCGCTGGCCGGAATCCCGGTCTGGCTCGGACCCGCGCTCGCCTATCGAATCGATCCGATGGCGCCCGCGACCAGGCACCGCGGCCTAGCCGGATTCGGTTACAGCAGAATCGATCTGATCGGTTCGACCGTCATTGCCACCGCGATCGAGGCGACCCCCGCCACGGCGATCTACGACCGGCCCATGGACGAGGTGCTGGCGCAGTTGGCCGCGCTGGCCGAGGAGGCCCGGTGATGGTCGTCGTCGACGGTCGTCGTGGTCGATCCTGTGGACGGTCGTGGTGCCGAATCTGCGCCCGGCCCTTGCCGCACTCGCCATCCTGCTCTTCATCAACGCATGGAACGAATACTTCTGGCCCGCTGTGGTGCTGCGGCGGTCCAACGGCGTATTGCAATTGGGCCTGCGCAGTTTCATGGGCACCGAGGGCGACCAGTGGGGGCCGATGATGGCGCTGGCCGGGCTGGCCTGCCTGCCGGTGCTGCTGCTCTACCTGGTGTTGCAGCGCCAAATCGTCAACGCCTTCGTCCGCTCCGGCCTGAAGTGACGGCCGCGGAACCGGTCAGGCGGTGACCATTTGTCGAAGTTCGTCGGTATCAACACAATCCAGGAACCGTGAAACCGCCGGATTGGTTTCGTCGGCGCGCCACACCGCGTACAGATCCAGCGTCGGCACCGGATCGAACAGCTTCACCGCCACCGGGGTGCCCGCATCGACGCCCATACCCATCGAAATCGCCCGTGGCAGCGAGGCGAATCCCACCAGCGGCCGCACCGAGACCACATGCGCGGTGGCACCGGGATCATCGGCGATCTGCACCACCGACAGGCTGATCGCGGTGTCGGCGGCCGCGCGAAAGATGGTGTCGTACATGGCCGGACACTGTTCGCGCGCGAACAGTACGACGCCCTGCCCCGCCAGCTCCGCGAACGGCATGCCCGGCCGGTCCGCCCAGCGATGTCTGCGCCCGACCACCGCGACCAGCGGAATCCGGTGCAACAGACGGCAATACCGGTATTCCGGGGTGCTCGGACGCCCGTAAACCATTGCCAGATCCAGTGATCCGTCGGACAGCGCCGCCAGCTGCGGCCCGGTTCGCTTCTCCCACAACGACACCATGATGCCGGGGTGCCGTTCGGTCATCCTGGTCAGCGCATCGGGTAGCACATGTCTGCTGGCCGGAAGGTTGTATCCGATATTCAGTGTGCCCGTCCGGCCCGCCGCGGTGGCCTTGGCCGCCTGCGCGGCCCGGTCCATCTGAGCGACGATGAGCCGGGCCTGGCCCTCGAATTCCCTTCCGGCGGGGGTGAGTTCGACCATGTGCGAGTTGCGGGCGACCAACTGCACGCCGAGGGATTTCTCCAGCTTCCGCAGCTGCGCGCTGAGGCTGGGCTGGGTGAGATGCAGGCGCTGCGCCGCGCGACCGAAATGCAACTCCTCGGCGATCGTGATGAACGAGACCAGATGTCGGAACTCCATGCCGCGGCTCCTTCCGCTATGCCGGAAGGCTAACCACGCCGGGTAACCGGCGGTGAATCCGAATCGAACGGCAGGCGGCCGTCCAGAAGGTGCGACGCACAGCAAGTCCACAGCTGATCGACTGAAGAATATTCGGTACCGTTGGCACTGTGCGAAAGAATGAAGCATCGCTCCGCCCGACCGTCGCAGGATCATCGATCAAACCGCGGACGGCCGCGCCGATCGACGATATCGACCGCGTCCTGCTGGATCACCTCGCCCGCGACGGCCGGATGACCAACAACGCGCTCGCCGAGGCGGCGGGCATCGCGCCGTCCACCTGCCTCGGCCGGGTGCGGGCGCTGGTGGAGCGCGGCATCATCCGCGGCTTCCACGCCGATATCGATCCCGCCGCGGTCGGGCGCAACCTACAGGCCATGGTGGCCGTGCGGGTGCGCGCCGACGCGCGGGGACAGCTCGCGGCCTTCGGGGATCAGATGGCCTCCTACGACGAAGTGCTCAATGTCTACTTCATCGCGGGCGCGGACGACTACCTGATCCACGTGGCCATGGCCAACTCCGACGAGCTGCGGGTGTTCGTACTCGACCATCTCAGTGCCCATCCCGCGGTCGCCTCCACCGAGACGATCCTCATCTTCGAGCACACCCGCACCCGCGCCGGAGCGGTCATCGGCGCCTAATTCGCACTGTCGACGAAGTCGTCCACAAACCGCGCATGGCCGGAGCAAAGGCGGAGGTACGCCTAGGCCGCCAAGTGCTGCGCGGCGTATCCGTGTGCGGCGGCGACGGATTCGTTCAGCAGCATACCGCCGTGCGTGCTCAGGCCCGCCGCCAGACCGGAATCCGCGGCGGTCGCCTCGCGCCAGCCCCGCTCGGCCAGCGAAATCACGTACGGCAGTGTGGCATTGGTGAGCGCGATGGTCGAGGTGTTCGGCACCGCGCCGGGCATATTCGCCACGCAGTAGAACACCGAGTCGTGCACCCTGTAGGTGGGTTCGGCATGCGTGGTCGGCCGGGAGTCGGCGAAGCAGCCGCCCTGGTCGATGGCGATGTCCACCAGCACCGAACCCGGCTTCATCTGTGCGACAAGGTCGTTCGAGACGAGCTTGGGCGCCTTGGCGCCGGGCACCAGCACCGCCCCGATCACCAGATCGGCCGCGCGCACGGCGCTTTCGACCTCGTGGACGTTCGAGGTGACGGTGCGCACCCGGCCGCCGTAGAGCGCGTCGATCTCCCGCAGCCGGGCGATGTTCAGGTCGAGCACGGTCACCGAGGCGTGCATGCCGACCGCGACCGCGATGGCATTGCTACCCGCGACACCGGCGCCGATCACCACGACCTCGGCCGGGCGCACGCCGGGCACGCCGCCCATCAGCACGCCGCGGCCGCCCTCGCTGCGCATCAGGTGGTAGGCGCCCGCCTGCGGAGCGAGGCGGCCCGCCACCTCGCTCATCGGCGCGAGCAGCGGCAGCGAACCGTCCTTGCCGGTGACGGTTTCGTAGGCGATGGAGGTGATGCCGGAGGTGAGCAGCGCGTCGGTGCACTCCTTGGACGCGGCCAGGTGCAGGTAGGTGAACAGCAGCTGACCGTCGCGCATACGCGAATACTCTTCGGCGATCGGCTCTTTCACCTTCAGCACCATATCGGCGGCGGCCCACACCTCGTCGGCCGTCTGCAGGATCTGCGCGCCCGCCACCTGGTATGCGGCGTCCTCGAAGGCCGAGCCGGCGCCCGCGCCCGCCTCGACGTAGACGGTGTGGCCGCGGGAGACCAGCTCACGCACGCCCGCGGGGGTTCCCGCGACGCGATACTCGTGGTTCTTGACCTCGCGGGGGATTCCGATCTTCACCTGCACTCCTGTATCCGATGGACCATTCCGGTAGGCGCCAGCGCATGAGCTGGATCACCTTTCGTGAGCGAGTATGAAGAATTAACGGAAATAGATCCAGCCAGCTGAAGATGATTCTTCTGTCGACGAGTTATCGAATCAAATCTTCGGAGCTACGGTTTCGCGAGGACCTCGTTCCGAAGCATCTTCGACGCGTCGGCATCGGCCGCGGAGAACCCCTTCCCGATCGATCGAGGGTGACTGATCCGGCGTCAGAACATGCCGTGCGGATGCGGCAGCGGTTCGGGCACCGGCTGCACCACATCCCAATGTTCGACGATCACACCGTTTTCCACGCGCAGGATGTCCACGACGGCAATATCACCGCCCGCGAGGATCAGCTGCGAGTGGATCGCGGCCAATCCGCCCTCGGCGATGATGCGGTGCACCACGGTCTTGGCCGCGGCCAGTTCCCGGCCCGCGGGCGTCGCGAAGAAGTCGGCGAATGCCGCTTTGCCCGTTCGGGTTTCCGGGTCGTGCGGCACGCGCGGGTTGTGCGAGACGAAGTCCGCGCCGAGCAGTTCGAGCGCGCCATCGATATCGCCCGCGCCGAACCGGCGGAACAGTTCGATCACCAGGGCGCGATCGGTCCCGATTTCGGAGGTGGTCATATCCGTACCTTTCCGTGCATGGTTGACACGGGTGAGACGCACCCGGACCCGTTCGCGTCACACGGCCGCGTGACGCGGGGGCGGGCTCATCCGTCGAATGGATATGGACGTGGATTTCGAAGACCACCGCGCCGAATTGTTCGGCGCGGCATACCGGATGCTCGGCAGCCGCACCGACGCCGACGACGTGCTGCAGGAGGCCTGGTTGCGCACGACGGAGGTCGACTGGTCCGCAGTGCGTGAACCGCGCGCGTACCTGTTCCGGTTGGTGTCGCGGCTGGCCATCGATCGGCTGCGCCGCGTCCGTGCGCGCCGCGAAAGTTATATCGGCCCTTGGCTGCCCGAGCCGCTGATCGCCGGGCCGGACGCCGATGCCGAACTGGCCGAATCGGTTTCGATGGCGCTGCTGGTGGTGCTGGAATCGCTCGACCCGGCCGAGCGCGCGGTTTTCGTGCTGCACGAGGCATTCGGCTTCGAGCACGCGGAGATCGCCGCGATGATCGGGCGCACCGAGCGGGCCACCCGCCAGCTCGGCTACCGTGCGCGCAAACACGTCGAGGCGCGCAGGCCGCGGCACCGGCCCGCGCTCGGCGCCCATCGCGAGGTGACCGAGCGCTTCCTCGCCGCGGCCATCGGCGGCGATTTGTCCTCGCTCACCGAAATTCTCGCACCCGGCGTCACGTTCTCGGCCGATGCGAACGGCCGCAACGAGACTCCGCGCGAACCCGTGCGCGGCCGGGCGGCGGTGGCCGAGTACCTGTGCTCGATCACCTGGGCCTGGCCGCCCGCGCTCGGCATCCGCCCGGTCACCGTCAACGGCGGCCCGGGCGCGATCGTCACCTCACACGACCTGCCATACCTGATCCTGGCGCTGGATGTGGACGGCGACAACCGGATTCACGCCGTGCACGTCCAGCTCAACCGGGACAAATTCGCGGGGCTGCGCTGAATCTCAGGCGTTGGCGGGCAGATTCGTGCCCGCGCCACGTCTGCGGATGGCCACCAGGTCGTGTCTGGCCTCGGGCAGGCTTTGTTCGTCGACGCCCTCGATGACGAATCCGGCGTCGGCGATCATCTGCCTGTCGTCCGCGCCGGGCTGCCCCTCGCTGGTCAGATAGTCGCCGAGGAATATCGAGTTGGCCAGGTGCAGTGCCATGGGTTGCAAAGTGCGCAAATGGATTTCGCGCCCGCCAGCCAGCCGCACCTCCACATCGGGGAAGTAGAACCGCATCAGCGCGAGTATGCGCAGGCAGCGGCCGGGGGTAAGTTCCCAGCGCCCGCCCAGCGGGGTTCCCTCGAACGGGATGAGGAAGTTCACCGGCACCGAATCCGGATCGAGGGCGCGCAGGTCGGTGGCGAGATCGACTATGTCGTCATCGGTTTCGCCCATACCGAAGATGGCGCCCGAGCACGGGGAAAGCCCGGCCGCGGTGGCCCGGCGCAGTGTGTCGGTGCGGTCGGCGAAGGTGTGCGTGGAACAGATTTCGGCGTAACGGGATTCGCTGGTGTTCAGGTTGTGGCTATAGGCGTGCGCACCCGCCGCGGCGAGCCGCTCGGCCTGACCGTCGGCGAGCAGGCCGAGGCAGACGCACACCTCCACCAGCGGGCTGTCCTGTTTGATGGCCGCGATGGTGTGCTCGATCCTGGTGATGTCCCGGTCGCCGGGTCCGCGCCCGCTGGCCACCAGGCATACCCGCTTCACTCCCGCATCGACGGCCTGGCGGGCGACCTCGGCGGCCTTCTCCGGTGCGATCCACGAGTACTTCAGCACATCGGAGGCCGAGCCGAGGCGCTGCGAGCAGTAACCGCAATCCTCCGGACACAGGCCGCTTTTCATATTCACGATGGTGTTCAGCTTCACCCGCTTGCCGAAATGCGCCTGCCGCACCCGGGATCCGGCGGCCACTACCTGCAGCACATCGTGCGAATCGGATAGCAGGTCCAGCGCCTCACTTCTGGACGGCGCTTCCCTGCGGAAAGCCTTGTCCACCAAAACATTCAAAAGATCACTTGCCATGCCAGGCAACATAGCAACCGACTTGAACGCTGTTCAAGTATTTTCATGAACGATGTTCAAGTTGACCCGCCAGCAGCAGGTATGCCAAGGATTAACCGGATTCCCCGGCGGCGCGGTGACCGATGCCACAGCGCCGACGAAGATGCCGGGAACTTTTCCGCCCGCCCAGCCGACCCGTAACCGGAGTGCTGTTCGATTCAGCTGCGAGACGCGAGGTTCCGGTTATCAGGATGGCGGGTACGAACGTGCAGATCAGAGAGTTTTCCCACCGTTCGGTCGGTCTCGCCGCCGCGATCGGGGCACTGGCGCTGGCCATCGGCTCGGCCATCGCGGCGGGCGCTATGCCGTATCACGCGGCGGGTACCGCCTATCCCGGTGTGCTCGATGCCGTCGGCTATGTGCTGCTGCGGGTGGTCGCCGCGCTGGCAGGCGCGTTCACCCTGGGTTCGCTGGTGTACGCGGTGTGCTGTACCGCGATCACCAAACAGGGCCGGGTCGACGTCGACGGATATGCCGGGCTGCGGACGGCCGAGCGGGCGAGCCTGGTGTGGCTGCTCGCGGCGCTGGCGCTGATTCCGGTCGGCGCGGCGCAGGCGGGCGGCATCTCGACCGGCACGCTGCTGCGGCTGGGCGCGCTCGGCGCGCTACTTGATGCCAGCGAAAAACCCCGCGCCTGGATCGTTGTCGCGATATTGGCCGCGGTGATCGCGGTCGCGACCCGGATGACGCTGTCCTGGAACGGATCCGCGATTCTGGTCGGGGTGGCGGGGCTCGCGGTGCTGCCGCCCGCCGTCGTCGGCAACGCCGGTGAGGGGCCGAATCATGACTACGGCACCGGCGCGGTGATCATTTTCCAGATCGCGGTCTCGGTATTGCCCGGCCTGCTGTTCGGTGTCGCGGCGCATCTCCGGCGCGGTGGCGCCAACGCGGACACCGCGATTCGGCGCTGTGTGCGCATCGTGCGACTGTGCCTCGCGGCGGCCGCGGCGAGCGGTGCCGTGCTCGTCGCCGTGCTGCTCCCTGCGTCCGCTGTGCTCGGCACCGGCTACGGTCGGCTGGCCCTGGTGAGCCTGGTTGCGGCGGTTGGTATTTCGTTCCTGGTGCGCCGGACCGCATCCGTGAACCGAATCGCCTGCGCCGGCGCGCTTTCCATGCTCGCGCAGGCGGCGCTGGTGGCCATGGCCGTCCGGCCCGCACCGGCCTTCGCCGACCGCACGTTCACCGCACAGCAGGTTTTCCTCGGCTTCGATCTGCCGCACGCACCGGATCCGCTGCGGCTGATCACCCTGTGGCGCTTCGATATCGTGCTCGGCACCGCCGCCATCGCCGTCATCGGGCTGTACCTCGCCGGTGTGCTGCGCCTGCGCGGGCGCGGTGACACCTGGTCACCGTGGCGCACCCTCTCGTGGCTCACCGGTTGCGTCGTCCTGCTGCTCGCCACCTCGTCCGGGCTCGGCGCATACGGCTACGGCATGTTCAGCATGCACATGATCCAGCACATGACGCTCAATATGTTCGCGCCGGTGCTGCTGGTGCTCGGCGCACCCGTCACCCTGCTGCTGCGCGCGGTGTCGCCCGCGCCGCGCGACGGTGTGCCCGGTGTGCGGGAATGGGTGCTGTCCCTGCTGCATTCGCGTCCGACGGCGATTCTGGCCCATCCGGGCTCCGCCCTCGCGCTGTTCGTGATCTCGCTCTACGGCCTGTATTTCACGCCGCTGTTCGACGGGCTGATCCGGTACCACTGGGGCCATGTCGCGATGAACGTGCACTTCCTCGTCGTCGGATATCTCTTCTACTGGGGCATCATCGGCATCGATCCGGGCCCGCGGCGGCTGCCGCATCTCGGACGGCTCGGAATGCTGTTCGCGGTCATGCCTTTTCACGCCTTCTTCGGTGTCGCGGTGATGTCGATGACCACCGTCATCGGCGAACGCTTCTACAGTCAGCTGCAGTTGTCCTGGCCGTACTCGCTGATGTCCGATCAGCGTATGGGCGGCGGAATCGCTTGGGTCTCCGGCGAAGTCCCGATCCTGCTGGTGGTCGGCGCCCTGCTCACCCAGTGGGTGGCGCAGGACCGCCGCACCGCGGTGCGCACCGACCGCAAAGACGACGAGTACGGCGATTCCGACCTGGCCGCGTACAACGCCATGCTCGAGCAGCTGGCCCGCACCCGGCGCTAGAGCCGAACCCGCCTCAGCCGCAAGCTGTTCGACACCACGAAGAAGGATGAGAAAGCCATGGCCGCGCCCGCGATGAGCGGGTTGAGCCAGCCGAGCGCGGCGATCGGGATGGCGATCACGTTGTAGCCGAAGGCCCACACCAGATTTCCCTTGATGGTGCGCAGCGTGGCGTGCGCGAGCTCGATGGCGTCGGCCACCGCGCCGAGATCCTCGCGCACCAGGATGACATCGGCCGCCGCGATGGCCACATCGGTGCCCGCGCCGATGGCCATGCCGAGGTCGGCGGTGGCCAGCGCGGCACCGTCGTTGATGCCGTCGCCGACCATCACGACGCGCCTGCCCCGCTCCTGCATCCGGGCGATCAGCTCGACCTTGCCCTCCGGAAGCAGTTCGGCGACAACCTCCGTCACGCCGATCTCGTCGGCGACGGATTGGGCGGCGTAGGCGTTGTCACCGGTGAACATCATGGTGCGCAGGCCGAGCGCGTGCAGCCGGGCCACCGCCTCGCGGGCGCTCGGTTTCACCGTGTCGGCCACCGCGAGCACCGCGGCCACCGCGCCGTCCACCACCACGAGCACGGCGGTGCGCCCGGCTCGTTCCTGTTGGCGCACCGCGCGATTCATCTCCTGCGGCACGGCGATCTCGTCGAACAGACGCGTCCTGCCGACGATCACCTCCCGCCCGTCGACCATGCCGCGCGCGCCCAATCCGGGTAGGGCCTTGAAGGATTCGGCCGCTGGAAGCTCGCCCAGCCGCTCGCGCGCATATCCGGCGACGGCGACCGCGACCGCATGTTCCGACGCCGCTTCCACCGCACCGGCCAGCCGCAAAACCTCGTCCTCGCCGAAGGTTTCGGCGACGGTCACCGCGACGAGGCTCATCGCGCCCTCGGTGACCGTTCCGGTCTTGTCCAGGACGACGGTGTCCACGTCCCGGGTGGCCTCCAACGCCTGATGGCCCTTGATGAAGATGCCCAGCTGCGCGCCGCGCCCGGAGGCCACCATCAGCGCCGTCGGGATAGCCAGGCCCAGCGCGCACGGGCAGGCGACCACCAGTACCGCCAGCGCCGCCGACGCGGCCCGGTCGGCACCGGAGCCGGTGGCCAGCCACACACCGAAAGTTGTTGCGGCGACGGCGAAGACGAACGGAACGAAAACCGCCGACACCCGATCGGCGACCCGCTGCATCCGCGCCTTGCCGGTCTGCGCCTGCTCGACCAGCCGGATCATCCCCGACAGCTTGGTATCCGCGCCGACCGCGGCGGCCTCCACGATCAGCCGCCCGGTGAGCGCGGTGGTGCCGCCGATCACCTCCATACCGGGGCCGACGTCGACGGGCAGCGATTCGCCGGTCATCGCGCTGGCGTCGATGCTCGACTCGCCCGATCGGACCAGCCCGTCGGCGGCGACGGTCTCGCCGGGGCGCACCACGAAGCGCTGCCCTTCGACGAGTTCGCCGATGGGGACCCGCATTTCGCGATCGTCGCGGGTGAGCACGGTCACCTCGCGGGCGCCCAGCGCGGCCAGCGCCCGCAGCGCGCTGCCCGCCGACCGCTTCGCCTTGGCTTCGAAATACCGCCCGGCGAGTACGAATGTCGTGACGCCCGCGGCCACCTCGAGGTAGATGGAATCGCTGTGCCAGATCGCCGCCCACACGCCGTCCGACACGGTGGCGGCCCGGTCGGGCTGTAGGAACAAGGTGTTCAGCGATAACAGCGTCGCGCTGAGCACACCCACCGAGACGAGCGTATCCATGCTCGCCGCAAGGTTTTTCGCTCCGGCGAAGGCCTTGCGGTGGAATGGCGCCGCCGCCCACAGCACCACCGGCAGCGCGAGCGCGGTCAGTATCAGCTGCCAGCCGGTGATCCTGGTGGCCGGGACGGTGGCGAACATCACCGAGAGGTCGGCCAGCGGGAAGAACAGCACCAGCGCGACCACCAAGCGGCGGAACAGATCTCGCACCGCCGCATCCTCGGGGGCGGCAGAGCCGAAGGAACCGGTCTCCGGCGAAACCGGTTCCGCGCCATAACCGGCGGCCACCACCTCGGCGCAGAGTTCTTCGGCCGTAAGGCCGTTCGGCGCGTCGATGGTGGCGACGCCGGTCGCGTAGTTCACCGAGGCGGTGACGCCGTCGACCCGGTTGAGCTTGCGCTCGACGCGGTTCGCGCAAGCGGCACAGGTCATTCCGGAGACGGCGAGCGAGATACGGGTGGGTTCGGGGCGCAATGCGAGGTCGGTCATGGGTCCGTTCGATCAGGCGGCGGGATCTTGGGTGGCGCGCAGGTGGGTGGCGCGGCGGCCGAGGCGCGCACCCGGCGGCAACACCAGTTCGACCGGTTCGCCGAGGCCGTCGCGGGCGGGCGGCGAGGTCTGTGGGCGGCGGGTCCGGTGCACGATCGCGACCAGCACCAGCGCGGCGACCAGCACCAGGTGCGAGAGCACCCGGGATACCGGCACCACCCCGGAGCGCAGATCGTTCACCACGAATACGGTCAGTGTGGCGACCAGCACACCGAGCACCGGCAGCACACCCGCGGTGGCATGGGGCCGGATCGCGCAGTAGACGAGCCCGATGCCGATGGCCAGGCTCCACGCGGTGCTCTCGTTGATGAGGTGCCGGGTCATCTCGGCGCCGTGGTGGTGGCTCATCCCGAAATCGACGCCGGCGAGTTGGGCCAGCGCGAGTCCGCACTGCACCGCGCCCAGCACACCGAGCAGCAAACGGGCCGCCCAGAGCCGCGCCGCGATCGCCCGATCACGCAGCCGGGACAGCCGTGACCAGCGCGGACGCTCCAGTTCGGCGGCCGCGAAGATGGCATCGGTCAGGTCCGGCGCGGTGGCCGGGGCGCCGCGCAGATGCTGTGCGAGTTCGACGGCGGCGGCATACCAGGAGCAGCACGCGTCGCACCGCTCCAGGTGTTCGTCCACCCGCGCCGCGGGAACGGTTTCGCGTTCGCCGTCGATGCGGGCCGACAGCGCCGTCCGGCACACTTTGCACTCCACATGTGAATTGTCGGCTACCGGTGCGCCGAAGTTCCCGACGGTTGAACTACTACCGGTTTGCGTAGATGGTCGAGCGACCGGTTATTGTCGTCCTCATGCCGACGCCCGCCGAGGACGACAACACCACTCGGCTCGCCCTCGCCGCGGCACGCGGAGATCGCCGGGCCCTCGAAGCGTTCATCCGAGCCACCCAAGGTGATGTCTGGCGGCTGCTCGCCCACCTCACCGAGGTCGGCCGCGCCGACGACCTCACCCAGGAGACCTATCTGCGCGCCCTCGGCAGCATCAAGCGGTTCGAGGGCCGGGCCAGCGCGCGCACCTGGCTGCTGTCCATCGCCCGCCGGGTGGTGGTCGACCAGGTCAGGATGGCGGTGGCGCGGCCGCGGATCGCCGACGGCGTCGACTGGGTGGCCGCGGCCGACCGGCAGACCACGCGCCGCGACGGTGCGGCCGATATCGTCGAATTGAATTTGCTGCTCGACGATTTGGCGCCGGAACGCCGAGAAGCGTTGGTACTCACCCAGATTCTCGGACTGTCATACGCCGAGGCCGCCGCGGTATGCGGCTGCCCGGTCGGTACCGTGCGCTCCCGCGTCGCACGAGCCCGTGAAGATCTCGTCGCCGCAACACGATTCGGCGGGCAGCGTAAGAGCGGCTGATCAGGCCGTCGCGAGCCGGACGATCTCGGCGCACAGCCGGGGGAAATCCCATCCCGCGGCGCGCGCCGCCAACGGCAGCAGGCTCGTGCCGGTCAATCCCGGCAGCGAGTTGACCTCCAGTACGCACGGCCGCCCCGCCGTATCCAGCATGATGTCCACTCGCGCATAGGATTCGGCGCCGAAGCCGAGCACATCGACCGAGCGTCGCGCGAGCTCGACCAACTCGTCGCGCAGGACATCATCGATCGGCGCGGGACATATTTCGCGCGAACGCCCCGCCTGATACTTCTGTTCGTAGCCGAACCAGCCCTCGCCGGGTTCGATCAGCACCGGCGGCAGCACCCGCGAACCGACAACGCCCACCGTGAATTCCGGGCCCGGCAGCAGCTCCTCGACCAGAACCGGACCGTCGATCTCCTTGACGGCGACCGCGATTTCGTCTGCGGTCGCGCATTTGAACACATTGATGCTCGACCCGCCGAGCGCCGGTTTGACGATGCATCCCGCGGTGGGTTCGGGCCAGCTGAGCTCACCGTTCTCATCGGTCTCCGGCCGCAGCCGCCAGGGCACCCGCACCTGCGCCGCCGCCAACTCCGCGACGGTGTCCTGCTTGTCCCAGGACCGCGCCATCACCGCGGCCGACGCGCCGGTGCCGACAAGGCCACGGAATTCCAGCTCCGCCTTGAGTTCACCGGACTCGCCCATACCGCCGTGCAGGGCAAGGAAGATCACCTCGCCGTCGACGGCGCGCCAGAACGCCTCGTCGCGCAGGTTGGCCCGGAAGGCCGCCGCGAGCCGCACGCCCTCCGCCTCCGACGGTGCGTTTCGGCCCACCTGTGCCGAAAACCGCGCGGGCGCAGGCCAAGTCGCCGGATCGATCGCGGTGACGCTGTGGCCCGAGGCGCGCAACGCCTCGATGACGGCAGCCGCCGAGGCCGCCGAAACGTCTCGCTCATTGCTCTCGCCGCCGCCGAGCACGGTGATCTTCAGTGTTCCGCCCTTTCACCGATCCGTCCGGATCGAGGGTAGCAAGCGCCCGAGTCCCGTTGCCGCAGCCCGATTCGGCCCAGGTCAGAGCTTTACGATGCCGACGCCGGTCAGCAGCGTCAGCGCATCGAACAGCGGCCGGATAGCAGGTTTTTGCCGGATTTCTCCAGCGGCGACGGCGTCGACCCGTGGCTGGCGATACGGGCGGCGGCCGGTGCGCCGGTGATCGACAACAATGGCGGAATGACTACGAACAGCACGACGGCGGGCCAGAACGGCGCGGTGTTGGACGCGCGGCAGGAACTTCGGTTGCGCGAGAGTATCGGGCGGCAGACGCTGTTGACGACGCTCGGGGTGCGGATCGTCAGTTTGGCGGCGGGGCGGGTGGTGCTCGAGCTCCCGTTTCGAGAGGATCTGTGCCAGCAGAACGGGTTCGTACACGCCGGAGCCATCACCACGCTCGCCGATTCCGCATGCGGTTACGCGGCCATGTCGCTGCAGCCGGCCGATCGCGATATCCTCACGGTCGAGTTCAAGGTCAACTTGATGAGTCCCGCTGTCGGGCAGCATTTCCGGGCGACAGCGACGGTAGCGCGGTCCGGACGCAACCTGACCGTCTGTACCGCCGAGGTGGTGGCCGACGACAGCACGCGGACCATCGCGCTCATGCAGGCGACGCTGATGGCCGTGCCGACATCCTGATCCGGTCATTCCGGCGCGGCCAAAGGGTTTGCGGCGTAACGCAATCGGATGACGCCGTCGGGGTGACGGTCGGCGGTCGCGGTGATGCCGAAGACATTTCGGAGCAGCTCCGGCGTGACGACGTCCAGAACCTGCCCCGCGGCGACGACTTTCCCGCGATCCAGGACGACGAGCCGGTCGCAGTAGCGGATGGCGAGATCGAGTTCGTGCAGCACCGCGAGGGTGGTGATGCCGGTGGCCCGCACCAGGTCCAGCAGTTCGAATCGGGCGCGGACGTCCAGGTGGTTCGTCAGCTCGTCGAGCACCAGCAGGTTCGGCTGCTGCGCCAGTGCCCTTGCCAGCAGCACCCTTTGGCGCTCGCCGCCGGACAGGGAACCGATGGGCCGGTCGGCATACGCGGCGACGCCGGTGCGCCGCATCGCGTCGTCGACGGCCGCGCGGTCGGCCGCGCTGTCGCGGCCGAACAGTCCGTGATGCGGATTGCGGCCGAGCGCGACCATTTCCGGCACGGTCGATTCCGGTGCGCCAGCGCCGTTCTGGAGCACGGCCGCGGTGGTGCGGGCCGCGGCCCTGATCGAGATCGCGGCGATATCCTTGCCGTCCACCAGCACCGCGCCGCTGTCGGGGCGCAGCGACCGGTAGATCGTGCGCAGCAGCGTGGTTTTGCCGCTGCCGTTGGGACCGATGACCCCGACGAGCGCGCCGGGCGGCGCATGCAGGGTCACCGCGTCCAGTGCGGCGGTGTCACCGAAGCCGACACTCACTCCGGTGACCGACAATTCGGCCCGGGTCATGCTGGGCTCCCGTTACGGCGCAACAGCCAGAGAAAGAACGGCGCACCGAAGGCTGCGGTGAAGATGCCGATGGGCAGTTCGTTCGGCGGGTCGGCGATGCGTGAAAGCAGGTCCACCGCAATCAGATACGCCGCACCGAGCAGTGTGCACAGCGGCAGCACCCTGCGGTGGTCGGACCCGAACACGAGCCGCACGAGATGCGGAATCATCAAGCCGACGAAGCCGATTCCGCCCGCGACGGCGATCAGCGCACCGGTCAGCAGCGAGGTCAGCACCAGCAGCGTGATCCGCAGCGCGCGCACGTCGACGCCGAGCGCCGTGGCCTGATCGTCACCGGTGACCAGAACGTTCAGCCGCCTGCCGAAGGCGAGCACGACGGCGAGGGTGAACAGCACGACGGCGGTCACCGGGCCGAGCCGCTGCCAGCTGGCGCCCGCGACGCTGCCCATCGTCCAGAACATCACCGAGCGCAGCTCGTTCGGCGTCGCCCGCAGCTGCAGATAGTTGGTCGCCGCGAGCAGCAGATAGCCGATGGCGACACCGGCGAGCACCAGCCGGGCGGGAACCAGCGTGCCGCGCTGCTGCCCGAGCAGGAAGACGACCGCGACGGCCGCCATCGCGCCGAGAAACGCCCCCATCGAGACACCGATACCACCGAGGCCACCGCCCGCCGCGACGATCACCAGCACCGCGCCGAGCGATGCGCCGGAGGACGCGCCGAGCACGTAGGGGTCGGCCAGCGAATTGTTCACCAGCGCTTGCAGAATCACACCGGATACGGACAGACCCGCACCGCACAGCGCGGCGAGTACGACCCGCGGCAGCCGGTAGTTCCACACGATCTGATCGACGGTGAACCCCAGATCCGGTGTGCGGCCGGATAAATGCGCGATGAGTACGCGCCCGGTGTCGGCCAGCGACACCGTGGCCGAGCCGACGCAGACCGCCACCGCCGCGACCGCGAGCAGCAGCACCGCGGACCCGGCGATCGCCA
This sequence comes from Nocardia sp. JCM 34519.1, assembly GCF_020361265.1. Taxonomy (NCBI): domain Bacteria; kingdom Bacillati; phylum Actinomycetota; class Actinomycetes; order Mycobacteriales; family Nocardiaceae; genus Nocardia; species Nocardia sp. JCM 34519.1. The sequence goes on from NZ_JAIRBR010000025.1 coordinate 34,302, forward strand.
CCGGCAACGGCATTCGCGCCAGCGGCGGCCGCCCGGCACGGCTCACCGGAACCGATCCGGGTGCACGAGCCTGGCGATCCGGTCGACGGCGATATCGTTACTCGGGCCCAGGTAGATCGAATCCGCGAGCACCGTGTAGTTGTTCGACTTGCTGGCGGCCCACTGCGGGAACTGATCCAGTATCCGTTTGGCGGCGGCATCGATATCGCGGCTGCGGTAGTTCACCACGATCAATCCGTCGATCGGCGTCACCGCCAGCTGCTCCTTGCTGATGGTGACGAAAGTCGTTCCGTCCGTGCGGTTGAACGGGTTCACCGCGCCCGCCTTCTCGATGATGTCGTTCCAGATGCCGCCGGCGGCGATGGCCGAGAAGTCGGACGAGTCGCCCATGCCCATATCCGGAAACACCAGCAGCACATTCTTTTTCGGCTGCCCCGCCACCTTCGCCGCGATCTCGGCGATGGCGCGGCGGGATTCGGCGATCAAACGGTCCGCCTTACCCGGCGTATCGAAGATCGCGCCGAAATCCCGCAGCATGGCATAGCTGTCCTCGACGGTCGGGATTCCGGTCACCGCGCCGGTGACACCGCAGTTCGCCCGCGGCACATAGGTATTCGCGCCGGCGGCGGCCAACTGGTCGCGGGTGGCGTAGCCGAGGTCGGCGGAGAAGCCGCCACCGCCGGTGGAAATCACCAGATCCGGATGCTGACTCAGCATGGCCTCGCGCGGAATGTCCTGCAGATTGTCCGGTTTGAAGCCGCCCGTCGGCAGCGCGTCGATGACGGCGGCCCGGCCCGGCACATCGGAGACGCCGTACGATTGCGCGTTCGCCACCACCCGGTCGCCGACGCCGAGGGCGACAAGCGTGGACACCTCACCGATCGAGCCGCCGTTCATCACGACCACCCGTTCGGGCGCCCGGTCGAACGTGTATGTCCGGCCGCAGTTGTCCAGCGTCAGCGGATAGTGCGTCGCGCCCTCGGTCGCCGCGACGGATGTCTTTGCGGCCGAACTTGATTCGGGCACCGTGGTGGAACATCCGGCCACGGCGAGCACGCCGAGCGCCATGGCCAGCACACCGGCACGGTTCATCGTCGACCTCTCCTGGGTTGAGCGGGCACCGGGAGGAATCCGGTGCGCAATAGGTGGGAAATCGTGGCGGCCAGCGCGGAACGCGGATCGGGTTGCGCGATCGACGCGTCGGCCAGCGCGGCCATGGTGTTGTCTCGGGCGTAGCGCACCGGATCGACGGGCGCGGTCAGATGCGCGGCGTGGGCCAGCGCGATGGCGGGCGTGTGATCGCCACGGTCGCCGGATATTTCGGCGAGCTCGCGCAGCCGGGTCAGCCAGTCGGACAGCGGCTCCGGGTGCAGCGGGATGTCCTCGGCGTCGAGCAGCCGGATGAGCTCGGCGAACTGGACTTTGTTCTGGCTGGTCAAATGGTATGTGCGACCGGGCTTTTCGAATATGAGCCGGACGATCGCCGCGGCAACCCAGTCCACCGGGGCCAGGTCGATCGTGGCCGTATCGGCCATTTCCGCAGGCACCGAACCGCTCAGGACCATCGCCCTGATCAGGCTCCAGAACGCATCGTCGGAACCGATGACACCCGTGTCCGAATGGCCGCCGATCCGGCCCGGACGATAGACCGCGACAGGTATGCCCCGCTCCCCCGCCGCCAGCACCAGACCCTCTGAAACCCACTTGCTCGCGATATATCCGTTGAGCGGCACCGCGTTCGCGGGCGCACGGTGGTCCTCGCGAAGGATGGGCGGATTGCCCGACACGGCATAGGCGGTATCGGCAGAGGAGACGAAGTGCACCGATTTACCGATGCCCGTCGTCGCCAGCCGCAGAATCCATTCGGTGCCTTGCACATTCGCCGGACGCAGGCGCGTGTACGGTTCGAAGTGGTGCACTCGGGCGCCGTTGTGCAGAATGACGTCCACATCGTCGGCGAGTTTCAGGAACCGTTCGGCCGGAAGACCTAGCCGAGGTTGCGCGAGATCGCCCGCGACGGCGGTGACCCGGGACTCGAATTCGATGGTGCCGAGTCCGTATTCGCGGCGGGCCGCGCGTATCCGGTCCAGTGCCGCGGCATCGTTGTCGGCGCGGACCAGGCAGTGGATGGAAAGTTCGGTGCTCCGCAGCAATTCGTCCAGCAGGAAGCTGCCCAGGAAGCCCGTCGCGCCGGTCAGCAGCACCGTGCGCGGCCGTCCGGGTGCGGCAACGGGGCGGATCGCTTCGTCGAGAAGCACTTCGCTCTCCAGATCTGTTCCCGCCCTGGATGATTCGCTTTCCGCTCCGGTAGCCAACCGCGCAGCGAGCCCGGCGACGGTCGGAGTGTCGAAGAGCACACGCAGATCCCAGCGCACACCGAAGTTTTCGCGGATCCCGGTCAGGACGCGGGCGGCCCGCAGCGAATGCCCGCCGAGCGCGAAGAAGTCGTCATCGATGCCGACCTCGGCGCGGTCGAGTGCGGCCGCGAACAGCCCGGCGACGGTGCGCTCGGTCTCGGTGCGGGCGGGCCGCGATCCCGTCGCCGACGCGGGCGGCGGTGCGAGGGCGGCCCGGTCGAGCTTGCCATTGGCGTTGTGCGGCAACCGATCCAGGAATACGAACGCCGACGGCACCATATAGTCGGGCAGCCGCTCGGCCGCATGCACGCGGAGCTCGGCGGGTTCGGGCCGGTCCGCGCCTGATGCGGCCACCACATAGCCGACCAGTATCTCGTCGTGGATCCGCACGGCCGCAGCGTCTACGACCGGATGGGTGGTGAGCGCGCCCGCTACCTCAGCGGCCTCGATTCGGTACCCGCGCAATGATATTTGGTCGTCGCCGCGGCCGAGGTATTCGAGGTGACCGTCCGGATGCCAGCGCACCAGATCGCCGGTGCGATACAACCGCGTGCCGGGCGTGCCGAACGGATCGGCGACATATCGGGTCGCGGTACTCACCCGGTCGCCGTGATATCCCAGCCCCACCGGAGCACCGCCAATGTACAGCTCACCGACGACACCCGCTGGCACCCGCCGCATCCGGCGGTCCAGCACATGGCAGCGCCCGTTCGTCACCGGAGTTCCGATGGACGGTTCGGGCCGGTCCGGGAGTGGACACCACGTGGCATCGACGGTGCACTCCGTCGGACCGTAAAGATTGTAGGCCACCACTTCGGCTTCGGCCCCCAGCGCCCGCCACAGCTCGGGATCGGCCGCCTCACCGCCGAGCGCGACAATTCCCGGGCGATGCGGTCCGTCGAACAATCCGGCGTTCAGCAGCTCGCGCGCGAAAGTCGGTGTGATATCGAGGAAGTCGATCCGTTCGCGCCGGATGTACTCGACCAGACGCTCCGGATCGCGGCGCAAGTCGTCATCGATCAGATGTAGTTCATGCCCGGCCAGCAGCCAGAACAGGCCCTCCCACGCGGTGTCGAACGACAACGACGCCGTCAACGCGGCTCGCATCCGCCGCCCACGCTCTGCGGGCTCGATCATCGTCGCCCGATGGTGATGGAAGAGGTTGACCACCGAAGCATGGCTTATCGCAACGGCTTTCGGAGTTCCGGTGGTGCCGGAGGTATGCACGAGCCAGGCCACGTCATCGGATCGGATGCGTGGGGTGCGCTTCGGCGACGACCCTTCATCGAGATGGTCCAGCACAATGAGCCGATCACCGAACCGGTCCGGAATCCGCGAAGACATTGCCGCCGTGGTGATCAGGGCGGCAAGACCGAGTTCGCCCAGCTCGATGCCGTCCAGCAGCGCCGCCAGCCGTGCATCCGGCTGGCCCGGATCGAGCGGCAGATACGCCGCGCCGCGTTCGAGCACCGCGAACACCGCCGCGATCGCGTCCGCCGTGCGCGGCAACAGAACTCCCACCACGTGCCCCGGACGCGCACCGAACTCCTCGAGCACACCGGCTATCGCGACAATCCGAGAACCCAAGTCCCCCAGCAGCAGTCCGCGACGCGCCACATCCGGTGCGCCGGTCCCGCGCGCTGACGTGCCGAGTGGCCGTACTCCTCCGGCATCGACTGGCTTCGCCACCGGAGCGGAGTCACCGCCCGCGAAGGCCAGTACACCGGCGGCGTTGCCCCCGGCTGGATCCGGACGTCGCGACACTTGTCCGACGCCGCCTCGACTGCCGGTGCGGCAATCCCGCTCGGCCCAGGCGGAGTCACCACTCGCGAAGGCCAGCACGGCGGCGTTGCCCCCGACCGGACCCGGAAGTCGCGATACTTGTCCGACACCGTCCCGGCAGCCGGTGCGGCTATCCTGCTCGGCCCAGGTCGTATCCGGCACGACGACGGGACTAATCGCCGCCGACGCCAGAGCTCGCGTCGTGCGGCTATCGGCGCTTCCACCGCGTGAACCGTTGTGAGGATTCGGCGTGTTGGCGTCCTCCACCCCGGCGGACGCCTGTGGCGCTCGATCGATGGATTCGACGAAAAGGTCGCGCAGATTCCGTTCCGGCCAATTGCGAACAAGGCCGGTTTCCCACGCCCGCAACGTTTCTCGCTCACCCGGCAGTAGGACGTCGGCATCTCGCACCGGAACCCCGGGCAACTCCAGCACTGCCCGGAGGAAATGCAGGAACCGCCGCAGGTGGGTGTTCAGGGTCTCGGACGAGTAGACGGCGGGGTGACCGTCGAGGTAGAGCATCGGATCCGCGCCGTCGGCACGGTCGTACAGGTTGAATACGAGATCGTCGATCATGCCCGCGGAAATATTGTGAACCACGCTGTCGCACCGCGGAATTCGCAGATCATAGTCGAAGAGCATGAGGTTCACCGACGGCCCGTACATGGCCCGGTCGGTGCCGACCAGTCCGAGGTCGCGGCGCAGGTCCTCGGCGCGGTAGCGGTGATGCCGCCTGCCGCGCACCAGTTGCCGGGCCACCCGGGCCGTCACGTCGACCAGCGCCGGATCGTCGCCGAATTCGATCCACAGCGGAATTCCGTTGAGCGTCATGCACGGAACGCGCAGCGCGGGTGTGCCGGTGCGCAGCATCACCGGCAGTGCGAGGCAAACCTGCGCGGCGCCGGTCATCCGGTGCAGATATCCCGCGACGGCGGCGATCAGCACCTCGGTCCAGTTCGCCCGCGCCGCCGGTGCCGTCGTATGCAGGCCCGCAACGATATCCGGCGGCAGCACCGCGTTCGCCCGCACCGGGCTCGCGGGCGCGGTGGCGCGGGCCGCGCCGGACAGTGTGACGGGTGCGGGCCGGTCCGCGAACTGGTCCAGCCAGAACGCCCGATCCCGTTCGCGGTCCGCCGAGGCGGCGTATGCGCGATCTGCCGCGATCACTGCCGACCAGTCACCGAATGTGCTTGGCGGAGTGGGCAGCCCGTCGACGGCGGCGCGGTACAGTTCGGCCACCCGCCCGGTGAGCAACGCCATCCCGTATCCGTCGAGCAGGATGTGATGTGCCCGGTGATACCAGAGGATCCGCCGGTCACCTACCCGAAACACCCTGTGCGCGAACAGATCACCACCGGTCAACGACCGTGGTGTCGCGACGTCGCGCAGCATCCACGATCGCGCGGCCGCCACCGGATCGGCCTCGTCCAGCAGATCGATCACCGCTACCTCGGCGGTAACCGCGGTCCGTACCTGACCGGTTTCCACGAATCGAACATGCAGCGCCGAGGCCTCCGCCACGGCGGCCTCGATACATGCGACGAGTACGGAAATCTCGACCGGCCCCGAAATATCCACGTACTCGGCGATATTGAACTGTGGTGACTCGGGCGCGAGCTGCTGCCCGAGCCAGACACCCTGTTGGGCGGCGGTCAGCGGCCAGAAATCCACCATTACCTGCCCCGGTCCGGCGCGAGCAGCGCCCACCAGCCGTCCAGTGTCGGCCGCTCGGCCAGGTCGGCGAAACTCACCGCGGCGCCGCGCGTTTTCCAGCGTTCGACGAGGCCGACCAGCCGAACGGAATCCAGTCCGGCGTCGAACAGATCGTCGGTGGCGGCGAGTTCGCCGGGTTCCAGGTACAGCAGCTCGGCGATATCGGCGCGGAGCCGATCGTAGGTCAGCGGCTCTGGCATGGCGTTCAGTTGACCTGTCTTTCGCGATCGGCCCAGAACGGCGCGCGCAACCGCCTGCGCAGGATTTTGCCGCTCGGGTTGCGCGGCAGCTGCTCGGCGAATTCGATGCGGGTGGGAATCTTGAACAGCGCCAACCGTTCTCGGCAGAAGTCCAGCAGATCGCGGGCTCGCACGGATGCGCCGGGCCTGGCGACGACGAAGGCGCATACGGCCTCGCCGAGCGCCTCATCGGGGATGCCGATCACCGCGGCGTCGGCTACCGCGGGATGACGGCTGAGGACGTTCTCGATCTCGGTGGGATAGATGTTCTCACCACCTACGATGATCATATCCTTGACCCGGTCGCGGATGTACAGGTAGCCGTCGGCGTCGAGGTATCCGGCGTCGCCGGTGTGAATCCAGCCGTCCACCAACGTTTCCGCGGTCGCATCCGGCCGGTTCCAATAGCCGAGCATGGCGGCCGGCGTATGCAGGCATACCTCGCCGATCGCGCCGGGCGGCAGCGTCGCGCCGTCCTCGTCGATGATCCGCACGCGCACACCGGGATACGGCCGACCCGCGGCGGCCGTGCGCGGTCCGCCGACCCTATGGTCGGCGGGGGGCAGGCAGATCGCGGTATTGCCGGTCTCGGTGAGGCCGTATATCTGCGCGAAATCGGCGTCGATCACCGAGAACGCTTGCTGCAACGCGGTTTCCGAGATAGGCGCGCCGCCGTACACCACCTTGCGCACCGACGCGAAGGTCTCGGGGCCGACGCCGGGTTCGCCCAGTAACAGCCGCAGCATCGACGGGACGACGCACATGGTGGTGATCCCGAGCCGTTCGATCAGCGCGACGGCCGAGGAACTGTCGAACCGCGGCATCGCGACGTTGGTGATCCCGGCCGCGAAACCCTGTACCGCCCACCAGATTCCGCCGACGTGGAAACCGGGCAGCCCGATGAGGCTGCGGTCGTCCGCGCGGAAATCGATCCAGTCCGATCCGGCGGCGGCCATGGCCTCGGCGATGGCGAAGAAGCTGCGCTGCGCCAGTACAACGCCTTTGGGCAGGCCGGTGGTGCCGCTGGTGTACAGCTGGATCACCGCGTCCGCACGCGATTCGGCTCGCCACTCGAAATCCGCCGGGCCACCGAGCCATTCGCGATAGTCCGGGCCGCCGAGCTCGACCAGCCGCAGTGTCGGCGCCGCGGCGCGCGCGATTTCGGCCGTGCCGTCGTCGACCAGCACCAGCACGCTGCCCGAATCCCGCAGAATATGTTCGACTTCCGGCGCGGTCAGCCGGAAGTTGATCGGCACCAGCACCGCACCGAGCCGGGCGCAGGCGAAGAACATCAGGTAGTAGTCGACCGATTCCTGCGCCAGATAGGCCACGCGATCACCGGCGGCGACGCCGTTCGCGGCCAGCGCACCGGCCAGCCGCAAGCTGTCCGCGCACAACGTCGCGTAGTCGAGTTCCCGTCCGGCGCAGATGATCGCGGCCCGGTCACCCTGGGTGGCGGCGTATTCGTCCAGTATCGAGCCGATGGTCCGCTCGACCAGGCCCACGGTCACCGTGCCGCCGCCAATCGCAGATCCGCGCCGACGACCGCGATCCGCACCGAGCCCGCACACGCACCGCCCGCGTCGTCCCAGCACCGGAAGCCGGTGTCCAGCGCGACATACGCCGCCCCATCGCCCGAAATACGCTGTGCGACACCGTTGATCGTGATCTCGCCGTGAAACCGGCGCGGCTGGATCGGCCGCCGGAACGCGCTCTCGAAGCGGGTGATCAGGATGTCGGGCAGCTGCCGCCGCCGGAATTCATCCATCGTCCACGCGCCGAACACCGCACCCACCCGGTGGTGCACCAGCATCGCGATGCTCTGGTACAGCATCTGGTTGTAGCAGATGTTCACCTCGACGGAGTTCAGATGTCCGGTCGCGTCGATGTAGCAGGATTCCGTGATCTCGAAATCGGCTGTACCGACCGTCTTTTCGCCATCCGACTCGATATGCAGCGCGCGCAGGTACCGGCAGTGCGGCTGGTAACAGCGCAGTACCTCGTCGAGCAGAACCGGATCGTTCCGATACCTCATGCCGGGATTCCCGCGTCGTCGTACACGGTGACCCGGTGCGAAACCGTCGGTTCGTCGGTGCTGGTATGCCGTGCCCGGTGAATCAGGCTGCGGTTGTCCCAGATCAGCAGATCGCCCGCGTCGAAGGTCTGCAACCGGATCGCCGGATGTTCCATGCTTTCGTCGAGTTGCCCGGTGGCGCCGAGCAATTCGTGCAGCAGGTCAGGACGTTCGGTGCCGTCCGGTTCGGTGATCATGGTGGTGAACCCCTCGCTGACGTAGACGATGTCGGCGCCGGTGTGCGGGTGCGGATGGATCGTCGGCATGGTGACCGGCGGTGTCCTGCGCTGGATTTCGGCGAGCACCTCGGAGATCGGCCGATAGACGTCGGCGGGCCGGATCTTGAAATACCGGTGCACGCTGTGCGTCGCCGTCGTTCCCGCGACGGCCGCGCGCAGGCGCGGGTCGATGGTCTCGTGCGCGCGGGCCAGATCGATGAAGTAGGTGCCGCGATCGCGCGACGGCACGGCCACCGGATGGATGAACGTCAGATCGAACGGGCGCGGCATGAACTGATAGTCCGAATGCCAGAACTTCCCCGTCTTCGGCACGCCGACGCGCCGCGACCCACTGTCGACATTCGACGAGACGAACACATCCGGCACCTCCGGATGCGCGTAGATGGGTTCGTAGTAGCGCACCGGCTGCCCGAAAGCGCTTGCCAGCGCCAGCAATTGGTGCGGGTCCAGGTCCAGTCCGCGCACCAGCGCGATCCGTTCCCGATAGATCGCCCGCTTGAGGTCGCGAATATCGTCCCCGTCGGCCGGGTCGAAACCCTCGACCACGACGCCGAAATCTCCCCGCGGCGCGATCCGCATGGCTGTTCGCTGCATGATCAGCTAGTCGCACGATCGGACGCGATAGTTCCCGGGAATTTGCGGCAACCCCGAAAACGCGCCGCCGCAGGTGATCCGGCTCACAATATCGCCGATCGCGGGGAACTTCCGGGCCGTCACCACCGACCTGTCCGCGACGGCACCCGCGTTCCGGTGCCGGACAACAACTTTCACTCCATCCCGGCGCGCGGTCCGCGCGGAGAGGGCATTCGTTCCATGAAGGCAATGACATTCGCGGTGGTTTCGGCATGTGCGGTGGCCGCGGTCACCGGCTCGGCGGCGCGGGCCTCGGCCGAGCCGTCCCCGCCACAGATCGGCTATTCGCTGCGGCTGGACGGCGGTTCGGTCGAAATCACCATCGACAAGGGCACGCTCGCGGCCACCGACGGCAGGCTGGAGGTGCGCAATACCGACGGAAATCCGGTCACCTCCTTTCCGCTCACCTACCGGCGCGACGATCTGATCCATCCGATCGCCGCCGCCGTGCACCCGACCTCGGCGCGGCTCACGCCCGACACCGATCCGCGCAACGCGGTCCCCGCGACCGTCCCGGCTCGCGATATCGCGATCGACCCACAGTCCACAGCGTTCAACACCGCCGTGATGAATTTCGCCACCCAGTCCGCCCTCGGCGTCGCGCTCGGCACGCTGATCGGCACCGCCGTCGGCGCGGCGATCGGGTGTGTCGCGGGCGGTCTGCTGGTGGGCGCCGCGACCACCGTGCCGACCATCGGCGTGCTCGCGGTGCCGGGATTTCTCGGTGGCTGCCTGGTCACCGGCGCGGCGGCCGGCGCGATCGGCGCGGTCTTCGGCACTGTGCTGGTCGGCCTTCCGGTGACCGCCGTCGCCGCGTGGTGGTTCTTCGACGCCCTGCGCGTCCAGGCCACCAGCTGACCGCGCAATTCCGAAACGATCCCGGTTGACACCCGCCGGGAACCGGCGTGTACTCACCAGATCGTGCATCCAGCCCGCCGAGAGGAGCGTCGTGCGAACCATCCCGTCACGCGGTACACAGCGGAATACAGGCGGGGTGGCATGACCGAACTCGCATTCGGCGGCGTCGCCGGGCAGGCGGATGCGGTCCGCGCGGGCCGGATTTCCGCGGTCGAACTCACCGAACAGACCCTGGCCCGCATCGAACGGTGGCAGCCGCGGCTCAACGCGTTCACCCGGGTGCTCGCCGCGGAAGCGCTCGAGCAGGCCCGCGCGCTGGACGCGAAACAGGCGAGCGGGCAGCCGCTCGGCCCGCTGCACGGCGTTCCGATGGCGGTCAAGGACGAGGCCGATATCGCCGGTGTGCCGACCGGCTTCGGTGGTGCGGCGAATACCGTTGCCGCGAAGGATGATTCGGCGTTGGTGGCGCGCCTGCGGGCGGCGGGCGCCGTCTTCGTCGGCAAGACCGCGCTACCGGAATTCGGCACCTGGCCGTTCACCGAATCCTCGGCCAACGGCTACACCCGCAATCCTTGGGATCCGACGCGTTCGCCCGGCGGATCCAGCGGCGGCTCGGCGGCCGCCGTGGCGGCGGGAATCGTCGCCGCGGCCACCGCGGGCGACGGCGGCGGTTCCATCCGCATCCCCGCCGCGTGGTGCGGGTTGTTCGGTCTCAAACCGCAGCGGGCGCGGATCAGCACCGCGCCACACCGGGATCTGTGGCGCGCGCTCGGTGTGCTCGGCGTGCTGACCAGGTCGGTGGCCGACAGCGCGCTGCTGTACGGGGTGCTGGCGGGCGGCGGCGCGACCGATCGCTGGCAGGCACCCGAAATCCGTTTCAGCACAACCGAACCCGAGCGTCCGCTGCGCATCGCGGTGACCACCCGCGCCGCCGTGCCTTTCGTCCGCCCGGCACCGGAATGCGCTGCGGCCGTGCGCGATACCGCGGAGACATTGGCGAAGCTCGGCCACCACGTCGAGGAATTCGATCCGCACTATCCGGACGCCACTGCGGCCTTCCTCCCCCAATTCGTCGGCGGCATAAAGGAGGAGGCCGACCTCGTCGCCCGGCCCGATCTCCTCGAGCGCCGCACCCGCGCCATCGCCGCGTTCGCCAAGGTATTCACCCCCGAACCGGTGCTGCGCTGGGCCGAAGAACGCGGCGAGCGGGTCGCCGCGACCGTCAACCGCCTCTTCGACACCTACGATCTGCTGCTCACCCCGGTATTGCCCCAATTACCGCTGCCGGTAGGCCAATTGGACGGCGTCGGCGTGCCGCGCGCCCTCCTGCGCAGCCTCCCGATGACCGCCTACACCGCCCTCTGGAATGTCACCGGCAATCCGGCCGCCGCCGTCCCCGCCGGATTCGCGCCGAACGGACTACCGCTGAGCATCCAGCTCATCGCCCGCCCGAATGCCGAATCGACGATCCTGTCCGTGGCAGCGCAATTGGAGCAGGCGCGCCCGTGGGCCGAACACTGGCCTCCGCTCACACAAGCGTGATCGCGCCCGCCGGGCCCACGATGACGGCGAGCAGCGCGGCCGTCGCACCGTATTGAACCGGCAGATCCACCGAAAGTGCTTGCAGGCGAGCCGAAATCGCTGCCGGATCCGGATGGGTCGCGGTAAGCGAGCGCAATTCGGCCCGCGGGAGGCCGGTGGAGGGGTGCACGGTCGCGCCCCAATCGATCAGAAACGGCACGACGCGTTCGGGGTTGATATTCGTCAGCCGCCAGCGCAGCACGGTGCCATCCGGGGCGGTGCGCGACATATCGCGTACGCCATCGGGATCCAGGCCGGCCGCCGCGACTGCCGCGTCGATGTCATGCACCTGGACGGCCCAGGTCACCAGTCGCGGTTCGGCGAGCTCATCGATGCCGAACGGGCGTGGCCGCTCGGGCTCCGGCTGATCCGCATCGGCGCCGATGATCTCGAGGTAGCCACCGTCGCCGAGGCCGAGCAGGAAGTTGCGGGTGCCGAGCCCGGAATGTCTGCCGCCCGCGACCGGAACGAGCCCGAGCGCGCGGGCGACGGTATCGACGGTTTCGGCCAACGTCGGCGTCGCCAGTACCAGATGGTCCATACCGCACACGGTAGCGCCGATCGCTTCCGGATTAGCATCCGATCGTGCCATCGTGGTGGGATGGCACGACGCACCGCCGGGCCTGCGGTTCGGCGACCGGGGTGGTAGCGGAAGATGATCATGGATGCGCGGACGGCGCGGAATCGGTGCGAGCGAGGGGATAGCGTTGAAACCAGGTGCTGAGCCGGGCGGCTCACTGCTGGAAATCGTTGCCGCCCAGGGTCCGCTGCCCGCGGACCTGGTGCGCAGGCTCGGCGCGGATGTCGCGCGCAGACTGGCGCGCCTGCACGCGACCCGGCAGGTGCACGGCGGTATGTCGCCCGCGGCCATCAGAATCACCCCGGAGTCCGCCGACCTGGTATCCGCCGCACCGGTATTCGACAATCCGGGCTACCTCTCGCCGGAGGTAGCCGAGGGTAAACCAGCCGGTCCGGCCGCCGACGTCTACGGGCTCGGCGCGGCGCTGGTCTACGCGGCGACGGGCGCTGGACCGTTCGGCGCCGGCTCCCCGATCGAGGTACTGCACCGGATCATCGAGGCCGAACCCGACCTGCGCCGGGTACCGGAACCGCTGCGCGAGGTGGTGCTCGAATGCCTGCGCAAGAATCCGGACGACCGCCCGCTCGCGGCGCAACTGGTGGTCCGGCTCGACCCGCCGATCCCGCAGACCGTGCGCATGACCGTGGCGGAACCTGCTGCGGCACAACGACAACCGGACGCATCCGAGGCGGTGACCGAGCGGCATCGCACCCAAATGCCATCCGGCGCCGAACCGCAACGCTCTCCCACCCGATGGGAGGCGACCACCGAGCCGAACGCGACCACCGTGCCGTCCCCCACATCGGCGAATCCCCAAGCCCCCCAGGGTAATCCGCATGCGACGACGGATCGCGACGCCCGGCCGCAGCCCGGTCCGTCGACCCCGCATCAGGGCTTCCCGACCGTGGCGGGCATCCAGCAACCGCCGCCCCGGCGTCCCGCCGCGCCGCCGACGCTCAGCCCGAAGGCCCGCAGACTCCTCCCCTTCCTCGTCGCGGGCGCCACGGTGATGGTGGCGCTCACCGTGATCGCCGCCGTCCTCGCCTTCGTTCTGCGCGACTCGGATCCGCAGACCGCCGTCACGAGCGGGCTCACCACCTCCGTCGCCGCGGGCCCGCCGCGCATCTACGCGGGTGAGGTGGGCGGCCTTGCGGCGGCGACGGATTCGCGGCACCTGTTCGTCTCGAACCGCAAGGACCGCACGGTGTCGATCATCGACACCGAAACGAACAAGATGTCCGCGTCGATTCCGGTGCCCGGCATCCCGTACGGCCTCGCCGCCTCCGCCGACGGCAAATTCGTCTACACGGTCACCGATATCGCGGTGGCCGCGATCTCCACCACGACCAATTCCGTTGTCCGGCAAAGCGCCCGCGAGGTGCGCGGCCCGGCCGACAGCGTCGCGCTCACACCCGACGGGCGCAGGCTCTACGTCGCCAACGGCGTGAACCCGACGGTGACGGTGTACGACACGCAGGCGATGGCCCCGCTGACCACCATCCCGTTCAGCGCCGGCCAGCTCTACGGGGTGAAGCTGGTGGTCATGGCGCCCGACGGAAAACACGCGTATGTCGGTGACCCGCACGGTATTTCGGTGGTCGATACGGCCGCCGACACGGTCGTCACCCAGATCCCCCGCGAGGCGCAGCCGGTGCGGATGGCCGTGAGCCCGGACAGCAAATACCTCTACCTGCCCAAGCCCTCCGGCGGCATCGACGTCATCGATGCCGCGACCGGCGGTGTCGCCGGCACGGTGAACCTCACCCTGTCCAATGTCAACCTCGCCGTATCACCCAGCGGCCGTTATATTTTCGTCGCCGGTAAGAAGGATCCCACCAGCAGCGTGCTCGCCGTGGTCGACGCGGCCAGCCGTCAGGTGGTCGACACGCTGGACGTGAGCACCGGATTCGAACCGGCGATCGCGGTATCGCCCAACGGCCAACGGGTTTACCTGGGCGCCACCCTGGGCGGCAACGATGTCACGGTACTCGATGTGAGCCGCTACGCCTGATTCCACCGCGCGGTGAGCGCCGCCTCGGCGGCCGGGGTCAGCGCACCGTTGACCCGCAGCCGCGCGATGCCGCCGTCCGGGTAGATGTCGACGTGCACGTGGGTCGCCGGGCGGCGGACGGTCAGGCGGAATTTGTGCGGGGTGTCGGGCTGTAATTGGGTGCGGGGCAGGAGTTCGAACCACGCCGGATCGGTTACCGGCGGCAGCGGACCCCCGCCATCGTGATCGATGCCGAGAACTCTGGCGGCACCCGGCGCGTTGAACAGCAGGTTGCTGGTGTCGAGCTCGAGCACCTCCGGAATCCCTTGGGCGGCAAGCTTGATGGTGGCCCAATCATTTCCGTCGTCACGACGGCGCGCGGTCTCCCAGCCCTCGGACTGATTGCGCGCCAGGCCCGGCGCGAGCATATTGTCCGGCGCCGAGTAGAACCAATTGGAGCACCCCACCGTGCGCGCACCGTGCTCCAGCGCGGCCAGGTCGACCGTGAGCCCGGTGAGCAGCGCCGGGTCCGGCACCGCGTCGCCGTGCACCCGCAGCCGCGCGATTCCGCCGTCGGGCAGCATATTCAGCCGCACATGGGTGAAGATCCGCTCGTCGGATACCGGGAATTCGTGCTTGGCATCACCGCCGATCGCGCTGCGCGGCACCAACTGCGACCATTTCATCGTATTCAGTTGCGCCACGGTGGGATAACCCTGCGCCCGCACCGCGTCGACCGAAATGTGCGGCGGGTAGTTGCCTTTGAACCATGCGGTGTCCACGACGATGCCGCGGATCACGCCCGCGAAACCCAATCGGACAATGGCCCAGTCATTTCCGGGGCCGCGGTGGCGGCGGGTCTCCCAGCCGTCGTACTCCTGCCCCTTGGGGCCGAAGGTTTCCGGAGAGAACTTCGGCTCCCACGGGTTGATGAGATTCTCCCGCTCCTCGAAGGATTCGTCGCTGGCGGCGAGTACGCTGCCCCGGTTGCTGCGCAGCGCCAGGTCGGGCAGGTTGGTGAAATCTGACATATATTCTCCCTCAACGGTTTTCGATGAGCAGATGCCGTCCGGCCTGCGGGTGCCCCGCGCCGGCGACCCGGCCGCGCAGCCAGGTCGAGTGCACGATCCCGGACAGTTCCCGACCGCCGTACGGTGTGATCGGATTCTTGTGCGCCAAGGCGTTCGGCTCGACGGTGAACGAGCCGGCCGGGTCGAAGGCGACCAGATCGGCGTCACAGCCGACCGCGATGCGGCCCTTATCGGTGAGGCCGACCAGTTCCGCCGGTGCGGTGGACATCCAGCGCACCACGTCGGTGAGTCCGAATCCCCTTGCGCGCGCGGCAGTCCAGACCGCGGGCAGGCCGAGCTGCAGCGACGAGATGCCACCCCACGCGGTCGCGAAATCGCCGACCTTCAGATCCGGCGTGCACGGCGAATGATCGGACACCACACAGGACAGCACCCCGGAGCGCAAACCCTCCCACAGCGCGTCCTGGTTTGCCGCGTCCCTGATCGGCGGGCAGCACTTGTACGCCGTCGAATCCGCTTGTGCGGCAGACAGTGTCAGATAGTGCGGGCAGGTCTCGGCGGTGATCCGCACGCCACGCCGCCGTGCCGCGGCCAGCGGTTCCAGACAGTCCGCGGCCGAGACGTGCAGGATGTGGGTGCGGGCGCCGGTCGCCTCGGCCAGCGCGATAACCTGCTGCACCGCAACCATTTCCGCGGCTCCGGGCCGGGAATCCAGGAAGGCGCGGTAGCTTCCGCCGTCCGGTTCCCGCAGCCGCGCCGGATCCTCGGCGTGCACCACGAGCAGCCCGTCGAATTCGGCGATCTCCTTCATCGCCGCACCGACCTCTTCCAGTGTGAGCGGCGGGAATTCGTCGACGCCCGACGGGGAGAGGAAACATTTGAAGCCGACGACGCCCGCCTCGTGCAACGGGCGCAGCGCGGGCAGATTACCCGGAATCGCACCGCCCCAGAACGCGACATCCACATGGCACTGCCCGGCGGCCGCGGCCCGTTTGACACCGAGATCCGGCACGCTCACCGTCGGCGGCAGCGAATTCAGCGGCATATCGACGATGGTCGTCACGCCGCCGGCGGCCGCCGCACTGGTGGCGGTGGCGAACCCCTCCCACTGGGTTCGCCCCGGCTCGTTGACGTGCACGTGCGAATCGACCAGACCGGGCAGCAGCACCAGATCCGCCAGGTCGACGATGGTCGTACCCCGCAGCGCGGTGGCGTGATCGACGACGGCGGCGATCCGCCCGTCGCGCACCGCCACCGTCGCGGCCCGGATGCCGTCCGGCAGCACCACGCGCCGTGAACGGATCACCAGCTCATACATCTGCACCAACCTCGTCCCGAAACACCCTGTCCACCAACGTCATACATGTTGCCGCCGTTCGGCCCGCACCGGGTCGCCCAGCCAGTCGCCTGCGATATCGGCCGCCAGCCGGTCCAGCAGCGGACCTGCCTCGCGCATACACACCGCCGGATCCGGTTCCAGATCGGTGAGCGCGTACGCCGCCGCGATTCCGGCACCGCGCAACTGCTCGTCCGTCAGCTCGCGCCGTCCGGCGACGGCCACCACCGCGACGCCCGCCGCTGCCGCCGCCCGCGCCACCCCGACGGGCGCCTTACCGTGCAGCGTCTGCCGATCGAGGGAGCCCTCGCCGGTGATCACCAGCCGGGCCCCCTCGACCTGTTCGGCGAAACCGAGCTCATCGAGGATCAACTCGATACCCGGCCGGACCGCCGCACCCAGAAAGGCAAGGGCCGCATAACCGACCCCGCCCGCGGCGCCCGCGCCCGGCGTATCCGCGACATCGATACCGAGGTCGCGCCGGACGATATGCGCGAGATGCGCCAAACCGCTTTCGAGTTCGCCGATATCCGCCTCGCTCGCACCCTTCTGCCGCGCGTAGACGTTCGCCGCGCCGCGCACGCCGAGCAGTGGGTTGTCCACATCGGAGGCGACGGTGACCGGCACCCGAAGCAACTCGGTGGTGTCGATGCGGGCCAGCGTCCGCAAACCCGCGCCGCCCGGTGGGATCGGCCAGCCTCGCTCGTCGACGAACCGCGCACCCAGCGCCGACAGCAGGCCGACGCCGCCGTCGGTGCACGCACTTCCGCCGAGGCCCAACACGATTCGCCGCGCACCGCGCGCCGCCGCCGCTCTCATGAGCTCACCGGTACCGAAACTCGTTGCGGCCAACGCCGTTTCGGAAGTAGGTTCGGGCACTCGGCGCAGTCCGGATGCCTCGGCCAGCTCGACGACGGCCGAGTCGCCACGCATCGCGAACGAGGCGACCACCGGATCGCCGAGCGGCCCGGTCACATTCGTTTGGAACCGGGCGAAACCGGACGCAACCACCGCGTCGACGGTGCCGTCGCCGCCGTCGGCCACCGGCGCCGCGACCACCGGGAGGTGCGGCCGGACCCGACGCAGTCCGGCCGCCAGGTGTGCGGCAACCTCCGGCGCCGTCAAAGACCCCTTGAATTTGTCGGGGGCGAGGACGATATGCCCTTCCTGCCACAGCTTGCGCGGTGCGCCCGGTCCGGTCATGCCGGTTCCGGTTCGAAGGTCGCGGTTGGTGCGTCGGCGGGTGTTGTTGCGAGTTCTTCGAATTCGTTGATGTTGTCGATCTCGAGGCCCATGGAGACGTTGGTGATGCGTTCGAGGATGACTTCGACTACGACCGGGACGCGGTGTTCGGTGAGGAGTTTTTTGGCGTCTTCGAAGGCTTGGGCGAGGTGGTCGGGTTCGAATACACGGATTGCTTTGCAGCCGAGCCCTTCGGCGACCTTCACATGATCGACACCGTAGCCGCCCACCTCGGGGCTGTTGATGTTGTCGAAGTCGAGTTGGACGTAATAGTCCATGTCGAACTGGCGTTGGGCTTGGCGGATCAACCCCAGATACGAGTTGTTCACCACCACATGGATATACGGGATATGGAACTGCGCGCCGACAGCCAATTCCTCGATCAGGAACTGGAAATCATAGTCACCCGAGAGCGCGACAACCGTCGCGTCGGGATCGGCGGTCGCCACCCCGAGTGCGGCGGGCAACGTCCACCCGAGTGGCCCGGCTTGTCCGGCGTTGATCCAATGCCGGGGCCGATACACGTGCAACAGTTGGGCGGCTTGGATTTGGGACAGCCCGATGGTGGACACGTAGCGCACGTCGCGGCCGAACGCCCGGTTCATCTCCTCGTACACCCGTTGCGGTTTGATCGGCACATTCGCAAAATGGGTTTTGCGCAGGCCCTGCTGCTTGCGCGCGAGCACCTGTTCGGCCCACTCGCGCCGATCGGTCAGCTTGCCTTGAGCCGCTTGCTCTTCGGCGACCTCGATCAACACGCGCAATGCCGCGCCCGCATCGGAGACGATGCTGTAATCCGGGGCCAGGACCCGCCCGATCTGGGTGGGTTCGATATCGATATGCACGAAAGTGCGCCCACGCGTGTAGGTTTCAAGCCCTCCTGTGTGGCGGTTGGCCCACCGATTCCCGATCCCGAGCACGAAATCACTGGCCAACAACGACGCGTTGCCGTAGCGGTGCGAGGTCTGCAACCCCACCATGCCCGCGTGCAACCGGTGATCATCAGGGATGACACCCCACCCCATCAGGGTCGGCACCACCGGAATCCCGGTCAACTCAGCGAATTCCACCAACAGCTCCGACGCGTCGGCGTTGATAATCCCACCCCCGGCCACGATCAACGGCCGCTCGGCCGCGTTCAATATCGCCAGCACCTTCTCCGCTTGCGCGCGGGTCGCGGCCGGACGCTGCACCGGCAGCGGCTCGTAGGTGTCGATATCGAACTCGATCTCCGCCAGTTGCACATCGATCGGCAGATCGATCAACACCGGCCCGGGACGGCCTTCCCGCATCAACCAGAACGCCTTAGCGAATGCCCCCGGCACCTGCGCGGCCTCCAGCACCGTGACCGCCCACTTGGCCACCGGTCCCGCGATCGCGGCGATATCAACCGCTTGGAAATCTTCCTTGTGCAGTTTGGCGACCGGTGCTTGCCCCGTGATGCACAGAATCGGGATGGAATCCGCACTCGCGGAATACAATCCGGTGATCATATCGGTTCCCGCCGGACCCGACGTCCCGACACAGACACCGATATTCCCCGCCGCCGCCCGCGTGTACCCCTCGGCCATATGCGAGGCCGCCTCCACATGCCGCGCCAACACATGCCTGACCCCACCATGGGCCTTCATCGCACTGTAGAACGGGTTGATCGCTGCCCCCGGCAATCCGAAAGCCTGTGTCGCACCTTCCTTTTCGAGGATCAACACAGCCGCGTCAACGGCACGCATCCGAGCCATCGTCAGTTCCCCTCGCCGCGACCCGACAGCGCCTCGGCCACCAGCAGCAGGCCCGAATGGTCGAGATTGCCGTAGCCCATGGCGCGGGCCGCCTGGATCAGTTGCGCGGTCAGCGCGCCCATCGGGATCGACACCTCGGCCTGGCGCGCCGCGGCCAGGATGATGCCCATATCCTTGTGGTGCAGGTCGATTCGGAATCCGGGTACGAAATTGCGGGCGAGCATCGATTCCCGCTTCAGCTCCAGGATCCGGCTGCCGGCCAGACCACCGGCCAGCACGTCCAGGCCCTTCTTCGCATCCGCGCCCAGGTTCTCCATGAGCAGGATCGCCTCTGCCACAAGGGCGTACGTGCCGCCGACGACGAGCTGGTTGGCGGCCTTGACGCACTGCCCGGAACCATTGCCGCCAACCAGTTCGTACGTCTTCCCGACGGCGGCGAAAATCGGCAGCGCCGCCTGGAAGTCCTCCGCCGACCCGCCGACCATGATCGACAGGGCTGCGTTCACCGCGCCCGCCTCGCCGCCGCTCACCGGCGCGTCCAGCACGCGCAGACCCTTCGCGGCGCCCTCGGTCGCGGTCCACTGCGCGGTTTTCGGCGCGATCGTGGAGAAGTCGATGTACAGCGCACCCTTCTCGGCGTGCCGCAGCACCTCGGTGAAGACGGCCTCCACGTGCTCGTCCTGCGGGAGCATCGTGATCACGATGTCCTTGTCCCGCACCGCCTCCGCGACGCTGCCCGCCGTCGCGCCGCCCGCCGCCTTCAGCTTCTCCAGCCCGGCCGGGGCAACGTCGTAACCGGTGACCTCGTATCCGGCCGCGACGAGGTGGCCCGCCATCGGGCTCCCCATGATCCCCAGCCCGATAAAACCAATCTTCTTCACTTGATCCAAGTCCAATCCAGTTCGGGGTCTTTGTATTCCAGACCGATCCAGCCGCCGTAACCCACCTCGTCGAGGGTGGCGAACAGTTCGGCGAAGTCGAGTTCACCGCTGCCGGGGCGGCCCCGGTTCGGCGCATCGGCGATCTGCACGTGGCCGAGATGCGCTGCGTGCGTTCGGATCACCCGATTCAGATCGGCGCCCATCCGGGCCAGATGGTAGAGATCGAGCAGGAAGCGGATATTCGGCGCACCGGTCTGCTCGATGACGCGCACGGCGTGATCGGCGTCGACGATCGGATAGTGCGGCGATTCAATGGAATTCAGTGCCTCGACCAGAACCACGGCATCGATGCCCGCGGCCGCCTGGGCGGCCAGACGCAGGTTCTCCAGCGCCAGCTCATCCTGTTTCGCCGGATCCTCACCCTCGATCCTGTTGCCGTACAGCGCGTTCAACGCCTTGCAGCCGGTGCGCTCGGCGATGCCGACGGCGACGTCGATATTGTCGCGGAAGCGGGTGACCTCGCCCGGCACCGACACCAGACCGCGGCCGCCGAGCGGAATGAGATCGATGAAATTCAGGCCCACGAGTCGCACCCCGGCGTCGGCGAGCGCACCGACGAACGCGTCGATTTCCCGGTCGCCCGGCACCGGATCCGCCCCGAACGGCCACCAGAATTCGACCGCGTCGAATCCGGCGGCCTTGGCCGCGGCCGGTCGTTCCAGCAGGGGCAGTTCGGTGAAGAGTATCGAACAGTTCACGTCGAACCGTGGCATCATGCTCCTTCGTTCAATTTGCCGCACTCCCGGGTCCCTCCGTGGTCACGCTCCGCTACCGCCTCCGGGCCCGTCGCTCGCGCGGCGGCGCGGTATTTCTGCCAACTCCCGATTTCGGTGATATCGATGAGTTGCGGATAGGAAACCGGCGGGCGGCGCAGCACCATCGAAAGCACCGACCGCTCGTCGTCCAGCTCGATTACGCCCAATTCCAATTCCGGCGGTTCGGCCGGCAATAACCGGGTGCGCAGCACGTCGAGGGAAACATCGAATAGCTCGCCCTGAATCGCGGCCCCGCCGTCCGATACCGGATGCAGTCCGGGAAAACGGTCACCGACCGAATAGAACCGGTATTGCGGCGCGGTCCGTACGGTGCCCGCGAACGGCGCGCCGTCGAGCAGATGGTTGAGCGGACCGCCGCGCATGGCGCCGCCGTTCAGGAAAATCAGGGGCATTATCGGGTCCTTCCTTTCCGTCGATCGAAATTATGTCGGCGGTCACACCGCCGCGAAAGCCGCGATCAGCACAATCCTGCGAATCGATCGGGAGCCGATTTCGTAGGTTCGTCCAGCCCCGGCGGCTCAGTCCCTGATGTCGTCGTCGATCCGGTCGCCGAAACCGTCCCGTTCGTCCGCGGCGGCGGTGAATACCGACGCGCCGGATCGATTTCCGATGGTCAATTCGTTGAACAACAGGTTCAGCACGATCGCGACCAGCGCGGTCACGCTGATTCCGGAATGGGCCACCACCGCGAACGATCGCGGAAAGGCATCCCAAAAGGTCGGCGCGGCAATGGGAATGAGACCCGCGGCCAGTGATACGGCCACGATCACCATATTCAGGTTGTCCTGGAACCGCACCCGCGCCAGCGTCCGGATACCGCTCGCCGCAACCGATCCGAACAATATGATGCCCGCGCCGCCGAGCACCGGATACGGAATACCGGCCACGATCGCACCGATCGCGGGCACCAAACCCAGCAGCAGGAGGACCGAGCCGCCCGCGGCCATCGCGAACCGGCTCCTGATACCGGTCAGCGCGACCAATCCGACGTTTTGCGCGAAGGCGCTGCACGGGAAGGCCCCGAACAGCGGCGCCACCGCGGTGGCCGCCATATCCGCGCGCAGACCGTCCGCGACGCGCCCGGAATCGACCGTGGTGCCGACGATTTCGCCGATGGCGAGGATATCGGCGGTGGTCTCGGTCATGATCACCAGGATCACGATCGTCATCGAGACGATCGCCCCGATCTCGAAGGTCGGTGCGCCGGACGGCAGAAACTGCGGTAGTGCAACAACTTTCGTGTGGGCAACGGCGCCGAAGTCGGTCTTGCCCGCCAGTGCGGCCGCCGCCGTGCCGAGCACCAGCCCGATCAGAATGGACAGCCGCGAGATCGCACCCTGGAACACCCGGCTGACCACCAGAATGATCAACAGGGTGAGGGCGGCGAAGCCGATATTGCCCATCGACCCGTATCCGGGTCGGCGCGCATCGTTGCCCATCGCCCACTGGAATGCGACCGGCAGCAGCGACAATCCGATCGCGGTGATGATCGTTCCGGTCACCACGGCCGGGAACAGCCGAACCAGTTTCGCGAAGAACGAGGAGAGCACCAGGCCGATGAGCCCGGCGACGATGATCGCCCCGTAGACCTCCCGCAGCCCGCCGGAATGCGCGATGGTCACCATCGTCGATACACTCGCGAACGAAATCCCTTGCACGATAGGCAATCTGCTGCCGATGCGGCCGACCCCGACGGTCTGCAGCAGGGTGGCGATACCCGAGACGAACAGTCCCGCGGTGACCAGCAGCGCCATATCCGCGCCGGACAGTCCCGCCGCCCCGCCGACGATGAGCGGCGGAGCGATCACCCCGCCGTACATGGTCAGGATGTGCTGTGTGCCGTAGACGACGAGCTTCGGCAGCGGATAGCGTTCATCTTCGGGGCCCGGATGTCTTTGTCGCCCAGTGAGTTTCATGGTATTTCCTCAACAGAATCCGGGCACTCCGAGCCAGGCGTTGCCCGCCGGGGTCGCATCGTCGCGGTGCACGCTCGCCTCGATCAGACCGTAAGGACGGTCGGCGGCGATGAACACTTCGCCCGGATTCTTCACCTGGAATGGGCTCAGATCGACCAGGAAGTGATGCTTGTTCGGGGCGGAGAATTTGATCTCGGCGACCTCCCGATGCTGTTCCAGCACAGCGCGACCCATGCTGTAGAGGGTCTGCTGCAACGCCATCGAATGCACCACCGCGAACTGGCGCAGCAGGGTCGCGCGAATCGAGGCATAGGACTTGTCCCAGTCCACCTCCGTATGGTCGTAGCGCCACCGCGCGACCAGTGAGGTCGCCATGATGCGGTCGTCGGTCGGCCGCAGGGTGGTGTACTTGTCGGTGAAGAAGCCGTGGAATTCCGAGCCGGTCGACTTGAGCAGCAACAGATCTCGGACGCCGGTGATCACATGGGTGCGGCGTTGGTCGCCGTAGCCGTCCATATTGACGACCGTGTTGCGCACGCCGCCCTCGGCCCGCACGAACGAATGATCGTGTCCCGCACCGTCTACCGGGATCCGGTCCCAGGCGTACTCCTCGATTTCCACGCGTGCGCCGTCGGCGCCG
Organism: Nocardia sp. JCM 34519.1; assembly: GCF_020361265.1. Taxonomy (NCBI): domain Bacteria; kingdom Bacillati; phylum Actinomycetota; class Actinomycetes; order Mycobacteriales; family Nocardiaceae; genus Nocardia; species Nocardia sp. JCM 34519.1. Next base: position 57,969 of record NZ_JAIRBR010000025.1, read on the forward strand.
GGGCAGCGTGCGATGAAGTGGTCGGCCAGCGTCAGCGCGAATTCCTCGATGGCGCGCACTCCCTTCTCCTTGGCGAAGGAGAAGGCGGTGTTCTTCTGGGTGTCGGTGGGCAGGACGTCACGCTGGTCACCGGTGATGTGCGCATCGCCGAACCGGCCGCGCAGCGCCGATGAGACATTGAGATCGCGGATGACGTGCCGATCGGTGTCGCGGTAGACCCGCACCACCCGGCTCTCGGCCTTGCCGTACTGATTGTGTCCAAGCTGGATTGCCATGCGAAACGTTCAACTCCCTCGGTAGACGGAACAGGCGAATGGGCTGAGCAGCAGCGGTACGTGGTAGTGCGCGCGGCCCTCGACAGGCGTGAAGCCGATATCCACCGTGGTGAGGAAGTAGTCCTGCCCGGTGGCGGCGCCGTACTGGGCGACGTCGAAAACGACTCGGTAGGAACCGGATTCGAGATGCTCCGGGCCCAGCTCCCGGATCCGGCCATCAAGGTCGGTAACACCGGCGCCGAGCACGCCCGCGCCGGCCAGCTCCAGCCGCACCGGGACTCCGGCCGCCGGTACACCCAGCGCCGTATCGAGGACATGCGTTGTGACAGCGCTCATTCCGCGATCACCTTCCGCAGCCGCAGGCGGGCGATCTTCCGGAGTTCGGCGGCGATCACCCGGATTTCGGTTTCCTCGTCGTTGTCGAGGCGCGCCGTCAGCGCGGTCAGCACCTCGTCGGCGGTCAGACCGGTGGCGCAGATCAGGAAGACGCGCCCGAATCTGTTCTCGTAGCGGCGATTCGCCGCAGCCAACGCGGTCGCCGCGGCGGCGGATATTCCCGACTGTTCCGCGCGGGACCAGGCCGCGCCGCGGTCCGCGCCGTCGCGGCGTTCGCCGATGCGTGGGTGGGCGGTCGAGGCGCGGTCCACCTCGGCCGGTGTGAACTCGCCCGCGAGGCGATCGGAGGTGTCGAGCAGGCTGTTGAGATCCCGATACGGCCGGGCGCCGAGCAGGGCGTTCGCCCATCGCGGCACGTCGCAGCATTCGAGCAGCGCGGGCAACAGTCGTTCGCTCCCCAACCTGTTGAACTCGTCGATTGTGAGCATAGGCAGCACTTTCTCGCATTGCGGAATCATGATTCCGACAAGAGAAATAGTGTCACGGGTCACGCGGGCGCGTCAACAGTTTGTTGAAAACGCAGTGCGGTCAGTAGAACCCGGCAACCGCCGAATTCGCTTCGAAACGCAGGAAACCCGTTGCATCGCAACGGGTTTCCAGTAACGATCGAATCAGGAGCGCGTGCGGTTGAGGTAGTTGTAGATGGTGAACCGGGTGACCCCCAGCGCCTCGGCCACCGTCTCGGCGGACCTGCGATAGCTGAACGCACCGCGTTCCTCCAGCAACCGCACCGCGCGCTGCTTGTCCGCGCGCGGCAATTCGGCCAGCGGCCGGTCGAATTCGGCCGCGACCTCCCGCAACAGGCGCTCGATACCGTCCACGACGCCGAGCCGCACGCAGGCGAGCGTCGCACCCTCCCACACCAGCGGCACATCGTCGGCGGCGCAGTTGGCGGCCGGAATCAGCGTCGCGCCAACGCGTTCCAGCAGCGGCGCGATGGTCACCAGCACCGGATGCGTGCGGTCGGGCCCGGGCGATTCAGTCATCGTCCCGCTCGACCTGCAGCGTCACCCGTGACGCACCGTTGCCGAAGGCCACCACCAGCATCTGCTGCAACGCCGGGAGCAGCGCCGCGGCCGGACCGGCCACCAACGTGCCGAGCGGACCGAATTCGCATGTGAGACCGAGCTTCTCCAGCGCGGCCAAGGCCTCCGTGGCATGCGGCGGCGGATCGCCCTCGCCACGGAAGGGCTCGGTGGTGAACTCCGCGCGTAATCGCATGGCGAACAGGCTACCGCCCTGGTCACCCATGCCGAGCCGGACGACCCGGCGACACATCGAACTCCGCGAATTCGAGAGTGTCCGGCACCGCGACCTCGGGCACCGGCACGCTGTCCCGGTGGATCGGGGCGCCGCTCGTGCCGAGCGGTAGGCCGGAGCCGCCGCGGCGCGACGCGATGATCTCGGCCGCGATGGATACCGCGGTCTCCTCCGCGGTGCGTCCGCCCAGATCCAACCCGATCGGCGAACGCAGGTGCGCCAGTTCGGCTTCGGTCAGCCCGACGGCGCGCAGCCGGGCCATCCGGTCCGCATGGGTGCGGCGCGAGCCCATCGCGCCCACATAGGCCACCGGCAGCCGCAGCGCCACCTCCAGCAGCGGCACATCGAATTTCGCGTCGTGCGTCAGCACGCACAGCACGGTGCGCGAATCCACCTGTGTACCGGCCAGATAGCGGTCCGGCCAGGAAACCACCACCTCGTCCGCCTCCGGGAACCGCGCCTTCGTCGCGAACACCGGCCGGGCGTCGCACACGGTGACGTGGTAGCCGAGGAACTTCCCGATCCGCGCCACCGCGCCCGCGAAATCGATTGCGCCGAAAACGATCATCCGCGGCGGCGGCACCTGCGACTCGATGAAAACGGTGCGCTCCCGATCGGCGCAGCCGATCACCCGCACCCCGGTAGCGCCGAATTCGAGCATCGCCCGCGCCTCGGCGGCGACGGTGGCATCGAATTCCGTCCCGACGATCCAGGACGCGCCAACGGCCATCGCCTCGCCGGAACCCATATCACGCACCAGCGCAACGGGTTCGACCGCTCGCAGCACCGCATCGAAGACGGAGCGTTCGGCCTCCCCCACCGGCTGCACGAAGACCTCGATGACGCCCCCGCAGGTCAGCCCGACCGCGAACGCGTCGTCATCGCTGTACCCGAAGCTTTCGCGCACCGGAGTTCCGGTGCGAAGTGCCTCGCGGCAGAGCTCGTAAACGGCGCCTTCCACACAGCCACCGGAAATACTCCCGATCACTGTGCCCTCATCGTCGACGGCCATGGCGGCACCGAGCGGCCGGGGCGCGCTTCCGGTGATGCCGATGACCGAGGCAACGGCGTAATTCTTCCGCGCCGCATGCCATTTCCCGAGTTCTGCCGCGAGGTCACGCATTATCTCCCGACCCTTTCCTATCCGCCGAGCAGCAGCTCGATCGCGGAAATTCCGAAGTAACAGGCGAATACGGCGCCGACCACCCAGAGCAACCAGTGCACTTCGCGGAATTTGCCGCGTGCCGTCTTGATCACCAGCAGCGCGATCAGACCCGCGCCGACACCGTTGGTGATCGAGTAGGTGAACGGCATCAGGATGATGGTGAGGAACGCCGGTACCGCCACCTCCAGATCCGTCCAGTCGATCTTGCGAGCCTGGGTCATCATCAGCGCGCCGACCAATACCAGCGCAGGCGCGGCGGCCTGGATCGGCACCACACCCGCGAGCGGTGTGAAAAGCACTGCGAGGCAGAACAATCCGCCGGTCACCAGGCTGGTGAGTCCGGTGCGGGCACCCTCACCGACACCCGTCGCGGACTCGACGTACACGGTGTTGCCCGCACCGCCGCTGAGACCACCGATGATCTGGCCGACACCGTCGACGGTGAGCACCTTGCCGAGCCCCGGCATGGTGCCGCGCTCGTCGAGCAGCCCGGCCTCGTCACATACCCCGAAAACCGTTCCCATGGCGTCGAAGAACCCGGTGAGCACCAGGGTGAACAGCACGACACCCGCCGTCAGCGCGCCCGCGGTGGCGAAGCCGCCGAGCGGATCGATATGCAGCATCAACCCGAAATCCGGTGCGGCGAACAGCTTTTGCGGCGTCTTCGGCACCACCGTGCCCCAGGACTTCGGATCGATCCTGGCCAGCGAATTGATCACGACGGCGACAACGGTCGCGACCGCGATGCTGATCAGGATGGCGCCGGGCACTTTCCGCACGTAGAGCGCGAGCATCAGGACCAGCCCGACGGCGAAAACCACTACGGGCCAACCGACGAGGTGCCCGCCCTGCCCGAGCGTCACCGGTGGACCATCGCTCGCACCGTGCCCGACGACACCGGAGGACACCAACCCGATCATCGCGATGAACAAGCCGATGCCCACGCCGATGGCGTTTTTCAGCCCGATCGGGATGGCGTTGATGATCAGTGTCCGCAGCCCGGTCGCGGCCATGATCACGATGATCACGCCCATCAGGAAGACCAGGCCCATGGTCTGCGGCCAGGTCATATGCGGCGCCGCCTGGAAGGCAACCACCGGAACCACGCCGAGACCGGCCGCCAGGGCCAGCGGCACATTGCCGACGACACCCATGAGGATGGTGCTCAGGCCCGCGGAAAACGCGGTGGCCGTGGTGAGTTGGGCAATGCTGAGCGATGCCCCGTTGACGTCCTTGACGCCGCCGAGGATCAGCGGGACGAGGAGTATGACATACGCCATAGCGACGAATGTGGTGACACCGCCGCGGATTTCCCGGGTTATAGTGGTTCCGCGTTCACGCAGTCGAAACAACTTCTCGAGCGCGGTCGAACCAATCGCCTGCCGCGATGCGGGAGATTGGGTCTGTACTTGGGTCATGGCTGCCCTCCTAAGGGCGTAGCCGACCTACGGTGCGCGGGGTTGCCGCCCCGGCACCGGTTGGTTCGGATCTAGCGGTTGTGGGGCCCGGACATGTCACCCGCCGGGCCCCCGTTGATCAACAGCTCCGGATGATGTCCTCCGGTCGCACCGGCACATGGGTGATGTGCACGGTTCCACCCGCCGACCGGCACGCGTCACGAATGGCGGCGACGATGGCGGGAGTCGAGGAGAGCGTGGGTGGCTCGCCTGCGCCGCGCAGCCCGTATGGGGCACGCGGATCTGGGTTTTCGAGTATGTCGAGCCGCTGCGGCGGCGTATCGAGGATGGTCGGGATCAGATAGTCGGTGAAGGACGGGTTGCGCACCTTGCCGTCGCGCACCTGGATCTCCTCCATGACCGCCAGGCCGAGGCCCTGCACGGCGCCGCCGTGGATCTGACCCTCCAGCGAGAGCCGGTTCATGATCTTGCCGACGTCCTGAACCGCGTCCAGCGCAACGACTTTCACCAAGCCGAGCTCGGTGTCGACATCCACCACCGCACGGTGCACGCACAGCGCGAGCTGGGTGTGGCTATTGCCCTGGCCGGTGACCGGATCCATCCCGGTGGTCCGATGATGCGAGTAGGTCCTTGTCTCCTCGATGAATTCGTCGCCGAGGATGTCGACAATGGCGGCCAGCACCTCACCGGTATAGGAGACCACCTTGCCGCCGATCAGCGCGACACCCGGATGTCCCTGTGCGGCAGCGCGTTTCAGCAGGGTCTCGCGTACCGCCTCGCATGCGGTCTTCACCGCGCCGCCGGTCATATAGGTCTGCCGGGACGCCGAGGACGAGCCCGCGTCGCCGACCCCGTTGTCCGCGGGATGAATGGTGACCCGCTCGATGCCGAGTTCGGTTCGCGCGATCTGCGCCTCGACCGTCACCAGGCCCTGGCCCACCTCGGCCGCCGCGGTGTGCACCAGCGCCACCGGCTCGCCGCCGATCACCTCCAGCCGCACCCGCGCCGTCGAGTAATCGTCGAAACCCTCGGAGAAGCAGATGTTCTTGATGCCGACGCCGTATCCGATGCCGCGCACCACACCTTCACCGTGCGTCGTCTGCGACGCGCCGCCGGGCAGATTGCGAATGTCGGCCGCGTCCAACGGTTCCGGCAACGGCATCGCCTTCGCCCTGCTCAACATCTCGGCCATCGGCGTCGGCGCGTGCAGCACCTGCCCGGTGGCCAGTTTGGAACCCTGCGATACCGCGTTGATCTGGCGCACCCGCACCGGATCCATATCCAATGCCTCGGCCAGCTTGTCCATCATCGACTCGTGTGCGAAACACGCTTGCACCGCGCCGAATCCGCGCATCGCACCGCACGGCGGATTGTTGGTGTACACACCGTAGGCGTCGATCTCGAGATGCGGAATCTCGTAGGGGCCCACCGCGAGTGAGGACGCGTTCCCCGTGACGTTCAGCGTCGCCGAGGTATACGCGCCGCCGTCGAGCACGATGCGCACCTTCCCGTAGACGAGCTTGCCGTCCTTGGTCGCGCCGTATTCGTAACGCATATGCGCCGGATGCCGGTGCACATGCCCGAAGAACGACTCCTCGCGGTTGTACATCATCTTGATCGGCTTGCCGGTGTACATCGCCAGCATGCCCGCGTGGATCTGCATGGACAGGTCCTCGCGGCCGCCGAACGCACCGCCGACGCCGGCCAGCGTCATCCGGATCTTCTCCGGCGGCAGGCGCAGGCACGGGCCGATCTGCGAGAGATCGTTGTGCATCCACTGGGTGGCCACATAGAAGTCGAGCCCGCCGTCCTCGCCGGGTATCACCAGACCGGCCTCGGGGCCGAGGAAGGCCTGATCCTGGATGCCGACCGTATACTCCTCGGTCACAACGACTTCCGCGAGCGCGCGGCCCACCGCGAGATCGCCGGTGCGCACCGGCTGGTGGCGGGCGATGCCGCCGCGCTCCTGCACCTTCAGCCGCTCCGGATCCTCGATCACCGCGATCGGATCGGTAATCGGTTCCAGCACTTCCCATTCGATCGCGATGGCCGCGACGGCGCGGCGGGCGATCTCCGGATGATCGGCGGCGACCAGCGCGATCGGCTCGCCGTGGTGGCGCACCTCCCCGATCGCCAATACCGGCTGATCCCAGGTGTGGTCGAGCCCGTACATCTTGCGGCCGGGCACATCCTCGTGGGTGAGCACCGCGTGCACGCCGGGCAGTGCCAGCGCGGGCGCGATATCGATCGAGACGATGCGGGCGCGCGGGTGCGGGCTGCGCAGCGTCGCACCCCACAGCATCCCGTCCATCCACAGATCGGAGGCGTAGGCGAATTCGCCTTTCACCTTGAGCGTGCCATCCGGGCGCAGCGGGCTCTCGCCGACGCCGCCCTTACCCGGCGCGGCGACCTGCTCCGGAAAACGCGTAGTACGTGCTGTAGGCCCGCCCGCCACCCGACCGCCACCCCTCACGGAATCGCTTCGCGATGTCGTAGTCATCGCCCCTCCTGTTCGAATCGCGCGAGGCGTTTACGGGCCAGCGCGCCCGCACGGCCGACGGCATCGTGTGCGACGGTGCGCAATTCGTCGTTCTCCACCACGGTCCGGCCGCCGACGAGCAGCCGGGCCAGCGGCGGCTGCGGGCCGAATACCAGGGCGCACACCGGATCCGCGACCGCGGACCGGAAACCGTCGACCCGCCACATCGCGATATCGGCCAGCTTGCCCGGTTCGAGCGTGCCGATCTCGTCCTGGCGGCCGAGGTTTCGCGCACCGCCGATGGTGCCGATCTCCAGCGCCTGCCGCGCGGTGAGCGCCTTCGGTCCGTGCACCGCGCGCTGGAACAGCATGGCCTGCCGCATTTCTCCGGCCAGGGAGGTCAATTCGCTGGAGGCGGCGCCGTCGACGCCGAGCCCCACCGGCGCACCCGCCGCCAAGAGGTCGGTGACGCGGGCGATTCCGGCGCCGAGCCGGGCATTGGAGCTGGGGCAGTGCGCCGAACCCGTTCCGGTTTCGGCGAAGCGGCGAATATCCTTGTCGTGCAGGTGCACCGCGTGCGCGAACCAGACGTCGTCACCGAGCCAGCCGAGCTTTTCCATATATTCGACCGGGGTGCAGCCCATCTGCTCCTTGCAGTGCTCCTCCTCGTCGAGGGTTTCGGCGAGGTGGGTGTGCAGCCGGACGCCCATACTCCTGGCGAGCGTCGCGGATTCGGTCATCAGATCGGCGCTCACCGAGAACGGCGAGCACGGCGCCACCGCGACCCGCAGCATCGAGCCGAACGACGGATCGTGGTACTTGTCGATGGTTTCCGCGGTGTTGGACAGGATTTCATCCCGGTCCTCGACCACCTCGTCCGGCGGCAGCCCGCCGTCCTTCTGCCCGCGATCCATCGAACCGCGGCACGGATGGAACCGGATGCCGAGTTCGTGCGCGGCGCGCACCTCGGCCTCGAACAGGTCGCCGCGACCCTTCGGGAAGACGTAGTGGTGGTCGGTGCTGGTGGTGCAGCCGGTGAGCGCCATCCAGCCCAAACCCGCTGCGGCAGCGCCATATACGACATCGGCGTCCATCCGTGCCCAGATCCGGTACAGGCCGGTCAGCCATTCGAACAGGGTGGCGTCCTGGTACAGGCCCTGCGTCGCCCACTGGTACAGGTGGTGGTGGGTGTTCACCAGACCGGGCGTCACCAGGCAACCGGTGCCGTCTATCCGCTGGGCGTCAAGGCCCGCGGGCGCCGCGCCCGAGCCGACCGCCTCGATCAGCCCGCCGTCCACCACGACGTACCCGGATTCGATCTCCGGCCCGGCAATCGGTGCGATGTACGCGTTTTCGATGACAAGCCGACTCATGACCGCGCCGCCTTCCGCTCGGCCGCCAGCCGGACGGCATCCAGGATCTTCTCGTAACCCGTGCAGCGGCACAGATTCCCGGCCAGTGCCTCACGGATCTCGGCATCCGACGGATCAGGGACCCGCTCGATCAGGTCGTGCGCCTGCACGATGAGACCCGGTGTGCAGAAACCGCATTGGACCGCACCCGCCTCGACGAAGGCCTGCTGCATCGGATCGAGCCGATCGCCCTGCGCCAGCCCCTCGACGGTGCGCACCGAGCGACCGTCGGCCTGCCCGGCCGCGACCAGGCAGGAACAGACCGGGGTGCCGTCCAAATAGACCGTGCACGAACCGCATTCGCCTTGTTCGCAGGCGTTCTTGGAGCCGGGCAAGCCCATTCGCTCGCGCAGCATGTAGAGCAGGCTCTCGCCCTCCCAGACATCGTCGACGGTCTCCTCGGAGCCGTTGACGTCGAAGGTGACGCGCATCAGGCCGCCTTCCTTTCTGCCACATAGTCGTTCCAGGCCCAGCCCAGCGCGCGGCGCGCCAGCACCGAGAGCGCGTGCCTGCGGTAGTCCGCGGCGCCGCGGACGTCGTCGATCGGCTTCGAAGCCGCCGCGACCAGTGCGCCGAATTCGCGCCGCACCGCATCCGGCAGCGGCGCCGGATCGTCCCACGGCAGTCGCGCGGCCAGGAATTCCTCGGCCGGGGTGGCCCGCAGCGGCGTCGGACCCGCCGAACCGATGCCGGTGCCAACGGTTTTCGTCTCCGGATGCAGTGCGACGGCGAACGAGCAGACCGCGATCACCATCGCGTTCCGCGTGCCAACTTTGGCGAAATACTGTGGCCCGCTTGCATTTTCCAACCACACCGCGCGAATCAGCTCATCGGGCTCCAGCGCGTTGCGCTTCACCCAGACGTAGAAGTCGTCCACCGGGATCATCCGGGTGCCGCGCGCCGCGGATTCCACCTCGATCACCGCATTCGCCGCCAGCAGCGCCGGATGACTGTCGCCCGCGGGGGATGCCGCGCCGAGATTGCCGCCGACGGTGCCGCGATTGCGGATCTGCGGCGAGCCGACGGTGCGCGAGGCCTGCGCCAGACCCGGCAGCTGCCGGTGCAGATCCCGGATGATCTTCACGTAGGGCACGCCCGCGCCGATGCGCAGCCGATTCCCCTCCACCTGCACACCGAACAGCTCACGACAGGGGTTGAGATCGAGTAGCGCGGCCGGGCGGCTGTGGTCGAAATTGAGTTCGACCATCACATCGGTACCGCCCTGTATCGCGCGGGCGTCGGGGCGCTCGGCCTTCAATTCCAATGCGTGCAACCAGTTTTCGGGTCGTAGAAAGTCCATCGCTCACTCCCACGCCGGACCGGGGGCCGGGGCGTCCTCGCGCAGCACCGCGCCCTCGATGAGCCCGTACGGGCGGTCGGCGGCGAAGAACACCTCGTTATCGTTGACCAGCCCGAACGGCTCCAGATCCACCTCGAAGTGGTGCTTGTTCGGCAGCGACAGCCGCACCTCGACGATCTCCGGGCAGGCGGCGAGCACCCTGTCGCCCATGGCGTAGAGGGTCTGCTGCAGCGAGAGGCTGTGCGTCTGCGCGAACGCCTCCAGCATCGCGCGCCGCGCCTCCCGGTAGGACTTGTCCCAATCGGCGGTGGCATCGGAGGCGTGCCGCCATTCGGCGTTCACCTCGGTGGCCAGGATCCGGTCGGTGGTCTCGCGCAGGGTGGTGTACTTGTCCTTGATATAGCCGTGGAATTCCGAACCGGTCGAGTTCAGCACCACCAGATTGCGCAAACCCGATACCACCCAGGCGTTTTCGCCGTCGAAGTGCACCCGGGCCGTCCGGGTCTCCTGACCGTTGCGCACGAAGGAATGCTGTTTGTCGCCGTTATCGGCGACGATCCGCTCCCAGCCGTACTCCTCGAGCGAGACCCGCGCATGATGGATCGGCTCCTGTGAGCCGACGAAATGCCTTGCGAGCAAAAGACCGAACGCCTCGGGCGAATCGATGCCGTATTCCTTGGCGAAGGCGAAGACGGTGTTCTTCTGGGTGTCGGTCGGCAGCACCGTCGCGTTGTCGCCGGTGAGATGCACCTGGTCCATCTCGCCGGAGAGCGCGACGCTCACGTTGAGATCCCGGATCTCATGTACGCCACCGTTTTTCGTCACCTTGACGACACGGTTCTCCGACTTTCCGTATCGGTTCGGACCGAGCTTGATCGACATTGTTCAGCTACCTCGATAGGTGGAGTAGGAATACGGACTCAGCAGCAACGGCACGTGGTAGTGCTCGTCGGCATCGGTGACGGTGAATTCGATGGTGACCGTCGGATAGAAGGGGCTCACCGCCGCGGTGTCGAAGATCAGTCGGTGCACGCCGGGCGCGGGCGCGGGCAGATCCTTGACCCGCCCGTCGTCATCGGTGCGCCGGTCGGCCAGCACCGTGCCGTCCGCGGCGACCAGCCGGACCGCGAGCCCGGCCGCCGGACGGCCCGTCGCGGCATTCAGCACATGGGTGGACAAACTCAACGGTGTCCCTCCACCAGCTTGGCCACCCGCAGCCCGGTGATCTCGGCGAGCTGATCGCGCACCACATCGCGTTCCACCTCGGGTGGGTTCCCCAGCCGTTTGTGCAATTCCACGAGCATCTGCGCCGCGTCGCGCCCGGCCGCCCGGATCAGGAACACATGGCCGAAGCGCTGCTCGTAGTCCCGGTTGCCCTGCGCGAGCGCCGCGAGCACGGTCGGGTCGGCGTCGGCCGCACCGGACTGCTCGGACCGCGACCAGGCCGCTTCCCGCTCCGAAAGACCATGCGGCCCTTTGGTTTCGGCGCGATCGCCGATGCGCGGGTGGGCGGCGAGCGCCGCCTCGACATCGGGCCAGGCCAGTTCGCGGACCGCGGCGGTCGCGGTCTCGATCAGGACGGCCGCATCGGCGTACGGGAGACCCGACGCCACCGTGCGCGCCCACCTCGGCGAGGCGCAGCAGGTGAGCAGTTCCCGCTCGGCCTGGTCGGGCGGCAGCGCGTTGAGCCATCCGATTCCGTTCGACATCCAACCTCCATGCGGCCATATCCGGTGGTCAGCCCAGTACACCCGCATTGGAGATCCACAGCCAGAAGCGAGAAATCTGAATTGTGCGCTGCTTCACAACCCAGCTTTTGTACTTATGTCCAAGGCCACCTCTCGTTAACCCTGTTAACCTTCGCAAACGTGCGACTTCGATCCCTGCTCACCATGACTGACCTGGGCCTACAGCTGGTCACCGGCGAGGATCAGCTCGACCGGTTCGTGCGCTGGGTGGTCACCACCGACATGCTCGACCCCAGCCGCTACCTGTCCGGCGGCGAACTGGTGGTGACCGGGATGCAGTGGCGTCGCGACGCCGCCGACAGCGAGGCGTTCGTCGCCGCCGTCGCCCGATCCGGTGCGGCCGCGCTGGCCACCGGCGACGCCCGCTACGGCGGTGCGCCACCCGATATCGTCGATGCCTGTCGCCGCTATCGGCTCCCACTCTTCCGCGTCCCGGAGGATATTGCGTTCGCGCAGGTCACCGAGGAGATCACCCGGAATCTGTCGACCGGCCGCGCCGCCGACCTCACCGCGGTGCTCGACCGGCACCGCCAACTGGTCTCCGGTGACGGGCTCGGCGCGGTGCTGGAGCTGATCGAACGCGACCTCGGCATGCGCTGCTGGGTGCTGTCGTCCACCGGCCGGGTGGTCGCCGGGCCCGCCGAACCGCCCGCCGACGTCACCGCCGCCTTTCTCAGCGCCCGCCGCCTACCGCACCTGATCGCCGAGCGACGGCTGTCGCTGTTCGCCGTCGACGAGCACAGCACCTCACGCGCCGCCGACTGGTTCCTGGTCTTCGAGGGCGATTTCAAGGATTGGCCGGAGGAGCGGCGCGCACTCGCCGAGGAATTGGCCGCGGTAGTGTCGCTCGAACGCGCCAGACAGGACGACCGGCAGCGGACCTCCGGGCGGCTCGCGCAGGAACTCATCCAATTGATCGTCTCCGACGCGAAACCGGCCGAGATCATCTCCCGGCTGGAGCTCACCGGGCTCGGCGCCACCGAGAACTATCTCGCGGTGGCCGCCGACGCCGATCTGCTGCGGCCAGGTGAGGTGCGAATGTTGTTGCGCGAGATGCAGTTCGGCAGGCGGCCCGCGGTCGGCGTGGTCGAGGAGGAGGCCATCGCGCTGGTGCCCGCCGACGAGGGCGGCTCGGTCATCGACGAAATACGGGACGCCGTCCAGGCTTTGGCGCCGGGACTGCGCGGCAGCAGGCTCTCGGTCGGCGTCAGCGGCATCGTCGACGGCGAGGGGCTGCGCGGCGCGGTGGAGGAGGCGCGCTACGCCCGGCGGATGGCCGCCGCCCGCCCGCAGCGGGCCAGCGTCGTCGGCCACGGCGAACTCGCCACCCACATGCTGCTGCTGGCCAGCGTGCCCGACGAGGTGCGCCGCATGTTCCGGCTGCGCCTGCTCGACCCGCTCAGCAGCTACGACCAGGACAACCGCGCCGACCTCATCCACACCCTGGAAACCTTCCTCCAGGTCTCCGGCTCGTGGACGAAATGTGCTGAGCTGCTGCACGTTCACGTGAACACCCTGCGCTACCGCATCCAACGGATCGAGGAGCTCACCGGCCGCGACCTGTCCCGCCTGGAAGACCGGGTCGACTTCTTCCTCGCCCTGGCCCTGCGCTGACCGCCTTGACGGCGAGCACCGTCGGCGTCGGCCCCCCGCCCTCCGCAAACCCAACCAATTCCATTCCAGCGCTGACGAATTCGGACAGCAATCCGGCCAGCGGCAGATGCGCCGCCCCGACCTTGTCGCGCAACCCACGATCGGTCCACGAGCGCGTCGTCCAGTGCGGTTCCCGATAACCCGGCCGGATCACGATCGCCGCCGCGTCGGCGCGATCGGCGAAACTCCCACAGAAGCAGGGATGTACGCCGATATGCACGAATATCCCGCCCGGCCGCAATATCCGCCGCACCTCGCCGAGCACCGCGGGATAGTCCGGCATATCGGTATGCGTCATGATCGCCACCGCGGCCGGGATGCTGTTGTCGCGGAACGGAAGTCGTTTCGCATCACCGCACACCACCGGTAGCCGGGGCGCCGCGTATGCCAGCATTCGAGCGGACAGGTCGACGCCGAGCGGGCGCCAGCCGAGCTCGTGCATGCGGGCCGCGTATATTCCGGTGCCGCAACCGATGTCGAGACAGGTGTCGGCTTCTTCGCGGCTGCCGAGCAATTCGCCGAGGATGCGATCGATCTCCAGCGGATCTCCCGGGCGCTGGCTCGCCAGGAACTCACGCTCGTACCAGTCGGCGATACCGTCATATCCGGTATTCATCGGTCTCGACCCCTCTGTTTCCATCGGTCGATTACAGACGGGCCGAGCGAGTAGGTGCCAGGGTTTCGGCCGAGGGCGGAATCGGTGGGTTCGCGATCTGCGGAAACGCGGTGAAATGAGCTCGCATGCAGCGACTTTCGCTGACATAGTGCATATATGGCCGTGACGGGGTTGGATGCCGATGGGTTCATCGCGCGAGAGGGTTCGCTCAGCAATGTCCAGCCGGAGTTCGCGCCGCTGGTGGCGCGCACTCGCGAATTGATCTCGGACACCTTCGGTCCCGGCCGACTGCACAGTGCCTACCTGTACGGGAGCGTGCCGCGCGGCACCGCCGTGCCAGGGGTATCCGATCTCGATGTGCTACTCGCGCTGCACCGCGAACCCACCGAGGAGGACCGGGCCGATGCCGACCGCATCGGCGCCGAACTGGATGCCGCCTTCGCCCAGATCGACGGCGCCGGAATGCAAATCGCGGCCACCACCACGCTGCTCGACGATATCGGCCACCATGACCTCGGCTGGATGGTCGCCTGCCTGTGCACCCCGCTGCTCGGCGACGACCTCGCCGACCGGCTCCCCCGCTACCGTCCCACCGCGCGCCTCGCCCGCGCCGCCAACGCCGACCTGGACCAGGCCATCGCCGCCTGGCGTGCCCAACTCGACACCGAACTCACCGACGCCGACCGGATCACGCTGTGCCGCAAGGCCGCCCGCCGCATCGTCCGCACCGGATTCACCCTCGTCATGCCCCGCTGGGGCGGTTGGACCAGCGACCTGCAACTGTCCGCCACCATCTTCGGCCGCTACTACCCCACCCGCGCCGCGCAAATGCGCACCGCCGCAACCGCCGCCACCACCCCGGACCCCGCCGTCCTCGACGACCTCATCAACGATCTCGCCCCTTGGCTCGCCGCCGAATACGATTCGGTCCTCGGACCGAATACGCCCGTTGCGGAACAGTCATGACCCGCAATGTCCTTGACAGCCGGCGGGGCTGCTTGCGAAGCTGGCGATCGGCCAGGTGCGGCCCGCCGCTCACCCCCGGTTCGGGGCAGGTGAACGCACCCTCGACGAACTTCGCGAGACATCGAATGCGCGGCGTGATCGTGGCAAAGTGAGCACCACCGTCAGCTTCCGCCGCGAGCAAGGATGTCCCGATGGAACCCACCTCCCGCGCCAAATCCATGGCCCGTGCGCTGCGTTCGGCGCTGGCCGAGCACGATGTGACGCTCGGCCACGGCCAATGCCTGGAGATCGTGGCCCGCCAACTCGGCGCCCGCGACTGGAATACGCTGTCCGGCACCGCGAACGGCGGATTCGCCTGCGCCGCCGCGATTCCGGTGCTGCGCATCTTCGACCTCGCCAAGGCGACCGAATTCTATGTCGACTACCTCGGGTTCACCGTCGACTGGGTGCATCAATACGAACCGGATACGCCGCACTACCTTCAGATTTCGCGGTCGAATACGGTATTGCACCTGTCGGAGCATCACAGCGACGGCAGCCCCAACACCGTCGTCTGGATCGCGGTGCGCGATGTCGAGGCCCTGTGCGCCGAATTGCATTCACGCCCATATCAATTCCTGCGCCCCGGCATCGAGGACGACGGCGAATTCCGCACCCTCGCCGCCATCGATCCATTCGGCAACGTGCTGCGCTTCGCCGAAGCGGCCTAGAGTCCGCCGAGCATCAGGTCGATGGTGAAATCGAACCGTTCGTGGCCGTCGCCCGCGGTGAGTTCGGCGGCGTAACGCGTTGTGTGCGGGAACGTTTCGGCGGGCAACGCGGTGAATCGGCGGATCAGTTCGGCGCGGTCGAGCACCCAGGCGGTGTCGTCGTGTACGGCGCGCTGCCGCACGACCGATATTTCGAGGCAGTACGCGGCCACATACAGCAGGAGGGCATCGGCGGTCCACGCGGCGACCTGCGGGGCGATACCGCCCGCCAGCAGGATCGCCAGCATGCCCTCGTTGATCCGCACGATCTCGAGATCGGTCGGGACCATCGCGAGCGCGGCGCGCGAAATCCCGGGATATTTCAGGTATTTGTCGCGCAGCTGGGTGCACACATCGCGGATCTGTGCCCGCCAGGCCGCCGGATCGGGTTCGGGTAGTACGAGTTCGGCGCACAGCCGCCCGATGAGCAATTCGCCGAGGTCGGCCTTATCGACGACGTGCGCGTACAGCGAGGCGGGTCCGGTGTCGAGCGCGCCGGCCAGCCTGCGCATGGTGAGCGCCTCGTAACCCTCCGTCGCGATGACGCCGAGCGCGGTGTCGACGACCTGTTCCACGGTGATCGGGGCCTTGCGGCGGCGCGGCCGCGGACCGGCCTCGACCTCCGGATTCGGCGGCAGGTGGCGCGCCGCGCGCCGCTGTCTCGGGTTCACGCGACAACCATAGCCCGGCACGAACGACGTTCGCGTATAGAGCACTGCCCTTGACACGAACAGTGTTCGTAAGTAGAACAGTGTTCGTGTTCAGTGATCGAGACGTGACCGTGGTCGGAGCCGGGCCGGTGGGTTTGATGCTCGCCGCCGAGCTGGCGCTCTCCGGCGCGACAGTCCAGGTGCTCGAGCGCCTGACCGAGCCCGACGAGGCGATGAAGGCACAGGCGATCAACGTGCCGACGGCCGAGGCGCTCGACCGCCGCGGCCTGCTCCCCGCCGCCGCGGCGGTGCACCGGGAGACGCTCACGCGTATGGGGCCGTTCGCCGGCACGCCCGACAACCGGTTCACCGGACATTTCGCGGGAATCGTCCTGGACGCCGACCTCGTCGACTGGTCCGATCCCGACCTCGCCGCACATACCGCGGCCGCCGGGGCGCGAATGGTGCCGCAGCGTGAACTGGTCGCGCTGCTCACCGAATACGTTGCGCGACTTGGTGTTCCGGTGCATCGCGGGGTGACGGTCACCGCACTGGAAGACACCGGCGACGGCGTGCTCGTCGGCACTACCGCGGGCCGGATCCGCACCGGCTGGCTGGTCGGCTGCGACGGCGGGCACAGCGCCGTGCGCCGCCTCGCCGGCATCGAATTCCCCGGCACCGACCCCGAATTCACCGGATACCAGGCGGTCGTCGAGATCGCCGACCCGGAAAAGCTTGCGAACAAATGGGTTTGGTCATCCCAAGGCGCCTACCGCTACGGACCGCAGCCCGGCCGGGTGGCCACCATCGAATTCGACGGCGGCCCCGTCGACCGCTCGGCGCCGGTCACCCTCGCCGAACTGCAAACCAGCCTGCGCCGGATCTCGGGCACCGATGTCACGCTGACCGTGCTGCGCGCCACCCCGACCCGCTGGACCGACAATGCCCGCCAAGCCGCGACCTACCGGTCGGGCCGGGTGCTGTTGGCGGGCGATGCCGCACATGTGCACCCGCCGTTCAGCGGTCAGGGGCTCAACCTGGGGGTCGGCGATGCGATGAACCTGGGTTGGAAGCTCGGCGCCGTGCTCGCCGGATGGGCGCCGGACGGGTTGCTCGACACCTACGACGCCGAACGCCGCCCCCTCGGCGCCTGGGTGCTGGACTGGACGCGGTCCCAGACCGCGATAATGCGCGGGGACGCCAAATCGGCCGCGCTGCGCGGGATCCTGGCCGATCTGCTGAACACCGGGGACGGCGCTACCTACGCGGTCAAGAAGATCTCCGGCGTCGACCAGCGCGTCGACCTGCCTGGTGACCATCCGCTGATCGGGCGGCTCGTCCCCGATCTGTGGCTGCGCGACGGCTCACGCCTCGTCGACCACGGTCACGGCGGCGAATTCCTGCTGCTCGACCGCACTCCGGACGGCGCGTTCGCCCGGCTCGGCGCGGCATGGGGCGAGCGGGTGCGCCGCGTGATCGACGAATACGCGGCGCCGACCGGTGTGCTGGTCCGCCCGGACGGGGTGGTCGCCTGGGCCTGCGACACGACCGATACCACCGGTCTCGAAGCGACTCTCCACCGGTGGGGAGGCGCACCGCAGCAGCAGCCGACGACATCGATCTATAGTGTCGGCTCGGACTCGATGCCATAGGGAGAACCCATGCCGCACATGCCAACTCGCCTCGCCGCCGGCACAATCGTCGCGCTCGGCTTGACGATGGCCTCGACGGCCGTCGGGCACGCCGCACCGCCGCCGGGCACGAAGTGCAACAACGGCAGCGCCGTCATCAACACGAACGGCCAATGCGTGCCCAACGGAAGTATGTGCTTCCTGACCGACGGAATCCTCATCGGCTGGACCAACGGCGACACCGGCCGCTGCGTGTCATACAACTTGTCGCAAAGTTATTGAGCGGACCGGGATTACAGCGCGGATGCCGCTCGGCCAACACGATGACCGGGCGGCCGTCCGCGCGGATTCGGCGATGACCGGCCTCGCCGACCGACGCACAAAGACGAACCGCGAGACGCTGCCCGCGGCCCTCCCCGCGCTGACCCGCCTGGCCGAACTCGGCCGACGGTAACCAGCCGATCTACGCCGGGCGCATTCCGTCGATCAGCCAGCGAAGGCCGGTTTCGAAGGTGGCGTCGGCGTCTGCGGATGCCGCGACGATGCTCTGGACCCCGGGACGGTCGAGGTGGCGGGCGGCGCCGGTCAGGGCTTCCCGCTGCTGTTCGGGCAGCGTCATGCCGATGGTGTAGTTGCTGACGGCGATGAAGGCCGCGCCCGCCTGTTCACGGGAAAAGCCCGCCGCGGCAAGGAGTTCGAAGAGCTGGTCCAGATAGTCCAGCTGATATTCGGCGTCCGGGCGCGCCCTGATCATCAGCAGCGCACCGTCGCGGCGGGAGCGGATGGCGCGGCGCTGGGTGCGTGCGAGATGAGTCAGCCAGGTGTCCCACGTCGCACCGGGATACCCCACCTCGCCGACCACCGAAAGCACCAGCTCGCGCGCCATTTCGTTCAGCAGGTCCTGCTTGTTCTGGAAGTGGTGGTACAGCGCCGACGGATGCACCTCGAGGTCCTTGGCGAGACGGCGCAGCGAGAGCGCCGCCAACCCGACCTCGTCGAGCTGAGCCAGGGCGGTGCGCACGATCAGTTCACGGTCGAGGGCCATGGCGGATGATCCTAGCCTTTTCTACTAGACAGTGTTCAGCTACTGTCACTAGACAGTGTTCAGTGAACACTGTCTAGTTGGGAGGAAACCATGACTGAAATCGCGCTGGACCGGGACATTCCGCCGGGTATCCGGCTCGGCGTCGTCCGCGGCATCACCTACGGTCTGCTGCGCCCGCCGGAACTGATCATGCCCGCGGTACGCAGCGTCGGCGCGGGCATGCTCCGCTGCTTCCTGTACTGGTCACAGATCGAACCCGAGCCGGGCCGCTTCGTCTGGGACGCCGTCGACGCGCTGCTCGCGCAGTTGGACGGCGACGAGGAGGTGTTGATCACCGTCTCGTCCGCATCACTGTGGGGCACCCGGCGGGTCACCGATATGCTGCCGCCTTCTCCGGCAAAGGATCTCGACACCTTCGGCGCATTCGTCCGCGCGCTGGTCACCCGCTGCCGCGGCCGAATCACCTACTGGCAGTTCGACAATGAGCCGTCCATGCCGATCCTGTGGGCCGGGACGCCCGCCGAGTATCTCGAACAGCTGAAGGTGTTCGCGGCCGCGGTGCGCGCCGCCGATCCGGAAGCCCTCGTCATGCTCGGCGGCGAACCGCACGAAAACAAGATCCGGCCGGACACTTTCGAATACCTCGTCGAACACGGCCGCGACCATTTCGACGTATACGACGTGCACCTGTACGAGGATCCGTACCAGATCCCCGACCGGATCGCCGCGACCCGCGCCATGATGGCCCGGCACGGCTACCAAAAGCCCATCGTCGCCGCCGAATACAACGGCCCGCTGCCGGGACCGCAGGCGTGGAGACACCTGGCGGCCGCGGCTCCCGGATTCATGGCGATGATGTCGGAGAACAGCGATTGGACCGCGACCACCACCGACGACAAACCCGCCGCCGAACACGACGCGATGGTCGAGCTCTACAACCGGATGCCCGAATTGCCGCCCGAATTGCAGATGTTCATGCAGGGCTGCCCACCGGAGTACGCGGATATGCACGATCGCTGGATGTGCCGAGAGATCGTGATGCGCAATCTACTCGCCCTTTCGGCGGGTGTCCGGCGCACGACATGCTGGAATCTTGCGCCCGAAACACCCGGCGGCCAAAAGCCTTACACGATACTCGGCCTGCTGTTCGACAAGTTCGCCCTCATGGACTACGACGAAGATGAGATCACCCTGCGGCACCGACAGGCGGACGCCCTCGCGCTGACTTCACGAATGCTGCACGGCGCCAAGACGATTCAGCGAATGCCCACCGAGAATCCGGATTCCTACATCTTCGAGGTCGACCGCGACGGTGGGCCGCTCGTCGTCGCATGGCAACGGCACGCCGACCTCGGCGACGAGTCGGCCCCGGCGACGGCCCACGAACTCCCCTGGCCTACCGCCACCGCCCGCGCGCTCAACGCGTACGGCGAACCGGTTCCCATCCGGGTCACCGACGGGCGCGCCACCCTGCCGCTGACGCTGACTCCGATTTTCGTCGAATCCTGATCCGATCCGGGTCGGCGCCCGCCGCGTCCACGGCAGTGCCGACCACCGATCGGATACCTTGCCGGACAACACATGCTGGCCATCACCCGATCGACACGATGATTCCTTCGTGTGGGCCGAGGCGAAGATCATCCGATCCGGTGCTGCCCGGGTGGGTTGAGCAGAGCAGGCGAGCATCGTCGAGCGCCATCGGAGCGGTCACCGAGGTCGCCGCGAAATTCAGTGCGACCAGCAGGCGTTCGTCACCGGTCTCGCGGTGATAGGCGAAGACCCGATCGTCACCGAAATCGGCTACGCGGTAAGCACCCTCGGTCAGCGCCGGATGAGTTCGACGCAGCGCCAGCAGTTTTCGATACAGGTTGAGCAGGGAATCGGGCCGTGCGCGCTGAACCGCGACATTGATGGCAGGTGCGTCGGCGGCGATGGGCAGCCAGGGTGTGCCGAGAGTGAACCCGGCGTGCCGGTTTGCGTTCCACAGCATCGGAGCGCGGCAGCCGTCGCGGCCGTCCGGATCGTGTGCCCGCTCCGCCGGAACGGGGACATCGGTCATGCCGATCTCCTCGCCGTAGTACAGAAATGGCGTGCCGCGCAGGGTGAGCAGCATCATCGCCGCCAGACGCGCCCGCGCCGGACCGTGGCCGTCCGCGGCGTAGCGGTGGGCGGCGCGCGGGAGATCATGGTTGGACAGCGCGTACGTCGGCCACGCGTGCGGTGGTGTCGTGGCCTCCACGACCGCGACCGCGTCACGAAAACCGTTGGCGGACCACGGTTGTGACCAGAACGCGAAATTGAACAGCAAGTTCAGTTCGTCGTCGTCGCCGTAATAGGCGGTCAGCCGGCCGGAATCGGTGACGCCCACCTCGCCGACCGCCACCCGG
Organism: Nocardia sp. JCM 34519.1; assembly: GCF_020361265.1. NCBI lineage: Bacteria > Bacillati > Actinomycetota > Actinomycetes > Mycobacteriales > Nocardiaceae > Nocardia > Nocardia sp. JCM 34519.1. The sequence goes on from NZ_JAIRBR010000025.1 coordinate 79,119, forward strand.
TCCGGATAGTCGTCGAGCACGGCTCGCAAGACGCGCAGCACCTCATGCACCTCGGGGCGATCGATATGCCGCTGCCGTCCCGGCGGTGCGCCGGTCGCCTTGCGCAGATGCGCCACATCGGGTGGATTATCTTGCAGCGCACGGTCTTTGATCAAACGGTGCGGGACGTCGAACCGGAAGCCGTCGACACCGCGATCCAGCCAGAACCGCATCACCTCGGTCATCGCCTGCCGCACAGCGGGATTCCACCAATTGAGGTCGGGTTGATTGCGCGTGAACGAATGCAGGTAGTACTGGCCGGTGGCCTCGTCGAATGTCCACGCCGTCCCGGTGTCCGGAAACGCGCTCAGCCAATTATTCGGCGGCCCACCATCTTCCGCGGGATCGGCCCACACGTACCAGTCGCGGCGCGGCGCGTCCCGCGCGGACCGCGATTCCTGGAACCACGGGTGCCGATCGGAGGTGTGGTTGGCGACGAGATCCAACACCACCCGCAGCCCCATTCCGTGCGCGGCCGACAACAACTCGTCGAAATCGCGCAACGTGCCGAACAGCGGATCGATATCGCGGTAATCACTGATGTCGTAACCGAAATCGACCATCGGCGACCGATAGCACGGCGACAGCCAGACCGCATCCACCCCCAAATCCCGCAAATGCGCCAGCCGCCCGATGATTCCGGGCAGATCACCCACACCGTCCCCATCCGAATCGGCGAAGCTGCGCGGATAGATCTGATAGAACACCGCATCCCGCCACCAGCCCATGCGCAATCCCTTCCGGCCCAAGGCATCGACACGACCCTATCCAATCGGTGCCGAACGCCCGTACGACATTCTGGTGCCGACCAATCGGCTGGCCGCCGGGCCGCTGCCACGCACTGTCCCCATCGCACGGTGCGGAGGCTGCGGCGATTACGACTCTTCGGGTACCGCTATCACGATCGCTCGCGTCGGTGATCTGGTGCGTTGGGAGTGGTCGAGGAAGGTGCCAATGGATCGTTCGGTCAATTTCGTTGCGGCCCAATATGATCGCGAGGTGATGCGGGTTGCGGCGGATCACTCGTGGGAGACCCCGGAGCGCACCGCCGGACGTCTCATCCTGACCGGCTTGGATGACGCCCGGCTACGCGCGTACGGCATTACTCCTGTCCGGGTCAGTAGGAATCCCGACGATCACGACATCCTGGAGATCTGGTTCGAGATCGATGACGACTACCAGGTGTTCGTCGACATCCCATGGCGCGATCGCAGTCCCGAGGAGATCGCGCATAAAGCCTGCGCAATCTTGGCCCGCCCGCCGCAGGAGTGGCATGCCCGTTGGCACGCCATCAAGTATGGGTTGCCCGCACCCGAGATCGCTGGCAGTCGTTGGGAGGAATGGAAGTTCTAGCGTTGCGACAGAAGGGCCTTCGGCCGAGCGGTTCGTCTCGGTCGAGGCGGAGTTCGTCGCCTTCGATGGCTCGCATCGCGCGGCCGGGCGCGCGGCCGACAGTCGCATCCCGTGGCCGCGCGCCCTAGTAGCCCTGCCGAAAGATCAAGGCATGCAATTACTTTGGCGGAGCTGCGCCGCCAACGTGTCCGAGATGGTCACCGATGTGCCCGGGGTGACCCCGTTCAGCGCGGAAACGTCGATGTCGGCGCGGGTCGCGCAGCCGAGCAAATCCGTGGTGACGGTGATGGTCTGGTCGGCGTGTGCGACACCCGCCCCTGCGGCGCATAAACCGGCCAGCAGTACAACCGAGGCACCCGCCTTGGCGAATCTCATGAGATGTCCTCCTTCGAATCGCGATCGTGTGAGTTTTCTCGATACCTGCACCGGTGGGCTTCCCTGATTGCGCGAAAGTAACCATCGACGGCCCGCAGCAAGTTGATCAACGCCATGATCGGACGCCGCACGCCCGACGGAGCGGCACCCGTCAGGCGGCGAAGACGGCGCGGACGACGGATTCGTCGCCGTCTATCTCCACCAGCCCGAGGGCGCGGGCGTCGCCGAGGGTGATGGCGCCCGCGGCGAGTCCGAGTATGTAGGCGGGGTCGGCGCGGACGGTGGCGTCGAGGTCGCGGCCGTCGTGCGGGGCGACCTCGAAGCCGGAGCGCGTCGCGCGGAGCTGGAAGGGTGGGCCGCCGATCTCGAGGCCCACCGTCGCCGAGGGGCGGACCGCGACCCGGGTGTCGAGCAGGGCGGGGACGGCGAGGGCGAGCCATCCGGGGCGGAAGGCGTCGCCGTCGGGGCCGCGCAGCATCAGCGGGGTGGACCAGCGGATCAGGCTTTCGATCGGCTGGCGCAGCTCGGCCCCCCACGGCGTAAGGGCGTATTCGACCGCATTGCCCGCCTCGGCCAGTCGCCGCTCGATCACGCCCGCGGTCTCGAGGTCGCGGAGCCGGTCGGCGAGCAGGTTGGTCGCGATGCCGGGGAGGCCGTCGATCAGGTCCCGGTAGCGGGCGGGGGCGATGAGGAGCTGGCGGACGATGAGCAGGTTCCACCGGTCGCCCACGACTTCGAGCGACCGGGCGAGCCCGCAGTACTGACCGTAGCTACGCATCATTCCTCTACTTGTCTTTCTCAAGTGTGCGTGACATTCTCAAGCATACCTTGCCGCCGAGCCCAAAGGGGGCCGCCATGGCCGATACCACCAGCAGCGTGCGGCCCGATTGGGTCGACGACGCCCTGTTCCCGTTCGAGAGCCGCTTCGTCGATATCGACGGGCACACCGTGCACTACGTCGACGAGGGGTCGGGGCCCACCCTGCTGCTCCTGCACGGCAACCCGACCTGGTCGTTCCTCTGGCGCGACGTGATTCGCGCGCTGCGCGACGACTTCCGCTGCGTCGCAATGGATTACCCCGGCTTCGGACTTTCGGCGGCGAAGCCCGGCTACCGTTATCTGCCCGAGGAGCACGCCGACGTGGTCACCGGATTCGTCGACGAGCTCGAACTGGAGGGGGTCACGCTGGTCGGGCAGGACTGGGGCGGTCTGATCGGCCTGGCCGTCGCGGAGCGTCGGCCGAACGTGTTCGATCGGCTGGTGCTCGCCAACACCTGGGCCTGGCCGGTCAACGGTGTTCTCCACTTCGAGTACTTCTCCCGCCTCTTCGGCGGACCCCTGGGCCGCTTCCTCGCCCAGCGGCTGAACTTCGTCGTCAACGTGTTCATCCCGTTGGGTCACCGGCGGCGGAAGCCGACGGCAGCCGAGATGGCCCACTACCGCCGGGCGATGGATACCCCCGAGCGGCGCAAGGCCTCCGCCGTATTCCCCGGGCGGGTCCTTGCCAGCCGAACCTTCTTCGCCGAGGTCGAGGCCGGACTTGCCGACCTCTCCCACCTGCCGACGCTGATCGTGTTGGGGTGACGCCGACATCGCCTTCCGCCCCCAGGAGCGCAAGCGCCTGGAAGCGACCTTCCCCGAGCACCGGACCGTGATCGTCGAGGGCGCGGGCACCTACGTGGAGTCCGACGCGCCCGCGGAGTTCGTCGCCGCGATCCGCGACTGGTCGGCGAAATAGGTCGGAGGCTATTCCGGCAGTTTCACGTCGCGAGATTCCTTGTCGGGCCGCAATCCTCGCCACGAGGGATGGCGAAGCCTGCCGTCTCCGGTCCATTCGGTGAAGGTCACCTCGCCGACGAGGGTCGGCTCGACCCAGACGGCGTCGGCGACGGGTGCCGCTACGGGTGCTGTATTGCGTTGCAGCGGTTCGAGTTTCGCATGTAGGTCGGCGAGCATGGCCTGGGTGAAGCCGGTGCCGACGTTTCCGATGTAGGTGAGTTCACCGGTGTCGTCGTGCACCGCCATGAGCAGTGAGCCGATCTGCCCGGCGCGCCGTCCGGCGCCCGGCCGCCAGCCGACGATCACGACCTCCTGATCGCGGATGTTCTTCACCTTGATCCACAGCGGGCTGCGTCGGCCCGGGGAATAAGGGCTGTCCACGCGTTTGCAGACAATTCCCTCCAATCCGAGGCGTCGCGATTCTTCGAGAACCGCGGCGCCGGATCCGTTCAGGCGAGCCGGGGTTTGCCAATTCGGGCCGCGTAAGTTGAGTTGTTCGAGTAATTCCCGTCGCTGCCGGTAGGGCAGGTCGATCAGTGAGCGATCCCCGATATGGAGTAGATCGAAAATCATATACGTGGCCGGGACGCTGTTGACCAGTGCGCGGATCGCGGCGGGATTGCGTTGATGCATCCGCGGCTGTAGCGCCTCGAACGAGGACCGCCCATCCGCGGCGAATGTGACGATTTCGCCGTCGACGACGAATGACGGATCCGATGGGGCGAGCCCGGCGAGTTCGGGCCAGGCCGCGGTGATGTTCTTGTCGTTTCGGGACATCAGCCGCAGGTCGCTATCGATATAGCCGATCGCGCGGACGCCATCGAATTTCACTTCGTAATTCCATTGCGAGTCGTTTCCGGGTATGACGCCGGCCGTGGCCAGCATCGGCGCATAGCGCGGCAGCCCCTTCATATCCGCCTCGCCGCCATCGCCGGTCCTCTCGCGAACTCGAACGCCGTTGCTCGACAGTCGCTCCAAGAATACCGACCGGTCTTTACTTCGAGGGAAATTACCGATGCAGATGTTCTCCGGCCAGGACGAGCGCCACCGCCAGTGCGAGTGCGGTGGCCCCGGAGATCAGCAGGGGGATGCGGCCGTCGGCATGCCAGGCGAGTCCGGCCCACAGTCCGGCGGCGAGGATGGCGGCGCCGGTGAGCCCTTGGTAGATGCCTTGGGCCGTGGATTGCCTTGCGGCAGGCGCGATATCGGCGATCCAGGCCTTACCGACACCGTCGGTGGCCGCGGCGAATCCGCCGTAGATCGGCAGGACGACGAAGACCCATCCCGGCGAGGTCGCGAGCCCGAGTCCGAGATAGCCCACCGCGAAACACACCAACCCGGCCGCGAAGACGAATTGCCGCGGCAGCATATCCGACACCGCGCCGGCCGGGTAGGACAGCAGCGCGTATGCGGCGTTGTAGGCGATGTAGGCGCCGATGACCCCGGCCACCGAAAGCCCGAGTTGGTGCGCGCGCAGCAGAAGCAGCGAGTCGGGGAAGTTCACCAGAGAGAAGACCGTCAGCACGCCGATCAACGTCTTCAATCGCGTCGAGAACCGTTGGGACGGTGGGTCATCCGGCTCATCGACTGTGCGATCCGTTGCGCTGGAAGAGTTTTCGCGAACCGCGGCGACCAGCGCGACGGCGGCCAGCGCGGGGACGACGGCGAGCACCATCAGCGGCCGCATGCGGTGGTCGAGCAGTTCGTAGAGCGCGAGCCCGAGCGCGGGCCCGGCGACCGCGCCGAGCGTGTCCATGGTGCGGTGGACCCCGAATATGCGGCCCTTGGCGGCGGGATCGGCGCCGACCATCAGCAGGGCATCGCGGGGTGCGCCGCGCACGCCCTTGCCGAGCCGATCCACACAGCGCCCGGCGAGCACGAGCGGCCAGGCGAACGCCGCGGCGACGATGACCTTGCCGAGCGCGGCGAGCGCGTATCCGAGCGCGATCAACGGCCGCTTGCGGTAGCGGTCCCCGAGGCGACCCGCGGCGATCTTGGTCAGCGCGGCGGCGGCCTCGGCCGCGCCTTCGACCGCGCCGACCACGGCGGCGGGCGCACCGAGGGTGACGGTGAGGAAGATCGGCAGAATCGGATACAGCAACTCGCCGGCGGTGTCGGCGAGGAAGCTGACCCCGCACAGCACCCGGAGATTCGGCGTCAGCCACGTCGGCAGGCGGCGGGCGTCCGGCGGAGTCGGCATGGGCGCACGCTACCCGGCCACGGCGGCTCAGGCGGGCGGGTGCGTCGCGATGACACCGGTGAGCAGGAAATCGATGCCCGCGAGGAATTGCTCGCGGTCGTCGTGCCCGCGGAGCTGATCGGCGATGGACCGGAGGAACGGATAGTCGTCGGGGTCGAGTTCTGCCCATGCCGCCGCCGCGTCGTCGAGGAATTCGCCGCGGTCCGGATGCTGTTCGCCGACGCGGGAGTTCTCGGCGTTCTGGCCCGCCGCGCCGAGGATGTAGTTCACCAGCGCCGAGGTGGCCGTGAACCAACTGCCCTCGGGCACGCCGAGCGCGCGGACCCGGCGACCGATGCTCTCGTAGATCCGCCGGGTCATCGAACCCCATGGGCTGCGAGCCAGCTGCATGGCGAGTTGCGTTCCGAGCCAAGGATGTTCGTCGATGGCGTCGAACAGGCCGAGCGCGATGGCGCGGATCTCGTCCTGCGCCGCGCCGGGAGTTTCGGCGGGCGCGATCGCCAGCGCGGCGGCGACGACGGTGTCGGTGGCGGCGGCGAGCAGCTCGTCCTTGTTCGCCACATGCCAGTAGATCGCCCCGGGCCCGGTGGCGAGGCGTTCGGTCAATGTCCGGAAGGTGAGCCCGCCCGCGCCGGTCGCGTCGAGCAGTTCGACGGCGGCTTCGACGATGGTCTCCCGGGAAAGCGCCGCTGCCCGACGTGTCCGCGTTGCCATGCCGCCATCTTGACACATCTGGAACGTTGCTCCAACATGGAACGGCATTCCATTTCTGGAATGGCATACCAGAAGGTCAGACCTCGAAGGAACCATCATGAAGATCACGATCATCGGTGCCGGGCTCGGCGGCCTGACACTGGCCCGCGTCCTGCACGTCAACGGCATCCCGGCCACGGTCTACGAGGCGGAGGACTCCCCGACCGCACGCGCGCAGGGCGGCATGCTCGACATCCACGACTACAACGGACAGCCCGCGCTGGCGGCGGCCGGTCTACTGGACGAGTTCCGCGGCCTCATCCTGGAAGGACGTCAAGCGCTGCGGATCCTCGATCGGGACGGAACGGTTCTACTCGACGAACCCGACGACGGTACGGGCGGACGCCCCGAGGTGCAGCGCGGCGAACTGCGACGGCTGCTGCTCGATTCGCTGCCGCCCGGCACCGTCCGGTGGGGCCACAAGCTCAGCGGCGCCCGCGCCATCGGCGAGGGCCGCCACGAGGTGACCTTCGCCGACGGCGGCACCGCGGTCACGGATCTGCTTGTCGGCGCCGACGGTGCGTGGTCGCGGGTCCGGCCGCTACTGTCCGCCGCCACACCCGAATACACCGGCATGTCATTCGTCGAGACCTATCTGTTCGACGCCGACACCCGTCATCCGGCCGCCGCGAAAGCCGTTGGCGGCGGGGCGCTCATCGCACCCGCGCCGGGCAAGGGCATTCAGGCCCACCGCGAGAGCGGCGAGACCCTGCACACCTACGTGGCGCTATCCAAACCCCGAAGTTGGTTCGCCGCAATCGATTTCACCGATCCGGCCGCCGTCGCGCGCATCGCGGGCGAATTCGACGGCTGGGCACCGGAACTCACCGCGCTCATCACCGAAAGCGACACCACACCGGTCCTGCGCCCGCTCAACACGCTGCCGATCGAACACCGTTGGGACCGGGTGCCGGGGGTGACATTGATCGGCGACGCCGCCCACCTCGCACCCCCGAACGGCGAAGGTGCCAACCTGGCCATGCAGGACGGCGCCGAACTCGGCAAGGCCATCGCCGCGCACCCCGACGACGTCGAGACCGCGCTGACCGAATACGAACAGGCACTGTTCCCGCGCGCCGCCGCGACCGCCGCCGACGGCGCCGAGGTCTTCGAGTTCATGTTCGGCGCCGACTCCCCGCACAGCATCGTGGACATGTTCACCGGGCACTGACCCCGGGCCTACACGGGTGCGGCAATCGGCGCGAGGATATCGGAAAGTCGTTGCAGCGCAGCCGGAACCACCCGGTAGTAAACCCAGGTGCCGCGTCGTTCCGAGGTCAATAATCCGGCTTCGCGCAGCACCTTGAGGTGGTGGGAGATGGTGGGCTGGGACAGGTCGAAGGCCGGGGTCAGCTCACAGACGCAGACCTCTTCGCCGCCGGCGGCGGCGATCAGCGACAGCAGCCGCAGCCGGACCGGATCGCCGAGCGCCTTGAACGCGCTCGCCAACTCGGCCGCCGCGGCGGCATCCAGCGGTGCGGACAACGTGGTGCAGCAGCCCGTCGTCGCGGCGATCAGCGGAAGTTCCTGTTTCGGCACACATCAATATTGACAGATATCGAATCAGGGCGGCAAACTTGCTTCGATAGATTTCGATACAACCCGTTCAGGAGTGATTTCTATGTCGGAACAGGGCAACGAGCTGCGTGAGACCGTGCGCGAGCGCTATGCGGCCGCCGCCGTGGCGGTCGCGGGCGGTGGCACCGCGACGGATTGTTGCGGCGGCAGCGGCTGCGGAGTGGAGATCGACGAACAATTCGGCGCGAGCCTGTACGGGGTCGCCGACCGCGATGCCTTGCCGATTCGGGCCGTCGCCGCATCGCTGGGCTGCGGCAACCCGACCGCGGTCGCCGAATTGCGCGTGGGCGAATCCGTGCTCGATCTCGGATCCGGCGGCGGCATCGACGTGCTGCTGTCGGCGCGCCGGGTCGGGCCGAGCGGCAAGGCATTCGGCGTCGATATGACCGATGAGATGCTGGCCCTCGCCCGGGAGAACGCGGCGAAGGCCGGTGTCACGAACGTCGAGTTCGTGAAGGGCACGATCGAGGCGATCCCGTTGCCCGACAACAGCATCGACGTGGTGATCTCCAACTGCGTCATCAACCTGTCGACCGACAAACCGGCGGTATTCGCCGAAATGGCAAGGGTGCTGGTACCTGGCGGGCGTATCGGGATCGCCGATGTCGTGGCCGACGACACCCTCACCCCCGCCCAGCGCGGTGAGCGCGGCGACTACGTCGGTTGCATCGCGGGGGCGCTGTCGTTCGGCGAGTATCGAAACTACTTGGCGGCGGCCGGATTCGGCGAAATCGAGATCACCGCGACGCATCCGGTGGCCGACGGGATGCACTCGGCGATCATCAAGGCCGTGAACCGCCGCTGAATTGATCAGACCCTACGCATCACCGAGACGACCTTGCCGAGCACGACGGCGGCATCACCGTCGATCACCTCGTACGCTGGATTGCGTGGCTCCAGGTAGACGTGCCCGTTGCGCCGCCGGTACACCTTGACGGTCGCCTCGCCGTCGATCATGGCGGCGACGATCTCCCCCGAATGCGCCTCGTGCTGTTTGCGGACGACCACGATATCGCCGTCGCAGATGGCCGCGTCGATCATCGAGTCGCCGCGCACCCGCAGCCCGAAAACCGTTCCGCGGCCGACGAGTTGGCGCGAGAGGGTGAGGACGTCGTCGGTGTGCTCCTCGGCGAGGATCGGGGTGCCCGCCGCGATATCGCCGACGACGGGCACCGGCACCGAATCCGTATCCTCCGTGCGCGGCTCGGCCGCCCGCAGGAACATCCGCACATCGATCGGCCGCGACACCGAACCGCTGCGCCGCAGAAAGCCCTTCTCCTCCAGGCTGTTCAGATGTTTCGACACCGACGAGGTCGAGCGCAGCCCGACGGCGTCGCCCAGTTCCCTGGTGCTGGGCGGATATCCGTACCGGACCACCCAATCCCGAATGGTGGCGAGGATCCGCTGCTGGCGCGGCGGCAGCAGTGAGGTGTCGAGGTGCTCGAACGCGTCGAGGTCGTATCCGGTCACCCCGGAGATGTTAGAGGTAGCGGCTCCCGGATCGGCGCAGGCTACCGCCGGGAGTCGACCTCGGCCCAGAACGCGGTGAGGTCGGCGCAAACCTGTTCGGGCCGTTCCTCGTTCGGCAGATGGCCGACGCCGGGGTAGACGACGCGCCGCGCGCCGAGGTCATCGGCGTAACGCTCGTGCACGGCGGGCGCCCACAGGTCGCCGGTGTCGCCGTAGGCGATGAGGATCGGCATCGCCGCGGCCCGCAGACCGGCGATATCGTCGTCGACGGTCTCCATGGTGTGCAGGATGCCGACGAGGTTCGCCTTCTTGGTCGCCATGATGCGTCGGTGCAGGAAGTCTCGTTTCGCGTCGGGGAGTGCGCTCATCGCGGAACTCATCTGCTCCCAGATCGCCTGCTGCCCACCGGCTTCCACCATCCCCGCGACCGATCGCGGTGGCGGGAAGGCGATATCGCGCACCGAAGTGGGCCCAGAGGCGAGCAGGGTCAGGCTGCGGAAGCGGCCCGGATCCGCGAGCACCGCGGCGCGGGAGACGTAACCGCCGAAGGAGTGGCCCACCAGGTGCACCGGCGCCCCGATTTGCTCGGCGACGCCCAGTAGATCGCCCGCGAAATCGCGCAGCGTGTAGTCGGCCGGATCGTCCGAACCGTCCGACTCCCACTGACCGCGCTGATCGTAAGCGACACAGTGGAATCCGGCCCGCGCCAGGCGCGGCAACATGGCCTCGAAATCCTCCTTGGAACCGGTGAAGCCCGGAACGAGCAGGGCGGTGCCGCGCACCTCGACGCCGTCCGGCGGCGCCGAACGCCACGCCGACAGCTGCCCCGCGCTCCCACGCAGGTCGAACGGCACGATTTCGGCGGTGTTCCCGGTGGCGTAACTCATCAATCCTCCTCGATTGCGACGACACGAGTGTGCCGACCACCGGCATCGTAACCGAGTACTCACTCGGTAATGTTATATATTCGAGACCATGACCGGACGGCACGGCAGACCGCGCGGCGACGCGCGCCGCGAACAGATCCTCGATGTGGCGCTGAAGACGTTCGCCGAGAACGGATTCCGTGGTGCGTCCCTGGCGGATATCGCGACGAACTGCGGACTCTCCCAACCCGGCCTGCTGCACCATTTCGCGAGCAAGACCGAGCTGCTCGCGGCGGTGCTGCAGCGCCGCGACGAAATCGACGCGCTGCGAATGGAATTCGACGGCAGACTGTCCGGCGTCGCCGCACTGGAGCGGCTGGTGCAGCTGGTCGAATACAACGCGCACCTGCCCGGGCTGGTGCGACTGTTCACGGTGGTGACCGGGGAGGCGGTGACCATCGACCACCCAGCGCACGAATGGGTCGTCGGCCGCTACCGCATGCTGGAGGCCTGGCTGGTGCGCGCGCTCGACGACGGCATCGCCGACGGCGCCATCCGGCCGGATACCGATACCGCCGCCCTCGCCCGCCAGGTATTCGCGATGATGGACGGCCTACAGTTGCAGTGGCTGCTCGATCCGGAACGAGTCGATATGCCGAAACTGTTCCGCGCCTACATCTCTCAGGTCACCTCGGCCATCGCCGCCGGGTAAGTTCGGGTCAGCAGAACACCCGCGCAAGCTCACCCGTCGGCGGGACGCGCGCCGGTTGTCCGCAGGCCGTCCATGGTGACCGCGAGCAGGCGGTCGGCCGCCTCGGGTGCGGTTTCGCAGGCGATGGCGATGCCGTGCCCGAAGCGCAGGAGGTCGCGCGGTTCGATATCGCCGCGCACCAGGCCGGCCGTCTGCGCGGGTTTCAGAATCGCGGTCGCCGCGTCGTTCATCAGGACGCGGCACAGCTCGAAGGTCTCCGACTCGCGGTCGATCAGCGCCTTCAGCGTCACCGCGAGACTGCGTTCCTCGAGCACCCAGCGCACCTGCCGCTGCAACCACATCTCCAGAGCCGTCTCCGGCGGATGGGTCGCGGCCAGCTCGTGCGCGTACGAGCTGAGCCGCTCGATACTCGACCGGTAGACGGCCTCGATGAGCGCGTCGCGGTTGGGGAAGTGCCGGTACAGGGTGCCCGCGCCGACCCCGGCGCGGCGGGCGATGTCATCCAGTGGCGCATCCGGTCCGTGTTCGGCGAAGGCCGCCCGCGCGGCCTCGACGATCCGCTCGTAATTGCGCCGCGCATCGGCGCGCATGGGCCGTGCGGTCGACGGTGCGTCCACTGATTCCTCCACTGGAAACGGATGAACTCTCCGTTTAGGCTTGCATAAACGGAGACCTTCTCCATATGCTAGCTCCTGTCCAAACGGAGACACTCTCCGCTTAGGTTCATCCCATGGAGCGTACTTGTCTACCAACACCATTGCCGCGGACATCCGTCCGGCCCTCGCCCGCCCACTGCGGCACGGCGTCGTGCTGGCCACCCTGCTGACCTGCCAATTGATGATCGTCCTCGACATCACCGTGATGAATGTCGCGCTGCCGCGCATCCGCACCGACCTGCACTTCAGCGCCACCGGCCTGTCCTGGGTGATGAACGCGTACACCCTGACCTTCGGCGGTCTGCTGCTGCTCGGCGGCCGCGCGGGCGATCTGTTCGGGCGGCGCAACCTGTTCGTCGTCGGCACCACCCTGTTCACCCTCGCCTCGCTGGCGGGCGGGCTCGCGCCGTCCGCGACCTGGCTGATCATCGCCCGCGTCGTCCAGGGCATCGGCGGCGCGATGGCGGGCCCGAGCACCCTCGCGCTGCTCACCACCACCTTCACCGAACCGAAGGCCAGGGTCCGGGTGCTCGCCCTGTTCTCCGGCATGTCCAGCGCGGGCTTCGCGATCGGCCTGATCATCGGCGGTCTGCTCACCCAGTGGCTGAGCTGGCGGTCCGCGCTGTTCATCAACGTGCCGTTCGGCGCGGCGGTCGGCGTGCTCGCGCTGCGCTACCTGCCCGATTCCGAGCGCAGGCCCGCCCACCTCGATCTGCCCGGCGCGTTCACCGCGACCGCCAGCATCGCGACGCTGGTGTACGGCTTCATCAGCGCGGCATCCGATGGCTGGTCGGCCACGACCACCGTGCTCTCGCTGGCCGTCGGCGCCGGACTGCTCGCCGCCTTCCTGACCATCGAAATGCGCACGGCCGAACCGCTGTTGCCGCTGCGCCTGTTCGTCGAGCGCAACCGCGCCGCCGCGTACGCCAATATGTTCCTCGGGCCGATGGCGGGCATGTCGATGTTCTTCTTCCTCACCCGGTACCTCCAGGAGGTACGCGGAATGAGCCCACTGACAACCGGTTTCGCCTTCCTGCCGACCGCGGTGATGATGTTCACCATGATCCGGCTGGTCCCGCGGCTGCTGCCCCGCCTCGGGCCCAAGCCGCTCACGCTGACCGGGACGGTATCGATGGGCACCGGATTGGCGCTGCTGACCCAACTTTCGACCGACAGCGCGTATTTCCCGATGCTGTTCGTCGCCACGCTGCTGCTGGGATGCGGTATCGGCCTTGCCTTTTCACCGCTGAACGTGATCATCATGTCCAGCGTGCCGAGCGCCGACGCCGGCGCGGCGGGCGGTGCGCTGCAGACCCTGCAGCAGACCGGGGCCGCACTCGGATTGGCCATCCTGGTCACGGTATTCGGCACCGCGGCCAAGGATGCGACGGGATCGCCCGAGCATGTGCTCGTCAGCGGCGTCACGGCGGCCTTCGCCGGTGCGGTCGGCATCGCGGCGCTGGCCTTCCTCGTCGCGCTGACCTTCCGCAGCGTGAAACCGGCTCGCGCATAAGGGGCGAGACCCGCGCCGGGTATGCGAGCGCCGCACTTGGCGGCTCGACCCGGCGCGGGTCTGGTTCCGCGGGTAGTTCGACACCCGCCGCCTTTCTGTACGGTAGGCAGAACTTTCGGTACCGGTTACCATGCGCGGGTGGCAAAGCTGAAGGTTTCCGTCGATGTGCCGATCCCGCCGGAGGACGCGTGGGCGCACACGTCCAATCTGGCCGACCTGGGCAAGTGGCTGACCATGCACGAGGCGTGGCGCGGGGAGGTGCCCGCGGAGCTGACCGTCGGCACCCAACTCGTCGGCGTCGCGACCGTGAAAGGCCTGCGCAACCGGGTGACCTGGACGGTGCGCGCCGCCGAACCGCCGCACAAGCTGGCCCTGCGCGGCGCGGGTAAGGGCGGGACCAAGCTGGGCCTGGAATTGCTTGTGCGGCCGAAGGGTTCGGGCTCCGAGGTCACGGTCGACATCGAATTGGGTGGCGCACCGCTGTTCGGTCCGATCGGCGCCGGGGTGGCGCGGGCGGTGAAGGGCGATATCGAACGATCGCTGGACAAGTTCGTCGCGCTGTACGGCTGAGGCCGAGCCCGCTCTCTTTGCGGAGCGGGCTTTTTCGATGATCAGAACTTCGGTCCCGCGGGCGGTTGATAATCCGGGCGCACCACCCGCATGGCCGCGATGTCGTCGCGGTCGCGCAGCGCGGGCATGCGCTGCCAGCGTTCGTGGAACCGGGCGAGCGCATCCCGGTCCAGTTCGATACCGAGTCCGGGCGCGTCGGTGACTTCGATTGCGCCGTCGTGGAATTCGAACGGCTCGGTGATCACCTCCTCCGCCTGCCACGGGTAATGGGTGTCGCAGGCGTGGTCCAGCTCGGCGATGGTGGCGGCGACGTGGGTCATGGCGGCGAGGCTGATGCCGAGATGGGTATTCGAATGCATCGAAACGCCTTTGCCGTATGCGCCGCATACCGCCGCCAGCTCCCGGGTGGCCAGCAGTCCGCCCCAGTAATGGTGATCGGATAGCACCACCTGCACCGCGTCCAGATCGAACGCCGGTTTGATCTCCGCCACCGAGGTCACCACCATATTGGTGGCCAACGGAATCCCGGTGCGGCGGTGCAGCTCCGCGAGATCGGTCAGCAGAGCGGTCGGATCCTCCAGGTATTCGACTGTGCCGGATAGCCTTTCGGCCACCTTCAGCGCGGTCTCGGCCGACCAGCCCGCATTCGGGTCCAGTCGCAGCGGATGGCCGGGAAACGCAACGGCCAACGCCTCGACGGCCGCACACTCCGCCTCCGGCTCGAACACCCCGCCCTTCAACTTGAAGGAGTGGAATCCGCCGTGCGCCTTGAACTTCCGCGCAAGTTCGACGACGCCGTCCGGATCGAGGGCCGCGCCCCACTCGTCGGCAGGGGCGTCCGCCATCGGATGTTCGGCCCATTTGTAGAACAGGTAGCCCGAGTAGTCGACGCGATCGCGCACCTTCCCGCCGAGCAGCGCGTGCACCGGCAGGCCGAGCTCACGGCCGTGCGCGTCCAGTGCGGCGACCTCGAAGGCGGACAGCACGCTCAGCCGGACCTTATCGGTGGTCAGTGCCCCGCGTAACCCGCTGGCCAGCGGGTTGTCATCGATCAGCCGGTCGCCGCTCGCCCGCTGCGCACCGAGCAACCGGATGGCGTTGATACCGGCCAGCGGCATGCCGATGAGCCGCGGCGCGAGTTCGGTCGCCCGCTCCAGGTAGCGGCGGTCCCCGTAGGTTTCGCCCAGACCCACCGTGCCGGAATCGGTCTCGACCTCGACGATCAGGCGCGGGGTGTACGGCTGGTGCACGCCGCCCACCAGCAGCAGCGGCGGATCGGCGATCAGGATCGGGGTGAGCCGGACGTCCTTGATAACGGCGGTCATACTTCAGCTTCGCTTTCCGTCGATACGTCGGGGTAGATCCCATGGATTGTGTTCACGCAGCGCGGGCGGCAGCAGCGCGTCGGGGAAGCCCTGCCAGGCCACCGGCCGCAAGAAACGGTCGATGGCCGCCGCGCCGACCGAGGTGGTCGTCGGCGTGGTGGTGGCCGGATAGGGTCCGCCGTGCTGCTGAGCCCAGCTCACCGCGACGCCGGTGGGCCAGTCGTTCCACAGCAGCCTGCCCGCCAGCGCGGCGAGCGCGGGCAGCAGCGGGCGGACGTCGTCGATCTCGCTGTCCTCGGCGAAAACCGTTGCGGTGAGGCCGGGTTCGAGTTCGCCGAGTAACCCGGCCAGCTCGTCGGCGTCCGCGTATTCGACCACCAGCGATGCGGGCCCGAAACATTCGTCCCGCAGCACCTGTCCGGCCGCCAGGAAATCGGCCGCCGGAACGCTCAGCAGGGTCGGCCGCAGCGAGCCCGGGTCCGGCGCGGAAATCGCTGTGACAGCCGGGTGTTCGCGGATGCTAGCAACACGGGTCGAATAGCCCTCGGCGATGCGGTCGTTCAGCAGCGGCTGCTCCGGTGCGGCGTCGACGGCGGCGCGCAGCGATTCGGTCAGGCCGTGTCCGGCCGGGAGCAGCAGCAGACCCGGTTTCGTACAGAACTGCCCGGCGCCGAGTGTGAACGAATTCAGGTATCCCGCAACGATTTCCGCCCCACGTGCGCGAACAGCGCCCGGCAGCACCACCACCGGATTGACGCTGCCCAGTTCCCCGTAGAACGGAATGGGGCGCGGTCGGCTCGTGGCGATATCGAACAGTGCGCGGCCGCCCGTCACCGAACCGGTGAACGAGGCCGCCGCGATATCCGGATGCCGCAGCGCGGCGACACCCGCATCGATGCCCGCTACCACCGCGAAAGTTCCTGCGGGCGCACTAGATTCGGCCAGCGCAGCGCGCACGATCGCACCCGTGCGCTCGGCGAGCCGCGGATGTCCCGGATGCGCCTTGACCACGACCGGGCACCCGGCCGCCAGCGCCGACGCGGTGTCACCGCCCGCGACGCTGAACGCGAACGGGAAATTGCTTGCGGCGAAGACCAATACCGGCCCGATCGGCACCATCGCGCGCCGGATGTCCGGCCGCGGACCCATCGGCCATCCCGGATCCGCGTGATCGACGGTAGCGCCGAGGAATTCACCGTCGGCCAGTACCTCGGCGAAGAACCGCAGCTGAAAGGTGGTGCGCAGCAACTCGCCACGCAGGCGCGGAGCCTCGGGTAGGTGAGTTTCCGCAGCGGCCAGCGGAATCAGTTCATCGGCGGCCGCATCCAATGCATCGGCGACGCGCGTCAACCAGCTCGCCCGCTCGGCGGGGGTGGTCTCGGCGATCGGCACGGCGGCGGCTGCCGCAGCCGCGATGATCCGGTTCAGATCGCTCGGCTCGGTATCCATGGGTCTCTCCTAACAGGCGCTGTCGGCGCATGGCCGGAGCGAAGGCGGCGGTACACCTAAGCTCGCACAACATATTCCGCGACGGTCCAGGCGCGCGCCTGTTCGGTGAGCGTCACGCCCAGCCCGGGCCGGTCGGACAGGTGCATGCGGCCGTCGCTGATCGCCAACCGTTCGGCGAACAGCACGTCGAACCATTCGAAATGTTCGACCCACGGTTCCAGCGGATACGCGGCGGCCAGGTGGACGTGCACCTC
Organism: Nocardia sp. JCM 34519.1; assembly: GCF_020361265.1. NCBI lineage: Bacteria > Bacillati > Actinomycetota > Actinomycetes > Mycobacteriales > Nocardiaceae > Nocardia > Nocardia sp. JCM 34519.1. The sequence continues at coordinate 96,011 of NZ_JAIRBR010000025.1, forward strand.
CTTCATGAAATGCGGTGCGAGCGCGAGGTTTTCCCGTTCCGCATGCGCCATGACCTTCAGGAACTGAGTGATGCCGCCGACCCGGGGCGCGTCGGGTTGCACGATATCGGCCCCGCCCGCCTGGATGAGCCGCGCGTGCTCGCCCGTGCTCACGAGCATTTCGCCGGTGGCGATCGGGGTGTCGAAGGCGGCGGCCAGCCCGGCGTGTCCCGCGAAATCGTAGGCGTCCAAGGGTTCTTCGATCCATTCCAGACCGAACGGCTCGAGGGCGCGGCACATGCGGCGGGCCGTCGCGCGATCCCACTGCTGGTTCGCGTCGACCATCAGCGGCAGCCGGTCGCCGAATTTCTCCCGGATCGCGGTGAGCCTGGCCAGATCGACGGACCGGTCCGGATGACCTAGCTTGATCTTGATCCCGCCGATACCCTGTGCGAGCGATTCGGCGGCGCGGTCGAGCACCTCGTCGATCGATGCGTGCAGGAAGCCGCCGGAGGTGTTGTAGCACCGCACCGAGTCACGATGCGCACCAAGTAGTTTGGCCAGCGGCAGCCCGGCCCGCTTGGCCTTCAGATCCCAGAGCGCGATATCGAATGCCGCGAGGGCCTGCACCGCGAGCCCAGCGCGGCCCACCGACGCACCCGCCCACATGAGCCGATCCCAGATCCGGCCGATATCGTTCGGATCGGCGCCGAGCAGTTCCGGGGCCAGTTCCCGCGCATGCGCGAATTGCCCTGGCCCACCGGCTCGTTTGGCATAGCTGATACCGAGACCGCGCAGCCCGGCCGCGGTGTCGATCTCGGCAAGCAGCACCGCGACCTCGGTCATCGGGCGCTGTCTGCCGGTGAGCACCTTGGCGTCGCTGATCCCGGCCGGCAGCGGCACCACCACCGAAGACAGTGCGACGCCGGTGATTTCGTCGACCGAACTCATCGCGCCACCGTGATGGTGCGCACCAGCTCGGTGAGTTCGTCGAGCTCGGCTTCGGTGAGGTTGGTCAGCGGCGGCCGCACCGATCCGGCGGGCCTGCCGATCGCGGCGAGCCCGGCCTTCACGATGGATACCGCGTAACCCGGTCTGCGGTCGCGGATATCGAGATACGGGATGACGAATTCGCGCAGCTTACGGTAGACGGCCGCCCGGTCGTGCGCCCGTACCGCCCGATAGAAATCGAGCGCGAACTCCGGGACGAAGTTGAAAATGGCCGAAGAGTATGTGGTAACGCCCATTTCGGTGTAGGGCAGCGCGAAGGTCTCCGCGGTCGGCAGCCCGCCGATGTAGGTCAACCGGTCGCCGAGCCGGGCGTAGACGCGGGTCATCGTCTCGATATTGCCGACGCCGTCCTTGAATCCGACCAGGTTCGGGCAGCGTTCGGCCATCCGCGCGACCGTCACGTCGTTCACCGCGGCGTTGGCGCGGCTGTAGAAGATCACGCCGAGCCCGGTCGCGCCGCAGACGGCGGCGACGTGTTCGACGATACCGTCGGGACCCGCCTCGGTGAGATACGGCGGCATCAGCAGAATCCCTTCCGCCCCAGCGGCTTCCGCGGCCCGCGCCTGTTCGATGGCCACCGCCGTGCCCGCCGTCGCGGGTGCCACCACCGGGATCCGGCCGCCGGTTTCGGCCACCGCGGCCCGCACCACCTGATCGATCTCCTGCGGGGTCAGCGAAAACCCCTCGCCGGTGCCGCCTGCCGCGAACAGCCCGGCGACCTCGTATTGGGCCAGCCAGGCGATGTGCTTGCGGTAGGCCGCCTCGTCGAAGGCGAGGTCGGCGTCGAAGTGGGTGACGGGGAACGAGAGCAGCCCGCGCCCTAGCGCTGGGCCCAGTTCTTCCGCGGACAGATGGGACACGGTCTTCCTCCTGGGACATGGAAACGATCGGCGGATTCAGTGCGCGGGTGGCAGCGAATCCAGCAGTGCGACAACGCGATGCAGTGCCGGGTTGGCGCAGTCGCGCCGCCACACCGCATGCAGTACGACCGGGTCGTCGACGCCGGCCAGCGGGCGGAACCGCACGCCGTCGGGATGTAGGTGGGTAGCGCTGTCCGGTACCAGCGCCAATCCGCGGCCCGCGGCCACCAGCGCGAGCATGGTGTGCACCTGGGTCAGTTCGTGGGTCGCGGTGTACGGCACGGCGGCCAGGATGCCCGCGACCAGGTCGGCGAAATACCGGGCCGGGCCCGGCGCGTACACCAGCAGCGATTCGCCGCCCAGTTGCTCGATCGGCAGCGGCTCCAGCCCGGCCAGCCGGTGCGCGGCCGGTACGGCGAGCACCAAGCGCTCGGAATGCACCGCGCGGCAATCGAATTCGTTCTGATCGAAGGGCGGGCGGGCCAGCGCCAGATCGAGTCGCCCGCTGCGCAGGTTGGCGAACTGCTCGGCGCTCACCATCTCGCGCAGCACCACCTCGACGCCGGGCAGCCCCTGCTCGATGTGATTGAGGAAGCGGCCGAGGAAGCCGAAACCGGAGGCGGCGGTGAAGCCCACCCGGACCGTGCCCGCGCCGCCCGCCGCGATCAATCGGGCCGCGCCGGGCGCCGCCTCGGCCAGCGCGAGCAGCCTGCGCGCCTCGATCAGGAATACCTCGCCCGCCGGGGTCAGCTGCACCTGCCGCTGGGTGCGATCGAAGAGTTCGACGCCGATATCGCGCTCCAACTTCTGGATCTGCCTGCTCAACGGCGGTTGGGTCATCCGGAGCCGCTCGGCGGCGCGGCGGAAGCTGCCCTCCTCCGCGACGGTGACGAAGCCGCGGATGTGCTCGAGCGAGATGAGCGAGCCGAGTTTGCCCGCATCGCCGCGGATCAGGTCGGCGCGCGGGTTGCCGATGGACGGCGAGGCGGCGAGGCGCAGCAGCGCGGGCGCCCGGTGGCTATCGCTGTTCATCGTCGGCCTCCTGTGCAACGGCGTATTCGCAGGCTATGCCGCCGAAGTGATACTCGTCCAACGCCATTTCCGCATCGTCCGATACCGGGTGGGTATCGAGCGTCATGACGCCGGATCGACGATCTCGACCCAGTTCGGATCGTCGCCGACGCGGCAGCGGCCGACGGCCCGCAGCGCGCCGTCGCCGCCGATGGCGTAGCTCGTCACCTGCCGCGATAGCTGGCCCGCGGCGACGAGGTAGCGCCCGCCGGGATCGATGGCGAAACCGCGCGGCCGCGTTTCGGTGGGCGTATACCCGATCGGTTCCAGCCCGCCCGTCGCGCGGTCCACCCGGAATCCGGCCAGTGTGCTCGAATTGCGGTCGGCCACATAGAGATACCGGCCGTCGGGGGTGATGTGCAGATCGGATGTCCATGCCGAGGCATGGCCGGGCGGCAGCACCGATGCCGACGCGGTCTCGGTCAATACACCGGCATCGAACGAATAGCCGTTCACCGTGCCGTCGAGTTCGTTCGAGACGAATACGGCGCGCCCGTTCGGGTGGAAGACGATATGTCGCGGTCCCGCACCGGATTTCGTCGGTGTAGCGGTCGGCTCATCGTGGATGCGACCTTCGGCGAATCGGTATCGCAGGATCACGTCACCGCCGAGCGCACCGACCAGCAGGTGGTGATTCGACGGATCGGCGACGATCGAATGCGCGTGCGGCGGCGTAGCTGTCACCGCGACCGCCGCACCCACCGCCGCGCCATCGATCGGGCACACCGCGATCCGGTCGCCCGTGTACGACGCGCCGAGCAGATACCTTCCGGACCGATCGGTCGCGAGGTATGCCATGTTGTCCGGCAACGGATTTCGCGAAACAACCCGCAACTCCCCTGATGCCGCGGCGATGGCGAGCACCACCACCTCGTACGGCTCCGACCGCAGCCCGGCGTACAGGTACCGGCGATCCGGGGCGACCGCGAGCGGCATCACCTTCCCACCGACATCGGTGGCGGACAACGGAATCAACTCACCCGTTGCGGTCAGCCGCAACACCGAGATCTCGCGGCTCTCCGCATTCGACACGTACACGATCACCCGTTACACCCTCACTTCGCCTCCGCCGCATGGCCGCCGACGCGCGCCCGCAGCTCCAGCTCGATCTGTTCCAGGCTGCGCCCCTTCGTCTCCGGCACGAATCGCTGCACCAGGAAGTACAGCAGCACGCTCACCGCGCCGAACACCCACGCCGAATGGGCAAGTCCCAGATGGTCGTTCATCACCGGGAACAGGAAGGTGATGGCGAAGGTGGACGCCCAGAGCACCACGCTGCCGACGCCCATGCCCACACCGCGGACCCGCAGCGGGAAGATCTCGGCCATCATCACCCAAACCACCGCGCCCCAACCGAGTTCGTATCCGGCGAGATAGACGTTGAGCAGGATCAGCGTCGTCAACCCGGTGACGGTGTGGTTGTGCACGGTGAGCACCACCAGGCCGAGCAGGAACAGTGAAAGCGCCATGCAGACATTGCCGAGCAGCAGCAACGGTTTACGGCCCCACCGGTCGACCATGAAGATCACCCACGCGGTGAACGCCACTTTGATGACGCCGAGCACGATCGAGGCGAGCAGCGAGGTCGAATTGCCGAAGCCGAGATCGGTGAACATTGTCGGCGCGTAGAGGTTTACCGCGTTGACACCGGAGAACTGCTGCCCGACGGCCAGAATCAGCGCGACCAGCAGCGCCGGTTTCGCCCACGGCATCAGCAGATCGCGCAGCCGGCCCTTCCGTTCGGCGTCCAATCGAATCACCGTGCGAATGCTGTCGATTTCGGCGTCCACCTCGTCGGCGCGATGCGTTCCGGCGAGTACGCCGCGCGCCTGCTCGACCATTCCCGCCTGCACCAGCCAGCGCGGCGTCTCCGGCAGCACCGACATGCCCGCGAGCAGCACCGCCGCCGGAACCGCGGCGAGCCCGAACATCAGCCGCCAGTTCCCGGAACCGGACAGCGCCCAATCCACTATGTAGGCCAACAGGATTCCGGAAACAATCATCAGCTGGTTCAGCGTGGACAGCGCGCCGCGGGCCCGGGTCGGCGCCAACTCGGACAAATAGGTCGGCACCGTCGCGGACGAGCAACCCACCGCGATACCGGTGATGAACCGGGCGACCACCAGCACCGCGACATTCGGCGAGAGCGCACAGCCGATGGCGCCGACCGCGAATACCGCGGCGGCGATCATGATGGTGCGCCGCCTGCCGAGCCGGTCGGTGATGCGCCCGGCCGCGGCGGCGCCGAATATCGCACCCGCGGCGAGACATCCGCCGATCACACCCTTGGTGAACGAGGTCAGATGCCATTGATCCTTGATGAACAGCAGCACCCCGGAAATTACGCCCAGGTCGTAACCGAAAAGGATGCCGCCGAGCGCGCCGAAGAAATAGAGGAAACGAACATCGGCGCCGAGAGCCGACACCGTCGGTTTGTACTGCATGGTGCTGCGCTTCTTTCGCGGTCTAGCAGAGATTTCCCCAGCGTCACATGCGCGGGGACGATGATTGCGCGGAAATACGATTCGTTCTCGGTATCGCGCAATGCGTTTCAGAGTGGGTTGGGTTTACCCAGCGGGGTATCGCAGAACGGCCCGCCGATATATTTCGGCGCATTCGCCGGATCGGTGTCGATCTCGGCGGCGAAGCGTTCGGCGTCGTCGACGCCGCGATAGCCGAGCGCCTCGGCCTCGCGCAGCGAGACCACCGCGCGGGTATTCGGCGAAACACCCCAGATCACCTGGTAGCCGGGACTTTTCGCGGCGAGGCAGGCCTCGAGCAGCCGGGCGCAGTCGTCCGGTGACAGCCACATGGACAGTCCGCGCAGATCGGCCGGGCGCTCGAAACAGGAACCGATCCGCACGCAGATCACATCCATGCCGAATCGGGAGTGATAGAGGCTGCCCAGCGCCTCGACGGCGGCCTTGCTCACCCCGTAGTAGGTGTCCGGCCGCGGAAACGCTTCTCCGGCAACCTTTTCCGCGCCGATTTCGGCGAATCCGGCGGCATGGTTGCTCGATGCGAGCACGATCCGGGATATCCCGGCCTGCCTGGCGGCCTCCAGCACCGTATGCGTGCCGTCGATATTGGCGGCGACGATGCGGTCCCAGCTGTCCTCGCGACTGATGCCGCCGAGGTGGATGATCGCGTCGACGTCCCGGCAGGCGGCCGCGATCGTCACCGGATCGGTCAGCGAACCCGTGACGAGTTCGACGGCCTCGCCGGGCCCGGCGGGCGGCAGCGGTCGCAGGTCGAGTAGGCGCAGTACGCGATCGGGCCGGGCCAGCCGCGGCCGCATCAGCGTGCCGATCCCACCCGCGGCCCCGGTGACCAGGATTCGTTGCGTCATCGTCGGTCCTCCTGTCGACGCCGGATGTGGTTCGAGTCACATCACCTGGCGTGCCAGCAGGCTATTTCGGCCGACTGATGCCTGTCCAACACTATCTGGGCATCGACCGATACTTCAGACGCATCAAATGAGTCCGGCGGCTACCGCGGTAACCGCCGGACCTCATCGAATTCGGTGTCAGTGCACCATGGCCGCCGGAGCGTCCTGCGCGGGCGCCTTCGCCTTGGTCCGCGGCAGCATGAACGCCGGTATCAGCGTCAATACGATCAGCACAACGGCGACCACGTAGGTGTGCGCGAAAGCCGTTGCCGCCTGGCTCAATCCGAGCTCGATCGCCTGCGGCGGCAGATGCAGTTTCGCCGCGAACGCCGGATCCTTCAGCGCCGCCATCGCCGGACCGGCCAACTCCTGATGTTTCAGGTTGTTCGTCAGCACCACCGAGATGGTCGCGGTACCGATCGAACTGCCGGTCTGGTTGATGATGTTCATCAGCGTCGATCCGCGCGCCACCTGCTCGTGGGTCAGCGTCTGGATGGCCGCGGTCATGGTCGGCATCATGGTGCAGCCCATGCCGAGACCCATCACGAACAGCGCGGACAGAATCATCGGATACGGGGTATCCGATTTCAGCTGGGTGAAGAAGGCTGAGCTCACCGCGATCACCGCGAGTCCGGTGAGCACGACCTTGCCGGGACCGATCTTGTCGACCAGCTTGCCGGCGATGGGCATGGTGAGCATCGCGCCGAGACCCTGCGGTATCAGCAGCACACCGGTCATCACCGGCGTCTCACCGCGCACCTGCTGGATGTAGTTCGGCAGCAGCACACCGGCGCCGAAGAAGGCGGTCGCGAACAGCACCATGGTGAGCACCGCGAAGGTCAGCGCCTTGTTCCGGAACAGGTGTAGGTCGATCAGCGGATGTTTGGTGCGCAGCGCGTGCAATACGAACGCCACCATGAGCGCGAGGCCGATCGCGGCCGGTATCAACACCTTCGGCGCGATCACCTTGCCCTCGCCGGGTATCGACGAGACGCCGTACAGGAACAGCGCGAGGCCGGGTGAGGCCAACAGCATGCCGAGGAAGTCGAAGGATTCCGACGGCTCGGGCCGGTCGGACGGGAAGACGACGAAGGCGAGCAGCAGTGCGATGATGCCGATCGGCACGTTGATCAGGAAGATCAGCTGCCACATATTGTGCCCGTCGGCCCAGTGGAAGCCGATCAGCCAGCCGCCGAGGATCGGGCCCGAGATCGGGCCGAGCAGCATCGGCACGCCGAGTACGGCCATCACGCGGCCGATCCGCTGCGGGCCCGCCGCATGGGTCATGATCGTCATGCCCAGCGGCATCAGCATGCCGCCGCCCAAACCCTGGACAACGCGAAATGCGATGAGCGACTCGATATTCCATGCGGTGCTACACAGCACCGAACCGAGTACGAAGAAGGTCAGCGCCAGCATGTACAGGCGCTTGGTACCGAATCGGTCGGCCGCCCAACCCGTCAGCGGGATGACCGTGGCCAATGCCAGGGTGTACGCGGTCATCGTCCACGCCGCGATGGCGGTCGTGGTGTTGAACTCGGTTTGGAAGGTCGGCAGCGCGATGATGACCACGCTGATGTCCAGAATCGACATGATCGCACCCAGTACGACCACACCCGCGACCTTGAGGACTGCGGGGTCGAGTTTGTCGGTCGACGGGTCTGGGCCCGCCGCCGCTATATCCGGAGGTGATGTCACCGCTTAAGCGTTCCATCACTTTCGCTATTTCTCTAGTGAATTCGGAACTTCCGTGCTGGCGGAAATTCGTCGGCGAGTGCGAGCGCGGCCATTGTGGCCGATTCGCCGGCCGGTAACAATGGCAGCCGGACGGCCGGGCTGGGAATTCGGCCCTGTGCGGCGAGTACCGATTTGATGACCGTCGGGTTCGGTTCGGCGAACAATGCGGACGACAGCGCGCTGAGGCGGTGGCCGATGGCGCGCGCCGCATCGACGGACCCCTTGTGCCACAGCGCGATCAGGTCGGCGAACTCCGCGGTCGCGACGGTGGCGGAGGCGAGAATGCCGCCCGCCGCGCCGAGGGCCAGCAGCGGAGCGATGAACAGGTCGTCACCAGCCAGCACCGCGAAATCGACGGGGCGCCTGCGCATCAGCTCGATCGTGGTCTCGTCGATCGCGCCGACGGCCTGTTTGACGCCGATGATATTCGGTGTTTCGGCAAGGGCGACAAGGGTATCCGCGCCGAGCGGGCGTCCGGTGCGGTACGGGATGTTGTAGACGATCAGCGGTATCGGGCTGGTTGCCGCGAGGCTGCGGAAATGTGCGAGCACACCGGCCTCCGACGGCCGGGTGTAGTAGGGGACGACGGTCAGCGCGGCGGTGAGCCCCGGATCGAGGTCGCGCAGTGCCGCGTGTGAGCCCGCGGTGGAGTTGGATCCGGTACCGACGATCAAGGGCGCGTTATGTTCCCGGCACACGTTCGCGCAGATTCGGATGACGGTCTCCCGTTCCTCGGCGGTGAGCGTCGCCGGTTCGCCGGTGGTGCCGAGGGCGACGATGCCGGTGGCGCCGTCGGCCAGTACCTCGTGCGCGAGCCGCTCCAGCGCGTCGGCGGCGAGGTCACCACCCGCGGTGAACGGCGTGATCAGGGGGATGAAAAGGCCTGCAAGCGTCATGGTTCCAGGTTCGCGCGCGAAAAGCTTCAGGTCCAGTTCACATTTCTGCCGCTGAGCATAAGCTGAGGTAATGCTCGATGTCCGTAAACTCCGCCTGCTGCGCGAACTGGCCCACCGGGAGACGATCGCCGCGGTGGCCGAAGCGCTCAACTACACGCCGTCGGCGGTATCCCAGCAACTCACCGCGCTGGAACGCGAGGCGGGTACGCCGCTGCTGGAGCGCACCGGGCGCCGGGTGACGCTCACCCCGGCCGCGCACCGGCTGGTCGCGCACGCGGAAACCATTCTGGCCGTGCTGGAACAGGCCGCCGCCGAACTCACCGGGGACGAACTCACCGGACATCTGCGGATCGGCGTATTCCCCACCGCGGTGCGCACCATCCTCTCCCCCGCCCTGGTGGCGTTGAGCACCGCGCATCCGCGCCTGGAACTGTTCGTCTCCGAACTGGATCCGGTGCTCGCGCCGGGCGCGCTGCGGGCCGGGACGCTCGATGTCGCACTGGTCCAGGAGTACGACTACGTGCCGGTCGAACGCGATCCGGCGCTCGATACCGAACCGCTGCTCACCGAAACCGTCTATCTGGCGGCGCTTTCCGATGGATCACTCGATATGCGACGGGAAAGCCCCTGGATCGCAAGCACACCCGGCACGCTCTGCCACACCATGACGGTACGGGCGTGCCAGGCCGCCGGATTCACGCCGCGGATCCGCCATCACGCCGACGATTTCGGCACCGTGCTCGCGCTGGTCGCCGCCGGTCAGGGCGTGGCGCTGGTACCCGGGCTCGGCGCGCTCGAACCACCGCCCGGCGTCACCCTGACACCACTGCGGACAAGGCGCAGAACGCATCTGGCGTACCGGCGCGGCACCGGCGCACATCCGGCGATCGATGCCGCCAGATCGGCGCTGAAGGCCTCGGTGGCTGATTTCCGATGAGCCGATTCGCTTTTCAGGCCCGTTCCGTGGACCGGACCCCGCCGGACCTGCGGGCCGCGCGGATATCGCGGCAGATCCGGTCGACGGTGTCCTCGACGGTCCAGTTGCTGTCGATCCTGGTCTCGCCGACGAAGGACAGCGGCTGCCAGCCGTGGAACCACAGCGCCATCTGCGATTCCGGAATGGTGGCCGACTGCGGGCGTCCGGCATGCCGCAGCAGGGTTTCCTCGAAGGTCAGATCGAAGCTGTAGAACAGCGCGGCCCGCGCGGCGGCGGCCAGCCGCTCCAGCATCGCACCGTATCGCCTGGCGTCGAGGATACCCTCGACGATCACCACCAGTCCGCGCGAAAGACACAGCGCCGCAATATGTTCGATCAACTCGATGTTGAATCCACCGGACCGGTCCGCCTCGCGAACCATCTGCCTGCGCACCACGTCCTGCGGGATGACAACGCACCGCCCGCGGGCGAATCTGCGCTGCGCCGCCGCCGCGACCGTCGACTTGCCGGACGCCGAATTGCCCCGGATCACAACGAGTGTGCTCACCCCGCGCGGCAAAACCGAACTCCCGGTCGAACCTCGAAGGATGGCACGTCACCGGTGTACACGATCCAGGCAGCGATGTCATGTGCCGCACCTCGACCGCGGGTGCACCGACCCAGATCTCGCCGTTGAGATCTCGTCGCCGTTGACGGTGACGGCGACCCGCGGTTGCCGACAGTACTGACATACCCGTCATATTCGGAGCCAATCGTGTTGCACTCGAAGACAAATGGAAATTCAGGCCTCCGCGACCGATACGTATACCGGCTCATCGGTACGGGCGCCCGGCTCGTCCAGCGTCCAGTCGTCGGGCAGGCCGCGCACCAGCAGGTCGGTGCCCTCGGCCTCGATGCGCACGGTCACCGGACCGAGGCGCAGATCGGTCAGGACGAGCCTGCCCCAATCCGCCGGGATGCGCGGCGCGACGGTGAGCGTCCGCCGCGGCACATCCGGCGCCAACCCGAGGAAGGACCGGACGAGCAGCAGTGGCGCGGCGCTGGCCCAGGCCTGCGGGGAACACGACGTCGGATACGGAATCGGCGCCGGGAACTGATCTCTGGCGAAGCCGCAGAACAACTCCGGCGGTCTGCCGTCGAAGGCGAGCGCGGCGGCGACGATGCCGCCGGTCAACTTCTCGGCGAGGGCGAGCGCACCCGGAATATGCCGGTAGCGCAGCAGACCGGCCACCGCGATCGCGGTGTCGTGCGGCCAGACCGAACCATTGTGGTAGCTCATCGGGTTGTACGCACCCATGCCGATTGCCAAGGTGCGCAACCCGAATCCGCTGTCCATCGCCGGATCGGCCATGGCGGCGACCAGTTCGCCCGCATGCTCGTCGTCGATGATTCCGGTCCACAGGCAGTGCGCCGCATTGCTGGCCAGCGCGTCGACCGGTCGTTTGTCGCGATCCAAAGCCATTGCATACCACCCCTTTTCGGGTATCCAAAAGGCCTCGTTGAACTTTCGCTTCAGCTCGGCCGCCGCGGCGCGCGAGCGCTGCGCGACGCGGGAATCGCCGAAGGCCTCCGCCAATTCGGCGCGGGCCAGCCACGCCGCGTACACATAGCCCTGCACCTCGCACAGCGCGATCGGCGGATGGGCGAGGTCGCCCGCGGCGTCGTTGATCGCGTCGAAGCTATCCTTCCAACCCTGATTCGACAGTCCCCGATCGGTTTTCCGGTGATATTCGACGAAGCCGTCGCCGTCCGCGTCGCCGAAGTGCTCGATCCAATCCAGCGCGGCATCCGCGGCGGGCAGTAGGTCGCGAACCGCGTCGTCGGGCGCACCCCATCTCCGGCATTCGGCCAGCAGCATGAGGAACAGCGGCGTCGCGTCGGCCGAGCCGTAATACACGGTGCCGCCGAGCACCTGATCGCCGGCCGGGCCGCGCCGCATCTCGTGCATGATCCGGCCCGGCTCTTCCTCGGTCACCGGATTGACCTCTTTGCCTTGTAGTTTCGCCAATCTGCGCAGGGTGCCCATCGCCAGCCCGCGATCGAGCAGCAGCGCCATCCACGAGGTCAGCAGGCTGTCGCGGCCGAACAGCGTCATGAACCATGGCGCACCCGCCGCGACGAAAGACGAAAGCCCGTCGTGACTTTCGATCCGCAGCGCGCCGAGATCGCTCTCGGTGTGCCGCAACATATGCGCCAGACCGGGATCGGTCGCGGTGAGATCGGTCGCGGTGGCCCGCCACGCGGTGATCCGGCCCGCCGGACCGTCGGCGGGCGCCTGCGTCACCTGGGTGCGCTGATGCCCGACCACCGGCTGTGCCCGCACCGTCGCCGACCAGTTGCCGCGGGACGGCACGACCGCGCGCCAATTCATGGTGCCGGGCAGCACCATCGGGTCGCCGTTGGCGGTGACCACCAGCCCGCGTCCCGGATCCGCGTGCGCGGTCAGATGCAGTTCGTCGCCGGCCACCGCCACCTCGGCGGTGCCGTGTTTGCTGCGGCCCTCCTTCACCGAGAACAGATCGGCGAAATCGGCGTCGATATGAATGGTCAGCGTCAGCGCGGTGTCCTCGCCGCCCAGGTTGTGAACCGTGAGCGTCTCCTCCAGGCCGCCGCCGACCCGGCGGTGCCGCTCGATCAGCACCGTACTGTCGGCCAGCCCCGGCCGGGGCGGCAGGCGCAGCAGGAAACGGGCGTCGAACGCCTCCGAGGCCTGCACGCTGAGCTGCTCCACCGGATGCCCGTCGACCGTCAACACCCAGCGCGACAGCACCCGCGCGTCCCGGTAGAACAGACCGAGCGTGCCGCCGGGGTGGATATCGCCGTGCTGATCGGACAGGCAGAATGTGCTGGCCTCGACCAGGGTGATGGTCGAATGACCACCACCGACGCCGACCGGCGGCCCCGCGTTGAAGATCCGCGGCACGGTCACGGCCTGCTCCGCTCACCACCGTGCAACAGCGTCACGGCACCGGCCAGATGGGATTCGGCGGCATCGATCTTCGGGAACTCGATCCCGTCGTCCGCGCGGACGACCGCCGCCCGGTACGCGGCCTCGTAGCCGGAACCGAGCCGGTCGATGCTGAACAGCTGCTCGACACGCAGGCGGCATTTGCGCGGATCGATGCTGTCGATCGCGGCGATGGCGTCGGGCAGTTCGGCCGGATCATCGCAGATGAAACCGGTGACACCGTCCTCGATCACCTCCGAGACGGCACCGCCGCGCAGCGCGACCACCGGTGTGCCGCAGGCCATCGCCTCGATCATCACCATGCCGAACGGCTCCTCCCAGCGGATCGGGAAGAGCAGGCAGCGCGCCTGCGACAGCAGCAGCCGCTTGGCCACCGCGTCGGCCTCGCCGAATACGAAGTCCGACGCGGTGAGCAGCGGCCGGACCTCGCTGTCGAAATAGGCCCGCTCCGGACGCTCGTTGCATTTCGCGGCCAGCACCAGCCTGCGGCCGGCCGCATGTGCGGCGGGCAATGCGAGGTGGGCGCCCTTGTACGGGGCATAGCGGCCGAGGAAGAGCAGGTAGTCCTGCTTTTCGGCCTGGAACGGCCAGGTATCCGGATCGATGGCGTTGTGCACCCGGCCGATCCAGTTGAGATCGGGCGCGAGCGAGCGCTGCCGGTCGCTGATCGCGACCAGTTGCGCGCTGGCCGCCATCGCGCGGTAGTAGTCGCCGGGTCCGTCCTCGACCGGGCCATGCACGGTGATCACCGTCGGGATGCCGAGGGCGCGGTAGGCGGGCGCGTTCAGCGGACCGGCGAACGTGTGGTCGTGCACCACGTCGATATGCTCGGTGGCCGCCAGTCGCTGCACACAGCGCCGCACCTTCAGTGCGTGCATCACCTCCGGAAACGGGTCGCCGAGGGCCGCGGCCTGCGTGGTTTCCCACAGCGGGATGAACCGCGCCCGCGTGCCGGGCTCCCCTGCCCCGAGCAGTGTCACCCGATGACCGCGCGCGACCAGCGCGTCGGCGAGCTGCGCCACTACCGCCTCCACCCCGCCGTATCCGGATGGCGGCACCGAGAAGTAGGGTGGCGCCACCAGCACGATGTGCAGTGCCGCATCGGTAGTCCGTCGTTTCAGTGCCGAATCCATATCGGCCAATACACTGCTCACGGTCTTTCCTCCTCAGCCGTCGTTGCTGCGGACAAGCGATCTCGTGATGGTCGAACGTCCAGACCAGGGTGGTCCGGTGGGACTGCACTATTGAATTGGGGAAAAGCGCTCGCCGGGAAGAGAATTCGCGAGCCGGACGGGTGCGGCGGAAACAGGGGGCCGACAAGCGGTTTCACATTTTGGCGGCTACCTGGTTCGCCTCATCGAACAGACCGTCTGCTGAATGTTTACCCACTGTTCGGATTTCAAACGTGGCAGAGCGCCGCGGCCGTGACCGCGACGGCGACCCGGTAGCGTCGAACGAATGGCGACGCCACGATCAGCACCACCGACCCCGGGCATCCAGCGGCTCGCCGAGCGCTGCCGCACCGAGACTCCCGTGCTGACCAGGCGGCTGATGGCGGCCGTATTCACCGACAACCCGGAATGGAACGACTACACCTCGGTACCGCGCGCGGATCTGCGCGACGGCTGCCGCCGGTACCTCACCCGCATCCTCGACCTGCTGACCGGCGCCGCCGCCGACCCGGATCACGACGATGTTGCCGCGGCCATCGGGCGACGGCGCGCCGAGCAGGGGGTGCCGCTGGAGGCGATGCTGCGCACCTTCCGGCTCGGCGGCCGGATCATCTGGGAGGCGCTGCTGGACAATGCCGAGCACACCGGGACGCGACCGCAGGAGATCAGGGACGTCGGCACCGCGATGTGGACGGTGATCGATGGGCTGTCGTCGGCGCTGTCGACCTCCTACCGCAATACCCAGCTCGAACAGGTGCGCCGGGACGAGCGGCGCAGGCATGCGCTCATCGAGGATCTGCTCGCGGGCCGCGCGCACGACGCGACCTTCGCCGCGCAGGCGGCACGCGAACTGGACCTACCCGCGCACGGCGCCTACCTGGTGCTGGCGGCCGAGCCGAGGACCGACGGCGCACCGGTACTGCCCGGTGCGGAAACGGTGTTGGCGGCCTTGGGAATTCGTTCGGTCTGGCACAGCAGGGTGGATACCGCCATCGGCATCGTCGCGCTGGAACACCGGGACGCCGGCGCGGTGCTGCACCGGCTGCGCCCGCTCAACCGCGGCCGCACCGGCTGCTCGCCCGCGGTCGCCCAACTGGCACAACTGGATTCGGCGCACGAGTTGGCACTCGTCGCCCTGGAGACGTTGCCACACAACGCGATCGAGCTGATCTCACTCGACGAGCGTTATCCGGAGGCGCTGCTGGTGCGCTCCCCCGATCTGACCCGGCTGCTCACCGCGCATCTGCTCGGTCCGGTGCTGGAATTGCCCGCGAAAGAACGCGACGTACTGCTGGACACCCTCGCCGCGTGGCTGGCCGAGAACTGTTCGGCCGCGCACGCGGCCGCGCGGCTGCACTGCCACCGCAACACGGTGCTGAACCGGCTGCAGCGGATCACCCATCTGCTCGGCAGGCCGCTCGACGGACAGCGTGCATACCTCGAGCTCACCCTCGCCCTCACGGCGCTGAACCTGCCTGAAATCACTGGTTGAGGCCGGTACCGCCGGTCCTACCGTCGGGTACAAATTGTGCATAGCGCCCATTTTCGATCCCGCAAACCTGGGCTTTCGGGGCATTGTGTGTGCAATTCTGGCGCGAAAGACTTTTCCGGCATGGTCCGTGCCACAACCTCGGCGCGGATGAATCATTCGAGATTGAGGAGCACCACGAGTGCCGGAATTCGATCTGCTGGTGGTCGGGGGTGGGCCGGGCGGGTATGTGGCGGCCATCCGCGCCGCGCAGCGTGGTCTGTCGGTGGGCCTGGTGGAGAAGGAGCGCCCCGGCGGGGTGTGCCTGAATTGGGGATGCATCCCGACCAAGGCGATGCTGCGTTCCGCAGAGGTCTTCCAAACCGTAAAGGATGCAGCCGAATTCGGCGTCCTCACGGACAATGTGCGCTTCGACTACGGTGCGGTGCGGCGCCGCAAGGACGGTATCGTCACCGAACTCACCGACGGTGTCGCGGGACTGCTTGCGGCCAACGGTGTTTCGGTGCTGGCGGGCCACGCGCGATTCACCGGCCCGACCACCGTCGACCTGTACGAAACGGGTCCGTCGCCGATCGCGCCCGACGGTCCGCGCTACGCCGCGGCGCCGGGGAAGTTCATCCGCAGTGTTTCCGCGCGTGACGTGATCATCGCGACCGGCTCGGTACCCGCGCGCCTGCCCATCCCCGGCGCCGACCTGCCCGGCGTGATCACCTCCGACGGCGCCTTCGGCCTGACCGAGGTCCCGGACCGGATCGTCATCGTCGGCGGCAGCGCGGTGGGCGCCGAATGGGCAAGTCTGTTCGCCACTTTCGGCAGCCGGGTGACCGTCGTCGAAATGCAGGACCGGTTGGTGCCCGCCGAGGACAAGGACATCTCCGCAGCGCTCGGCCGCTCCTTCACCAAGCGTGGCATCACCGTGCTCACCGGGCATACGGTCGCCGCGATCGCGCAGACCGACGCGCTGCGGGTGACCGTCGAGGGCCCGAAGGGGCAGGAGATCGACGCCGACGTGGTGCTGGTCGGGGTCGGCCGTAAACCCAATACCGCCGAACTCGATCTGGAGAAGACCGGAATCGTCACCGACGCACGGGGTTTCATTCCGGTGGACGACCAGTTGCGCACCGGCGTCGAGCATGTGCACGCGATCGGCGATGTGACCGGCCGGGCGCTGCTCGCGCACGTCGCATCCCATCAGGGCCTCACCGCCGCGGATGTCATTGCCGGACACGATGTCCGGATCGACTACGCCGCGATTCCGGCAGCCACCTTCACCCATCCGGAGATCGCGAGCGTCGGGCTCACCGAGGCCGCGGCGAAGGCGGCGGGCCACGAGGTGATCACCGCGCGGTTCCCGTTCGCGGCGCTCGGCCGCTCGAAGACCTTCGGCGATACCGAGGGGTTCCTGAAAATCGTTGCCGGAAAACAACATCAGGAGGTCCTGGGCGTCCACATCATCGGCCCGTCGGCCAGTGATCTGATCACCGAGGGCGCGCTGGCCATCACGCTGGAGGCCACCCTCGACGAATTGGCCGACACCATCCACGCCCACCCGACCCTCGGCGAGATCGGCATGGAGGCCGCGCTCAGCGCGCTCGGCCTGCCCGTGCACGTCGCGCCGCGCAAGAAGCGTTGAGGAGCACCGATCGTGACAACTTCGACCGCACCGCGCAAGACCACCCGTAAGTCCGGTAAACCCGCTGCCGCCGAAAACCGGCTCACCGCAACGGATCCGGAAACCCTGGTACGCCTCTACCGGGATATGCTGTTCGTGCGCCGCTTCGAGGAGCGCACCGCGCAGGCCTACCAGCAGGCCAAGATCGGCGGCTACTGCCACCTCAATCTGGGCGAGGAGGCCACCGTCGTCGGGCTCGGCGCCGCCATGCGCCCCACCGACTACCTGTTCACCAACTACCGCGAACACGGCTACGCCCTCGCCAAGGGCATCGAACCCGGCCGGGTGATGGCCGAGCTCTACGGCCGGGCCACCGGCACCTCCAAGGGCTGGGGCGGGTCGATGCACATGTACGACACCGCGACCCGGCTGCTCGGCGGCTATGCCATTGTCGGCGGCCAGGTTCCGCTCGCCATCGGCGCGGCGCTCGCCGTCGACTATCGCGGCGGCGACGATGTGGTGGTGTGCCAGATGGGCGAGGGCACAACGAATATCGGCGCCTTCCACGAATCGCTGAATATCGCGGCGCTGTGGCGGCTGCCGATCGTATTCCTGGTGATCAACAACCAGACCGGCATGGGCACCACCGTCGAACGCTCCTCCGCCGAACCGGATCTGTGGAAGCGCGCCGCCGCCTACCGCATGCGCGGCGAACGCGTCGACGGCACCGATGTGCTCGCCGTGCGCGATATGGCGAGCGAGCTCATCGAAACCGCCCGCCGCGAAGGCAAACCGGCGCTGCTGGAGGCGGTGAGCTACCGGCTGAAGGGGCATTCCGTCGTCGATCCGGCGAAATATCGCAGCAGCGATATGGTTTCGACGGCCCGCTCGCACGATCCGATCGAGATCTGGCATGCCAAACTGCTCGACGCGGGCGTGCTCACCGCGGAATCGGCCGCCGACATCGAGCGTGAGGTGGCCGAAAGCGTGGCCGCTGCGGTCGAATTCGCCGATTCCAGCCCGCATCCCGAGCCGTCGAGTCTGTTCGACTACAACTACGCGACCCCGGTGCCCGGCGATTCCCACCGCCTGCCCGCCGACCCACTCTTCGCCTAGCCCTGGCGCAGGGCTATCGCCTGAAAAGGATTACATCACCGTGGCTGTCATGACCTATCGGGAAGCGCTGCGCGAAACCCTCCGCGAGGAGATGCGGCGCGACGACGATATCTTCCTCATCGGCGAGGAGATCGGCGTCTTCGAGGGCTCCTACAAGATCACCGCGGGCCTGCTCGCCGAATTCGGCGAAAAGCGGGTGCGCGACACGCCCATCGCCGAGGAGGGTTTCGTCGGCGCCGCGATCGGCGCGGCCATGCTCGGCCTGCGCCCGGTCGTGGAGATCATGACGATCAACTTCTCGCTGCTCGCGCTGGATCAGATCGTCAACCACGCCGCCAAGATCTACGGCATGTTCGGCGGACAGACCAGCGTGCCCATGGTCATCCGGACCCCGGGTGGCGGCGGGCAGCAGCTGGGTGCGACGCATTCGCAGAACATCGAGCTCTACTACGCGTTCGTCCCCGGGCTGAAGGTGGTGGCGCCGAGCACCCCGGCCGATGCCAGGGCACTGCTCAAGGCCGCCATCGACGACGACGATCCGGTACTGTTCCTGGAGAACCTTTCGCTCTACAACACCAAAGGCGAAGTGCCGGAAGATCTTCCGGCCGCCCAGATCGGCAAGGCCGCGGTGACCCGCACCGGGACCGACATCACCCTGATCGGCTACTCGCGCATGGCGACGGTCTGCACCCAGGTCGCCGAAAGACTTGCCGCGGAAGGTATTTCGGCGGAGGTCGTCGACCTGCGCAGCCTGCGCCCGCTGGACCGCGACACCATCGTCGCCTCGGTGCGCAAGACCGGCTGCGCCGTGATCGGCGAGGACGACTGGCTCACCTACGGTATCGGCGCGGAGGTGGCCGCCTCCATCTCCGACGGCGCCTTCGACTACCTCGACGCGCCGGTGCGGCGGGTCGCGATGGCCGAGGTGCCGCTCCCCTACGCGAAACCACTCGAGCGGCTCGCGCTGCCGTCGGCCGACTCGCTGTACACCGCCGCCGTGGAAACCCTTGCCGCCGTCGGCAAACGACGCTGAGATCCGGAGGACACCCATGCCCGAAATCACCATGCCCCGGCTCTCCGACACCATGGAGGACGGCGTCGTCTCCGCCTGGCTCAAACAGGTCGGCGACCAGGTCGCGCGCGGTGACGTGCTGGCCGAAATCGAAACCGACAAGGCCCTGATGGAATTGGAGGCCTACGACGACGGGGTGCTGGAACAGATCCTGGTCGAACCGGGAACCCGGGTGGCGATCGGCGCGCCGATCGCATTGGTCGGCGACGGTAGCGGGGCCGGGAAATCCGCTGCGCCGGTTGCCGGTTCGGCGAGCGCGGCTGCGGGATCGCTCGACCCGGATGACGCCGCCGGTGGCACATCCGTTGCCGATGTGCCCGGAGCTGTGGCGTCGACCGGTGACGCGACGTCGAGCGCTGGCGCACAGAGCGTTTCGCCCGGCAACGGCGTGCGACCGAAGTCGTCCCCGCTTGCGCGCAAGATCGCGGGCGAGCTCGGAATCGATATCGCCACCGTGCGGGGCACCGGCCCGGGCGGCCGTATCACCCGCCAAGATGTCGAGGCGGCGCACCGGGCCACCGCGACACCGAGCACACGCCAGGATACCGACGCCGGACAGCCGACCGCGATACCGGCGGCGACCCCACAGGGAGCGTCGGTTAACGGAACAGCCGATGCCGCAACCGGATCCGCCGCACCGGCGGGCGATTACACCGAGGAACCGCTGAGCAATATCCAGCGGGTCGCCGCGAAGCGCCTCACCGAGAGCAAACAGCAGGCCCCGCACTTCTATCTGACCAGCGCCATCGATGTGACCGATCTGCTGGCCTTCCGGGCCGAGGTCAACGGCACGCTGCAGAGCGCGGGTAAGGGCAAGGTCAGCGTCAACGATCTCATCGTCAAGGCGGTGGCCGCGACGCTGCGCACCGATCCGGGCGTCAACGTCTCCTTTGCCGGAGATAAGCTGTTGCGGCACAATGGCATTCACCTGGGTGTCGCGGTGGCGATCCCCACCGGTCTCGTCGTGCCGGTGATCCGGGATGCCGACCGGAAGGGCGTCTCCGAAATCGCCGCGGAGACAGTGGAAAAGGCCGAACGCGCCCGCGCGGGCCGGCTGCGTGCCGACGAAATGTCCGGCGGCACCTTCACCATCTCGAACCTGGGCATGTTCGGAATCGAACAGTTCGCCGCGGTCATCAACCCGCCCGAGGCCGCCATCCTCGCGGTCGGCGCGGCCACCGACGAATTGCGGCTCGCCGACGGTGAAATCGTGGTCCGGAAGATCCTGCGGGTGACGCTGTCCGCCGATCATCGCGCGATCGACGGCGCGACCGGCGCCCGGTTCCTGCAGCAGCTGAAGTCGATCATCGAACAACCGCTGCGCATCGTCACGTAGTGCCGACCAGAGGGGTGCCGCCGCAGTTCGGCACCCCTCGAAGGAAATTTCTACAGGGTCACCGGCAACTGGTGGTGACCGTTGGAGATGAAGCTCGCCACCGTGCCGAGCTCCGAAATATCCGCTGCCAGCCGCATATTCGGGAACCGCTGGAAGATGGCGGGCAGCGCCACCTCCGCCTCCAGGCGGGCGAGCGGCGCACCCAGGCAGTGATGGGCGCCGTAGCCGAAGGCCAAGTGCTCCTTGGTCGCTCGGGTCACATCGAATTCGTCGGCGGTCGCGCCGTGCACCTTCGGATCGCGGTTAGCGGCCGCGTAGGACGCCAGGATCGGTTCGCCCTTGGCGATGCTGATGCCGCCGTCCAGCTCGATATCCTCGGCGGCGAAGCGCAGCGGCAGATGCGCCACCGGCGCCTCGAAACGCAGCGACTCCTCTACCAGATCGGACCAACCCACTTGGCCCGCAAGCAGACTCGCCCGCTGCTCGGGCCGGGTGAGCAGCGCGAAGATGGCCTGGTCGAGCAGGTTGACCGTGGTCTCGTGCCCGGCGCTGATGACGAGCAGCAGGGTGTCGATCAGTTCCTGTTCGGTGAGCTGTGAGCCGTCGTCCTCGTCCCGGTGTGCGATCAGCAGGCTGGTCATATCGTCGCCGGGATGTTCCCGCCGGAATGCGACCAGTTCGGCCAGAATCCGGTACATCTCCATATAGTTGGCCTGCGACTGCTCCGGGGTGAGGGTGGTGTCGAAGATGCCGTCGACGCATTTGCGCAGTCCGGGATTCAGCGCCTCCGGCACGCCCATCAGCTCGCTGATCACCCGGATCGGCAGCGGGTACGCGAAACCCTCACGCAGATCGACGATTCCGTCCTGCGCGGCCAGCTCGTCGAGGAGTTCGTCGGTGATCGCGACGATCCGCGGCCGCATCGCCTCGGTGCGGCGCGCGGTGAACGCCGGGGCGACCAGTTTGCGCAGCCGCCGGTGGTCGGCGCCGTACGCGGTGAACATGTTGTTCACCGCCACCCACAGGAAAAGCGGCCAGTCGGGCGGGATTTCACCGTTGATGAAGGCAGGCCAGTGCTGTTTGGCGTCCTTGGACACCCGCGGATCCACCAGCAGCTGCTTCAGCAGCACCTGATCGGTTACCGACCAAGCCTGCACGCCGCCGGGCAATTCCACCTTTGTCACGGGGCCGCGCTCGCGAATCCGCGCGGATTCGCCCTGGATATCGGTTCCGGTGGGATCGAGGACTAGGGGCGGTTGATCCATCGGAATCTCCTTAATACACGTTGAGCGGAGGGGATTTCGGGAAGGTGACCGGTAGGGACACCAGAGCGCGATGGAAGGGCCCAGGCCGCCAGGTGAGGTGCTCGGGCCGTACGGACAGACGCATTTCGGGTAGCGCGTCGAGCAATTGGTCGATGGCGTCCTGCACCACCAGATAGGCCACCGAGCGGGCCGGGCAGGCGTGCGGGCCGACGCTCCACGCGAGATGGGAGCGGTTGTCGGTGTAGCCGCCCGCGTCGATCGCCGGATCGTTGTTGCAGCCGGTCATGCTGATCACCACCGGCTGATGCGCGGGCAGCCACACCTCGTCGATGAGGATCGGCTGCTTCGGGTAGGACACGCAGTAGTTGGCCATCGGCGGGTCGTTGAACAGCACCTCGTCCAGCGCGTCGCGGGTGGATAGGCTGCCGCCCAACACATTTCCGGCGAATCGATCGTCGGTGAGCATCAGCAGCAGGGTGTTCACGATCAGGTTCTGCTGCGGTTCGATACCCGCGCCGTAGAGCGTCACCAGCTGATGGATCATCTCCTCGTCGCCGAGCCCGGCGTGGTGGGCGATCAGCCGCGAGGTGACGTCGTCACCCGGTTCACGCCGCTTCAGCATCACCAGCTCGTACAGCGCGTCGGTGAGCATCTGGTTGCCCTTGTCGGCGTTGACGCCCTCGAACATCGCGGCCATGCCGGTGGCCACCTGCTGACCGATCTCGGCCGGGCAGCCGAGCATTTCGTTCAACGCGGCGAAGGTGAGCGGGAAGGCGTACTGACTGATCAGATCGGCGACGCCGTCGCCGCAGAAACTGTTGATCAGCGGGATCGCGATCCGTTCCACCGTGGAATGCAGTGCGTGCAAATCGATTTCGCCGATGGCGGTGATATTGGCCTGCCGGTAGCGCGCATGTTCGAGGCCCGCGCTGCGCAATGCGTTCGGGCGCCACTCCAGCATCGGCAGAATCGGGCACTCACCCGGTATCTCGCGCTGCCAGATGCGCGGGTCGGCCGGAAAGTGGTCCGGATCGTTGAGGATGCGCACCGCGGTGTGATAGCCGATCACCAGGGTCGCCGGTACGCCGGGCGCGAGGTCCACCGGCACCAATGAGCCGAATTTCCGACGCATTTCGCGGTAGGCGCGGTGCGGATCGGCGGCGAACTGCTCGGAATACAGTGCGACCCTTGGTCCGTCGGTGTCCACCGGCGACCCGTGCGCGACCGGGCAGCGGGCTTGTTCGGTGGACCCGGCGGTGGATAGTCGCTGCGACGGGGTCAAAGACGTCCTTCCATTCTGCGGAACAGGAATTCGACGAGCGTGATCAGCGAGCGCAGACAGGTGCCGCGGTCGCGGGCGTCCAGCATGGTCAGCGGGGTGTCGGGGGTGAGATCGAGCGCATCGCGCACCTCGTCGAGCGGGAACTGTTTGGCGCCCTCGAATTGGTTCACCGCCACCGAATACGGCACGCCGCGCTCCTCCAGTACCGAGAGCACCTCGTCGGCCTTCTCGATGCGGCGGGTGTCGACCAGCACCAGCGCGCCGAGCGCACCGCGGGCCAATTCCTCCCACAGCGGCACGAACCGCTGCTGCCCCGGCGTGCCGAAAAGATACAGCGCCAGTTCGGGATTCAGCGTGATGCGGCCGAAATCCATTGCGACCGTTGTGGTCGACTTGCCGGGCAGACCCGCCATATCGTCGACGCCGACGCTCGCCTCGGTGATGGTCTCCTCGGTGCGCAGCGGTTTGATCTCCGAAACGCTGCCGACGAAGGTCGTCTTGCCGACACCGAAATTGCCCGCCACCAACAACTTCACCGACCGGGTCACCGTCTCGGCGACATAGTTCACCCGCTCCGCCGGCCGCCACCCACCCGGATCGACATCAGACGGCGAGAGCACGGAGCCCATTCAGTACCTCCTCCAAGAGGGCCAGGTCCGGCAGCGCATCGGCCGGTGCCGGTGAGTTCAAATGTCCGCTGTCCAGCAGATCCGACGCGACGATCTTCACCACCGAGGGCGGCAGATCGAGGTACGCGGCGATTTCCGCGATGGACAGCGAGCCGCGGCGGACCACGTCCATGACCCGGCGCGCGTCGGGGCTCGCACCCGGCGCGGGATCCTTGGCGGCGACCACCAGCGTGACCAGGTCGAGGTCACGGGTGGCCCGAGAGCGTCCCCCGGTGCGCACATAGGCGCGCACCAGGTCAGGGTCGCGACGTGGCCGGCTCATCGCAGGTCGGCTCGCCTGCGAGGTTCGGCGCCGAGCTCCCGGCCGACGCGCCCGGCCAGCTCGTTCATCCGGTGCGCGATGAGGCCCACGTCGATATCGGTGGTGGTGGAGACGCCGAGCAGCGCGCCCTCACCGGCCGCGGTGATCAGGATCATGCCCTCGTCGTATTCGGTCATGTTCTGCCGCACCGAATTTCCGCTGCCGCCACAGAATTCGCCGAGCGCCTTACCGAGCGAACGCAGCCCCGACGCGGCGGCCGCGAACCGTTCCGCGTCATCCTTGGCGACGCCGGCCGAATGCGCGATCCGCAGGCCGTCCTCGGAGAGCAGGACCGCGAAGCGGACCCCGGGAATCTCGAGATCCTCTAGTAGCCAGGCCAGTTTGTTGCCGCTGTCGGTTGCCGGTGTGCCCATCAAGAATCCATCCCTTCGCTGTGATCGGAAGCGGCGGCGCGGCCGCTCTTGGATCCGGTCTGCCAGGCGGCGGCGATATCCGGTCGCGCCAGCGCCGGTTCGGTGCGTGGACCGTCAACCCGCAAGGCAGGCGCGACATCTCGGCGCCTGCGCTTCGGTAGTCCGCCGCTGGTGATCTCGTGCAGCGCGAATTGTGGCTCCTCCATTGGCTGTTCGCTCACGGTCACCGAAGCGGGCTCCGGTGCGATCTCGTCGGCGGGGACGGGTGCGGGTTGATGCTGCGGTTCGCTCTGCTGCTGCGGCACGGCCGTCGCCGGTGCCACCTGCGGCGTGACAAGTAGTGCCTCCGGGATGTAGACCATGGCGCGCATACCGCCGTAGGCGTTGGGTCCGTCGATGTAGACGGTGAAGCCGTAGCGGCGGGCCAGCGCGGCGATACCGGGGAAGCCGACCTTCGGGGACGGCCCGAGCTGGTGGATGTCCACCGGGCGCTCGTTGGCGAGCACCTGCCTGGCCTCCTCCATCTGTTCGGCGTTCATCCTGACGCCGGCGTCGTCGATGATGACGGTGACGCCGTGATGCCCCTCCTGGAAGCTCACATCGACGAAAGACGTTGGCGGGGAATAGCGCAGCGCGTTGTCGAGCAGGGTGGCCAGGGTGTGCACCAGCGGTTCGACGGCGCGGCTGATGACCAGCCGGTCGAGTTGGTTCGGCCGCACCCGCAGATAGTCCCGGACGCGGCCGATGGCGCCGCCGACCACATCGGTCAGCGACTGGACCGGCCAGCGGCGGCCGGGCAGGCCGCCGGAGACGATCACATAGGACTGGGCCTGGCGGATCATCTGCTGAACGGTGTGGTCGATGCGGGTCAGCGTGCCGTACACCTCGTCGTCGCGGTGTTCGCGCAGTGCCTGGCTCACCATCTGGCCGACGTCGGCGCCGAGGCTCACCACCGAGGTGCCGAAGGAGCGCACCGCGGCGGCGGTGGCCTCGCGGGCGCTCGCGGTCACCTTGGCGCGGGTCGCCTCCTCCGCGGCGTGGATCGCCTGCTGCGCGCGCTCGTCCGCCTCACGGTTGGTGCGCTCCCTGGTTTCGGCCTGGACGGCACGCAGGTCTTCTGCGCCGCGTTCGGCGATCCAGCGCAGGTATTGGGCGAACCGCGAATCCTCCAGTCCGGCGGGAAGTTCCACCCGCGGCGCCGGTTCGAAGCGGCGCACCGCCTCGGTCACGGCGGGTAGCGTGCTGACGGCGAAATGTTCCAGTGCGTCCTCGCGGGCCCGCTGTTCCCGCGTCAGCGCGGTGATCTGCTCCTGCTTCGCGTGCCCGGTTCGTACCGCGTACCCCGCCACGGCGAGTACCAGGACGGCGGCGATGATCCACGGAAGTACCACGGCGATATCCAAATTCATCAGTTCTCTCGTCGTCGACCAGCTCGGGGATCGTCCGGAAAACCTGACCACGCCACAACCGGTGTCGGCCCGCTCCGGCGCTGTGGACAGCCAGCTGCCACAGAGTTTCGTCCCACCTTCCTCGCCACACCGACCGCGGCCGACCAGGCCGGATACGGTCCGCGTCGAATGCCGAGCACCTGGCGAGTGACCGGCGGCGGACCGCACAGTACCTGCGGGACAGGCGATTCCAGCACCACCCACCACCCACAGCGGAGTCCCGCCAGCAACCCGGAACCCGACGATTCGATCACCCTAGCAGGGTTGTCGATCGCGCTCGACGTATCGACCGACATGCCATACATATTGCGAAGTTTCGCGAGATCATCCCAGGACCGCACCGAAAGATGTTGTGCACAGGCCCATCCGAGCCGACAGCTCGTCACCCGCATGCCAACCCCTGATCAGCGGTTTCCGCATTCCGGCAATACACGCGCTACCGCCCCGACTGTGACCCGGCCCACTGATGTCGAACAGATCTTTCATCTCGGTCACCGTCATCGACTTCCGGCCCGGTACCGAGGAAACCAGATCCTGTGCCCACCTCCTGAACTCCGCGGCGCCGTCCCCGATAATGAGGCGCGGGCCGAGCCGAATCGGTGGCCCGGCGGTGGGGACGTAACCCCGAACCGACCCGAGAGAAGGTATGGATGCCCGACGAGCGGCCGTGCGCGACAACCCTGTTCGATCCCGGCGAGCGTGCGCCGGCGGAGTGGGTGAGCACGGCTTTCGCCGACCGGCATCGGGCGGCCCGGGCGACGGCGCTGGCGTCGCCGCGCGGCAGGCTCATCGAGGCGATGGTGGAATGCGTTGAGCACAAAGGCTATTCGGCCACCACACTGAGCGATATCGTGGCGCGGGCCCACGTTTCGCGCAGCACCTTCTACGAACAGTTCGCGAACAAGGAGCAGTGTTTCGTCGAGGCGGTGCATACCGGCATCGATATCGTGGCCTGCCGGATCGCGGAGGAACTCGCGCAACTGCCCGCCGACGCGGACGCCGTCGCCAAGATCGCAACGATGGTCGCGACATATTGTGAAACCGTCGCCGCCGAAGCCGATTTCGCGCGCCTGGTACTGGTCGAGTCGTTCAAGGTCGAGCAGGCCGCGGTGGCCTACCGCGATCTCGCCGTCGACCGATTCGCGGATCTGTATCGGGAGTTCTACGCGCAGGCGCGCGCCGCGGATCCGGCACTGCCGCAGCTGCCCGACCACCTCATCGCGTTGATCCCCGATGCGATCGGCGAGCGGACCCGGCGAGTGATAGTCGACGCCGGTGCCGCCCGGGTGCCCGAACTGGCGCCGCTGTTCACCGACTACGCGCTCGCGGTGCTCGGCCTGCGCACGCGGCGCTGATCTCCGGCGTCGTACGCTGGACACATGCCCGATATCCAGGAACCGGCCGGATTCGAGCGGCTGTTCGAATCGCTCGGCGGGCGCCGGATCGCCGTCTTGACCGGCGCCGGGCTCTCGACCGATTCCGGCATACCCGACTATCGCGGCCCGGATTCGCCGCCCCGCAATCCGATGACGTATCAGCAGTTCGTCGCCGATCCCGTGTTCCGGCAACGCTATTGGGCGCGCAACCATATCGGTTGGCGGCGCATGGACGGTGCCTGGCCGAGTGCGGGACACCGGGCGCTGGCCCGGCTGGAAAGGATGGGCGCGGTCACCGGCCTGATCACGCAGAACGTCGACATGCTGCACACCAAGGCGGGTCAGCGCCGGGTGATCGACCTGCACGGCACCTATGCGCGGGTGCGCTGCCTCGGCTGCGACGCGCTCATCTCCCGGATGGCGCTGGCCGAGCGGCTGGAGGCGGCCAATCCGGGATTCGCCGCGGCGGCGCGGCTCGACGGGCTAGGCCCTGTGTCGAAGTCCGGCCGGATGCATCCGCGGTCCAGCTCGTCGCCTGGCAAGGCGGAGGAGGAGCCGATA
>NZ_JAIRBR010000026.1:0-119352 GCF_020361265.1 Nocardia sp. JCM 34519.1
TCGAAGCGCGGATCCGAGAAGGACAACGACATGGAACCGGAGAAGTCCTCGATCGGCGAAAGCTCCTCGAGCACCTCCTCGAGTCCACCGACTAGGCCGACGTCACCACGAGCGGCGACCTTCTCACGCCATTCCGGTGAACCGATCAGCCATGCAAAGGAATCAGTTTGAAGATCGAGAAGACCCGGCACCTCCAAGGGTTCACGGATCTTCGCGAAAGACACCCGCTTAGGGGCTCCGGGGATTCCGGCAACTGCCTTGGTCTGGGTGGAGACTGCCAAGATGCGTCCTTCCAGCACCTCACGCGCGTCGCGTGGTGGTCCGCGACCGTCGCTTGTCTGCTACGAATTCCGCTGGTTACAACCCGAACGAAACCCGAACAGGCAACAACGGAAGTAACACCGGAAGGTGGAACTTACGTGTGCAAATCGAGGTATGGACAGGAGGCAGCCAGCGCAACGTCCAAACTTACACCAACACACACGGGGATGTCAAAGTACCACCCGTGTGGACTTCCACGTGGCTGGCGCGCCGGGCCGAATTCGCTGGCTGCGCGGTGGGCCGCGGGCGCCTGAAGCCACTGTGACAGCTGCCGCTGTTGTGAATAGCGTGACGGGTCGGGCGAAACTCGTCAAGTGGCAGGGCGCACCGCCGCGGCGGTACCGGATCGGCCGTTACGCGGCCGAGATCGACTGTCTCACTGGATGATCACCGCGATCGACCGCCCATCGGTCACTGCGGCGGGGCCTGCAGGACCGGCCGGTCCGGGATCTCGCTGGCCAGCCAGTGGCCGTTGACCTTCTGCATTCGCACGATGATGGGCCCGGTGGCGCTCGGCTGCGCCTCGCCGCCCTTGGAGGCGCTCACCACCAGGTTCACCAGCAGTTCGGCCCGGTCGTCGGTGAGCATCGTCACGCCGGTCGGCCCGGGTTTGGCATCGGCCTTGACCTGCGCCTGCCCCAGCGCGGAGAACGTGGTGTCGGCGTACTTGTCGAATTCGGCGAGCATGGTTCCGGTGAGCACGCCGCGCAGTGCGGCCTTATAGCCGTCGACGTTCTTCGCATCGGTGGAGTAGATGGTCTTCAGCGCGTTCTCGGCGGCGGCCTTGACCTCCTCCGTCGACTTGGTGTCGATGAACGCCTTATTACTGTCGTCGACGCCGGGACGCAGCGCGGCGAGCACCGCGAACGCGCCGAGCAGCACGGCGGCGACCGATAACGCCGCGACGCCGAACCAGGACCGCTTCGGACCCGCCGGGCGCGGCAACCTCAACTTCGGGCGCCGGGTAGGCGCGGCGGCGGGCTCGGGATCGCGCCGCGGTCGCGCCGCGGATCCGGAAACCCTGGTCCGCGTCGCGCGCGCGGCGGCCGGGCGCGGCTTGGCGCGCTGCGCGGTCTCCGCGGGCTTGCGCTTGGATGTGACCCGATTGACCGGTCGACCAGATGCCATCACTGTTCTCCTACGATCCGGGCTTCGGCGTCGGCTGCGCGGGCGGGGCCGGAGTCTGCGGGGCCGCCGGGTTGGCGGGCGCCTGGGTATCCGAGCCGAGCTCCACCGGCTGCTCCAGCGAGGCCACCTGCTCGGCCTTCCAGACATCGCCGACCTTGGCCATATTCAGGCTCCAGGTGTAGCGGTAGTTATCCGGCGGCTGCGAGTTGTCCTTCTTGGTCTCGGTCACCCGCAGCACCACGATGGCCGAGGCGCGATCGAGTTCGCTGTCGAGTTCGGTGAGCGAGGAGCCGACCACCTTCGAACTGACCTGCACGCCCGCGCTGGTCATCATCGCCTCGATCTGCTGCTGATTCTTGGTGGCCGAATCCAGCAGCGCACCGGTCATCGACGACCGCTGCAGCGCGGACGAGCCGGGCACATCGTCGAGGTTGGTGGTGGTCATATTGAGCGCGGCCTGCCGGGCGCCGTCCAGCGCGGCCTCGCGGGCTTGCGCGCGCGGGCCATCGGTGAAATAGGCCGCCCGCACCCAGCCGACACCGAACCAGGCGGCCGCGGCCAGCGCGACCACCAGCGCGGTAGCGGAGACCACGAATGCGATCGTGCGCGCCTTACCGGTGCCGACCTGATCGTTCGTTGACTTGGCGAGCCCCGCGGGCCGCTCGTCGGCCGAGGTTTGCCTCGGCTGCGAATCGGTTTCCTTGGTTATGTCGATGCTCACGCAAGACACCTAACGTCGTCGGTCTCGGTCACCGCTTCGGCGTGACCCCCATCAAAGTGGCCAGCTGGACGGCGACCGGGTTCAGATTCAGCTTGTCCGGATCGGTCTTCGGGACGGTATCCCACGGCTGCGCGATGCTGGGGTCGGCCAGCTCGGCGCGTTCGCCGCCGCGCACCGCCGTCGGATTACCGAACGGCACGGTGCACTTCGCGTCCTTGTTGAACGGGAACTCATCGCGGGTGTCGTCGAAATTCGGATCCTTGGCCTTCATCTCGGCCAGAATCCGCTGAGTGCCCTCGTAGCCGACCGTACACGCGGGCGGATTATTGGTTTCCAGCACCAGGCCGAAATGACTGGTGCCGTCGCCCGGTGCGGTCGAGGAACCGCCCACCGAGAGGTGCGGCAACATCTGCAACAGCGGTTTGATCGCGTAGAACTTCGGCGAGATCGTCAGCAGCAATTCGCGCAGGTTGCCGAAATCCTGGGTCAGCGCGGGGCCGCTCTCTTTGATCAATGCCTGCAGCGCCGCACCCGCATCCGTGCCGGTGCCGATCAAACGACGAATATCCGGGTCGTTGGAACGCAATTGGGCGGTGAGCTGATCGAGTCCGTCGCTGAACCTGCGGATCGCATCCGACTGGTCCACCTGGGTGCCGAGCGCGACCTTGCCGTCCTCGATCAACCGAATCGTCTGCGGCAGTGTGTCATTGAACGTGGCGGTGAACTTGTTGAGCGAGTCGACGAAGACCTTCAGATCGTCGCCCTTGCCGTTGAACGCCTTGCCGAGCTCGGTCACCGTGGTGTTCAGCGCGGTGAGATCGACCGTGCGCGTGAAGGTGTCGACGCTCTGCACCAGCGTCTCGACCGAAACCGGCGTGCTGGCACCGTGAATCACCGAACCGTCTTTCAGGTACGGCCCCTTGTCCACGTCCGGCTGCAGATCCAGATACTGCTCACCGATCGCGGAGCGGTTCGCCACAACGGCTTTCGCGTTGTCCGGGATCTTCGGCGCGTCCGAATTGAGTTCGAGATCCATGACGACACCGTCGGAGCTCAGCTCGAGATCGCCGACCCGGCCCACCGGAACGCCCCGATAGGTCACCTCGGCGCCCTTGTAGATGCCGCCGGTCTGCTTGGCCTGCACCTTCACCTGGTATTGGCCGAAGCCCAACATCTGGTTCAGCCGAATGTATTTCGCGCCGACGAAGACCACACCGACAACGGCGATCACCGCGAACGCGATCAGCTGCCACCGAACCAGCCTTGTCATCGCGGACCACCCACTCCCAGCTGTTCGAGGATCTTGCCGACCGGATCCTGCGGGCCCGGCACGCCGATCGCGGGTACCGGCGCGAGCGCCATATTCGGCGGCAGCGGCAGCAGCGACACCGTCGGCCAGCCCGGACGCGGACCGTTGCCGTTGTAGTAGGGGTTGGTCGGATTCACCGGCACCGGCGGGCCGGGCGGCGGAATGTAGACCGGATCGGGTTTGCCGACACCGAGATTGCTCAGCGTCTGACCGATCTGCAGATCCACCGACAGCCAGGTGTTCAGCTGGCCGCCGTAGAGACCGTCCAACGAGGAGTCCGGAAACGGATAGGTGGGGATCAGCGGGAACGCGGTCACCAAATCCGGTGCGGCCCTACCCAATTCCTGCAGCGTCGGCCGCAGCGAGGTGAGGTCGCGGATCAGATCGTCCTTCGACTTGTTCAGGATGTCGAAGCCGGCCTGACCGACCCGGTCCAGCTGCTGCAGCAGCGAGATCAGTTGCGGCCGTTGCTCGTTCAGGATCTTAATGCCCTGCGGCAGCTCGTCGAGCACCTTGCCGATCTGATCGTTCTGCGCCGCGACCCGGCCGCCGAGGGTGTTCAGATTGTCCAGGGCCCGGTTGATCTCGTCGACCTGCTGATTGAGACCGATCACCAATTTGTCGGCCTGTTCCAGCAGCGAGCGCACATGCGGCTCACGGCCGCCGAGGGTTTTGTTGAGCTCGGTGACGATCGGCGTCAGATTCGCCACGCCACCGCCGTTGAGCAGCAGCGACAGCGCGCCGAGCACCTGCTCCACCTCGGTGGCGTGCCGAGTGCGGGACGCCGGGATGGTGGCACCGCTGGACAGCTTCTGGCTGTCGGGCTCCTCGGTGGTCGGCTTGGACAGCTCGATGAACTTCTCGCCGAGCAGATTCGACTGCCGCACCTCGGCGCGTGCGTTGGCGGGCAGGTCGACCGAATTGTTCACCAGCACATGCACATCGGCGGTCCAGCCGTCCTTGGCCAGCCCGATATTCTCCACCCGCCCGACCGGAACGCCGTCCACCTTCACCGCCGACTGCGGCACCAGATCGAGCACGTCGTCGAATTCGATATTCAGGTTCATCGGATGCGCGCCGACATCGGCGCCGCCGGGCAGCGGGACGCTGTATATACCGTCGGACGCGCACGATGTCAGCAGCGTCGCCGAGAGGCCGATCGCCAGCACTGCGCCGAAAACACCTGCGCCGGAACGGATTCGACTACCCTTGCTCACCGGTCACCTCCCCGCTGGGACGGCGGCAGCTGATTCGACGGCGTGCCGGGCACGGTGCCGGGCACCGGGGCCCGCTGCTCGTTCTCACCGCTGAGGATGCCGAACGGCAGGATCAGCGACGGCGTCTTCACACCCGCGGTGATCTGATCGCTGAGCTCCTTGCAGTGATCGAGGATCGGCCGCATCTGCCTGCCGAGCGCCTCGAACTTGGGATCGCCCGGCCGCAGCTTGCTGACATCGATCAGCTTGCACATCACGCCGAACGGATCCTGCAGATCGGTGAAGTTGGAGCGCATATCGAGGGTGCCCGACTCGGCGTTGTGGATATTGACCAGATTGCTCAGCGCCAGCGGCAGCACCGGCAGCGCCTTGGCCAGATCGTCGCGCTGATCCGCGAGCGTCTTGGTGAGCGTGATCAGCGCGTCCGCATTGCCCTTGATCTGGTCACGGTTGTTGTCGACGAACCGGGCGACATCACCGAGCGCGACCGACAGCAGGTTCAGCGCCTGACCGAGCGTCTGGCGCTCATTGGCGAGGAAGCCGGACAGATCGGCCAGCTGCGCGTTGAAAGTCCGCACCTGATCGTCGTTCTGGGCCAGCATGGTGACGAATGTCTGCAGGTTCTTGATGGTGTCGAAGATGTCCCCGCGCGCGTCGGAGAAGTAGCGCGCGGCCCGCGAGAGCTGAGTCAGGCTGTTGGCCAACGCTTCTCCGTTGCCCGCCAGGTTCGCCGCCGAGGTGCGCACCAGCGTATTCACCGCACCGTCCTTGTTGGCACCGTTGGGGCCCAACGCATCCGACAGTTCGGTGATGCTCTTGTACAGCTGGTCCACCTCGACCGGGGTCACCGTGTGATCGCGCGGAATCGTCGCGGTGCGAGCCATTTTCGGCCCGCCCTGATAGACCGGCGTCAGCTGGATGTAGCGGTCGGACACGATCGACGGGGTGATCTGCGCGGCCCTGGCATCGGCCGGGATGTCGTACGAACGGTCAACGCTCATCACGATTTTGACCTGGTCGCCGATCGGCTGCACCGAATCGACATGTCCCACCGGCACACCGAGGATGCGCACGTCCGAACCCTCGTAGATACCCACCGAGCGATCGAAGTACGCGGTGATGGTCGTGGTGGTGAGCCGATCGAACAGCCACCACAGCGCGCCGACGGCAACCACCGCGGCCACGGTCACCAGCGCGATGACGGCCTTTGTGCCCCGGCCGGATTCGCGCAGCGCCGTGAGCGGTTCCCTACGCCAGTTCGCCAACTCAGTTACCTCCCAGGTTGCGCAATTCGCGCAGCGCGGTGGGCGGGTGAAAATGCCGATTCGCCAACTCAGTTACCTCCCAGGTTGCGTACCGGCGGACGGTTGCCCGGTACCTCCGGCAGGGCGGGCGGAATCAGGTTGACGATCACCGCGTCGAACCAGCGGCCGGTGCCGAGCACGTTCGCGTAGATGCCGTAGAACGGCGCGGCCAGTTCCAGCGTCTTGGACAGGTCCTGCTGGTGGGCGTTGAGCAGGTCGATCGCCGACTTCAGATTCGTCAGCGCCGGACCGATCTGCTGCTCGTTATCCTTCACCAGCGCGGTCAGCTCGGCGGCGACGGTGCGCGCGCCGGAAAGCAACTGCGCGATGGACTGCTGGCGGATATTGAGCTCGGTGAGCAGCTGCCCGCCGTTGCCGAGCAGCTTCTCGAACTGGGCGTTGCGGTCGGCGAGCACCTGGGTGACGCCGCGGGTGGCGGCGAACAGCTTCTTCAGCTCCTCGTCGCGCTTGGCCAGCGTCTCCGACAGCCGGGCCACACCGTCGATCGAGCTGCGGATCTCCGGCGGGGTCGTGGCGAACGCGTCGGAGAGCACCTGCATGCTGTTGGCCAGCTGGCCGGTATCGATCTGGTCGATCTGCTTGGCCGCATCGCTGAACGCGTCCACCACGTCGTACGGGGAAACGGTGCGCGACAACGGAATCGGCTTACCCGGATCGGCGGGACGCGACCCCTTGGGATCCAGCGCCAGATACTTCTGCCCGAGCAGGGTCTTGATCTGGATGGACGCGGTGGTCTCGTCCCCGATCCAGGCGTCCTGGGTGCGGAAATCGACCCGAACCTTGTTGCCGTCCAACCGCACATCCGACACCGAGCCGACCTTCACGCCGGCGATGCGCACCTCGTTGCCCTTCTTGAGGCCTGCGGCCTCGGAGAACTCCGCGGTGTACTTGGTGCCCGCGCCGATGATCGGCAACCGGTCGAGGAAGAACGCCGATACCGTCACCAGCAGGACCATCGCCAGGCCGAGCACGCCCATGAATGCGGGGCTGCGCTTGCCGAGCAGGATCCGGTCGTCCATTTAGTGGCCTCCCTTGCCACTGCAACGCGGCGCGGCGTTCGTGTAGAGCGGCTGATTGATCGTCGGCAGGTCGGCGGGCAGGTTCAGCTGCGGTGCGGAGACCGCGCCGGGACCGACGACGACATCGATACCGCACAGGTAGAACTGGAACCACGAACCGTAACTGCCGACGCGGCCGAGCTTTTCCATCTTGATCGGCAGATTCTTCAGCGCCTCGTTCACCTCGTCGCTGCGTTCGTTCAGCGTGCCGGTGAGTTGGCTGAGCCCGGCGATCGAACCCTGCAGCGTCGGGCGCACCGGAACGAGCAGGTCTGCGGTGGCCGAGGCCAGATTGCCCAGTGAGGTGACGGCGTGGCCGACGGTGTCGCGCTCCGCGGCCAGCCCGCTGACCAGCGCCTCGGTATAGGTGATGAGCTGGTCGAACTGATCGTCGCGCTTGTTCACCGTCTGCAGCACCTGGGTCAGGTTCGTCACCAGCTGGCCGATCACCGCATCCTTGTCGGCGATCTTGTTGGTCAGACTGGCGGTGGTGCCGACCAGATCCTGGATGGTGCCCTGCTCACCCTGGAAGACCTGAATGATCTCGTAGGACAGCTTGTTCACATCGTCGGCGGTGAGCGTGCGGAACAGCGGCCGGAAGCCGTTGAACAGCGTGGTCAGGTTCAGCGCCGGACGGGTCTGCTCGAGCGGAATCGTGCCGCCGCCGTTGATCTTTCGGCCCTGTGCGCCCGGCCCCTGCTCCAGCGCGATATAGCGCTGGCCGACCAGGTTGCGGTATTTGATGGTGGCGATGGTCGAGGCGGGCAGCCAATTGCGGTCGGTGAGTTCGAAATTCACCTCGGCCAGCCGCTTGTCCACGATCTTGACCCCGGTCACCTTGCCGACCCGGACACCGGCGATGCGCACCTCGTCACCGTTGTTGAGCGAGGTGACATCGGTGAACCGGGCCTTGAACGAGGTGCCGCCGCCGCTGTAATTGGCGATGGACAGCCCGAGGAAGACGGTGACGAACACCGTGACGACCACGAAGATGATCAGTTTGGTCAGCGGCCCGCCGAGGCCGCGCAGCTTCTCCCTCATCGCACGCTCACCTCGCTACCGCGCAGCGCCGGAGCGCCGATCCGGGTGATCCAACTCGGCACCTGTTCCGGCGAAACGCCTTGCGCCGCACCGTAGATCGCGCCGAGCGCGCGCTGCTCGGAGGGCGAGCCGACGGTGGTCGGCGCCTTGGCGGCCGGATACGCGCTGAACTGCGGCGGCGACAACTCACCGGTCGTCTGATCGCCCGGGTTGCGGCTGGGCACCGCGTAGGAACCGTCGCTGAACGGGCCGTGCGGATACTGACCCGGATCGACGCCGAGCGGCGGCTCGGGCACACACCACGGTCCCTCGGTGCTCAACCAGCGCGGCTCATCCTGATTCGGCAGGTAGCGGCCGCGAGTGTTGGTGAGCGCCACCGAAACTCGCGAACCGGGATGGTCCGAACCCTGGCCCATGATCTGGTCGATGCGCGGCTTCACCTTCGCGAAATTGGCCAGCGCACAGGCATAGCTCGGCGAGTAGTAGGCCAACTGTTCCAGCGCGGGCCGCGAATCGGCGGACACGTCGATGATGTTGTCGCGGTTGGCGATCAGGAAATCGGCGGTGGTCGCCGACGCCGGGGTCAGCACCGCGTACAGCGAATCGATATCGAAACGCCGCTGCACGATGGTGGCATTGGTGGTCCGGAAATTGTCCAGCGTCTCGACCAGCTGCGGCAGCGCGTCCGAGTAGGTCGCGGCGACATCGGCGAAACTCCTGATGTCCTGCTGCAGATCGGGCATCACGCCGTTGAGTCCGCGGAAGATATTGTCCAGCTTGTCGACGCTGTCACCGAGCGCAAGCCCCTGACCGGACAGCGCCTGCGCCAGCGAGCCGAGGGTGTTCGCCAGATCCTGCGGCGGAATCGCCTGCAGCAGCGGCAGCAGATCGTCGAACAGCTTGCTCAGCTCGATCGAATTGCCGCTCTTGTCCTGGTGCAGCGTGACGCCGTCGGTCAGCTTGCCGCTCGGCTGCTCCGGGACGATCAGATCCACGTACC
Source organism: Nocardia sp. JCM 34519.1 (assembly GCF_020361265.1). Lineage (NCBI taxonomy): Bacteria > Bacillati > Actinomycetota > Actinomycetes > Mycobacteriales > Nocardiaceae > Nocardia > Nocardia sp. JCM 34519.1. Next base: position 9,121 of record NZ_JAIRBR010000026.1, read on the forward strand.
GCTCGCCGAACAGCGTCTTCGGCAGCAGCCGCGCCGTCGCGTTCGACGGAATCTGTTGCGCCTTAGCGGGATCGATGGCCAGGTGCAACGTCACCTTGCCGCCCTCGGATTCGCTGGAGCGCACCTCGCCGACCGAGACGCCGCGCACCTTCACCTCGGCATTGCGGGTGAGCGCGTTGCCGACGGTATCGGTGATCAGGTTGACCTTCACGGTGTCGGTGAAGGTCTTGTTGTATATCGCGATCGTCGTCCAGAGGAACAGCGCGACGATCACGAAGAACGCGATACCGAGCAGCCGGACTCGCAGCTTCTCCGTCGCGCGCCAGGCCTGTACCGAGCTCATGACGCCCTCCCCAGCAACCGCCGCCTCATCCCGCGACCCGCACTGTCGTCGTCGTACCCCAAATCGCCAGGCTGAGGAAGAAATCGAGCACGTTGAGCAGCACGATCGCGGCGCGCACCGCGCGGCCGACCGCGACGCCGACGCCCGCCGGGCCGCCGGTGGCATGGAAGCCGTAGTAGCAGTGCACCAGGATGATCACGAATGCGAAGATCAGCACCTTCAGGAATGAATAGAGCACATCTTCGGGTGGCAGGAACAGGCTGAAATAGTGGTCGTAGGAACCGCTGGACTGTCCGTTGAACCAGACGCTGATCTGACGCGATGCGATGTAGGTGCCGAGCAGGCCGACGACGTACAGCGGGATCACCGCGACGAATCCGGCGATCACCCGGCTGGTCACCAGGAACGGCACACCGGGCACCGCCATGACCTCCAGCGCGTCGATCTCCTCGGAGATCCGCATGGCGCCGAGCTGCGCGGTGAAACCACAGCCCACCGTCGCCGACAGCGCGATCGCGGCGACCAACGGCGCGATCTCGCGGGTGTTGATGTAGGCGGTGAGGAAGCCGGTGAGCACCGAACTACCAAGGGCGTCAAGGGCTTTGAAACCCTGCAGACCGACGACGACACCCACCGAACCGGACATGAAGATGATCACGCCGATGGTGCCGCCGATGACGGCGAGCGCGCCGGAACCGAAGGTCACCTCGGCCAGCAGCCGCATGACCTCCTTCCGGTAGTGCACTGCGGTGCGCGGAATCCAGGCGATCGCCCTGGCGTAGAACGCCATCTGCTCGCCCGCGCGATCCACCACATTCAATGGGGCACGCACGATTTGCACGACTCGCCGGGTCGACTTGGCCAGGGCCGGGTTGCGATACGACGTTGCCACGGTTATGCGCCCTTGGCGGGGACGACCTGCAGGTACACCAGGGTCAGCACCAGGTTCACGAAGAACAACACCAGGAACGTGATCACCACCGATTGGTTCACCGCTTCACCGACTCCTTTCGGGCCCCCCTTGGGGTTGAGGCCCTTGTACGCGGCGATCACGCCTGCGATGACACCGAATATCGCGGCCTTGATCTCGCCGATCCACAGATCGGGCAGCTGGGCCAGCGCCGAGAAGGACGCCAGGTACGCGCCGGGCGTACCGCCCTGCAGGAGCACGTTGAAGAAGTAGCCGCCCGCGATGCCGACGACCGAGACCAGGCCGTTGAGCAGCAGCGCGACCAGGGTCATGCCGAGCACCCTCGGCACCACCAACCGGTGGATCGGATCGACGCCGAGCACCTCCATGGCGTCGATCTCCTCACGGATGGTCCGGGAGCCGAGGTCGGCGGCCACCGCCGAGCCCGCGGCGCCCGCGATGATCAGCGAGGTCACCACGGGGGCCGCCTGCTGCACGGTGGCGAGCACACTTGTTGCGCCGGTGAAGGATTCGGCGCCGAGCTGTTTGATCAGCGAGCCGGTCTGCAGTGCGACGACCGCACCGAACGGGATGGCAACCAGCGCACTGGGCAGGATCGAGACACTCGCGATGAACCACGACTGCTCGATGAACTCGCGCATCTGGAAGGGCCGGCGGAAGGTCTTGCGCACCACATCGATGAAGAGCGCAAAAATATTGCCGGCCTGGGCAAATCCCGACTCCAGTGGAGTCCGCAATCGCGCCAGGGTCGAATTCACGATCGCAGATGTTACCCGTTAGTTGGGTTGTGACGCACGGTGGTGTCGAACGACCCGCCCTGGTATCCCGCCAGGTCACCGTTGTTGTACGCGATCACTTGCGTATCATCGTTCTCCGCAAGTGACTCACGGATCGCCACCTGCGCCGCGTGCGGCAGGGTATGCATGATCTCTCTGACCCGCTCCTTGCGGCGTAGCACCGCCTGACGCACCGGCATGCCGGGGGTGGCCCGCATCTGCGGAATGATGCCCTCGACCTCCTCCGCACCACCGTGGTGGTGGCCGGCGTCGACCAGCGCCTGCTCGCGCGCCATCTGCGCCTCGTCCTTTTCCTCGCTCATGCCGATCGGGCCGATCATGCGGCCGTTGAGGAACTGTTTGACCACGGGCTCATCGGAGGTGAGCAGCACCTCGCGCGGGCCGAACATCACCAGCTGGCGGCGGAACAGCATGCCGATGTTGTCCGGCACGGTGCGGGCGAGGTTGATGTTGTGCGTGACGATCAGGATGGTGGCGTCGATCTGCGCGTTGATATCGATCAGCAGCTGGCTCAGATATGAGGTGCGCACCGGGTCCAGACCGGAGTCGGGCTCGTCCACCAGGATGATCTCCGGATCGAGCACCAGGGCGCGAGCCAGGCCGGCCCGCTTGCGCATACCGCCGGAGATCTCGCCGGGCAGTTTGCCCTCGGCCCCCAGCAGACCGGTGAGCTCCAGCTTCTCCATGACGATCTTCTTGATCTCCGACTCCTGCTTCTTCGTGTGCTCGCGCAACGGGAAGGCGACGTTGTCGAAGAGGTTCATGGAGCCGAACAGCGCGCCGTCCTGGAACAGCACGCCGAACTTCTTGCGGATTTCATACAGCTGCTTGTTGGTGCAGGTGGTGATGTCGACGTTGTCGATGTAGATCGAACCGCGTTCCGGGCGCAGTAGGCCGATGAGCGATTTGAGGAAGACGGATTTACCCGTACCGGACGGGCCGAGCAGCGCGCTCACCTCACCCGCGGGCAGGGTCAGTGAAACGTCCTGCCAAATACGCTGGGAACCGAAGGATTTCGTAACACCCTCGGTCCGGACTTCGACGCCCACGCCAACCTCCACAATTCTCAGCGAACTGCCCACCGGCGAACCGCGCGCTGGGACATCGCGGTGTGTCACGTCACAGTGGGTGCGGTCACTGTAACCCATGAGATTGACGGGGCACACCCCAACCTGACCGAAGAGTAACTAGGAATTGTGTCCAGCAAAACAAATCTCGGTCCGGTGTCGGCGGAAAAAGCAAACGGGCGGTCCCCCGAGTGGGGGACCGCCCGTTCAGCGATTCGCGGCGCCGCGGCGCCGAACAGATCGCGAATTACTTGACGGACACCTTGGCGCCGGCCTCTTCCAGCTTCGCCTTGGCGGCCTCGGCGGCCTCCTTGGCGACCTTCTCCAGGATCGGCTTCGGGGCGCCCTCGACCAGGTCCTTGGCTTCCTTCAGGCCCAGGCCGGAGACGATCTCGCGGACCACCTTGATGACCTGGATCTTCTTGTCGCCCGCGCCCTCGAGGATCACGTCGAACTCGTCCTGCTCCTCGGCGGCCTCGGCCGGAGCAGCGGCACCGCCGACGGCGGCGACGGCGACCGGAGCGGCCGCGGTGACCTCGAACTTGTCCTCGAACGCCTTCACGAACGCGGACAGCTCCAGCAGGGTCATCTCCGAGAAGACGTCGAGCAGCTCTTCGGTGGACAGCTTGGCCATTTGTATTTCCTTTCGGTAGTTGAATGTCTATGTGGGCGAACCCGCACAGGGTGATTACTCGGCGGCGGCTCCGCCTTCGGCCTGCTTCTTCTCCTGCAGCGCGGCGGCCAGGCGGGCCACCTGCGAGGCGGGAGCGTTGAACAGACCGGCGGCCTTCGACAGGTTGCCCTTCATGGCGCCGGCCAGCTTCGCCAGCAGCACCTCGCGGGTCTCCAGGTCGGCGATGCGCTCGACCTCGGACACGGACAGCGCGGCGCCGTCCATGTATCCGCCCTTGATGATGAGCGCCTTGTTGTCCTTGGCGAAGTTCTTCAGCGCCTTGGCCGCGTTGACCGGCTCACCGGTGATGAAGGTGATGGCGGTCGGTCCGACGAACAAGTCGTCCAGGCCCTCGACGCCCGCCTCGGCGGCGGCGCGCTTGACCAGGGTGTTCTTGGCGACGGAGTACGTGGCCTCCGCGCCGAGCGCGCGACGCAGCTCGGTGAGCTTGCTCACCGGCAGACCACGGTATTCCGTGACAACGGTGGCCGTTGAGCTCTTGAACTGCTCGACGATCTCCGCGACCGCGGTGACCTTCTCAGCTTTTGCCATACTTCGCCTCCTCTCTGAATGGTCGGTTCGTCTGCGAACTACCGATTCAGGGGCCGGCGACAAAACGAACGCCCCGGACGCAAGGCGTTCCGGGGCGCGACAGAAACAATCCGGGCCATGCCCGGATCGGTTCCCAGCCTCGGTTCTCCCTGCGTGGGCCGCCGGCAATGTCGCCGGACCTTCGACCGAACCCATGCGGGATCGGCGACCAACGGTCTTCGGTAGAACGGATTGGGTAGATATCGAACTCGTCGATAACTGACAGTCAGGGTACCTGGACCACCCGCGATCTGGCAATTCCGCCTCTCCGCGCCTTCTGGCCAGACTCGTGTGCCGCGAGACCGCCGCTGGCGCCCGGCGGTTGACATGGCATCAAGTTAGCCGGTCCCCGACGAGTTACCCATGTCCTCACGAAATCAGTTGTTTTTCAGATAATTCGTAGTGCGCATCACATTCGGCCGCGATTGTGACTGATCTCGCGCTCAACAAGCGTTACCGACAGTCACATTTACTGGTTCACTGCCAATTATGGCACTCTCCATAGTCGATCCACCGGTGTTGCTGGAACGACGTTTCCAGCGCTATCTCGCGCTCGCGGTGATCTGCCTGGCCGAACTGCTGGTTCTGCTGGACAACACCATCGTCAACGTGGCGCTGCCGTCCATCGGCGTGCAGCTCGCCACCGGCGTCAGCGGCCTGCAATGGGTCGTCGACGCCTACACCCTCACCTTTGCCGGACTGCTGCTGGCCTGCGGAAACCTCGGCGACCGCTACGGCCGCCGCCGGGTGATGACGATCGGCCTCGTCGGCGTCGGCATCATGTCGATCGCGGGCGCACTCTCCGAAACCATGGGCGGCGTCATCACCGCCCGCGCCGCCATGGGCGTCTTCGCCGCCGCGGTCTTCCCGGCGACGCTGGCGCTGATCATCAACATCTTCACCGAGAAACGCGAGCGTGCGCTCGCGATCGCGGCGTGGACCGCGATGGCCGGAATCGCCATCGCCATCGGACCGATCTCCGGCGGCTGGCTGCTGGAGCATTTCTCCTGGCATTCGGTGTTCTGGATCAATGTCCCGGTGGCCGCAGTCGCGACGCTCGCCACCATGCTGTGGGTGCCGGAATCCCGTGCGGCACAGGTGGGTCGGCTCGATCTGCTCGGCATCGCACTGTCCATTTCGGGCATCACGCTGATCGTGTGGGCCATCATCGAGGGTCCGCGCTACGGCTGGCTCTCGGTGACGACGCTCGCCGCGGGCGCGCTCGGATTCGCATTGCTCGCCGTCTTCGTCATCTGGGAATTGCGTACCAGCGCACCAATTCTCGATATGCGGCTGTTCGGAATTCGCCGATTCTCGTTGCCCGCCTTGGCAATCGCGGTCGGCTACTTCTCGATGTTCGGATTCCTGTTCCTCATCACCCAGTATTTCCAAGGGGTGCGTGAATACACACCGCTCGAATTCGGCATCGCCTCATTACCTTTCGCCTTCTCGGTGGGTGTCGGCGCACCCGTCGCGACGCTGCTGGCCCAACGGTTCGGCACCACGCCCGTCATCGTTGTCGGCCTGCTGACCATGGGCGTCGGCTTCTACCTCGGCGGCCAGGTGACGGTGGACAGCCCCTATCTCACCGATGTGCTGCCGTCGATGGTCGCGATGGCGCTCGGCGTGGCCATCGTGCAGGGTCCGGCCACCGAATCCATCATGGGCTCATTGCCTTTGGACGAGGCCGGGGCGGGTTCCGCGGTCAACGACACCACCCGCGAGATCGGCGGCACCCTCGGTGTCGCGGTACTCGGCTCCATCGTGGCCTCGTACTACACCACCCGGATGACCCCCAAGATCGACGTCATCCCCGCCGCCATCATGAACGACCGGGAAAAAGGCCTCGTCAAGGCGAGCCCGCTGAGCGTCCTCGAAATGCGCTCCCGCCCACTCCCCCCATTCCTGGACACCCAACGCGAAACCCTCATCACCGCAATGAAATCCGCGGCCCTCCAGGGCTCCCACGCCGCATCCCTAGTCGCCACCGGCGCGGTAATCGTCTGCGCCGTACTCGTAGCCATCTTCCTCCCCTGGGGCGCCCAACAGGGCGAGTCCATCCTCCTCGGCTGGCGCAAACCCCCTGAGCCCCAACCAGATTCAACCTCATAACTCAGTCAGCCGAGCCGAGCCCCACCGGTTCGACTCGGCTGATGCTCTTCACCCTATCGATTCCTCGATCGAATGAGGCGATACTCGAGCCCGGATCCGCCTCGGCAAGTGCCACCAGGTAGGCATCGGCGAAGGAGAGCCGATGGTGTTCGTAGACATCGATCGTGCGAATCAACAAGGCAGGGTCGTCGCTGATGATGTTGCGCGAACCGATGATGACTCTGGCCAACGCGGCAACCTGCGGACGTTCCACCCGATAAACGCTTTGCAGGACGTAAACCGTTTCAGCCAGTATCAGATCCGGCAAGTACAGCTCCTCGGCCTCAGCGAGGAAGGCGGTCGCTCGCTTGCCCATTTCCGGCGGATCCTGGGTGAGGTGACGAACCAGAACGTTCGTGTCCAGGAAAACCGTCACTCCCGGCCCTCCCACTGCGCGGTCCAAGCGCCATCTCTGATCTCATCCCAGGACTTCCCCCGCACATCGGGTGGGACGGGCACGCTACCGGCCAACTCCAGCAGGTCTGGGGTGCGTGCAAGCACGACGACCTGGCCTTCGACCCGGAAGTGCACGTTGTCGCCAACTTGCAGATGCAGCGCATCGCGCACCGCCTTCGGTACGGTCAGCTGACCTTTCGAGGTCAACCGGGCAAGTGCATCCATGGCTTCTCCTTACATTGGGGCCAATGTAAGGATAGCTACTAGGAGCTAGGAGCTAGGTCGAGTTTTCTGTCCGTTGCGTATTGGGCCAGGCGGGTCAGGGCATCGAGGGCGCCCTTTTGGAATTCGGGGGTGGTGACCGTGCCGTCGGGGGTGACGTCGTCGCGGAGGACGGTCAGTTTGGTGGGGCTGTTGGGGAGTATGTCGGCGCCGACGTAGCCGAGGACGGAGCGCAGGGTGGCGTCGGTGCCTTCGCCGCGGCCGGGGGCGGCGACATTGATCCAGGTGACCGGTTTTTCGTAGAGGTGGGCGGTGCCGACGGTCCAGTCGAGGAGGTTTTTGAAGCTGCCGGGGAGGGTGCCCGCGTATTCGGGGGTGCAGAGCAGGACGGCGTCGGCGTCGGAAAGGTGTTCACGCAGTGCGAGCACCGCGGGGTGGGCGGTGCCGTCGTCGTCGGGGCTGAAGGCCGGGAGTTCGGAAAGACCTTCGTACCAACGGGTTTCGATATCGGCGGGCGCCGTGGCAGCAACGGTGCGCAAGGCGGCGGTATTGGTGGACGCGGTCCGGGTGCTTCCGGAAATCAGCAGTACAACGGTCACATCATCAGGCAACGATCGCGGTGAGCGGATTAGTCCGGAAATAGAACAAGGGCGGGAACGCGATATGCGTTCCCGCCCTTGTGGTCTGCTACCTACGCGTCCTCGTCGAGGAGGTTGCGGGTGCGGTTCGGGTCCACCGGGATGCCCGGTCCGGTGTTCGTCGAAACCGTCACCTTCTTGACGTAGCGGCCCTTCGCCGTCGACGGCTTGACCCGCAGGATCTCGTCCAGCGCGGCGCCGTAGTTCTCGACCAGCTTGGCCTCGTCGAAGGACGCCTTGCCGATGACGAAGTGCAGGTTGGCCTGCTTGTCGACGCGGAAGTTGATCTTGCCGCCCTTGATGTCGTTGACGGCCTTGGTCACGTCGGTGGTGACGGTGCCCGTCTTCGGGTTCGGCATCAGGCCGCGCGGGCCGAGGACACGCGCGATCCGGCCGACCTTGGCCATCTGATCGGGGGTGGCGATCGCCGCGTCGAAGTCCAGCCAGCCGCCCTGGATCCGCTCGATCAGATCCTCGGCGCCGACCGCGTCCGCACCGGCGGCCTCGGCCTCGGCGGCCTTCTCACCGGCCGCGAACACGATGACGCGGGCGGTCTTACCGGTGCCGTGCGGCAGGTTGACCGTGCCGCGAACCATCTGGTCCGCCTTGCGCGGGTCGACACCCAGACGGACGGCGACCTCGACGGTCGCATCGGTCTTGGTGGTGGCGGTCTCCTTCGCGAGCCGCGTGGCGGCCAGCGGGGAGTAGAGCTTCGTGCGATCGACCTTGGCGGCCTGTTCCAGGTACGCCTTGCTTCGCTTTGCCATGATTCTCTGTCCTTAAAGTGCTTGGTTCAGAAGTGGTTACCGGGTCTGGCCGACCCTCCCACCGAGTTCAGCGGATCACGCCGCTGTACCTGATTGAAGCCTTCGCTTCGCTCAGGCTTCGACGGTGATACCCATCGAACGCGCGGTACCCGCGATGATCTTCGCCGCCTGCTCCACGTCGTTGGCGTTGAGATCTTCCATCTTGGTCTTGGCGATCTCGCGCACCTGGTCCATGGTGACCTTGGCGACCTTGTTGCGGTGCGGCTCGGCCGAACCCTTCTGCACACCGGCGGCCTTGAGCAGCAGCTTGGCGGCGGGCGGGGTCTTCAGCTTGAAGTCGAAGGACCGGTCCTCGTACACCGAGATCTCGACCGGGATGACGGTGCCACGCTGCGACTCGGTCGCCGCGTTGTACGCCTTGCAGAACTCCATGATGTTGACGCCGTGCTGACCGAGCGCCGGGCCGACCGGCGGGGCCGGATTCGCCTGGCCGGCCTGGATCTGAAGCTTGATGATCCCGGCGAGCTTCTTCTTCTTGGGGGGCATCTTTCTTTCCTAGGTGTTTGTAGTCCTTGCTCTTTGCAAGCCTCGTGCATCAACCCGTGGACCGGGCCGAATCATCCCGTCGTGTGTCGAACCGCCGACGGAAGCAACTAAATCTTCGCGACCTGGTTGAACGCCAGCTCGACCGGGGTCTCGCGACCGAAGATCGACACCAGCACTTTCACCTTCTGCTGCTCGGCGTTGACCTCGGAGATGGTGGCGGGCAGCGTCGCGAACGGGCCGTCCATCACGGTCACCGACTCGCCGACCTCGAAGTCGACCTCGATGACCGGCTTCGGCGCGATATCGGTGCTGGCCTCGGCGGCGGCGACGGCCGCGGCGACCGGCTTCTTCTGCTGCTGCGCGGCCGGGACCAGGAACTTCACCACATCGTCGATGGACAGCGGCGACGGGCGCGAGGTGGCGCCGACGAATCCGGTGACACCGGGTGTGTTGCGCACCGCGCCCCACGATTCGTCGTTGAGTTCCATCCGGACCAGGATGTAGCCGGGCAGCACCTTGCGGTTGACGTGCTTGCGCTGACCGTTCTTGATCTCGGTGACCTCTTCGGTCGGCACCTCGACCTGGAAGATGTACTCCTCGAGATCGAGGTTCTGCACGCGGGTCTCGAGGTTGGCCTTCACCTTGTTCTCGTACCCGGCGTAGGAGTGGATGACGTACCAGTCGCCGGGGGCGCGCCGCAGCGCCGCCTTCATCTCGGCGACCGGATCGGCGGGTTCGGCGTCGATCGGAGCGGGGGCAGCGGGCTCGGATTCCTCGACCTCGGAGTCCTCGACGGTCGCGGCATCGTCGATGGTGGGTTCCACCACCGCGTCGTCGACCGGGAACTCGTCGTTTGTGTCGTTCTCCGGGGTGCTCACTGCGGCACTCGCTTCCTGTGTCGTCACGTACATCCTCTGCTGGGCCAGGCGCGGCGGATAGTCCGCCCGTCCGCCCCGAATCGGCTACCGGCTTCGGCGTCGCTGATTCGAGCGACCTGTGAGCGGTCGCTACGGCCCGGCTAGCCGAACAGCCAGTTGACACCCTTGATGAACGCCAGGTCCAACCCGCTGATGAACGCGACCATGAAGATCACGAACACCAGAACAACGCTCGTATAGGTGACCATCTGCTTCCGGTTGGGCCAGATCACCTTACGCAGTTCCGCGACGACCTCTCGCAGGAACTTGATCAGGCGCTTGAACGGGTTACCCGTCTTGGCGCGCTTGGCCTTTCCGGCAGTTTTATCCGCCTTCCGCGACGTATCCGGCCGGTCGAGCGTGGCAATGGTGCCCGTATCGGCCGATGAGGACGAACGTGCCCGCCGGGCGGACCGCTTACCGCTCGGCCGAACCGCTGCGGCGGTGCCATCGCCCTCGTCGGCGGCATGCGCGCCGTGGCGAGTGTCCCGCTCGTCGGTCACGTCGATACCTCTCTCGTCGCTGGCATCTGGCCCTTTCGAGCGACCGGCAAGCGGCCGCTACGGAAAGCAGGGGCGACAGGACTTGAACCTGCAACCTGCGGTTTTGGAGACCGCTGCTCTGCCAGTTGAGCTACGCCCCTTCGGTTGAACCTTGGTGCTGTTCAACCATATTCAATTTTCGTGCCGGACATCGCTGCCCGGCACTGGCGTCACACAATACGCGCGCCGCTCCGGCGGTGGCCGGCCCCGTGGGCGGTGGCCGGAGCTACCGCCTGGAACCAGCCCCATAGAGCAGCGCGCAGCGGCTGGTGACCCCAGAAACCCGAGTGTACGTTACCGCCCACCGCAATAGCCAATCAGGGTCACTCGACCAGGTCAGGACAGCTGCACCGTGGCGGTGGCCCGACCGAAGATCTTCTTGCCGCCGGACTTCGCCACGATCGCGATGACCGCGGTACGCGTCTCCGGATCGACCGATTTCACTTTACCCGTGTATTCGACCTCGGCCGCCTCGTCGACGCCGACGTAGACCGGGCTGGTGAAGCGCACGTTGTATTCCTTCACCGCGCCGGGATCGCCGACCCAGGAGCTGATGAAGCCGCCGCCGAGCCCCATGGTGAGCATGCCGTGCGCGACAACGTTTTCCAGGCCGACGAGCTTGATGACCTCGTCGCTCCAGTGGATCGGGTTGGCATCGCCCGAGACGCCCGCGTAGTTGACCAGGTCGCCGCGGGTGAGCCGGACGATGCGGGGCGGAAGTTCGGCGCCCTCGGTGACGTCCTCGAAACGCAGCGCCCGCTTGCTCGGCACCACCTTCGGCTGGGTGGTGACCGGCACCGGCGGCGGTTCGACCGGCGGTGTGCTGCGCGGGTGGTGGCCCGGCTCCTCGGGGCCGATGCCGTGCATGAGCACGTTGCGGACGGCGTTGTTGAGGTTCGGGTCGATATCGCCGCCGCTGCGGCCGACGAGGGTGGTGTACGTGGTCTGCACCAGCTCGTCGTTCTGCGCGGTGACGATGTTCTTGGTGACGATGATGTCGCCGCCGAAGGCCTGCCGGAACGAGTGCAGGTAGACATCGCAGGTCAACTGGTCGCCGACCTTGATGGGCCGGTGGAATTCCAGGATCTGGTCGGTCTGCATGATCTGGCTCAGGTCGTAGCCGGTGACGATCTGCTCGAACAGCTTGCGCTGGGCCAGGATTCCGACGAGCGAGATGAAGGTGAGCGGCGCGAGCAGGCCGTCGTAGCCGTACTCCTGCGCGACGTCCTCGTCCCAGTGCACCGGGTGGTAGTCCTGCACGGCGCGGGCGTATTCGCGGACCTTCTCGCGACCGACCTCGTAGTAGTCGTCGACGCGGTAGTGGTGACCGACCATGGCCGCCGCGTGCGCAGCGGGGTCGAAGTCCTCGGCTCCGACCGCCTGGACCGCTTCGTCTGTACCGGTGTTGATTGTCACGTGGAGGACTGTACCTATCTGACTCCGCGACCCGGAGTCGACGGAGCGATCACGACCCGGCCGGACTCCGGCCGCGACATGACCGCGTTGGTGGTTGTGTCCGATCTTCGCGCGTTCAGCGACCGCACATACCCGTGAAACGCGTCAGGGCCGGACGGATGTCCGGCCCTCGCAGTTCCACGGAACCCAACCACGCGGTACTGCACGCGTGGCGCGAATCAGCGGGATTCGCGGTGCGCCCGGTGCGTGCCACAGTTCGGGCAGAACTTCTTCAGTTCCAGCCGATCCGGGTCGTTACGCCGGTTCTTCTTGGTGATGTAGTTACGGTGCTTGCACTGCTCGCAGGCCAAGGTGATCTTTGGCCGGATATCAGTGGACTTCGCGGCCACGATTCTGCCTTCTTTCCGGTCAACCAGAGGGGGTCAATCAGTATGGGGTAGCGATGGCCGGACTTGAACCGGCGACACAACGATTATGAGTCGTTTGCTCTACCGACTGAGCTACACCGCCATGCGCGGTCTGCACAGCGGCGCCCGGCTCTGGAGTGCCAAACCCGGTCACCACCGGCAATCCGGCGAGCCCCCTAACGGAATCGAACCGTTGACCTTTTCCTTACCATGGAAACGCTCTGCCGACTGAGCTAAGGGGGCATGACTACATCCGCACCGAGACTGCTTTCGACAACCCCGGGGCGGTGAAGCCTTGAACGAGGTTACACACTCCCCCGTCCCACCTCCAAACCGCGTGGTCAAACCAGGTTTTGAAACCACCGCCCGCCACCTGTGAGCCCGAGCCCCTCCACCCGAGCAGACAAGTAGATCACCCCGATGGCATTCAGTTGGATACGCCCGCGCCGCAACGCCCGTTCCGACGAATCGGCAATTTGGGTTGTCGGGCAGGTTCCGGATCGGACTGAATCGCGCGAGGTATCCGCGGGGCCACTTCACCAGCCGCCGCACCGGCCTCCATCTGGTCACCTACCACAATCGAGAACCACCCACGGATAGCTGCCGATCAACCAGACTCCAACGCCCCCAACAAATCCCACAAGCCAAAAGCAACAACCCCTAAAAACGCAACCACCCATCAAGGGGGCAAGGGGCGGAGCCCCGTGGGGGGTTCCGGGGGGCAAAGCCCCGCCGGGCGGGGTGTGGGGGTTGCACCCCCACAAAGCACAACGAAAAGCGACCCCTGTACGCGCTTTTCGCGTACAGGGGTCGCCTAGGAGCGTTCGTGGCAGGTGTAGGATTCGAACCTACGTAGGCTTTCACCGACAGATTTACAGTCTGCTCCCATTGGCCGCTCGGGCAACCTGCCGTTCGCGCACTGTTTTGGTGCGGTGAGCAGAATACAACGTACCCTCCCCCGAAATGCAAACCGGCTGGCTATCGGCCGTGCGACGGGACTAACGTGCTCCTTCCGGGTAGAACTGACGATGCCGGTTTTCCGGCGTTCGTGACCCGTCGGACCGTCTGGACAGGAGCGCAGTGTGGCTGATTCGTCTTTCGATGTTGTGAGCAAGGTTGACCGGCAGGAGGTCGACAACGCCCTTCATCAGGCGGAGAAGGAGCTGAACACCCGTTATGACTTCCGTAACACGGGCGCGAAGATCGAGTGGTCCGGCGAGGACAAGATCGTGTTGTCCGCGGAGGCGGAGGAGCGGGTGAAGGCGGCCTTGGATGTGTTCAAGGAGAAGCTGATTCGCCGCGATATCTCGTTGAAGGCGTTCGATGCGGGCGAGCCGCAGCAGTCGGGGAAGTCGTATCGGATCACCGGCACGCTGGTGCAGGGTATCGATACCGAGCATGCGAAGAAGATTTCGAAGAAGATCCGCGATGAGGGCCCGAAGGGTGTGAAGGCCCAGATTCAGGGCGATGAGCTGCGGGTGAGCAGTAAGAAGCGGGATGATCTGCAGGCCGTGATCGCGCTGTTGAAGGGCGAGGATTTCGGTATCGCGCTGCAGTTCGTCAACTACCGCTAGGCACGTATGCCGGACGAGCGTGGCGCCGGGGTCGATGAGAGTATCCGGGCGCTGTTGTTGTTGATGCCGCGGGTGGTGGGCCGGGCGAAGCGGTTGCGGGTTCCGCCGGAGCTGGAGTCGTTTTCGCTTGCGCCGCGGCATCTTTCGCTGTTGGCGAATCTGGTGTTCGATGGGCCGACGTCGATCAACGAGTTGGCGGCGCGGCTTGAGGTCGCGCCGACGACGGTGAGTTTGATGGTGGGCGAGTTGAGCAGGCAGGGGGTGTTGGAGCGGCGCGAGGATGCGGCCGATCGCAGGCGGGTGCTCGTGGGGATCGCGGCGGCCCATCAGAAGGCGGTGAACAAGTGGCTCGGGCGCAGCGCGCAGGCGTGGCGTTCGGTGCTGGAACCGCTTGCGCCGGAACAGCGTCGGTTGTTCGTCGAGACGTTCCGGGCGTATGAGGAGCGGTTGGCGGCGGACGAGGCCTAGCGCCGCCCGCCCGCCATATCCTCGAGCCGGGCGATCCGGTCGGCCATCGGGGGGTGGGTGGAGGACCAGCGGGCGGCGCGCTCGCCCGCGCGGAACGGGTTGGCGATCATCAGGTGTGACTGGGCGGTCAGCTGCGGCTCAGGCGGCAGCGGGGCGGCCTGTACGCCGCGTTCCAGTTTGCGCAGCGCCGACGCCAATGCCAGTGGGTCGCCGGTTAATTCGGCGCCGGATTGGTCGGCCTGGTACTCCCTGGAGCGGGAGACGGCGAGCCGGATGAGGCTGGCCGCGATGGGGCCGAGCAGCGAAACCAGCAGCACGCCGAAGATGTTGGGGCCCTCGCCATCTCGGCCGCCGCCGAACATGGAGGCGAAGAAGGCCAGGTTCGCCAGGCCCGAGATGACGGCGGCGAGCGCGCCCGCGATCGATGAGATCAGGATGTCGCGGTTGTAGACGTGCGAGAGTTCGTGGCCGAGCACCGCGCGGAGTTCGCGTTCGTCGAGGATTTGCAGGATGCCGCTGGTACAGCAGACGGCGGCGTGACGCGGGTTGCGGCCGGTGGCGAAGGCGTTGGGCGCGTTGGTGGGGCTGATGTAGAGCCGGGGCATCGGCTGACGGGCCGTGGTGGCGAGTTCCCGCACGATGCGGTAGATGACCGGCGCCTCCAGTTCGCTGACCGGCTGGGCGTGCATGGCCTTCAACGCGATCTTGTCGCTGTTGAAATAGGCCCACGCGTTCATGCCGACGGCCAGCAGGATGGCCAGGAACAGGATGGTCGGGCTGCGGAACGTCGCCCCGGCGAACACGATCAGCGCGGAAAGCCCGACCATCAACCCGAGCGTCTTCAGTCCATTCGCATACCCGTGCGTGTGCATCTAGCCCGTCCGCCTCTCGCGTCTACGAATTCAGCTGCCGCGTCGACATCGTCTCGCGTGTGCATTACACCAGGTCAACGACGGAAGTTGACCGAAGGTTCCGAATCGGAGGGTGAGTGGGCGGGCGGACCGGTGGTTATCCGACCCGTTCGATGGTGTAGCGGACCAGGTGTTCCAGCGCGTCGTTGGCCGGTCCGGACGGCAGCGCGGACAGTTCCGCATGCGCCAGATCGGCGTAGCCCTGCAGCTTTTCCTTGGCCAGCACCATGCCGCGGGAACGCGACAGCAGTTCGAGCGCCTCCGCCACCTCGTCGTCGGTGTGCAGCGGGTGGGCGAGCAGTTTGCGCAGGCGGTCGCCCTCGGCGCCGTCGTCGCGCAGCGCGTACAGCACCGGCAGGGTGTGCACGCCCTCGCGCAGGTCGGTGCCCGGGGTTTTGCCGGACTGTTCGGAGACCGAGGCGATGTCGATGATGTCGTCGGAGATCTGGAACGCGGTGCCGACGGCGTCGCCGAGCCGGGCGAGCCGTTCGACGTGGTCGGGGCCCGCACCGGAGAAGGTGCCGCCGAAGCGGCCGGAGGCGGCGATCAGCGAGCCGGTTTTCTCCCACACCACGCGCAGATAGTGCTCGACCTTGTCCTGTGATTCGCGGGCGCCCATGGTTTCCCGCATTTGGCCGGTGACGAGTTCGGCGAAGGTTTCGGCGATGATGCGCACCGCGTCGGGGCCGAGGGTGGAGGTGAGCCGGGAGGCGTGCGCGAACAGGTAGTCGCCTGCCAGGATGGCGATATTGTTCCCCCAGCGCGAGTTGACGCTCTGCGCGCCGCGACGCATCGACGCCTCGTCCATCACGTCGTCGTGGTAGAGGGTGGCCAGGTGCACCAGTTCCACCACGGTGGCCGCGGTGATCAGCGCCGGGTCGGTGGGGCGCGGGCCGAGCTGACCGGTGAGGATGGTGAACAGCGGTCGGAATCGCTTGCCGCCGGCCTTGGCCAGGTGCAGCGCCGCCTCCTGTAGGAATTCCTCCCCGTCGGACAGTTCGGCTACGAGCAGCTTCTCGACCTCTTCGAGGCCGTTGCGCACCGTCTCGGCGAGCTCGAGGTCGCCGAGGTCGACCCCGGCCACCACCGTGCCCTCCCCGTCGGCTCCGCCTCCTACCCTCTCCGAGTGCTGATCCACAGCCGATGTGCTCATCTCTTCTCCCAGCGCTGCGTCCGACCCCACGGTAGAGAACCTAGCGTGTCCCCGTCCGATGGCCCATGAACACCGTCACTATGCGGTGTACCAGACACTTTCGCATACGCTCGCACGCGAGTCGGTTACCCACACTCGCAGACACTATTGAGCGACCGCGCGCCAGGTGATATCCCCTTCATCGACACCGCCGAGATCGTCCTGCGAGTATGGACGCCATGGGTGCACCGGACGTAACTCCCGCAACCGAACCCGGGGACGCTCCCGGCGCGCTGCCCGACCGGGCCGAGGTGCTGGTCGTCGGCGCGGGCCCGGCGGGTTCGGCGGCGGCAGCGTGGGCGGCGCGGGCGGGCCGGGGCGTATTGCTGCTCGATTCCGCGGTGTTCCCACGCGACAAGACCTGCGGCGATGGCCTGACACCGCGCGCGACCGCGGAGATGGAACATCTCGGACTCGGCGAATGGGTGCGCGCACACACCGTGAACCACGGCCTGCGACTGTCCGGATTCGGGTGCGAGGTGCAGCTGCCGTGGCCGGGCGGATCCTTCCCGACATATGGAAGTGCCGTTCCCCGAACGGAACTCGACGACAAACTGCGTGAGACGGCGGTGAAGTCCGGCGCGGCGATGGTGGACGGCGCGAAGGTGGTCGATATCACCCGCGAGGGCGACCGGGTCACCGGTGTGATCGTCAAGACCGCTTCCGGCGCCCGCACCATCGGCTGCCGCACGCTCGTCGTCGCCGACGGTGTGCGCTCCCCCGTCGGCAAGATGCTCGGGCGCACCTGGCATCGGCGCTACGCGTACGGCACCGCGGCGCGCGCGTACATCAAGTCCGGGCGCAGCGACGATCAATGGATCACTTCGCATTTGGAATTGCGCAACGCCGCCGGTGAGCTGGTGCCCGGCTACGGCTGGGTGTTCCCGCTCGGCAACGGCGAGGTGAATATCGGCGTCGGCTCGCTGGCCACCGAGCGGCGGCCCGCGCATATCGCGCTGAAACCGTTGCTGGAGCACTACACCGGGCTGCGCCGCGCGGAGTGGCAGTTCGACGGTCCGGTGCGCGCCGTCGCCTCGGCGCTGCTGCCGATGGGCGGTGCGGTGTCGAATGTGGCTGGGCGCAACTGGGCGCTGGTCGGTGACGCGGCGGGCTGCGTGAACCCGTTGAACGGCGAGGGCATCGACTACGGCTTGGAGGGCGGGCGCCTGCTGGCCGGGCTGTTGGACGAGCCGGATCTCACGCGGGTGTGGCCGGAGCTGCTGCGGGCACGCTACGGACGCACCTTCTCGGTGGCGCGACGGATCGCCGCGCTGGCCACCCACCCGCGTATGGTGCCGTTGGGCGGGCCGCCGGTGTTGCGGTCGAAGTACTTGCAGCGCACCGCCGTTCGGGTGATGGGCAATCTGGTCACCGACGAGGACGCCGATGTCACCGCGTGGGCGTGGCGGACGGCGGGACGCGCGTCGATGCGTCTCGACCAACTGCAGCCCTTCGCGTAGGGGCACGGCGATGGCGCGACCCGGGCGGACACAACCGCCGCTGCAGCTGCTCACCTATCTGCGCCGGGCCCGCGATCACGCCGACCGCAACTACGCCGAGCCGCTGGATCTCGACGAATTGGCCGCTGCCGCAGGGATTTCCAAATACCACTTCCTGCGCGCGTTCGCCGCGGTGTACGGGGTGACGCCCGCGGCGTATCTGGCCGAGCGGCGGATCGAGCGCGCGCAGGATTTGCTGCGTGCGACGAACCTGATGGTCACCGAGGTGTGCATGCTGGTCGGATACAGCAGCCTCGGATCGTTCAGCAGTAAGTTCCGGGAGCTGGTCGGGGTGACGCCATCGGAGTATCAGGCGAAGTTCGCCGACGGCGCGCCCCGGGTTCCGGGTTGCTACGTCTTCATGCACGGGCTCTCGGACCGCAAACCCCGGGCCTGATATTTCCGCAATTCCGGAGAAGCACACGCGTCGGCCTCGACGATAGCCTGCTCGCATGACGATCACCAATGTTTCCCTGACCACGATCTATGTCACCGATCAGGATGCGGCCAAGCAGTGGTACATCGAAAAGCTCGGTTTCGTCGAGCACACCGATATCACGATGGGCGACAATGGTTTTCGCTGGGTCACCGTCGTACTGCCGAATCATCCGGAGCTGGAGGTGACGCTGATGATCCCCGGGCCGCCGCTGGACGAGAACTATGCCGAGGCGATCCGGCGGGCGCTGGCCAACGGCACCAACGGCGCGCTCGGGCTGCGAACCGACAACTGCAAGAAGACCTTCGACGAGCTGACCGCCAAGGGCGTCGAAGCCATCCAACCGCCCGCGGAGCGTCCGTACGGCACCGAGGCGATCATCCGGGACAACTCCGGCAATTGGCTGGTGCTGGTGGAGCCCAAGGAGTTCACGCCCGCGGACTTCGCGTGACCTCCCCGGCGTCCCCCGGACAGGGGGACGCGGGGGTTGTCGGTCACACCGCGGACTGGGTGGCGTACCACTCCTCGATGAACTTGCGCTCGCTGTTGAGCACCCGGTGGTGCAGCTGCTCGGCGAGCGGTTCGATCGCGCCGCCGACCACCGGCACCTTCACCTGCACGGTGCCGACCACCTCGATCTCGGAACCCTCTGCGGTGGAACGCATTTCGTAGGTTCCGGACATCTCGGTGACGATGCCCTGGGTGGCTCCGGCGAACGAACCCCGTGCCACCTCGCCGTCGAGTGCGCCCCAGTTGTCGGTGCGCTCCAGCACCAGCTGGCTCTTGAGCACCTTACTAACGATGCTGGGAACCTTTTCGTCACTTGCCTTTTCGGTCATATGGATGCGAATGGTGTTGTCGCCCTCCGGATGCGACAGCTCCAGTGTCGCCGTCTCGGCCCCCGAGAAACGGGCATGCCAGAGCTCGTCGTTGGTTACCGCCCGGTGAAGCTCTTCTACCGGGACGGTGTAGGGCACGGTGAAGCTGAATTTTCGGGACATGGCCGCACACGGTAGCCGAGCCGCGAAGTAGCCTGTTGCGGTGTCGGAAACCACGCAGTCTGATCGCCGCAGGCCAGGCCTTCGCGCGGCCGTGCGCGCTGCCGTGGACGGCCCGCCGGACCGGCGCCGGATTCGGCTGCGGCGGGCGGCGATCGGCGTCGTCGTCGCGGCGTCGGTGGTGAGCGCGCTCACGGTGCTGCTGGTGGCGGCCGCCTGGCGCAACGACTATCTGATCAATTCGGACAAGGGTGTCGCCACCGCCGAGGTGTTGTCGGCGGGGCGGCTGCGGTCCGCGGTCATGTTCGTCACGCCGGACGGCAAGTCGCACAATCCGAAGGTCGGCGTGTTGTATCCGACCAATCTGACGGCCGGGGAACGGATCAACGTCGAGTACTCGCGCAGCGATCCCGATCTGGTGCGGGTGGCCGGGCGCGATGTGCGCGTCGCGATACCACCCGCGCTATCGGTGATCGCGGTGAGTTGGGCGGTCGCGCTACCGACGCTGCTGGTGCTGCGCCGGGCGGCCCGGCGCAAGACCGCGGACTAAAGCGCCCACGGCGGCCGCACGGCGGTGCCATCGGCCATCTCGGCGGCGAAACCCGCCGCGATCGCGACGATGGCCTCGGCCGGTTCGTCGCTCGGGTTGGCGACGGCGATGGGTTCGCCCGCGGGGACGACGACGGTGTCGCCCGCGCGCACGACCCGACCGCTGATCTCGAGCCGACCCGAGGTGAGCATGAAGATTTCGTCGCGATCGAGTACGTGCGGATCGTCGCTCGCCCGATGGGGTGCGACGGTGATGCGCCAGGTACAGAGCTCTTTCGAACCGCGGCTGGGCGCGGCCATTCCGGTGAATTCGACGCCGGGAACCTCGAACTTCGGGGTTTCCTCGGCCTGGATGACGTGCATGACGCTCCTAGATAGACAAGCCAACTTGAACAAGTTGGCTTGTCTATCATGGCGGTATGAGCGCAACGCCGCAAGACCTCGGCATCCTCATGGGCCTGGCCTACCAGGAATTCGTCCGCCAACTCCGAGAAGCACTGGCCGAACAGGGTTTCGGTGACGCGGGCCCGTCCTACGGCTACGTATTCCGCAGCCTCGCCGAGCGGCCGATGAACACCAGTGAGCTGGCCGACCGATTGACGATCACCAAA
This sequence comes from Nocardia sp. JCM 34519.1, assembly GCF_020361265.1. Taxonomy (NCBI): domain Bacteria; kingdom Bacillati; phylum Actinomycetota; class Actinomycetes; order Mycobacteriales; family Nocardiaceae; genus Nocardia; species Nocardia sp. JCM 34519.1. The sequence goes on from NZ_JAIRBR010000026.1 coordinate 29,763, forward strand.
CAGGGTGCGGCCCAACTGATCGAGGAGATGTGCGAGCGCGGCTACGTCGAACGCCGCGCCAACCCGGCCGACCGCCGCGCCAAACTGCTCTATCTGAGCGATAAGGGCAATCGGGCGCTGGCCGCCGCCCGGCGCTTCCACCGCGACTTCGAGCGCGAACTGATCGAGGCCAACGACGCGGACAGCGTCGCGGCGCTGCGGCGCATGCTCACCGCGATCGCCACCGAGGAACGGCTGGCCGATCCGCGGTGGCGATCACCGCATGTGTGAAACAGGGCAAGCGTTTGCCGTAACTTTCCGCGCTCTTCACGTCGGTGTCGGGGTGTGGCGCGCTGGCCCGGTCACTCTGAAAACGTGCGTGTAGCGATCGTCGCGGAGTCGTTCCTGCCGAATATGAACGGCGTCGTCAACTCCGTGCTGCGGGTCCTGGACCATCTGGACCGCCACGGTCATGAGGCGCTGATCGTCGCGCCGGACACCGTGCGCGGTCTGCCGCGCGCGCCGCACCGGCACGGCCGCTTCCCGGTGCACCGGGTGCCCGCCGTAATGGTGCCGAAGATCAGCTCGCTGCCGGTCGGCCTGCCGCAGCCCGGCATCACCGCGGCCATCGCGGCCTTCGACGCCGACGTCGTGCATCTGGCTTCGCCATTCCTGCTCGGCGCCGGCGGGCTCGGCGCCGCGCTGCGGCTGGACCTGCCGACGGTCGCGGTGTACCAGACCGATGTGGCCGGTTTCGCCAAGAGCTACGGGCTCGGGTTGGCAACGCGCGCGGCCTGGGCCTGGACCCGCCGCATCCACGAGGGTGCCACCCGGACGCTGGCCCCCTCCAGTGCTGCCGCGGAAGACCTTGCGCGCCATGGCATTCCGCGAATCCACCGGTGGGGCCGGGGTGTCGACATCGCGCGGTTCACCCCGTCGGCGCGGCGGACCGAGCTGCGCGCGACCTGGCTGCGCGGCGACGACCGGCTGCTCGTCGGATTCGTCGGGCGGCTCGCGCCGGAAAAGCATGTCGACCGGCTCGCGGCGCTGGCCGACGATCCCGGCATCCAGCTCGTCATCGTCGGTGACGGACCGGAACGGGCCCGCTTGGCGCGGCTCATGCCCGGCGCGGTGTTCACCGGCGAACTCGGCGGCGACGAGCTGGCACAGGCCTATGCGAGCCTCGATGTGATGGTGCATCCGGGTGAGCACGAGACGTTCTGCCAGGGCGTGCAGGAGGCGCTCGCCTCCGGTGTCCCGGTGATCGGGCCCGACGCGGGCGGGCCGCGCGACCTGATCGCGCACTGCCGCAACGGATATCTACTACCGGTCGACCGCTTCACCGAACTGCTGCCCAGCGCCGTTGCGGCACTGCGGGATCCGCGGTTGCGGACCAGATTCGCCGGTGCGGCGCGCAAATCGGTGCTACACCGCACCTGGCCCGCCATCTGCACCGAGCTCATGGGTCACTACGCGGACGTCATCGGCACGCGAATTTCCTTGCCGCATACCGCATAAATCGCGCACGTCGGATCCGGCGGCCCTTTCCGACGGATAATCCACCACTGCGGCCGAGCCGACCCCGACGGCATTTATTAGGGTCGTTGCGTGGCGAATACACAATCGACTCGCGCATCGCTGGACAAGCAGCCGCACGAGGTCGCGTCGATGTTCGACGGTGTCGCGAAGCGATACGACCTGACCAATACCGTGATCTCGCTGGGTCAGGACCGCTACTGGCGGTGGGCGGTGCGCCGGGCGGTGGCGCCCCGGCCCGGCGAGCGGGTGCTCGACCTCGCGGCTGGCACCGGCATCTCCACCCTGGATCTGGCGAAATCCGGCGCGTGGTGCCTGGCCGCCGATTTCTCGCAGGGCATGCTGGCCGCGGGCAAATTCCGCGGGGTACCGATGGTGGCGGCCGATGCGACGAATCTGCCGTTCGCCGACGACTCCTTCGACGCGGTGACCATCTCCTATGGCCTGCGCAACATCTCCGACTCGGACCGGGCGCTGCGCGAAATGCTGCGCGTCACGAAACCGGGCGGGCGGCTGCTGGTATGCGAATTCTCCACGCCGATCATCCCGGTCTTCCGGACCGTGTACATGGAATACCTCATGCGGGCGCTGCCCGCGGTGGCACGCGCGGTGAGCAGCAATCCGGACGCCTACGTCTACCTGGCGGAATCCATTCGCGCCTGGCCCAACCAGCGTCAACTCGCGGTGCGGATCGCCGATGCCGGGTGGTCCTCGGTGAAATGGCGTAACCTCACCGGCGGCATCGTCGCGCTGCACCGCGGCTACAAGCTGGGCTGACCGGCCGAATTCAGCCGACGAAAATTCTTCCTCACCGTCGCCCCGCCCCGGGGTGAGGGGGATCGTCACGCACCGATAACGCGAGGTAAAGCCGCCGAAATCGGCGCTGACCATGATCGGTGCCATGGCGGAAACAGTCTCGGCCCCCGGTACGCGCATCGCCAGAACGGCGTGCTCGTACTGCGGCGTCGGTTGCGGGATAACCGTCGAGACCAAGTCCGACGCGCAGGGCGCACCGGTAATCGCCAAGGTCGCGGGCGACAAACTGCATCCGACGAATGCGGGCCGGTTGTGCACGAAGGGCGCCACCCATCTGGAGCTGATGCGCACACCGGGCCGGATGGCCACGGCGTACCGGCGGCCCGAGCGCGACGCCACCCCGCTGCCGGTCCCGGTCGACGAGGCCGTGCGCGAGGCCGCCGGACGGCTGCGGGCAATTCTGGACGAATACGGACCGGACGCGATCGCGCTGTACGTATCGGGCCAGATGTCGCTGGAGGCACAGTATTTGGCGACCAAACTGGCCAAAGGCTATCTGCGCACGGTACATATCGAGGCCAATTCGCGGCTGTGCATGGCCAGCGCGGGCACCGGATACAAGCAGTCGCTCGGCGCCGACGGGCCGCCGGGATCCTATGACGACCTCGAAAAGGCCGATCTGTTCTTCGTGATCGGCGCGAATATGGCCGACTGTCATCCAATTCTGTTCCTGCGCATGGCCGATCGGCTCAAGCAGGGCGCGAAATTGATCGTGGTGGATCCGCGGCGCACCGATACCGCGGCGCGCGCCGATCTCTTCCTGCAGATCGCGCCGGGCACGGATCTGGCCCTGCTCAACGGATTGCTGTTCCTGCTGCTCGAAAACGGCGATATCGACAAGGATTTCATCGCCGAACATACCGAGGGCTGGGACGCGATGCCGGAATTCCTCGCCGACTATCCGCCGCACCGGGTGGCCGAGATCACCGGGCTCGCCGAGGCCGATATCCGCACCGCGGCACGCTGGATCGGCACGGCGGGCGAATGGATGAGCCTGTGGACGATGGGCCTGAACCAGTCGACCCACGGCACCTGGAGCACCAACGCGATCTGCAACCTGCACCTGGCGACGGGCGCGATCTGCAGGCCGGGTAGCGGACCGTTCTCGCTGACCGGGCAGCCCAACGCCATGGGCGGGCGCGAAATGGGTTATATGGGACCGGGTTTGCCGGGGCAGCGCAGCGTCCTCTCCCCCGCCGATCGGACCTTCGTGGAAACGGCGTGGGGTATCGAACCGGGCAGCCTGCGCACCGAGGCCGGGCCGGGCACCATCGAGATGTTCCGCGAAATGGCCGACGGCCGGATCAAGGCGGCCTGGATCATCTGCACCAATCCCGTTGCCAGCATCAGCAATCGGAAGACGGTGATCGCCGGGCTGGAGGCCGCCGAGCTGGTGATCGCCCAGGACGCTTACCTGGAGACCGCGACCAACGCCTACGCCGATATCCTGCTGCCCGCCGCGCTGTGGGCCGAAGCCGATGCGGTGATGGTGAATTCGGAGCGCAACGTCACCCTGCTGCAACAATCGGTCGATCCGGTGGGCGCGGCGCGAGCCGACTGGCGGCTGATCGCCGACGTGGCCACCGAAATGGGTTTCGACGGCTTCCAATTCGATTCCAGCGCGGAGATTTTCGAGGAGATCAAGCGGTTCGCCAACCCGGCCACCGGTTACGACCTGCGCGGGATGAGCTATGACCTGCTGCGTGATGGGCCGATGCAGTGGCCGTGCCCGGATCCGGCCCGGCGGCGCAATCCGCTGCGCTATCGCAACGACGGGGTGAGCCAGGACCTCTATGTCGACGCCGACGGTCACCGGCCGGAATTGGCCTTCCCGACGCCGAGCCGGCGGGCCGTCTTCTGGCCGCGCCCGCACCTGCCCGCGGACGAAATGCCGGACGACGACTACCCGTTCGTGCTGAACACCGGCAGGCTGCAACATCAGTGGCACACCATGACCAAGACCGGGAAGATCGACAAGCTGAACAAGCTGAACGGGCAGCCCTTCCTGGAGATCCACCCGGATGACGCCGAGCGGCTGGAGCTGCGCGACGGCGATCAACTCGAAATCACCTCGCGCCGTGGGCGAGCCGTGCTGCCGACGCGGATCAGCGACCGGGTGCGGCCCGGCGACTGCTTCGCGCCGTTCCACTGGAACGACGAGCAAGGCGAATACCTGACCATCAACGCGGTGACCAACGACGCGGTGGACCCGTTCTCGCTGCAGCCGGAATTCAAGGTCTGCGCGGTGGCGCTGCGGCGGGTGGCACCGATGACCGAATCCACAACGAGCACAGGGCTTTCCATCGACGCCACGGCGGTGCTCGCGCCCGATGCGCCCGCACACCCGCTGGCCGGGGCGCTCGGGCTGGACGCCGCCGCGACGCCGACGCTCACCGAGACCGAACGCATCTACCTCAGCGGGTATCTGACCGCGCTGCAGGCGATTCCGGTGCACGGACAGCCGGTGCTGCCGGATTCCGCACCGCTGGCGCCGCACAGCAGGCTCTGGATCGACGGCCTGCTCGCCGGAATGTATTCGCGGGCAACGGTGGCCGGTGCGGCCGCACCGGCGGTCCAGCGCCCGGTGACGGTGCTGTGGGCCTCGCAGACCGGGACGGCGGAGGAATTCGCGGCGGTGGTGGCCGAGCGGCTCACCGAAACCGGCTTCACCCCGCGACTGCTCGACATGGATTCCTGTGAGCTGACGGGGCTGACCGGCGATGTGCTGGTCATCAGCAGCACCTTCGGCGACGGCGGGCCGCCGGACAACGGGGCGGATTTCTGGGATCGGCTGCACGACAGCACGATCGGGCTCGCGAACGTGCGGTACGCGGTATTCGCCCTCGGCGACTCGTCATACGACGATTTCTGTGGGCACGGGCGCAAACTCGACGAAACCTTCGCCGAACGCGGTGCGACCCGGCTGCTTCCGCGCCTGGACAGCGAGGCCGATCTCGGCGAACCCGCGACCCAGTGGCTCGACGATATCATCGCGGTACTCGCTGGAGAGTCGAATATCCCTGCAGCACAGTCTGATTCAGACGCCATGCCGACCGAAACCCGACCGCGCGGCGCGACGATGCTGACCGCGCCGACGCGCATCCAGCGCGCACCGGCCCAGTTCACCCGCAGCGCGCCGGTGCACGCCCCGCTGCTGCGCAATGAGGTGCTCTCGCAGGCGGGCACCTCGAAGGAGGTGCGGCAGTTCGGCTTCGACCTACGCGGGCTGGAGGCGAGCTACGAGGTCGGCGATTCGCTCGGCATCTGGCCGACCAATAACGAAGCGCTGGTCGCGGAATGGCTCGCCGTGACCGGGTTGGACGGACGCCGCGTCGTCGAACTCGACGACCGGGAGCTGCCGCTCTCCGAGGCGCTGCGCACGCACTACGACATCAGCAAGGTCGGCGCGGAACTGCTCGGCTTCCTCGCCGCCAGGAATGCCAGCCCGCAACTGGCCAAGCTGCTGCGCCGGGACAACCGCAACGAGCTCGACAACTATCTGTGGGACCGTCAGGCCGTCGACGTGCTGCGCGATTTCCCGGTGCGCGCCGATCTGGTCGACTGGCTCGGCATGCTGAAAAAGCTGCAACCGCGCCAGTATTCGATCTCGTCGAGCCCGCTGGTCAGTCCGGACGAGGTGCAGCTGACCGTCAGCGTCGTGCGCTACGGCGAGCGCGGCGGGGTGTGCTCGACATATCTGGCCGACCGGGTCGGCGCGGCGCCCGTGCCGATATTCCTGCAACGGGCGCCGCATTTCCGGCCGCCGCAGGATCCGGCGGCGGCGATGATCATGGTGGGGCCGGGCACCGGCATCGCGCCGTTCCGCGGCTTCCTGCAGGAGCGGCGCGCCGTCGGCGCCACCGGACGCAACTGGCTGTTCTTCGGCGAACAGCATGCGGCACACAACTTCTACTACCGCGCCGAGCTGGAGGATATGTTCCGCTCCGGCTTCCTCACCCGGCTAGATCTGGCCTTCTCCCGCGACCAGCGCGAGCGGATCTACGTGCAGCACAGGATGATCGAACACGGCGCCGAACTCTGGGCCTGGCTGCGCGACGGCGCGCACTTCTACGTCTGCGGTGACGCGACCCGGATGGCCAAGGACGTCGACGACGCGCTGCTGCGCATCGCCCGCATCCACGGAAAGCTCGACGAGGCAGGCGCACTCGCGTTCCGCAAGCAGATGATCGCCGAAAAACGTTACGTCCGAGACGTTTACTGAGCTACGCCGCCGGGGGATTCAGCCTGGCAAAGTCCGGGAGGCGGTAGTACGGGTAGTAGGGGTAGGGCGGGGTTGTCGCGCTTGCCTTGTCGAGGCGGGCGATTTGGGTTGGGTCCAGTTGCCAGCCGAGGGCGCCGAGGTTCTGGCGCAGCTGGTGTTCGTCGCGCGCACCGACGATTACAGTGGCTACGGTTGGACGCTGGAGCAGCCAGTTGAGCGCGATCTGCGGCACCGTTTTGCCCGTCTCCGCGGCGATTTCGTCCAGGACGTCGACCACGTTGTAGAGCAGTTCGTCATCGACGGGCGGGCCGGCCTGCGCGGTCCGGTGCAGCCTGCTGCCCGCCGGAAGTGGTTGGCCGCGGCGGATTTTGCCGGTGAGCCTGCCCCAGCCGAGCGGGCTCCACACCACCGCGCCGACACCCTGATCCCGAGCCAGCGGCATCAGCTCCCACTCGTAGTCGCGGCCGACGAGCGAGTAGTAGACCTGATGCGCCACATAGCGGGTGAGCCCGTTCCGGTCCGCCGCCGCAAGGGATTTCATCAATTGCCAGCCCGCGAAGTTGGATGCGCCGAGGTAGCGGATCTTGCCTGCCCGCACCAGATCGTCGAGCGCCGCGAGCACCTCGTCGACCGGGGTGCCCGCATCGAAGGCGTGCAGCTGGAACAGATCGATGTGGTCGATGCCGAGCCTGCGCAGTGAGGCATCGACCGTGCGGATCAGCCGGGCGCGCCCGGAACCCGCGTCGAACGGGCCGGGTCCGGTGGGCAGCGAGGCCTTGGTGGAGATCAGCACCTGATCGCGGCGGCCGCGAATGGCGGCGCCGAGCACCTCCTCCGATGCGCCGTCGGAGTAGACGTCGGCGGTGTCGAACATGGTGACGCCCGCCTCCAGGCTGATGTCGATCAGCCTGCGGGCCTGGGCCGCATCGGTTCGACCCCATGCCTCGAACAGTTCGCCCCGCCCGCCGAAGGTGCCCGCGCCGAAGCTCAGGGCCGGGACCAGCAGACCTGATGCACCGAGCCGCCGGTACTCCATAATGACTCCTAAAGGGTCTATAGTTCCGTTAACGCTTCGAACCTTACACCCGGTTCGCCATAAATGAAACTGGAGTTCCGTTATGACTTTGGAGAGCACACCGCCGGGCTCGATCCGCCCCGGCGGCCGCACCGCCCGCGTCCGCGAATCCGTGCTGCGCGTCGCGGGCGATCTACTGGCCGAACGCGGCTTCGCCCACCTCGACCTGACCGAGGTCGCGGCGCGGGCCGAGGTCGGCAAGACCACCGTCTACCGGCGCTGGCGCACCCCGACCGGACTCGTCACCGACCTGCTGGCGGAGATGGCCGAGGAGTCCGTGCCGCGCGCCGACACCGGATCACTGCTCGGCGACCTCACCGCCAACGCCCGCCTGGTCGCGCGCACCCTCGCCGACCCGCGCCAGGGCAGGCTCTTCCGCGCCGTCATCGCGGCGGCCACCTGCGACGAGACCGCGGCCGCCGCCCTGCGCCGCTTCTACGACATCCGGCTCACCGAATGGGCGCCCTGCGTCGAGGCGGCCATCGCCCGCGGCGAGGCCCCGACCGGCACCGACCCGCGCGCGGTGCTGTCCGCGGTTTCCGCGCCGCTCTACTACCGGCTGCTCGCCAGCGGTGATCCGATCGACGACCGAGTCGCGGTGCAGTCCGCCGAGGCGGCGGTGAATGCCGTTGCCGCAGGGACTTTCGCCCCATGACCCGTCTTGGTGGCATCCAGAAGTGATCGGCACGTCAGCTGACTGGCCATGCCGCTACGACGAGTGCGGACTACGCCTGCCAGGAAGGTGATCGGCCGCTGCGGGCGATCACGCGATCAAGGGCGGACGCGTCGTCGGGCACCGGGACGGCCGGGGCGAACATGCCGGGCATACCCTCGGCGGGCACATTCTGCCACCAGCCCTGTAGTACCTCCAGATCACTTGGCGCGCAGTCGAATTGCTGACCGGTCGCGACCGCGAGATCCCAGCCGTGCACGACCAGTTCGTCGAGCGCGATACGCGCCCATGCCGACGCGGGGCGGGTACCGCCGAACACCTCCACATCGCCGTCCCAGGCCGCGGGCTCCCGCCAGGCGATGACCAACCCCTTCAGCTGGGTCGGGATCAGGTCGCGCCAGTCCGCAGGCAGTTCCTTCGACGGCGCGGAGACCTGCTCACGCGCGGCCAGTCGGCGCAGTGCGTCGACGGCATCCGAGGTGTGCGCGAGCAGTTGCCGCACAGTGAAATCCGAGCACGGCGTCGGCTCGTCGAGTTGGGCTTCGGTGATCCCGCCGACTACGCGCGCCAGTGCGTCGGCGGCCTGCTCCATATCGAATTCCGGTTGCATTTCAGCTCCTACCGTTCATTCGGGTTCTCCCCTGTGTCGAGACTATGCGGCCCAGCGGAATTCATCGGCGTCTCCGCATTTTCCGGCGCGCGAATTGTCGGCAATCCGATACGTTGCGGTCGCGAAAGCGTCTCGGCCCGATGACAACTCGGCCGGAAGCCCGCGCCGAAACCATCCTGTAGCGGCGAAAACCGCTAGAAAAGCGGAGAATTGGTAGATGAAGGGCGATCGGGTGGAGATCGTCGTCGATGTCGGCGACGGTACTCGCAATTACGAGGTGACGGCGACGAGGGCCGGGCGGCGCGTCGAGGTGCGGATCGCGCGCGGCGTCGTGGAGGTCAGCGAGGTGACCAGGACGGGAACACCGGTGCGCACGGCACGGTTCATGTCGGCCCGCACGCTGGCGCTGGTCGAGCATCCGGCGAACGGGACCGGTCCGGTCGACGGCGAATAACCCGGACCGACCGGTTGCCGTAATGGTGCGGGAGGGGCATCCTCGATGCTGTCGGCTGTTCATTTCAGTGCACCGCCGACACCGCCGATCCACAACGGGGAGAGGAGCGCCGATGACAGACCGCAGCACACCCCGCTTCCTGGATGAGGTGCCGGAAGCGGACTTCGCCGAGCAGTCCGTACCCGCGTACCCCGACGACGGGCTGTACACGGATGACGCCACTGATGACACGGTCGACGAGGTGGCCGCCCTGATCGAGCGCGATGCGTTCAGCGCCGATCCGGCCGATATCGTCGAGCAGTCGATTCCGGTTCCGCTCGACGACGAACCCGATCAGCAACCCGTGTACTGACACACGTCTGCCCCGCACCCATCGGGGTGCGGGGCAGCCGAATATCCTTGGGCGCCCGCGGATTTCAGGGTGCGATTTTGGCGCGCACGGTCGCGTGCAGCTCACGCAGGCTCGACCGCTCGGTGGCCACCTCCAGCACCCGCATGCCATGCGTCTGCGCGGCCAACTCGACGGCCAACCGCTCCGGATCCACCTGGCGGTGCGGAATCCGGTAGGCCGCGCACAACGCCGCGAGATCCATCCCGTGCGGGGTGCCGAAGACCCGCTCGAACACCCCCGCGTACTGCGGATCGCCCTGTTCGAGCAGTTCGAAGATGCCGCCGCCGTCATCGTTGGCCACCACGATGGTCAGGTCGGCGGGCCGCGGTTCGCCGGGACCGATCAGCAGCCCGGACGCGTCGTGCAGGAAGGTCAGGTCGCCGATCAGCGCGATGGTCCGCCCGGGATGGTGCAGCGCGGCGCCGACCGCCGAGGAGACCGTGCCGTCGATACCCGCGACGCCGCGGTTGGACAGCACCTTGACGCCCGGCTTCGGCTGTGAGACCAGCGCCGCGTCCCGCACCGGATTGGACGCGCCGAGCAGTAGCTGATCGCCCTCGTGCAGCGCATCCATCACCACGGCCGCCACATGTAGTCCGGTCGGCTTCGGATGCCGGGCCAGCTCGGCGCGAACCACCTGGTGCGCCTTGGCATTCAACTCGCGGCAGTGCGCAAGCCATTCGGGCCGCGGCGCACCGGTCGTCACCGCGCGGGTGCCGGTGCCCAGCACGTTGCCGGAGACATCGGGCCAGCGCGGGCCGGTGGTCAACGCGTAGACCATGACCGCCGGGTCGGCGAGCACCTTGGCGACCTGGCGGTGCAGGGTCGGCCGACCCGTGATGACGGCCTGGCGCGGCTTCAGCAGCGGCAGCGCGAGCGGATGCAGCGCCGGACCGTGCATGGGCGCGGTGGGTTCCGCGACCGTCGGCAGGTCGGCCAGTTCCGGCCGGAGTCCGGCACCGTGCCCGGAGATCACCACGGTGTCGGGGCTCAGGTCGAGGTCGAGCGGGACATCGAGGGTGGCGTACTTGGTCTCGGTCCAGGCTCGGTCGTCGATACGGCCGGGCGGCACCGCCTCGCCGGGCGCGATATCGGGGACCAGCGGTTCGCGCAGCGGGATATCGAAGTGCACCGGCCCGGCATTGCCGGAGCGGGTGCCGCGGGCCGCGGCGAGCACCCGGCAGACGGCGGTGCGCCACTGGCTGTTCTGATGCCGGTAGGGCGGGCATTCGGCGGATCCGGACTCCGCCTCGGCCAGGCCGAGGCTGACCGTGAGCCGCACCTGGCTGCCGAACAGACCGAGCTGTTCGATGGTCTGGTTGGCGCCGGATCCGAGCATTTCGTACGGCCGGTTGGCGCTGAGCACGATCAGCGGCACCCTGGCGTAGTTGGCCTCCAGGACGGCGGGACCGAGATTGGCCACCGCCGTCCCCGAGGTCATCACGACGGGTACGGGCAGGCGGCTGGACACCGCGAGCCCGATGGCGAGGAATCCGGCGGTCCGTTCATCGATGCGCATGTGCAACCGGAGCCGACCGGCCGCGTCGGCCGCCTGTAGGGCGAACGCCAGCGGCGCGTTGCGGGATCCGGGGCACAGGACGACATCCCGCACACCCCCGCGCACAAGTTCGTCGACGACGACCTGTGCCTGTGCTGTAGACGGGTTCACACCCCCAGCCTCTCAGACAGTCCGGCCCACGTCTGCGTCACCCTACTCACAGTGTCTGATCGGCCACCAAGCCCTTGCGCGAACCCCGGACACCTCTGGCGCGCCGCATCCCGAAAGCCGTTCCTGCCAACGGCTTCCGGTGCTGCGACGCGCTCGACGCGCACGGCGTGCGCGAACTCAGTTGGCGTGGCGCTGAATCAGGTCGCCGACGCGCGGCAGCGCCTCGATGACGTGCTTCTTGGCCGAGCCACGCATCGAGGAGTACACCTTCTGCAGCGCGGGCCGGGTCGAGCCCTGCGCGCGCTCGTCGGTGACGGCGAGCAGCGCCTCGGCCACCTCGTCGGACTTGGCGGTGAGCAGGTCGGCGAAGTTGCCCGCCGAGCCGGCCGCCGCGTATTCCTGCCAGAACGGCTCCAGCTGCGTAAGCATCTTGGGCGCCAACGAATCCAGCAGATCCGGCACGATCGACGGGCTGATCTTCTTGACCGCCGCGTAGCCGCCCTTCACGGCCAGCCCGGACGCACCACCCTTGTCCGAGACCTCGGCGTCGAGAACCTCGACGGCGTCGGCAAGGAAGGCCTTACGCTTGGCGTCGTCGAGCAGGGATTCAGACAGTGCTGCAACCACTTTCAGGTTCCTCCGGATAGGTTTCGATGAACGAGCAGCCGCAACTATACGTGCCACGGCCGGAGTTCACGCTCTATGGCTGCCACGGCAGCAACTGGACCATCAGCCCTTCACAATCGGCGAGCAAATCGCCCTGCTCATCGCGCAATTCGGCGGTGACGAAGGTTTTGCGCCCCTCGATCCGATCGACACGGCCGCACACCGTCAACGGGGCTTGCAGCGGAGTGATCTTGCGGTAGTTCACATGTAGGTACGCGGTGCGGCTGATCGGCCGTCCGGCGTAGTGCACGATCATGCCGAGCAGATCGTCGAACAGCAGCGGCAGCACGCCGCCGTGCGCGGCGCCGTTGCCGCCCAAGTGGTATCGGCGGAATTCGCCCGCCATGGTGATGCCGTCGGGCCCGGCCTCCAGCACCCGCCACGGCAGCAGCAAAAGGCTGCCGCGCCCCGGCAATTCGACGGCGCGACCGGCCGGGCCCTGCAGTTCGGGCGCGCGGTGCGGTTCGAGCAGTTCGATCATCCGATCGGCGAGTGCGACCGCTTCGCCATAGGTCTCGTCGGGCGCGTCGACCGAGACGGCCAGATCCTGCAATGTGCGCATGGCCTCGACGAAGGGTCCGAAGTTGGCGCCGATCGCCGCGCGGCTCACCTTCGGGAAGCCGCCGTGCCGCTCGTAGCGGGATTCGTCCACCGCGCTGCGGTCGATCCGCGGACCTGTTCCATTGCCAGCTCCTGGAACAGGTTTCACTCGCTCGCTCATATTTGCACGTTATCGCGAAGCTTTACACCGTCAAGTCGAATTGCTGGTTCCAGCAACGGGAACTGCGGGCCCTGCACCCCGAACGCCAGGACAATAATCGGACCGGTGACGTTCAATCCCAAACTGTGGCGGCCCGTTCCCGGATTCGAGAACCTGACCGATATCACCTATCACCGGCACGTCGACCAGGGCACCGTGCGTGTCGCCTTCGACCGGCCGGAAGTGCGCAACGCCTTCCGCCCGCACACCGTCGACGAGCTGTACCGCGCGCTCGACCACGCCAGGATGACCTCCGATGTCGGCGCCGTGCTGCTCACCGGCAACGGCCCGAGCCCGAAGGACGGCGGCTGGGCCTTCTGCTCCGGCGGCGATCAGCGCATTCGCGGCCGCAGCGGCTACCAGTACGCCAGCGGCGAGACCGCCGACACGGTGGACAAGGCCCGCGCGGGCCGACTGCACATCCTGGAGGTGCAGCGGCTCATCCGGTTCATGCCGAAGGTGGTGATCGCGCTGGTGAACGGCTGGGCCGCGGGTGGCGGACACAGCCTGCACGTGGTCTGCGACCTGACCCTGGCCAGCCGCGAGCACGCCAGGTTCAAGCAGACCGACGCCGATGTCGGCAGCTTCGACGGCGGCTACGGCAGCGCGTACCTGGCGAAGATGGTCGGGCAGAAATTCGCCCGCGAGATCTTCTTCCTCGGCCGCCCGTACACCGCCGAGGAAATGCACCAGATGGGTGCGGTCAACAAGGTGGTCGACCACGCGGAGCTGGAGAATGTCGCGCTGGAGTGGACCGCCGACATCAACGGCAAATCGCCGCAGGCGCAACGCATGCTGAAGTACGCGTTCAACCTGCTCGACGACGGGCTGGTGGGCCAGCAGCTGTTCGCGGGCGAGGCGACCCGGATGGCCTACATGACCGACGAGGCGGTCGAGGGCCGCGACGCGTTCCTGGAGAAGCGCCAGCCCGACTGGACCCCGTACCCGTGGTACTTCTGATCTGACGGCACCCTCGATCGCGGACGGAGAACCTTGGACATCCTCAGCAGCCGGGTGCTCCTGCGCCCGGCCGACTACGAACGCACGCTCGCGTTCTACCGGGACGGGCTCGGGCTGGCCATCGCGCGTGAATATCCCGGCGGCACGGTCTTCTTCGCCGGTCAGTCGCTGGTGGAGATCGCCGCGCACGGCGCAACGGGCAACCCGTCGGCGTTCGACGGGGCGCTGTGGCTGCAGGTCCGCGACGCCGCCGACGCGGCCGCCGAGTTGGCGCTCAAGGGAATTCCGATCGACCGGCCCCCGGTGCGCGAGCCGTGGGGCCTGATCGAGATGTGGCTGCGCGACCCGGACGGAGTTTCGATCGTTTTGGTCGAAGTTCCGACCGAGCATCCGCTTCGACGCGATTCGCGCTGGTCACCGCCGTAATTGAAGCCTGGAATAGGGCATTTGCACGGTAGGCCGGGTTGCCAAGCGGCAGCGCGGCGAGGACGATAGCGCTCGATGCCTCCCCGACCACCGACGTCCGAGGTGGCCGCCGATGACAATCGTCCGACGAGGGAATCGCTGTCTCGATGCCTGGCCTTCCAGAACCCCATTCCTTTGGGGTGGCCGCCGTACGCCCGCGCCACCCCAGCAAACCGCCGGTGCGCGGACATGACACGATCGCAGGCGTGAAGGGCAAGGAGGGGTCGTGACAAGAACACTGCGCACGCTGCCCATGCCGACCGGATCCGGTGTCGGCGATGTACTGCCGCACCTGCGTGAGGCATTGGAGGGCGGCGGCCCGGCGTGGCTGCCGATCCCGACCTCGGATCGTCGCGAGGCCAGACGGCTCAGCGACGCGCTCTCGCCCGGCGAGGCGATCGATGACGAAGTGGCGCTTGTGGTTACGACCTCCGGCACCACGGGTGTGCCCAAGGGCGCGCTGCTGAGCGCGGCCGCGCTGCGGGCGAGCGGCAATGCGACACACGATCGGCTCGGCGGTCCGGGCAGCTGGCTGCTCGCGCTGCCGACCCATCACATCGCGGGTCTGCAGGTGCTGCTGCGCAGCATTCTCGCCGGCACCGAACCCACCGTGCTCGACGTATCCGGTGGCTTCCTGCCCGAGGCGCTGGCCGGGGTCATCTCCGGAATGCGCGGCGAGCGCCGCTACACCGCGCTGGTGCCCACCCAGCTGATCAAGGCCCTCGACGCGCCCATCGCGACGAAGGCGCTCACCGAACTCGATGCGGTGATCGTCGGCGGCGCCGCGACGCCGCTGCCGGTCTACGAGCGGGCGCTCGACGCCGGTATCAACGTGGTCCGCACCTACGGCATGAGCGAAACCTGCGGCGGCTGCGTCTACGACGGCGTCCCGCTCGACGGCGTGCGGGTGCGCGTCAACGACGGCCGAGTGCTGCTCGGCGGCACCGTGCTCGCCTCCGGCTACCGCGGCCAGCCCGACCATCCCGCCTTCGCCGAACCCGGCTGGTTCCGCACCGATGACGCGGGAACCTTCGACGACGGCAAGCTGACGGTGACCGGACGGCTCGACGAGGCCATCATGACCGGCGGACTGCTCGTCATCCCGCAGGTGGTGGAGGCGGTGCTGAGCACGCATCCGGCGATCACCGAATGCGTCGTGCTCGGTGTGCCGGACGAGCGGCTCGGTCAGCGGGTCGCGGTCGCGGTGGTGCCCACCCGCGATGCGGTGCCGACCCTCGACGAACTGCGCGAGCATGTGATGCGCGAGCTGGATCCGATCGCGGCGCCACGCGAATTGACGCTGGTCGAGGAGATTCCGCTGCGCGGACCCGGCAAGCCGGATCGGGCCAGGTTGCGCGAGCATCTGCTGGCTGAATCGGCGCACTGACACTACGCAAGCGGGTGTAAGCGGTCGCGCCATCGCGGTGCAAGGACCGTGCAAGACGCGGACCGCACAGTTGGCGCATGACTTCTTACGCACCAACTTCAGCGCTCGCCGTCGAGGCGGACCGGCTGGTCAAGGTGTTCGGGGAACAGCGTGCCGTGGACGGAGTGAGCCTGGCGGTACCGCAGGGCGCGGTGTACGGCGTGCTCGGACCGAACGGCGCGGGCAAGACCACCACCATCAAGATGCTGGCCACCCTGCTGCGACCGGATGGCGGCAGCGCCCGCATCTTCGGCCACGACGTGGTCGCCGAACCGACGGCCGTACGGTCGCTGGTCGGCGTCACCGGGCAGTACGCCTCGGTGGACGAGGACCTGTCGGCCACCGAAAACCTGATCCTGTTCTCCCGCCTGCTCGGGTTGAGTCGCGGCGGCGCCCGGCGCAAGGCGGCCGAACTGCTCGAGGAATTCGATCTCGTCGAGGCGGCGAACAAGCCGCTGAAGAACTTCTCCGGCGGTATGCGCAGGCGACTCGATCTGGCGGCCAGCTTGATCGCGGCCCCGCCGCTGCTGTTCCTCGACGAACCGACCACCGGGCTGGACCCGCGCACCCGCGCGCAGATGTGGGAGACCATCCGCCGGCTGGTCCGCGAGGGCGCGACGGTGCTGCTCACCACGCAATACCTGGACGAGGCCGACCAATTGGCCGACCGCATCGCGGTGATCGACCACGGCAGGGTGATCGCCGATGGCACGGCCGATGAGCTCAAGGCCTCGGTGGGCGGCTCCTCGCTGCACCTCACCCTGGCCGACCGAGCGCAACTGCCCCAGGCCCGCCGCGTGGTCGGCGAATTCCTCGGCGCGGAAGCGACGATCACCCCGGAGGCGGGCAGGCTGACCGCACCGCTGCCCGATGCGGACGTCACCGCGGATCTGCTGATTCGCTTGCGCGAGTGGGAGATTCCGATCGACGAGATCACGGTGACCAAGCCGAGCCTCGACGAGGTCTTCCTCACCATCACCGGCCATCCGGCCGAAGACGAATCCGAAAGGAGCGCGGCATGACCACCATCACCGCACCCAGTCCGGCGCGCCATGCCGCGCGCGAGATTCCGGCCGCGAGCAACCGGATCTCGTTGCGGCAGACCGTACAAACCTCGTTCACCATGGCCTATCGCGGGCTGCTGAAGATCAAACACAATCCGGAACAGCTGTTCGACGTCACCGTCCAGCCGATCCTGTTCACGGTGCTGTTCGCCTACATCTTCGGCGGTGCGATCTCGGGCAATGTGCACGATTACCTGCCGACGCTGATCCCCGGCATCTTCGTGCAAACGGTGATCATGACCTCCGTCGTCACCGGAACCCAATTGCGCGAGGATATGGACAAGGGGGTGTTCGACCGGTTCAAATCCCTTCCCATCGCCCGCATTTCGCCGTTGGCGGGTGCGCTGCTGGCGGACGTCGTGCGCTATCTGCTCGCATCCGTGCTGACGATCGTGGTCGGTCTTTGCCTCGGCTACCGGCCGGAGGGCGGGTTCTTCGGCGTCGCGGTGGCCGGGTTGGCCATCATCTTCTGCTCGTTCGCCGTGAGCTGGATCTGGGCGCTTGTCGGCGTCACCGGTAAGAGTGCGTCTGGCGTGCAAGGCATTTCGATGATGATCATGTTCCCGCTGACCTTCATGTCCGGCGTGTTCTCCGGCGTCGCCACCATGCCGGGCTGGCTGCAGGGACTGAACAAGGTGAATCCGATCTACTACATGGTCAACGCTTGCCGTCAGCTGATGAACGACGGCACCTATAGCGCGGATCTGGGTTGGTCGCTGCTCACCTCGGTGGCCGTGATCGCGATCTTCGCGCCGCTGGCCGTCGCCGCCTACATGCGGCGGGCGTAAACCCTTGCCGGACAACGCCGGACAGCCACGAGCTGTCCGGCGTTTCGTCATGCGGCGAAATCGGCGCGATGCGCCAGCGCCCAGTCCCGGAAGGGGCGGGCGGGGTGACCGGTGACGCGTTCGACGGTATTTGTGAGCGCGGCGGGGACGTCCACCGATCTGGCCGAGGTGTCGAGCAGGATCTCGAGTACCGGCGCGGGCAGCGTCGCCCGTGCCAGTGCCTGTTCCCTGGTCAACTCGTCGACCGGAATCTTTTGCCCCAGAACATCTCCCAGAGTGTCGACCAGATCGCGCAGGCGCAGCGATTCGGGTCCGGTCAGCATCAGCATGCGCGCCCGATTGTCCTCGCGCACCAGAAGGTTCGCGGCGACCTCGGCGATATCGTCGATATGGATGGGCGAAACCCTGGCGTCCGGGTAAGCCATTGCGACGCGACCCGTCTCACGAATTTGCGCGCCCCAATCCCGGCGGGCGTTGGTTGCCAGCCAGCTCGGATACAGAATCGTGTGCGACAGACCGGATTTCACCAGTGCGGCCTCGGCGGCGCGGTGCAGCAGGCCGATTCGCTTGTCGAATTCACCCGCCTCGAATGCGGCAGGCGATGACAGCAGGACGATGTGTCCGACACCGAGTTCCTGTGCGGCGCACAGGAATTCCGTGGTATCGGCGCGGGTCGTGTACAGGAATACGGCCGAGACGTTGTGCAGTGCGGCGGCAACGTTGCGCGGCGCGGTGATATCGAGTTCGACAGCGGGCACGCCGGGTGGCAGATCCGTCAGATCGCGTGCGGAGGCGCGAATATCGTGCCCGGCCGCCGCGAGGGTGGCGATCAGGCGGGCGCCGATATTGCCGCGCGCGCCGGTGACGAGGATGGTCATCGCGAAACCCACTGTCCCGAGCCGTGACTCGATCGCAATTTAGCTTTAGTTACAAAGCTAAATTGCGACCGCGCGGCTGTCAAAGATCCGTGGCGAGCTCCGCGAACAGCTGCATAATTCGCCTGGCGGAATCGTGCCTGCGCAGGTGCGCATACTTGGCACGGACCGAATCGACCCGCTCGGCGCCGAGCGCCGCCCTGGCCGCCTCGACGTGCGATGCCATCAACAACGATGGAAAATCCTGGCGGGCATAGACATTCGGCACCAGGGCGAGCAGTTCCAGACCACGGTCGATATCCCGCCCCGTCACAACGCAGTGCGAGCCGACCACGGTCGCCGCGCAACCGACCTGCGGCAGATCCTGTAACTGGGACAGCGCCACCCTCGAGTGCGCGATCAGGCTGTCCATCAACGGCTCCGTCGCGACAGCCCGGCCGTGCAGCACCCGAGCGCCGAGCGCGGCGGCCCCGATCATGATGCCGCCGGGGCCGGGCCCCAGCGCCTGGTCCGGCCAGCCGAAGATCTCCAACGCCCGGTCGAACCTGCGCAGCCCGAATTCGATATCACCCTCGGCGAGGCTGAGTTCGGCGAGACCGGCCACCACGGTGGCCAGTAGCGGGTTGGCGTTGGTCCAGCCGCCGCCGTCCACCAGACCATCCGGATCGGCGCTGCCGAGTGCGATGACCAACTGCTGGCGCGCCTCGGTCAGCGCACCGGCCCCGACCATCGCCGCGGCCAGCATGGCCCGGGTCTCGGTGGCCTCCGAGTGCGCACCCAACTGCCGCAGGTCATCGATGGCTTCCAGATAATGATCGACCGACAGCGCATACTGGCCCGTCTGTGCGTAAACCCCGCCGAGATGCCGGGACACCGCAGACCGGGCGAACAGATCGCCGGGCTGAATGAACCGCAGCGCCCGCTCGGCGTCGAGCTTCGAACCCCAGATATCGCCGAGGTTTTCGCGAATATTGGCGCGCATGATCAAGGCCGCCGAACGGACGTCCAAGTCGTCGTCCCGGGTGGCCTCGGCGATGAGCCGGAACAAGCCCCTACCGTCGGAGCGAGCGGTCATGACCCGGGCGAACAAGATCGAGAGCGGGCCGAGATCCGTACTGGTACGCAGCAATCGACGCACCCGCACTCGCAGGCGCCCCAGCGCCCGGAAATTGTCGCCCAAATGAGCCAGGTGCATGAACAGCGCGGCGTACGCGCACAGGTGCAGATCTCCGGATGGCGAATCAGGTTGGCCCACAACCGGTTCCAGGTCGAGGACCCGGGCCTGCCAGGACAGCACCTCGTCGTGCAGACCGCGCGATACCCACAGGATGGCGAGCACCGGGAAGATGGTGTACACCGAGTTGGCATCGCGCCGCTCGACGGCGTATCGCATTGCCGCGAGCAGATTGTCGAGGTCGACGGAGATCTCCGAAACCACGGCGACCTGTTCGGGCGTTTTCAGGCGCAGCGCCGCATCGTTGGTGAAATCGCGGGCCCACGACACGATCCGGGACATCACCAGATCCGCCTCGCCGGGCAGCGCCGCGAGCTGTTCCTCGCCGTATTCGCGCACTGTCTCCAGCATCCGGCACCTGGTACCGAAGCCGACGTCGAGCACGGTCAGCAGCGACTGGTTGACCAGTCCGTCGATCGCGCTCGCCACATCGGGGAGATCCGGCCCACCCGCAACGGCTTCCGCGGCGGCCAGCGTGAAACCCGCCGGGAACCGGCACAATCGGCGCAGCGCGATCTGCTGCGGCTCGTCGAGCAGATTCCAGCTCCAGTCGATCACCGCGTGCAGCGTGCGATGCCGCTCGGGCGAACTGCGATCGGTGTTGCGCAGCAGGGCGAATCGGTCGCGCAGCCGCGTGCTGATCTCCTGCACGCTCATGGTTCGCGCCCGCGCCGCGGCCAATTCGATGGCCAACGGCAGGCCGTCCAGGGTGTGGCAGAGCCAGGCGATTTCCTGCGGGTCGAGCCGGATACCCGGTCGCACCGCCCGCGCCCGTGCGATGAACAGATCGGTGGCCGGTGAGCCCGCCGCGTCAACGGTCAAGGGCGGCAACGGATATACCGCCTCCGCGGTGATCATCAGCGGCGCACGGCTGGTGGTGAGCACGGTGAGCCGATCACACGCGCCGACGAGATCGGCCACCACGACGGCCACCGCATCGACCAGGTGTTCGCAGTTGTCCAGGATGAGCAGAATCGGCCGGGCGCCCAGCGCCTCGCGTAGCCGCTGCCGCACATCCGGCGTGCGCCCGCCGCGCAGCGCGGCCGTGCCGTCGAGGTAGCGCTCGCCGAGGCCGAAGGGGGCGCCGATGGCGGCCTCGATCTCCAGCCGGGCCTCGTCGATGTTCTCGGCCCGCACCGAGGCGAGCTCGACCAGCACGACGGACTGCCGGGACGCGACCCGCGTGCCCAATTCGTTTGCCACACGGGTCTTTCCGGTGCCGCCGGGGCCGAGCACGGTGGTGGCCCGGGAGCTGGACAGCAAGCGCTCGAGCTCGGCGAGGTCGGCTTCGCGGCCGAGCAGGGCGTTCGGCGCGGCCCGCAGCCCGATCGGGGCGGGCACCACGGATGCCGTGAATGATTCCGGCATTCGGGTTGCGCCCAAGGCGAATTCGACGGGGGCGTAGGTCAGGCCGTCGGCGGTCGTTCGGATCGCCGCGGAAACCGTTGTCGCGGTATCTCGGTGGTTCGGCACGGCGGAAATGCCATCCCGCTCGACAACGGGCCCCGGCGCTGATGCGCCGTGCCCGAACGGTTCTCCGCGCAGAATTGCCGTATTCAATTCCACCAGCGCACGTCCCGGATCCGCGCCGAGCTCATCGGCCAGCATGGACCGGAACGCGGCGAAGGATTCCAGCGCCTCGTTCGCCCGCCCCGCCGTCGCCAGCAGCCGCATCAGATCGGCCTGCGCGGGCTCGTCCAGCGGGGCGGCGGCGGTCCTGGCGCGGGCGATGCGCAGCGCGCCGGCCAGGTCGCCGGTGGATTCGCGGGCCGCCAGCTCGATATCGTCCAATTCGCCGCGGCGGGCGGCGGCCATCGTGCGCAGTTCGTCGGCGACCGGACCGTCGGGCAGATCCGCGCCCGGTTCGCCGCGCCACAGCGCGCGAGCCCGCGCGACCGCGGCCAGGCAGCCGGGCACATCACCGGCCACCCGGCAGCGCCGTGCCGCGCCGACCAGTTCGTCGACGGCCGCCAGATCCACCTGTTCGGCGGATAACGCCAGCCGGTAACCGGCGGGACCGATCTCCAGCGCACCGTCGGGCAGTGCGGCGCGCAGCCGCGACACCTGGGTGTGCAGTGCGTTCATCGGCGCGCGCGGCGGCTGCTCACCCCATACGTCGTCGATGAGCGCCTGCGCGCTGCGGCTGCGGCCCGGCCGCAGCGCCAGCGCGGCGAGCAGCAGGCGCGAGCGGGCGCCGGGTAGTGCGGCGAGCGCACCGTCGCGGCGTAGCGCGATCTCGCCCAGCAGGGCCACCACGAGCGACTCACCTGTGGACGCAGTCAACGTTTGTCCGCGGCCCACCTGGCCGCCCTGGTCCGGAAACATCCCACGGACATCGTATGCGAGCAGGCTGGAATGGGTCTTCATGGTTTTCTTCCCCCTTTTCCGGCGCAGGGAACCTACGCTTTTCCGCATGGCTGAGTTCGAAGTGGTCCGGCAGGCCGTCATCTCGGCCGAGCCGTCGCGCGTGCACGAATTGATCGACAACTTCCACGAATGGCCCGCGTGGTCGCCGTGGGAGGACATCGATCCGCAGCTGCGGCGCACCTATTCCGGCGCCGAATCCGGCGTCGGCGCCCGGTATTCCTGGAGCGGTAACCGCAAGGTGGGCAGCGGCAATATGGAAATACTCACCAGCACCGACCGCGAGATCGGTATCCGGCTCGAGTTCGAGAAGCCGTGGCAGGCCACCAACCAGGTGACCTTCGAACTGAATCCGGTCGAGTCCGGCACCGAGGTGGTGTGGCGGATGCGCGGCAAACAGCGGGGCCTGATGGGCCTGCTGTCGCGGGTGTTCCCGATGGACCGGATGGTGGGCAGGGACTTCGAGAAGGGACTTGCCCGGCTCGGGACGGCCGCCGAGAACTGAACGAACTACGCTGCGATCATGGCTACAGCAGCGCAATGGCTCGAGGGCGCCCGGCCCCGCACCCTCCCGAACGCGATAGCGCCCGTCATCGCCGGAACCGGGGCCGCCGCCGCGTACGACGCCGTGAACTGGCCGAAAGCCGTTCTCGCGCTGTTCGTTTCGCTCGCACTGATCATCGCGGTCAATTTCGCCAACGATTACTCGGACGGCATCCGGGGCACCGATGAGGTGCGGGTCGGGCCGGTGCGGCTGGTCGGGCAGAAGCTGGCCGAGCCGGCGCATGTGCGCAATGCCGCATTCGCCAGCATGGCCGTCGCGGCCGTGCTCGGCCTGATCCTCGCGGCGACGACGGCGTGGTGGCTGGTGCTCGTCGGTGCGGCCTGCATGGCGGGCGCCTGGTTCTATACCGGCGGCAGCAAACCGTACGGCTACCGCGGTTTCGGCGAGGTCGGCGTCTTCGTATTCTTCGGACTCGTCGCCGTACTCGGCACCGAATACGTTCAGGCCGAACATCTTTCGTGGGTGGGTCTGGGGATGGCGGTCGGCGTCGGCAGCTTCTCCTGCGCGGTGCTCGTCGCGAACAACCTGCGCGACATCCCGACCGACAGCCAATCCGGAAAGACCACGGTCGCGGTCAAAATCGGCGATTCCCGCACCCGCACGCTGTACATGACGCTGGTCATCGTGCCGTTCGTGATCACGCTGGCGCTCATCGCCAAGACCCCGTGGGTATTGGCCGGACTGGTGGCGGCGCCGCTGGTGCTGCGCGCCAGCGCCCCGGTCCGCACGGGTCAGGGCGGGCCGAAACTGATTCCCGCGCTGAAGGATACGGGCTTGGCGATGCTGGCCTGGGCGCTCGTCACGGCGCTTGCGCTGGGCTTCGGCAGCTGACCGGGCCGAGTGCCCGGCTAGTCCTCGTCCGGGACGAGGATGCCGAGCACCCAGTTGACCAGCGAAATGATGATCGCGCCGACCACCGCGGTCCAGAACCCGGTGACCCGCAGACCGTAATCGCTGCTGGCCGCCTCGGTGATCTTGGCGGTGAGCAGCAGCATCAGCGCGTTGATCACCAGCAGGAACAGGCCGAGGGTCACCACCACCAGCGGCAGCGACAGTAGTTTGACGATCGGCTTGACCAGGGCGTTCACAATGGTGAACACCAGGGCGATGCCAAGGACGACAAGGACTTTCACCCCGGTGCCCTTGTCCGGCGGGCTGAGGATGTCGATCTTGTCGACCCACGCGGCCGCGAGCCAGATGGCGACCGCGTTGATGATCAACCGAATCACTAGCGTCATGCGGCCATGCTAAAGCCGCCGGGCCGGTATGCGCTGTCCGTAACCGGCGTGGCGGTGACGGTCGCGCATACATCGAGTCGTCCGTTTCGCCGATCTCAGGCCGCCGCGTCCAGCAGCGCGTGCACCTTGGTGCGCAGCACGCTGATGCCCTCGGCGCCGCCGAGCAGGCCGCTGACGGTTTCGTTGGGCGCGCGCAGGATGCCGAGCAGTACATGCCCGGCTTCGATGCTGCGGTCCTTCCTGGCCAGCGCCTCGCGCAGGGCCAGTTCGACCACCTTCTTCGCATCGCGGGAGAACGGGATGTGGCCGAAGTTCATCCTGTCGCGCCCGCGCCCGAAGGGGCCGGGTCGCTCCTCCCTCGGCAGCGGGCGATCGAGTGCGTCGGCGCCGAAGGTGGCCTCCAGGCTCTCCCGCACCGCGTCGAGGTCGATGCCGATCGAGCGCAGCGCCTCGGCATCCTCCGCGCCGAGCGGAATCCCGTTGCCCGCCTGCCGAAGCCGCTCCATCGCGCCCTTGTGGGTGAGCCCGGCCTCGGCGAGCAATTGCTTGAGCTCGGGTTCGCCCTGCGAAAGCAGGCCGAGCAGCACGTGCTCCACCTCGATCCGCGGTGCGCGCAGCTCCCTGGCGTCCTCCTGGGCGATGACGATCGCGGTCTTCGCCGACCTGCTGAATCGTTCGAACATCAGCGGTCCCTGCCTCTCCGGTTGTATTTCTGGTGAACCGCCTGCTTGCTGACCTCCAACGCCTCCGCGATCGCCTGCCAGGACCAGCCCTGTGCGCGGGCATTGTCCACCTGGATCGCTTCAAGACGTTCGAGCAGCCGACGCAGTGCCAGCACCGCGCGCAGCCCGACCCTGGGGTCGGGGCTGCCTGCGGCGGCCGCCAGTGTGGTTGCCTCAGTCATATCGTCAATTTAAATTGACACTCGCGCGGTGTCAACAAAAATTGACGACAGAGTCGCGAGCGATCCGAAACAGCGAGCGGCCCCGCCCTCCGGATCTCCGGAAGACGGGGCCGCTCGGTCGTCGAATGGGCGCTGCTGGAACGAGATTCGGCGTCGCGGTCGGCTAACCCGACCAGGCGCCGGTGGTGAAGAACTTCTCCAGCACCGCCGCGGGCTCCGCCAGATCCAGCCCCTGCGACTGGATCCACGCATCGTCGTAATACGTTCCCGCATAACGATCTCCGCCGTCGCACAGCAGCGTCACCACGCTGCCGCTGCATCCGTCGGCGATCATCTCGGCGATGAGCGCGAAAACGCCCCACAGGTTGGTGCCGGTGGAGCCGCCGACGCGGCGGCCGAGCGCCTTACTCGCGTGCCGCATGGTCGCGATGGAGGCGGCATCGGGCACCTCGATCATCCGGTCCACCACCTGACCGACGAACGACGGCTCGACCCGCGGGCGGCCGATTCCCTCGATGCGCGAAGGCATTCCGGTCTGGTAGCCGGCATCACCGGTCTCGTAACCGCCGTAGAACGCCGAGTTCTCCGGATCGACCACCGCCAATTTCGTTGCATGCCTGCGGTATCGGATATAGCGCCCGATGGTCGCGCTGGTGCCGCCGGTGCCCGCGCCGACCACGATCCACTCGGGCACCGGATGGGACTCCAAAACCATTTGCTGGAAAATGGATTCGGCGATGTTGTTGTTGCCGCGCCAGTCGGTGGCCCGCTCGGCATTGCTGAATTGATCCATGTAGTGGCCGCCGCACTCGCGGGCCAACCGCGCCGCCTCGGTGTACATATCCGGTGGCCGCTCGACGAAATGGCAACGGCCGCCCTGCGCTTCGATGAGCGCGATCTTCTGCGGCGAGGTGCTGGCCGGCATCACCGCGATGAAATCCAGGCCGAGCAGTTTGGCGAAATACGCCTCGCTCACCGCGGTGGATCCCGACGACGCCTCCACGACGGTGGTGTTCTCGGTGACCCAGCCGTTACAGATCGCGTAAAGGAACAGCGAACGCGCGAGCCGATGTTTGAGGCTGCCGGTGATGTGGGTCGATTCATCCTTGAGGTAGAGCTGCACATCCCACTCGCGCGGCAACGGATACCTGAGCAGGTGGGTGTCGGCGCTGCGCTGGGTATCGGCATCGATCAGCCGGACCGCGTTATCCACCCAATCGCGCGGTGTGCTGCGATCACAGGATCTCATGCCTGTGCGTCCTCGCCGGATTCGCCGCGCAGCCTGGCGCGCAACTGGGCCTTGTCGTGACGGCGCTTCTCGTCCACCAGCGCGATGTCCTCGTTCACCCGCGCGCGCAGCCGCTTGAACAGCGTCAGCGATAGCGGCAGCGCGATGACCAGCGCGAACAGAATCGCGACGATCACCGGGATATCAACCTTCACCAGCTTGGCCACCAGCACGATCACCGCGGTGATGACGGCGACCAGCACCAGCCTGGCCAGGGTGTAGAGCGCGAGATTGCGGGCCAACCGCCTGCCCGCACCAGCGGGTTGCCGTTCGGGAGCACCTTGCGGTGGAGTTGCGTCACTCACGCCGACCAGCCTATGCGAAGCTGTTGCTCCGCCTCGCTCGGCTCCGCCGGTCGAGGTCGAACGCGTATCCGTTTTGTCTATTACTTCCCCTTTACCAACTGTAGGTAGTTCGAGTACCTGGGGGTCTCAGTGCAACGATGACGCCACTGATGAGGGAACTGTCGAGAACGGAGAGGTTTGCTATGACTGCGATCACCGTCGGCGGCCAGGACACTCTGCTGACACCCGGCCAAGTGGCTGCCCTGTTCCACGTCGATCCCAAGACCGTCACCCGTTGGGCCCATGCCGGGCGCCTCGGGTCGCTGCGCACACCGGGCGGACACCGTCGGTTCCGCGAATCCGAAGTCCTGCAACTGCTCAAGTCGCTGACCACGGAGGCAACCGCGCGCTGACGCCACATCGGCGCGGGCCCGTCGTGCCGGGGCCCGCGCCGATGTGGCGTACCTGCGAGGGACAGGTGCGCCGCGGAGTGGAATCACCACAGATTACGTGTCTGCGGTGTGCGTACCCCACTCACGCGGCTACCCTCGATAGCAGGAGGTGAGCGACGTGACGTACCTGTTGGCACTCATCGCGGTGGTAACCGTCGCGGTGTTGTGCTGGAAGGCGTTCGGCCCCGACAAGGCGGCCGGACCCACCGTCCCACACACGCGTTCATCCAGGCGCAAGCGCGTCATGGGGCCCGATGACGACCCCGAATTCCTCTGGCGCATCTCGCGCCAGCATCGCGACGGCGACGGTTCCAGCGACCGCTGAGCGATCGTTGCGCACATCGGGCGATGTCGTGCGTCCGCAGCAATTACCCGCTGTGACAACCGAATACGTAAATACTCCTTGACGGACCGGCTCCCGATACCGGTCCGTTTATTTTGCCGACGGTTCTCGAGAATCGAAACGATTTGCCGTGCAGTGGGATTCGAGCGGCGCACACTTCAGGAACGGCGGGACCCACCCGTTCCTGATCACAGGGGAAGAAATGTCCGATCCCATACCCCGAACCGACGAATCCGCGCCGCCCACCGACGATCCGGAGATACCCGCGCCGCCGGAGGAAACCGCCCCGACCGCCGCGGAAGAGGAGCAGCGAAAGCAGACCGCTGACGCGACATATGCCAGACAACTCGCCGTCTACGAGCGAATGGTCGAAAGAGGTAAACAGCGCGCGGCAGCTATGCGCGCCGCGGCACTGGCAGGCACCGGGGAGTTGGCTGAGAAGACCAGAAAATCGCGCTACCGGCAGTCCATCTTCGACGCCGAATACAGCCACACCTCGATACCCAAGAAGGAGTCGACCACCGGCCGGGCCGTGAAATCCCTTTGGCGGGGCAAGCGGCGGTGGGACGACGACAGCTCCGGCTACTCGACCACGCCGCTACCGGACCGGGGCGAGTTCTACCTGTGGGAATGCGTGCGCGAATGGCATGCGGACCGGCCCGACGATGACAATGAGGAACTGCACGTCTCCGACGTCTGCACCCACCTTTATCAAATGGCACACACCGGAACCGGGCCGCTGCCGCGGCTGCGATTCATGCAGGTGCAGTCGGCCGAGGCCAATGCCGAACTGGATTTCTACGGGTACATGGGGACAAAGAATCCGACCGGCCTCGGGGTGGCGCTCGGTCTACGACCCGAAGGGTCCGATGATTACTACGCGCTGCTCGGCGCGGCCAATGCGAATGCCGCGGTATTCATGGTGATCGACAGCGGGCACGAACTCGGGATCTCCGGAATCAGCGGTATCGAAGTCCGCACCGGACTGGACATCCGGTACTACTTCACCCCGCGTGCGCAGGGTCTCGGCGCGGGAAGTTCCTCGTCGTCGAGTTCGTCCTCATCAGATTCGTCATCGAAATCCGGGACCAGTTCGAGCATGACCTCGGAAGGTATGGGGCACCATTCGGAATCCAGTTCCTGAACATGCGACGGGGCCCGCGCTTCGAGCGCGGGCCCTATCCGATTCGCCGACTACTTGTCCGCGGTCAACACCCCGCCGACACCCCAGCTGTCCGCAGGGGTCTCGTGAATCCACACCTGCACGGCCTCGGCCGGAATCTCCAGCGCCTCGACGAACGCGTCCGTGATCTTGCGAACCAGATCCCGCTTCAGCTCGATGGTGCGCGGTCCCTGCTGCACGGTAACGATGGGCATGATCTTCCTCCTCAGTGAAAACTCTTGTACTCCAGCGGTTTTCGATTTTCAGTCGCTCGAACTCCGCTGTACACAGTTCACTCCGATTCGAGCCGCCGAACAATGACCACTCCGTGTATGCAGTGATCACGAATCGTGATGAACGAACATCGACGACTTCAACTGCCACCATGGGGCAATGAACGATCAGGGAAGCCCGGTCCTCTATGCCATCGTCACCGGTTCGCCCGCCGCCCGCGACGTCGGCGAACTCGTCGACCTCGCCCAGGCCGACGGCTGGGACGTCTGCGTGATCGCCTCACCCGACGGGCGACGGTTCATCGACGTCGACGCGCTCGTCGCCCAGACCGGGCACCCGGTGCGCACCCAGTACAAGGATCCGGGCACGCCGGACGTGCTTCCGCCGGCCGACGCGATGATCGCCGCCCCGATCACCTGCAATTCGTTGGCCAAGTGGGCGGCGGGCATCTCGGACACCCTGCCGCTCGGCCTGCTGGTCGAAGCGGTCGGTCTGGCCCTGCCGGTTGTCGCCGTTCCATTCTCCAGCCGGGCACACCTGAGCTTCCCGGCGATCCAGAACGCCATGCGCAGCCTCTCCGACTGGGGCGTAACGGTTCTCGGCGACGACACCCACGAGCCAGGTTCCGACGAGATCCCAATCCTGCCGTGGGACAAGGCATGGCAGGCGCTACACGCCAACCCGCGACTCACGATCGACAAGTAATCGGCCCGAAAGGTCTGGGCGACAACACGAACCACCGAGCACGATGTCCTGACGCCCACTCACCACGTACCCAGCACCGTTGGGTCCCAAGGATTTGAGAATTGATGGAACCGAACGGCCACCCGCGGCGTCCAACAGTAGTGCAGGGATCCTTCCGAGTGGATTCCGTTTCAAATGAACACCTTTCAACCAGGGGGAAGCCAAATGACGGGCAACACGAAGAGCGTCATCGGTATCGCGGGCGGTGTGCTGATGGTTCTGATTACCGCATCCGTCACGTCACCCGCGGCAGGGGCACAGCCGGGTCAGGGAAATGCGAACTGCCATGTGCAGGCCAATAATCCACACAATTCCAAGGGGACACCTTCAGACATCGTCGGCAAAGGAACCGTCAGCTGCAACCAAGCCATCGACTCCGTATTCATCGAGGTCGAATTGCAGCGGAACGAGGGCGGACAGTGGAAGAAGGTGAGCGGCGGATCGAACAACAAGACCGGCCCCAAAGCAAACGAGAGGCTTGTCGCTCAAGCGACAACGCTTTGCGCTAAGGGCGAGTACCGAACTGCGGCCCGGGGTGGCGGCGTCTACGGTGGAGTACCATCCTCGTCCAAGGCTTGGGAATATTCGCAGTCTGTCACGAATCCTTGCGGGTAACAGCGACGAGAACGTATGCGAGCGGACCGGGAGATCAGGTGGGCGGGACGGAATGGGAGATGTTCTGTTCGGAGGTCGCTGCGATCGTCGAGCGCTACGGCGTCACCATGTACACGTTTCCAGGTGTCGTCACCGTTTCATCCGACGGGCCCGCCTCGGTTGAAGATCAAGCGAGCGGGGCCAACCCCGCTGTCAGCCTCACGGATATGGGTGATTCCGCGGTGCGCATCGAAACCGGATGGTGTATCCGAGCCGTCGCCGACTACGAGATCGATGAGGAACCGTCCCAAGCGATTTCGGCCGTGGAGGCGATAATTCTGGGCAGGGCGGAGGAATACGTCATCACCGACGAAAATAGTCGCTGGGTCGGCTACGGCTGGCGCATCTGGGGTGACGGATTCGAAATGACCCAGGCCGCACAGCAAACTCGCGGCCATAAGGCGGTCCGCCGTCTCCAGGCCTGGCGATCTCAATGATGATCGTCAGCCACCGAGACCAAACCCATTGGCGCGGAGGCAATTACGGCGGGCACGTGAGCGCGGTATCGACGACGATCAATAGATCGTATCCCGATCCAGTTCTTCTCGAACGATCTCCTTGGCCCGCTCACCCAGGTCAGGTTCGGCAGTCCGTCGGATCTTGCCGAAAGATTGACCCGAGACACATGAGCGGGTCTCTGGGAGTATGTCGACGGCGGTGTTGCGGTCGTCACAACGTGGCTCTGCCGAAGCATAGTGCCAGCCGCTGAAAGAGATTCGTCCACCGCCGCAGGAAGCAGTCACGTTGTTATGAGCGAAGAGCCGACCACCATCGAACTCGACGAGGCCGTCCTCACCGGACCGCCCAAGACCCTGGCCGGCGGCCTGGTCAAAGCTGTGCGGCCACGTCAGTGGGTGAAGAACGTCCTGGTATTGGCGGCACCGCTGGCCGCGGGGACGATTCCGGGAACCGACACCTTTGCCATCTCCGACCTCACCCGCGACCTGCACATCGGTATCGCGTTCGTGGTGTTCTGCCTGGCAGCCTCGGGCATCTACCTGGTCAATGACTCCTTCGACGTCGAGGCCGACCGGGCGCATCCGATCAAGCGCTTCCGGCCGATCGCCGCCGGTGTGGTGCCGGTGAATCTGGCCTACGCGGTGTCGGTGGTGTTGCTGACCGGCTCGATCCTCCTTTCGTTCGTGGCGACATGGCAGCTGGCCCTGGTGATGGCGGTCTACATCGGCATCCAGCTCGCGTACTGCTTCGGGCTCAAACATCAGGCAGTGCTCGATATCTGCATCGTGTCCTCGGGCTTCCTGCTGCGCGCGGTCGCCGGTGGTGCGGCGGCCAATATCCATCTGTCACAATGGTTTCTGCTGATCGCGGCCTTCGGCTCACTGTTCATGGCCGCAGGCAAGCGCTACGCCGAGCTGAAGATCGCCCTCGACACCGGCGCCAAGATCCGCAAGTCGCTGCAGTTCTACACGCCCACCTATCTGCGCTTCGTCTGGACCCTGTCGGGTACGGCGGTCGTCGTCTTCTACGGGCTCTGGGCGTTCGAGGCCGATCACAAAGACAACCCTTGGTTCGCAGTCTCGATGATTCCCTTCACGATCAGCATCCTGCGGTACGCCGTCGACGTCGACGGGGCCGGAGCCGGTGAACCCGAAGAGATCGTGCTGAGCGACCGCACTCTGCAGGTATTGGCCCTGGCGTGTGTCGCAGCAATCGGTCTGGCCGTCTACCTGACCTGAGCAGACCACTCGGCGCCTGGTCGCACCACGAGCGGTCCGCACGACAACCTGAAATCGGCAGGTGCGTGCGTTGGAAGACCGTGCCGCTCAACTGATCTGAGCGGTTGATCGACGCGCGCCATGCGGCATTGTGTTGCGTTGCGCCGCGGGCGTGACCCCGTCCATGGTGGATTTTCCGTTGCTGTGGCAGGGGCGTTTTGTGATGATCGTCGGCATGGTTGAGGGGGTGATGAGTCCCGACGAGGCGTTGGTCGCGCTGCACACGTCGTTGGACGCACGCTATCGACCGGAGTCGGTGGCGTTACTCGCCTGGTATTGCTTGAAGGATGTTCTGGGGGAGGCCGAGCGCAGCAGGTTGGCTCGGGTCGCGCGTGCCGCAGGCCGGTGGAACGGATTGAGTTCCATGACAGAGGATTTCGCGCGGCCGGTGGATGGTTCTCGGCAAGTCGCGGCCATCAGCCGGTTGTTCGGGGTCGAGTCGGGTGTCGATGCCGATGCTCCCGCCTCCCTGTTGGCATTCGCGCGGTCGGTCGGTGCGGAAATCGGCTTCGATCCGTATTGGACGGACTTTCTCACCCATCGACTCAACCGGCAAGCCCGGGCGGCTGCGGGGATCGAGATCTCCAAGCGGCAGTACAACCGGAGATTCCGTGCGCTGCAACGGTTGACAGCCAAGGCCGACAAGCTCTCGAGGGAGCAGGACAAGCGGCACCTCACCCTGGTGGCACGGTCCGGGTTCGCTGCCGAGATCACGCTGGGCCGGTTCCGCGCCGACCCGAACGCGGCATGCTTCGTGGCCTATTACACGGCCAACCGCAAGCTCCGCCGCGCGTTCACTTTGTCCGGACGCGACAACCCCTTCGACGAGATCGCCGAACTTCTCTTCGCCCGATGCCGTAACAACCCCGACACCAACTGGTGGATGGTGGCCCAGGCCTACGCGACACGGGAGGTACTCGACCAACTCACCGACGACCAACGCGGTCAGCTGCTGGGCCGGTGGTCCGCGGTGATGCGTCGGACGGGCCAGATGCTGGAAAGTGTGTGGTCGGCAAGCGAATTCGACCGAGTCGGCATGGTGGTGCGCCGCGGCAATGATTCCTCGACATGGAATCTGCTGTGCGGGGCCTACAACACGGCACGGGCGGCGTGGCTGTCGTGCCTGACGGCCAGCGGTGCGGACGGTCTGCTGGAAATCTCCTGCCCAGGCAAGCGATGATGATCGTCAGCCACCGAGACCAAACCCATTGGCGCGGGGGCAATTACGACGGGCGCGCGGGCACGTGAGCGTCTAGACACCGCAGACGCGGTAGATCGCTAAGGAACCAGCAACAGTTGGCCGACCTTGGACCGGACAACGGAGAAATGCTTGCGGTCGAGAGTGGCGACCGCAGTGATCGGGAAGCGTTCGGCTACGGCGATAACGGAGGCATCGACCGTGCCCAACGGCAGATCAGAATACTTGTCGACGAGCTCACAGATCCGCTCCAGATCCTCGGACGTCGTATCAATGACGGTGTACGTTCCTTCGGCTACGTCTCGTAGGAAGGCCGACTCAGCAGTCGTACCGCAACGACGTTCCAGCAAAATGGCCGCCTCCGTGAACACCGGTGCCGGCACGAGGAGCGGGCCGGGTGCATTCGTCAGCAGCTCCCGCTTATTGACCCAGGGCGACGATCGGGCCGGTATCGACGACGATCACTAGATCGTGCCCCGATCCAGTTCTTCTCGAACGATCTCCTTAGCCCGCTCACCCAGGTCAGGTTCGGCAGACACAATGCCGTCGCTGTGGAAAGTACGACGGCCGGATTTCCGGACCAGCTGACGCAGCAACGCGGCCGCGGCCGGTACATGATCATCGGGCACAGCCTCGGCCAACCGGAGGAGTTCCTCATGACTGGCACGCATGATCACAGTGTATGCCGTGCGAAGCCGAGTCCGACGGCCCGGCGGGGTCCCCCTCTCTCAGTTGAGGCCCGCGTACGAGTGCAGGCCGCTCACCACGATGTTGATGATGAACAGGTTGAACAGCATGGCGACGAAGCCGGCGGCGTTGATCCAGGCGGCTTTGGTGTCGCGCCAGCCGGAGGTGGCGCGGGCGTGCAGGTAGGCGGCGTAGAGGACCCAGGCGATGAAGGAGCAGGTTTCTTTGGGGTCCCAGCCCCAGAAGCGGCCCCAGGCGGCCTCGGCCCAGATGGCACCGAGGATGATGCCGGCGCTGAAGAGGGGGAAGCCGATGATGGTGGTTTTGTAGGCGAGGCGGTCGAGGGTTTGCGCGTCAGGGAGGCGACGGGCGATGGCGCCGAACACATTCGAGGATTCGTGGCCGTCGGACTGACGCACCCGGTACAGGAACAGCATGCTGCAGACGCTGGAGAACATGAAGATGCCGCTGCCGACGCTGACGATGGTGACGTGCAGCGGCAGCCAGTACGACTTGAGCGCGGGCACCACGGGGGCGGCGTCGGCGTAGAGCACGGTTCCGGCGAGGAACATCAGGATCAGCACCGGGACGAGCAGGAAGACGAACATCGACCGGAATCGCTGCTCGCGCAGGAAGATCAGGCCCATCACCATTGCCGCGCCGGTCGCCATGGTGACGAATTCGTACATGTTGCCGAGCGGGAAGCGGTGGGTTGCGAAGCCGCGCAACACGATTGCCGCGATGTGCAGCACCACCGCGACGTGCAGCACGGAGAAGCCCATATTGCCGTACCGCTCGGAAAGCGGTGTGCCCTCCGGTGTTTCGACCCGGCCCGGCACCGCGGGATCCGGCGCGGGCCCGCCGGAGCCGACCAGTTCCCGTTCGAGCACCCGTTTGGTCTGCGCCGACGCGTACTGCACGATCAGCAGCACCAGCACGAGCGCGTAGACGACGATCGCGGTTTTGAACGCGAAATCGCTGTAGCGGGCCAGGGTTTCGTCGATCGGCATGGTCATTCTCCCGTGGTTTTCGCCGCGGTCGGCGGGGCGTCGTCGAGCAGCCGGGCGCGCAGGCGGTCGAATTCGCCGCCCCAACCGGCCTGGTCACTTCTGGCCAGCCCGCCCATCTCTACTACAGTGCGTCGTTGGTCGACGGTACTCGCTTCGTCGGCGGCCGGATAGGCGCGCAGCCAGATCCGGCGCCGCTTGACGACCAGCGAGACCAGCAGTCCACCCAGCAGCGTTATCGCGGTGACCAGCACCCAGTTCTGCGCCGGATCGTGCGAGACCTGGAGATTCACGAATTCCTTCGCGCCGTCGAAGCTCACCTTGGTGCCGTTGGACAGCGTGGTCGACTCACCGGGGCGCAGGTTGACCCGCGCCTCCTTCGTCAAGCGGTGCTGACGCTCCAGTTCCGGATCCAGCGCGAAGATCGACTGCGGCCTACCGGTGTCCAAACCGGTGTCGCCGCGGTAGATGTCGACCGCAACCGCCGGATCGTCCATCTTCGGATACGCGGAGCTCAGCAAGGTGCCCTGGGGTCCGCCCAGCAACGCGGTCGGCGCGAACAGACCCTCGATGGCGATCTGGTTCTTGCGCCGCTCCTCGTCGCTGGTGTACATGCCGCCGGGCGGGTCGATGCGCAGCACACCGCTGGACAGGAAGGTGCTCGCGTTATCCGGCCGCCACTGCACGGTCTCGGTGCGGGTCTGGCCGTTCGGGAAGGTCACCGTGAAGGTCGGCGCGAAACCGTGGCCCTGCAAGTAGATTCGGTCGCCGCCGACGCGCAGCGGGTGGTTCACCTGGATGGTGGTGTCGCGCCAGGTATTGCTCCGCAGATCGCCGCCGGCCTGGTAGGAGATGTTCGAGGTGAACATCTCGGCCTGACCGTTCTTCAGATAGTCGGCCTTGAAATCCTTGACCCGCACGCAGATCGGGGTCATGCCGGTGCCGTCGTTGACATTGCCCGCCCGGAAGGAGTCGAACACCGCGGGCGAGGTGGTGCAGAAGCCGGGACCGTTGTCCGCGATGACGATGACATTGCCCTCGTATCCGAACAGCTTGCCGGCGGCGAAGGCGACCAACAGCCCGACCAGCGACAGATGGAAGACCAGGTTGCCGAATTCGCGCAGATAGCCCTTCTCGGCGGAGAGCGTGACCTCACCGTCCCGCTCGCCCGGCCGCACCTCGACGCGCCAGCCGCGTAATTGCTTGCGCGCGTTGCCGATAACCTCATCCGGCGATCGCTCGGCCGAGGTGGCGAAATGGTGCGGCAGCCGGGAAAGGTTGCGCGGGGCCCGAACCGGCGGTGTGCGCAACGCCCGGTAATGGTCGTAGACGCGCGGCACGACACAGCCGACGAGCGAAATGAAAAGCAGCACATAGATTGCCGTGAACCAGAAGCTGCCGAAGACGTCGAACAGCTGGAACCGGTCCATCCACGGGCCGAGCGTCGGCCGGTCGGCCAAGTACTGCGCCACCTTCTGCGCGTTGAGGCTGCGCTGCGGCAGCAGGGCGCCGGGGATGGCGGCGAGCGCGAGCAGGAACAGCAGCACCAGCGCGGTCCGCATGCTGGTGAGCCCGCGCCAGGTATTGCGCACCAGCGCCCAAGCCCGGCCGGGCAGCGACTGCCGAGGGGGTGTCGGTCGGATGTCGGTTCGGTCCAGCACGGTCATATCGGCAGGGTCACCTCGGAGACGAACGCATCACGGATCCAGGCCACGAACTGATCCCAGGCGCCGGTCACCAGCGCGACGCCGACCGCGACCAGCAGCAGGCCGCCGATGATCTGGATGATCCTGGAGTTGCGGCGCAGCCAGCCGACCCCGCGCAGCGCGCTGGCCGAGCCGAAGGCCAGGATCACGAACGGCAGCCCGAGGCCGAGGCAGTAGGCGACGATCAGTGCGACGCCGCGGACGGCGGTGGTGCCCTGGGTGCCCGCGGACACCGCCATCACACCGGACAATGTGGGCCCGAGGCACGGTGTCCAGCCGAGTGCGAATACCGCGCCGAGCAGCGGCGCGCCCGCGATGCTGGTGAGCCTGCGCGGTTCCATCCTGGTGTCGCGCTGCAGCGCCGGGATCAGGCCGATGAACACCAGTCCCATCAGAATGGTGACCACACCGCCGATGCGTTGCAGCAGTTCACGATTCACGTTCAGCGTCTGGATGACGCCGAAGACCGTCGCGGTGGCGAGGACGAACACCACGGTGAAGCCCGCGACGAACAGTCCGGCGGCGCCCGCCACCCGCAGCCGCCCGGACCGCTGCGTATTACGAACCGCCACAGTGTTTTTCGCCTCGGCAACGGTGACGGGCGGCGCCTCCGCGCCGACCAGTCCGGCCAGATACGACAGATATCCGGGCACCAGCGGCACCACACACGGCGAGGCGAACGACACCAACCCCGCGAGCAGGCAGGCGCCGACGGCCAGCAGCAGCGGCCCGGTGGCCGCCGTCTGCTGGAACGAATCCCCAACGCCCGCAAGCACTGTCACGCTCATGCCGGACCCTCGTCGGCCAGCCGCCGCACCACCGGATCGAGATCCTGCGGCAGCAGCGTCTTCAGGAAGACCGCGGCCACCCGATGCTGCCGATCCAGTACGAGCGTGGTCGGGATGACGCTGGTCGGGAAGTTACCGCCCAGTGCGAGCAGGGTGCGCATCGACGGGTCGTAGATCGACGGATAGCCGATCTTGTTGCTGACCACGAAGTCCTGCGCCTTGTCCTGCTCGGGATCGCGAATGTTGATGCCCAGGAAGGCAACTCCCCGGTCCTTGTTCTCCGAGTAGACCTTCTCCAGCGCGGGCGCCTCGCCGCGGCACGGCCCGCACCACTGCCCCCACAGGTTCAAAACCACGACCTGGCCGGGAAAGTCGTCGACGGAGGTGGTTTTGCCCGCCGTCATCAGATCGGGCCCGGCCAACTTGCCGATGGTGCCGCGCGAGGACGGCGGATCGTAGAAGATCTCGGTTTTCCCGCCCGGCGAAACGAATTGGAAGGTGCCGCCGCCGGTGGCCACCGCGTCTTTGCCGGAGCAGCCCGCGAGCGCGGCGACCAGCGCGACGCACGCGAGCAGAACCGGCGCGAACCGCCGGGCCGACCGGGACACGGTGGCGGCTCTCATGCGCCGTGCACCGCGGGATCCGAACCGCCCGCCGGCTCCGAATACACGATGTCGACCAGCGTATCCCCTTGGTAGACAAGGGAAGTCAACGACGCGAGGGAGCACTGCCTGCTGCGCGGATCGTGCCAGAGCCGCTGCCCCTGCAGGAATCGGCGCAGCGTCCACACCGGCAGCTGATGTGAGACGAGCACCGCCTCGCGCCCGGCCGCCTCCACCCGCGCCTTGTTCACCGCGGCCAGCATGCGGTGCGCGATCTGCAGATACGGCTCGCCCCAGGACGGAGTGAACGGATCGCGCAGCTTCCACCAGTGCCTCGGCTTGCGCAGCGCGCCGTCGCCGACCGAAACCCGCAGGCCCTCGAAGGTATTGCCGGCCTCGATCAAATTCTCGTCGGTGCGCACCAGCAGTTTGTGCTCGGCGGCGATCGGCTCGGCGGTCTCCTGCGCGCGCTGCAGCGGCGAGGCGATCACCAGGGCGATGTCGTGGTCGGCGAGCGCGCGGGCGACCGCCGCGGCCTGCGCGCGGCCGGTCACCGACAGGCTGAAGCCCGGAAGACGGCCGTAGAGAATGCCTTTCGGGTTGTGCACCTCGCCGTGCCGGAGCACGTGCACGATCGTCTCGACGGGTTCGGATTCCGGCTGCGGGGCGTTATCGGATCCGAGCGCTGGTTCACGCTCGGATCGGGAAAGTTCGTGCTCGGAACTCACGCGATTCCTTCGGGGGTGGCGGCCGCGGCCGCGTGTGCGGCCGCGGGCAGAGCGGCGGCGATTCGGTCGAACGCGTCCTCGTCGAGCGCCGCGGAGACGAACCAGGTCTCGAACGCGCTCGGCGGCGCGTAGACACCGCCGTCGAGCAGTGCGTGGAAGAAATCCGGATAGCGCCAGGTCTGGCTGGCCTTGGCGGATGCGTAGTCGGTGACCGGGCGGTCGGCGAAGGACACGCTCACCATATTGCCCGCGAACTGCACCTGATGCTCGACCCCAGCGGCCGAGAGCGCCTCGTGGAACAGACCGCCGAGCCGCTCGGCATTGCGGTCGAGCGCCGCGTACACCGCGTCGTCGGCGGCGCGCAGCGTCGCCAGACCCGCGGCCACCGCGACCGGATTACCGGAGAGGGTGCCCGCCTGATAGACCGGCCCGAGCGGGGCCAGGTGGTTCATGATCTCGGCGCGGCCGCCGAACGCGGCGGCGGGCAGACCGCCGCTCATCACCTTGCCGAAGGTGTACAGATCGCCCGCGACCCCGTCGCGCCCGAACCAACCGGAGCGGCTCACCCGGAATCCGGTCATCACCTCGTCCATGATGAGCAGCGCGCCGTTGGCGGCGGTCAGCTCGCGCAGGCCGGCGTTGAAGCCGGGCAGCGGCGCCACCGTGCCCATATTGCCCGCGGCCGCCTCGGTGATCACGCAGGCGATCGCACCCGGATGCGCGGCGAAAGCGGCGGCGACGGCGTCGAGGTCGTTATACGGCAGCACGATGGTGTCGGCCGCCTGCGCGCCGGTGACACCGGGCGAGGTGGGCAGGCCGAGGGTCGCGACGCCCGAACCCGCGTCGGCGAGCAGCGCGTCGACATGCCCGTGGTAGCAGCCGGAGAATTTGATGACCTTGGCGCGCCCGGTGAATCCGCGGGCCAACCGGACCGCGCTCATGGTGGCCTCGGTACCGGAGTTGACCAGCCGCACCCGGTCCACCGGCGCCACCCGCTCGGCGATGAGCTCGGCCAGTTCGATTTCGGCCTCGGTCGGCGCGCCGAAGGACAGCCCGCCCGCGGCGGCGCGCTGCACGGCCTCGACGACGGCCGGGTGCGCGTGGCCGAGAATCATCGGACCCCAGGAGCACACCAGGTCCACGTATTCGTTGCCATCGGCGTCCACCAGGGTGTAGCCGTTCGCGGCGGCAATGAATCGCGGTGTGCCGCCGACGGATTTGAATGCCCGGACCGGGGAGTTGACGCCGCCGGGAATAACCGAACAAGCCCGTTCGAAGAGCTGAGCGGAAACCGGTACCGATGCCCTGGTCGCGCGCGGAGAAGAACTCACGCGAACCAGTCTGTCAGCTCACCGCGATCGAGTCGACGACAGGGTGTAGTGGAGGTGACCCAGACCGCAACACGCCGAACCCGATTTGGGCGGAATATTGATCGCTGATGGTTTGCCAATGCGTAAGGTTCCGGTCCGTACGCAAACCATCGGCCGGGAGGGACACCATGCGGATCGCCATTGTCAGCGCGGCCTTCGTCGCATTAGCCGCCAGCTTCGGCGCGGGCGCCGCCGCGGCGGCCGACCCGGTGAGTCAGCCGGATCGCGTCGGGCTGCGGTTGAGCCACGGCGAAACCCTGGGGCTTTCCGACGGACCGCTGCCCGCCATCGTGACGATGATGGTGCCGCTCAACCGAATCGGCGCCGGCCTCAAGGGCGACACCAAGATCTTCCGCGACGATCAGGGCGGCGTGCACGCATCGCTGCGCCAGATCATCATGGAGGCGGCCGACCACCCCGACGGCACCGTCACCATCTACCTGAACGCGCCCGGCACCCGCAACGGACGGGTGCTGGACGTTTACCAAAACTGGCAGTGACCCGCTACGTGTACATGCACGGCACCGAGGGCAGCACCGAATGCAGCATGCACATGAACTGGTTGTACGGTCCCGCCGAACCCGATTCGGGCACGAAGTCCAGGGTCGGCCGCGCCGACTGAACGGCCTGGCCGCCCGCGGTCCGCTCCAGCGGCAATCCCGGATTCGCCGCGGCGGGGCCCGCGCCTATCCCGATCACGGCCGCCACCGCGACCGCCGCACCCAACTGACCGACCAACCGCTTCACCAGGTAAACCCTTCGTTTGCCGCTTGACCATCGCGCGGCCGAAATACACACGGCCGCACGGATATTCCGGAAATCGCAGCGGCGGTGCCGCGGCGATCACGTGCACGCTACCCGTGATCGCCGGACGAATGAAGTGGCAATTTCGCACCGCGCTCAGCTCTGCGCGGTGATGCCGACGCACCACAGTGCGAACCCGGTGGTGAACAGGCAATCCAACGGTGCGGGCAGCACATGCAGCAGCGGTGCGGGCGGTGCGAGGTAGACGACCGGCGAGCGGGCCGGGCCGGCAACTGGATCAGCGGCCGCCGGAGCCGCACAGGCCGCGCCGAGTAGACCGGCCGCCACCACCCCGATCAGGTATTTCCGTACATGGGCTGTGGACTTCATGGATTCGATATTCCCGCGAACCCGGCGCGAAAACGATCAAATGCGCGTATCGGCCGCTACGTCGGAGCGAACAATCCGGGCCGCGCGGGCGATACCGTCGATCGCGACGACGCCGCCGACCGTCACGAGTACCGCCGCCAGCAGCAGCCACGGCGCGGCATACCGGGTCGCCTCGAAGCCGGGCGTGTCGCCCGACCGCGCGAACACCGTCGTATGCAGGCCGCAGCGCCAGCTCAACACCGCGCCCACGAGGCACAGCACCGCGACGACCACGTCCGTCGCGAGCAGCAGCGAGTTCCTCACCGGTCGACTCCGTTCCGCTCCAGCGCCTCGGTCAGCGCGGCACGCAGGCCGCGGTGGTCGCGCGCCCACGCCTGCACCAATCCGCCGTCCGCGAGTCGCAGCCCGATACCCTTGCGCCGCCGCGGCACCCCGGTGAGCTCACCGAGCGCCCGCGCCGACTCCCATTCCGCATCCTTCTTGGCGTGCTCGTCGCGCTCGGGCAGCACCTCGGCGATCGTATCGAGCGGCAGCGTCTCGGTGCCATCGCGCAGCGCGGTATCGGTGAGTTCGACGCTGACGTGCCTGCGCCCGGCGACCACCTGCAGCGCGACGAATCCGGCGATCAGCGCGGCGCAGAAGATCAGCGCGAACCAGTGGATATCGGTGCCGGTGGCCACCTCCATCAGGAGTACCGCCAGGCATAGCAGCGGCCCATAGGCCACCGCGCGCCAGCGGGCGCCCGGCTCGGAAAATAGGACGACGGAGGCGGATTCGGTCACACGGCACTTCCGGGAACCGGCACGCGGCGATCCATCGAACGAGGGCTCAGCGAGTCAGACTCGGCAGCAACAACACCGCAATGGTGACGAGACCGAAGAGGACCAGCAGGCTCAGCACGGCCAACTCCCGCCGAATGCTCTGCGGCTGTTGAATGACCACGCGCATCGAAGCCTCCGATCATCCGGAGCGTCTGCCGAACAAACGACTTCCGGTACACCTGTCCCCTGTGACAACCCTCACGATACATGGTGGCGTGTCCTGGACAAATTCGATACCCGATCCGTTCGGACGACGCCGAGCCTGCACCCGTAGGCCGCAGGCGGGACAGGTTCAGGACAACCAGTTCGCCGCCTCGGTCGCCCAGTAGGTGAGCACGAAATCCGCACCGGCCCGGCGAATACCGAGCAACGATTCGAGCACCGCGGCCCGCCGATCGATCCAGCCGCGCTGCGCCGCGGCGGTGATCATCGAGTACTCGCCCGAAATCTGGTATGCCGCAACGGGAACGTTCGAATTGTCGGCGACGTCGCGCAGGATGTCGAGATACGACATGGCGGGCTTCACCATCACGATATCCGCGCCCTCGGCCAGGTCCAGTTCCAGTTCGCGCAGCGCCTCCCGCCGGTTCGCCGGATCCTGCTGGTAGGTGCGCCGGTCCCCCTGCAGCGATGAGCCGACCGCCTCGCGGAACGGTCCGTAGAACGCCGAGGCGTATTTCGCGGTGTAGGCCAGGATTCCGGTATCGGTGCGGCCCGCCGCGTCCAGCCCGGCCCGGATCGCGCCGACCTGACCGTCCATCATGCCGCTCGCGCCGAGCAGGTCGGCACCCGAATCCGCTTGTGCCAGCGCCATTTCCACGTATAGGCGCAGGGTGGCGTCATTGTCCACCGCACCGTCGGGCCCGAGCACGCCGCAGTGGCCGTGGTCGGTGAATTCGTCCAGGCAGGTGTCGGCCATGATGACCGTCGCGTCGCCGACCTCCTCGGCGAGCGCGCGCAGGCCGCGATTCAGGATGCCGTTCGGATCGATGGCCTGGCTGCCCTCGGCGTCCTTGTCCTGCGGGCGCGGCACACCGAACAGCATCAGGCCGCCGACTCCCGCGCCGACCGCCTCGGCCGCCGCCTTGCGCAGCGAATCCATCGAATGCTGTACGACACCCGGCATCGACGCGAGCTCGCGCGGCTCGTCCAGACCGTCGGCCACAAACATCGGCAACACCAATTGCCGTGGCTGCAAGGAGATTTCGGCTACAAGACGGCGTAACGCCGGGGTGCGGCGCAACCGCCGCGGGCGGTCCATTCCGGTCATATCCGCGAGCCTACGCCGGTGACCGAATCGTGCCGACGGCACATCGCGTCCCGACAGATCAGCAATTGCGGTCCGGCGCGGTGACCAGGTGCGAGTCACCGACAGTGAGCGCGAGCACGTTCCCATGGCGCATACTTCACTCGCAGGGCAACTTCCGGGGGGCCGCAGGCATGACCGATCCGCAGACCGACGCCTCGCTGGCCCGTGCCGCCGATTTCGAGTCATGGGCCGCGGTGGCCCTCGCGCAATGGTGGCCGCTGCTCACCGGCGGTCTGGCCCCGCCGGCGACGGCACTGCGCGCCTGGCGCGCCATCGACGGCAGCGGGCGCGAATTCCGGGTCGGCTTCATCGCGCGCAAACTCGCCGGTCCGGAACTCATGCCGGTGGCGCGCAACGCATTCGATCGCTTGGGTATGACACCGGACGAACATGAGTGGCGGCAGTCGCAGGGCAGGCATCTGGTCGGCAGCACCGAGGACGCGGTGGTGCGGGTGCGCTTCTCCGATACCGCGCACACCGTTTTCATCCGGCTGGAGAGCAGACCGT
The DNA here is from genome assembly GCF_020361265.1 of Nocardia sp. JCM 34519.1. Lineage (NCBI taxonomy): Bacteria > Bacillati > Actinomycetota > Actinomycetes > Mycobacteriales > Nocardiaceae > Nocardia > Nocardia sp. JCM 34519.1. The sequence goes on from NZ_JAIRBR010000026.1 coordinate 73,251, forward strand.
GCGAGGTGTCATGGGCCGCGGGCCGCAGGCTGCTCGGCACACCGGACGAGAACGTGCCGTTCCCGAGCACGACGGTCGGCCCGCTGGATGTGCGGGTCGCGCGCAACAGCGCAAGGCATCTGCTGACCCAGCACGGTGCGGCGCTCGCCGAACCCGACGATCCGTTCCAGCTCGGCCCGCCCGATCACGTCTTCGACGTCGGGTGGGCCTTCATATTTCCGTGGTCGACCACGTCCTGGTACGAGGCGGGCAGGCCGCCGCGCCTGGCCGCCGACAGCGGCGGGCCCATCGTCGTCGTCAAGGACACCGGACATGTCTGGCTGCTCGGCAGCATCGGCAGTTTCGACGCCCAACTCGCCGCTTACGCCCGTGATCAGGGCTACCACCACACCATCGGATATCCGTCCGGGTAACTGGGGTCATGACAGCGCGGCCGCGCGGGCCGATCATGGATGACGGGGAGGGGACGCGTGCGCATCGATCGGCCCGGCGACAACTGTGCGACCACCAGTCCCAGCACTGAAACCGCTACCTCCAGGACCGCCGCTCATGTTCAGTGATCCACCAGATCCGACGGGCATCGCCAACGAGCGAAAGCTGAACGCGTTGCGCGGGCTGGCCGCCGACGGCGACCCGCGCGCCATGGAACAGCTCGGGCACATGCTGTGGGACCGCGACGATCTGACCGGCGCCGAACACTGGTTCCGCCGCGCCGCCGACCTCGGCAGCGGCACCGCCATGGCGAATCTGGGCCTGCTCACCGGCACCGACGGCCGGATCGGCGAGGCCATCGGCTGGTTGGAGTCGGCGGTCGGGGCCGGCTGTCCCGGCGCCGATCAGCAGCTCGGGCTGCTGCATCTCGAGCGCGGCAATCTGGACGAGGCCGAACGCTGGTTCCGGCCCGCCGCCGAGGCGGGCGTGCCGGAGGCGCTGTGCAATATGGGCGTCATCGCGAACCGGCGGGGCGACGACACCGCGTCCGAGGAGTGGTACGAGCGCGCGGCCAGCAACGGAAACCCAACGGCCATGCGAAGTTTGGGGCTGCATCTGGCCCGCCGCGGCGAACTGGGCCGGGCCGTCGCACTGCTCACCGAGGCGGTGCGCCGCGGCCGCATCGACGCCATGGCCATCCTCGGCTCGATCCACCTGGACCACGGCGATGCGACGGCGGGCGAGGACTGGTTGCGGCGCGGCGCCGAGGCAGGCGATCCGGATTCGATGTTCCATCTCGCACTTTTCCTGCGGGAGCGCCACATTCAGGTGCCGGGCACCCTCGACGACCCGGATACCCTGCGCACCGTCGCCGGCATCATCACCGGCGCGCTGTCTCCGCATCAGGAGGCGCAGGACTGGCTGGAGCGCGCCGCCTCCCTCGGCCATCCGCAGGCCATGCAACTGCTGCACGATCTTTGACCCGCTGCGGTCGGGAAACCCTTCGTACGCAGCGGTTTTTGTCGGTGCCGCCGAGTACAATCGAAGACGTGTTCGAGGGGGTTCGGACACGTGCTCGATGGGAGGACACTCGTGCCCAAGCCGAAGACGGTTGTCATCGACCGGCCCTATGTTCCGTTGGAGAAGAAGTCGCTGCCCGCCGGGCGGCCGCGGTCGTGGTATGTCACGCACAACCGGCGGCTCAAGGCGATGCGGCTGGCGATCGCGCTGCTCGATTCGGGGGTCTACCGGGCAAGTCAGGCGGATAACGAAAAGATCAGGCGCACTGCGGAATTGGTCGGCATCCGGCCACCGTCCAACACCACCTGCCGCCTGGTCCGCGACATGATGCGCACCCGGCGCTGAAAAGCCAGGTGCGCTACCGGCTGCGGCGGCTCTTCTTGCGCGGCGGCGGCAGCAGACCCTCGGCGCGCAACCTGGCCGCATGTTCGGCCAGCGCCTCCACCAGCGGGCCGACCTGCGCGACCTCCGGTTGCACATCCACTCGCAACCCGAATTCGATTGCCGTCTCAGCGGTTTTCGGGCCGATGCAGGCGACGATGGTGCGCGCGTGCGGCTTACCCGCGATGCCGACCAGGTTGCGGACCGTGGAGGACGAGGTGAACAGGACCGCGTCGAAACCGCCGGTCTTGATCATCTCGCGGGTTTCGGCGGGCGGCGGGGATGCGCGCACCGTCCGGTACGCGGTGACGTCGTCGATTTCCCAGCCGCGATCGCGCAGTCCCTCGGCCAGCGTCTCGGTGGCGATATCGGCGCGCGGCAACAGAACCCGGTTCACCGGGTCGAAAACGTCGTCGTAGGGCGGGAAGTCGGCGAGCAGGCCCTCGGAGGACTGTTCGCCGCTGGGCACCAGCTCCGGATTGATGCCGAACGAGCGCACCTTGTCGGCGGTGGCCTCGCCGACGCAGGCGATCTTCACACCGGAGAACGCCCTTGCGTCCAAACCGAATTCGGCGAACTTCTCCCACACCGCGCGCACCGCGTTGGTGGAGGTGAACACCACCCACTGGTACCGGCCGTCGACCAGCCCCTTGACCGCGCGCTCCATCTGCGCCGGGCTACGCGGCGGCTCCACCGCGATGGTCGGCACCTCCATCGGGATGGCGCCGTGGGTGACCAGCCGCTCGCTCATCTCGGCGGCCTGATCCTTGGTGCGCGGCACCAGCACGGTCCAGCCGTACAGCGCGCGCGACTCCCACCACGACATCTTCGACCGCGCGGCGACCACCTTGCCGATGGTCACCACCAGCGGGCCGACCAGTTCGGATGCGGCGCTGTTCAGCGTGGCCAGGGTGGCCTCGATGGTGCGCTGCTGGCGGGTGGTGCCGCGCACGGTCACCGCGACCGGCGTCTGCGGGGCCATTCCGTGTTCCACCAGGGCGCTCGCGGTCTCGGCCAGATGGCCCGAGGTGGCGTGCAGCACGAGCGGGCCGGGGGCGGCGGCCAGCGCGGCCCAGTCGACCTCGCCGCGCACATCGGCCTCGGTATGCCCGGAGCCGAGCGCGATACCCGCGTAGCTCGGCACCGCGGATCCGGTGGGCAGCCCCGGCAGCACCTCGAAGACCACATGCGACCGGGTGACCGCGTTGACCTCGGCGATCACCGAATCGGCCGTCAGCGGATCGCCGGCGACGACGCGCACCACATCGTGGCCGTTGCGCGCCTCGGCGACCAGCGTCTTGGCCACCTCGGCGGGTTCACCGAGCGCCGGGCGCACATCGACCGGGCGGGTGCCGTCGGGGTCCTCCTCGACCGCGGTACCGATCAGGGCCAGCACACCCTTGTCGACATCCGGGTCGGTGAATGCCAGCGTCGCGCGGCCGAGCACCTCGCGGGCGTGCACTGTCAGCAGTGCCGGATCGCCGGGACCCGACCCGACGAAGAGGATCCGACCGGGATGCTTTTTGGTGGCTCGACTCATTCGAGGTTCTCCATTGGACTGGGGTTGGCAAAGTCTGCGGGCGGATTCACCGCCTGGGTCGAGCCATTCGGCTCCGGTGTGCCGAGCAGCTCGCGAGCACCCAGCTCGAGCAGCTCTCTGGCCAGCGCCCGACCGAGCTCGGCGGCCCGTTCCGGCGCGCCGACCACGGAGGCGCGCAGCACCTCGGATCCGTCGACGGCGGCGGCGCACGCGCGTAGCGAAAGCTCGTCGACGATGCGGCCGTCGTCATCCAGCGACTCGACCACCTCGGCCAGCGCGCCGATCGGCGCGGTGCAGCCGGCTTCCAGCTCGGCGAGCAGTGCCCGCTCGGCCAGCACCGCGGCCCGGGTCGCGGCATCGTCGAAGCGGCTCAGCGCGCTCACCAATTCGGTGTCGTCGCTGCGGCATTCGATCGCCAGCGCGCCCTGCGACGGGGCGGGCAGCATCTGCACCGGCTCCAGCGCCTCGGTGACCGCGTCGGTGCGGTCGATCCGGGCGAGGCCCGCTCGTGCCACGACCACCGCGTCGAGTTCGCCATCGGCGACCTTGCGCAGCCTGGTGTCCAGGTTGCCGCGCAGCGGGACGATCTCCAGGCCGAGCCCGAGCGCGCGCAGCTGCGCGGCCCGGCGCGGCGCCGAGGTGCCGATCCGCGAGCCGGGCGGCAGTTCGCCGAGCACCAGGCCGTCGCGCGCCACCAGGGCGTCGCGCGGATCCTCGCGTGGCGGGATGGCGGCGATGGTGAAGCGCGGATCCTGCGCGGTGGGCAGATCCTTGTACGAGTGCACCGCGATATCGATTGCGCCGGCGGCCAATTCGTCACGCAGCGCCGAGGTGAACACGCCGACGCCGATCTGCTCCACCGGCTCGCTCGACAAGTCGCCCGCGGTTTTGACGACGACCAGCTCGGCCGGATGTCCGGCGGCGATCAGCGCGTCGCGGACCGTGCCCGCCTGGGTGAGCGCGAGCAGGCTGCCGCGGGTGCCGATCCGCCACGGCGCGCGGGTGCCCGCGGTCGTCACGTCCTGCTCCTCCCGCACCATCGTCATACCTGCCGCTCCTGTCCGCCCGCTTGATGCCCCGCGGTGAAATCGTCGGCCAGCTCGCCGATCGAGCTGATCTCCATCGGCGCGGCAACCGCTTGTGCCGCACCGGGTTTCAGCTCGAACAGCTCGCGCAGCGCCTCGGCGTAGCTGTCCCCGCCCGGGGTGGACGCCAGCTGCTTGACCCGCACCGTCGGCGCGTGCAGCAGTTTGTCCACCACCCGGCGCACGGTGCGCGCCACCTCGTCGCGCTCCGGATCGGCCAGGCCGGGCAGCCGCGAATCCAGTCGCAGCAGTTCGGCCTCGACCACCTCGGCGGCGCGCTGACGCAGCGCGGCGACGGTCGGGGTGACCTCCGCCATCCGTTGTCCGGCAAGATATTTCGCGAGTTCCTCGGCGACGATCGCGCGGGCCGCCGCGGTATCGGCGGCGGCCGCACCCGCGGCCGGATCGCGCTGCAGCGTCTCGATATCGATCACGGTGACGCCGGGCAGTCCGGCCACCGCATGCTCGACATCGCGCGGCAGCCCGAGGTCGCAGAGCACGAGCGGCCTTGTCGCACTTCGGTTCTGATCGGTCAGCGCCCGGTGCACATCGGCAAGGGTGATCACGGTACCGACCGCGCCGGTACAGGTGAGCACCACATCGGCGGTGGCCAGCGCCTCGGCCAGCCGGGAGAGCTCGAACCCGACGGCCGCGCGCACCCCGTGCGTAAGCGCGGTTTCCGCCAGCCGGTGGGCCCGCTCGATGGTGCGGTTCACCACGGTGATCCGATCCACGCCCGCACGCGAAAGATGTGCTACCGCAAGGCCGCCCATCGCGCCCGCGCCGACGACCACGGCGGACTTGCCGGTCAGGTCGCCGAGCAGCTGCTGTGCCCGCTCCAGCGCCACCGAGACCACCGAGGCGCCCGCCCGGTCGATCCCGGTCTCCGAATGCACCCGCTTGCCGACCCGCAGCGCCTGCTGGGCCAGCTCGTGCATGGTGCGCCCGACGGCCTGCTGTGCGTCGGCGGCGGCATACGCACCGCGGATCTGGCTGAGCACCTGCTGCTCGCCGACCACCATCGAATCCAGCCCGCTCGCCACCGCGAACAGGTGCTCGGCCGCGGCCTCGCTGTAGCGGACGTACGCGTGCTTGGTCAGATCCGGCAGCGGCAGTCCGGAGTGTTTGGTCAGCAGCTCGCCGACCTCGGCCAGGCCGCCGTGGAAGGCATCCACCACCGCGTACACCTCGACGCGGTTGCAGGTGGAGACGATCATCGCCTCCGAGATATGGCTGGAGGCCAGCATGCGGTCGATCAGCTTCGGCCGGTCGGCATCGGTGATCGCGACCTTCTCCAGTACCGCGACGGGCGCGCTCCGATGCGAAATCCCGACTAGCAGAACACTCATGCCCTAAACCACCGATCCCTTGCTGGAAGGCTCCGTTGCCGAATGGGAGGCTGCGGCGTGCTTTGCCGTCGCATGCTGGGTCGTCGAATGCTTGAGTGCCGGATGCCCGTTCGCGGCGTGTCCAGCCATCCCCCGATGTCTACCGTCGGCCGTTACGCCGGGGAGGGTGATCCTGCCCGGGATCGCATGGGTCACCTCGGGCAGTTCGGCCGCCGCGGTCGTCTCCGCGACATTGCGGGCGGTCTCGAACGAGAGCATCTGCAGTTCCGCCGCCAGATCGACGCGCCGCACCTCGACGGTGCCCGGCACGCTCAGCTCGCACGGCGCGAAGCTCAGAATGGATTGCAGCCCGGCGGCGACCAGCCGGTCGCAGACGTCCTGGGCCGCGTCGTCGGGCACGGTGATGACGGCGATGGTCGGCGCGAGCGCGGCGACGGCGGCGTCCAGATCGGCGACATCGCCGACGGTCAGCCCGGCCACCTCCAGCCCGATCACCGCGGGATCGCTGTCGAATATGCCGACGACGGTGAACCCGCGCCGCGGGAACCCGCCGTAGCCGACCAGCGCGCGCCCCAAATTCCCGGCGCCGACCAGTACCACCCGGTGTCCCTGCGAGAGCCCGAGCACATCCTCGATCCTGGTGTGCAGCTTGACGACGTCGTAGCCGACACCGCGCACGCCGTTGGGTCCGAGGAAGGACAGATCCTTGCGCAACTTCGCCGAATTGACACCCGCCGCGACAGCCAGTTCCTCACTCGATACGATGGCAACACCGTCGTCGGCCAACATGGCGAGGACCCGGAGATAGGTGGCCAACCGCGCCACCGTGGCCTGCGGGATGTCCTTCTGCAGAGCCCTGGAGACGCCACCTGGCGCCTCATGCTGCTCTGTCACGTCGTCGGCTCCTCGTCCGGCCCGTGCGCGGTCCGGGTCGTCTGTCGACCTGCGGCCGGAAAACGGTCCGGTGCCACGGTCGATGTGTCGGATTTCAGGGGTGGGTTCGCGCCTCGGCGCTGCGGGTCGCGTGCCACCACCGTAACTGCTTGTGAAGCCCTGCACAAAGTCGGTGAATTGCGCCTCATTTTCCGCCGCAACCCGCCGTGTGGGGCAAAGCGACACGACCCTGTTTGGGTCAGCGACCCAGATCCGCGCGCAATCGGGGCTCGTCAACGTCGAAATAGCTGTGCTCACGACCGTTCAGCAACACCACGGGCAACCTGTCGCCGAACTCCGCGCGCAGCGCCGGATCGGTGGCGGCCGCCACGTCGACGTCGACGGTTTCCGGCTCGATCCCGAAATCCGCGCAGATCATCCGCAGTTGATCCAGTGCGACGGCGCACAGGCCGCAGCCCGCCCGGGTCAGCAGGGTCACCGAATGTGTGGCATTGGTCATGACGGACATTAAATCCCCTCTCCACATACCGGTTGGTCCACGCGGACCGGGTATAGGTGTCATCGAATCCGGTTAATGTGGACGTGGTTCGCGCGACGGGCGGAGGTACTGGTGCCGGAACGATCGAAGGTGGAGAGGGCCGGATTCATCGCGGGACGATTCGGCGAGTTTCCGGTGCGCTGGAATTTCGGGCCACTCGGCCAGAACCTGCAGGATCAGCTGGCGCGCATCTCGCGCAGCCCGTTCGGTCCGAGCGAGGAGGAGGTGCGCGCCAACCTGGCGGGCGAGGCCAGCGCCGATGCGGCGCTCGCGCTGCACGACGCCGAATTGGCCGCCGCCGATGCCGAACCCACCGGTCCGGAGGCCCCGCGCGATCTGACCGCCGCCGCATTCTTCGATGTCGACAACACGATGGTGCAGGGTGCCTCCATCGTGCACTTCGCCCGCGGGCTGGCCGCGCGCAAATACTTCAAAACCTCCGACCTCGTCGACATCGCGTGGAAGCAGGTGAAATTCCGGGTCACCGGCAAGGAGAACAGCACCGATATGGCCAGCGGCAAGGAGAAGGCACTGGCCTTCATCGCCGGCCGCTCCACCACCGAATTGGCCGCGCTCGGCGAGGAAATCTACGACGAGATCATCGCCGACAAGATCTGGCCGGGCACCCGCGCGCTCGCGCAGATGCATCTCGACGCCGGACAGCAGGTGTGGTTGGTCACCGCGACGCCGGTGGAGCTGGCGCAGGTGATCGCCAAGCGGCTCGGCCTCACCGGCGCGCTCGGCACGGTGGCCGAGAGCGTCGACGGTAAGTTCACCGGCCGCCTGGTCGGCGATATCCTGCACGGCCTCGGCAAGGCACATGCGGTGCGCACCTTGGCGATTCGCGAGGGATTGAACCTCAAGCGGTGCACCGCGTACTCCGACAGCCACAACGATGTGCCGATGCTGTCGCTGGTCGGCACCGCCGTGGCGATCAATCCGGATTCGGATCTGCGCGAGGTGGCCAAGAACCGCGGCTGGGAGATTCGCGATTTCCGCACCGGCCGCAAGGCGGCAAAGGTCGGCGTGCCGACGGCGCTCGCTCTGGGCGCGGCGGGCGGCGCGGTGGCCGCCGTGATCACCCGCCGCCGCGAGCACTGAGCCGAAAGCCTCAGCCGGTGAACGGGTTCCGGCGCTTGTTCAGCAGCTTGTACAGGGTCTGCTGGATGGTCTCCCGAACCTGATCGGTGACCTCGAACATGGTCATCGGGTCGTCGGCCGCCTCCGGTTCGTAACCCGTTGTCGGGATGGGGGTTCCGAATTCGATGTACCACTTCGACGGCAGCGGTAGCGCGCCGAGCGGCCCCAGGTGCGGGAACAGCGGCGTCACCGGGAAGTACGGCAGCCCGAGCAGCCGGGCCAGCGGCTTGATATCGGCCAGCTTCGGGTAGATCTCCTCGGATCCGACGATCGAGCACGGGATGATCGGCACACCGGTGCGCACCGCCGCGGCGACGAAACCGCCGCGCCCGAACCGCTGCAGCTTGTACCGGTCCGCGTAATTCTTGCCGACACCCTTGAAACCCTCGGGAAATACGCCGGTCAATTCGCCTGTGCGCAAAAGCCTTTCGGCATCGGGACGGCAGGCCAGGGTGTGCCCCGCCTTGCGGGCGAGCATGCCGAGCAGCGGCATCTCGAAGATCAGGTCGGCGGCGAGCAGCCGCAGCGCGCGCTGCTTGGGATGGTGGTCGTGCACGGCCAGCTGCAGCATCAACCCGTCGAGCGGCACGGTGCCCGCGTGGTTGGCCACCAGCAGCGCACCGCCGACCTCGGGAATGTTCTCGATTCCGCTCACCCGCACCCGGAACCAGATATCCGAAAGCGGCCGCAGCGCGGGCAGAATCACCGATTCCAGCAGATGTTCGTCGAAACCGAATTCGTCGATCTGGTAATCGCCGGTGAGCCTGCGCCGGGCGAAATCGGCTGTCCTGCCGATCTGTTTGCCGATCGCACCGCGCACCAGGTCCGAAAGTGATTGCGGCGCGGGAGGTTCCGTCGCGGTCAGCCGATCGGTGAGCGAGGTGACCGGGCTCGGCAGGAAATCCGCGTCGGGCACCGTATCGAGCCTGCGCCGCGCCGCCGGTCGCTGCCGCGCCTCCAGCTGTGCGTCGTGGAGTTGAATGACCTTCGCTACATCGTTCATGAGTGTGCTCCCGTATCGGCCCCGACCAGGCCGAGCAGTTTTCGTTCTGCGACATCGATCCACGCGGGATCGAAGACGGGCCGCAACGCTGCGCCCCCGATGAAGTCGTCGAATGCCTGCACCGTCGTCCAGCGCGGCTGGAAGCCGAGCTCGGTGCGCATACGGGTGGTGTCCAGACCACAACCGAAGTGGAAGTAGTCCAGCTGTTCGCCGCTGAAGTCCCGCATCACCGGGCCCATCAGCGCGCGGCCGATGGTGCGGAAAACGATGAACGGGACCGGTACCTCGATGCGTCCGGCCCGGCGCACCGCCTGCGACAGGGCGAGCGCGCCGTCGCCGGCGATATTGAAGGTTCCGGCGCGTCCGGCCGTCGCCGCGGTCGCGAGCGCCGCGACGGCGTCCTCCTCGTGCAACAGTTGCAGCCGCGCGTCCCGGCCGAAGACGGTCGGGGTGATCGGTGAACGTAAATACTGCGCGCCCCGCGCGGCCGACCGCGGACCGACAATGGGCGCGAAACGCAGAATCGTCGTAGCGATATCCGGACGACGCCGCGCCAATCCTCGGACGAATCCCTCGATTTCGATCATGTCCCGGGCAAACCAACCGCTCGGTGGTTGTCGTGCGCCCATTTCTTCGGTGAATTTCGCCGGATCTTTCGCACTGCAGCCGTACACCGCCGACGACGAACGCACCACAACTCGCTCTATGTTCGGCGATTTCTGGCATACCGCGAGCAACTGCATGGTGCCGAGGACGTTGAGATCCTTCATCACCGCCCGCGCACCGCCGGCCGGTGGGCGCGACAGCACACCGGCGTGCACGACGGTGTCCACCGCGTTACCGCCGATTACCTTGCGGATCAACGGGTTTCGAATATCGGCCCGGATGAACTCGGCGCGCCCCATGCGGCGCTGCAGTTCGCGGCTCGGGGTCATCGTGTCCACCGCGATGATCCGCTCGATCTCCGGATCCTGGGCAAGGCGCGCCACCGTGTTGCCGCCGAAAAAACGACTGGCACCGGTCACCAGCACCACTTTGGGTGCGCTGCCTCGCATCTCGGATCCCACTGCCACCTGCCTGGCCCTGAAGCCGAATTATTTCGCGTTCCAGAGTAACCGTAGTCATCGGCGGTCTCGAGGGTATTAACCAGCTTCTAACGATGACTTCAATCACTCGATACACGGCTTTGCGACCCTGCCCCGCAAGGAATTTCAATGCCGGTGATTTAAACGAAAGTTCGTTGCGCCCCTAGACGCGGCAGGGGCGAATCGTCACATGAAAGAGGCCCGGCACTGCGTACAGTGCCGGGCCTCTCCGCTCTCGCGCGCTTACTTGCCGAGTTTGCGCCGCTGAACACGCGTGCGGCGAAGCAGCTTGCGGTGCTTCTTCTTCGACATGCGCTTGCGGCGCTTCTTGATCACAGAACCCATAGGGTTGTTCCTCGCGTTCTCTCTACTCGGCACGCGCATACGTTCGCGCGCGTTTGCTGTCCGGTCGTTCGGCAAGCCTCACGCCCCATGTCCGCGCCGCCGGATACCACGGCGCACCGACTAGCGGTGCGGCCGGCGGGCGAACACGAACCGAGGGTCTATCGTACCGGGACGTCCGGGATGGGCTCGAACCGGCTCAACCGGCGTCGAAGTAGGACGTCTCCAGGTAGTCGTGCACCGCCTTGGCGTGTACCCGGAACGAGCGGCCGACCCGCACCGCCGGCAGTTCGCCGGAGTGCACGAGCCGGTACACCGTCATCTTGGATACCCGCATCAGATTCGCTACCTCGGCGACGGTGAGGAACTGCGTTCCGCCGCCGATCACCGGTTGACTCGCCCTGCTCGATGAGCCGGAACCGCTGCCGGACGACCCACCATTGTTCGCAGACATCTTGTTCGAAGACATCATTGCACCATTGACCTCCGGCACGTCCGCGCCGCCGGCTTCCCCACCGGCGGAACAGACACGCACGTGCTCCTTGAAGCTTAGCGGGGCCAGTGGGATTACTGCGACGGGAGTGAGAAATCGGGTTTTACGATTGGGAACCGACCGGTCACGGTGCGTTTACTGGCTTGAATCGGCTCGTAAGGTTCGCTACCGGTCCTCACCGGCCTGGCCCAGCTCCGCCGATCGATCCCGCGCCGCGTGCAGCGCCTCCAGAAAAGCCGAGCGCACCCCGTGACGCTCCAGCTCCCGCATCGCCGCCGCCGTGGTCCCGGCGGGTGAGGTGACCGCGGCGCGCAGCTCGACGGCGCTCTGATCGGCGTCGTCGAGCAGTGCGGCCGAACCCACCAGCGTCTGCACCACCAACTGGGTGGCCACCTCACGGTTCAAGCCCAGTCCGACGGATGCGTCGATCATGGCCTCGACCACCAGGAAGAAATAGGCGGGCCCCGATCCGGACACCGCGGTCACCGCATCCATCTGCGCCTCGGCGACGGTGGCCACCTTGCCGACCGCGCCGAGCAATTCGGTCACCTGGGCCAGTTGCTCGGCCCTGACGTGGCGTCCCGGCGCCAGCACGGACATGCCCTGACCGACCAGCATCGGGGTGTTCGCCATAACCCGGACGACCGGGAAACCCGCAGGCAGATGCCGTTCCAGCCGCGCGATCGGCACGCCGGCGGCCAGCGAGACCAGCACCTGGTCGCGCTCGCCGCCGATGACGGCCTTGCTCAGATCGGTCATCACCGATTCGACGTCGCCGGGCTTGACGGCGATCACCACCAGATCGGCGCCGGTCACCGCGTCGGCGACCGCATCGGTGACCCGGATGTCGAGGCGGTCGGCGAGCAGCAGCGCCCGATCCGGATGCGTCTCGACGACAACGAGATCCTTGGCCTGCCGACCCGATTCGAGCAATCCGGCGAGCAACGCCTCACCGATCCGGCCGCCGCCGATCACCGCAATCCTCGTCATGGAATCCAAGGCTAGAGGCGGCTTTCAGCCGTGGTTCGCGTGGGTGGGCTCGGCGGCGGGCGCCGGGGTCATGCCGTTGAGGTGGGTGCGCGCGAAGGTGAGCGTGCGGCGCAGCATGGCGGCGCGGTCCGCGGTGGTGCGCGCGTTCTGCGTATTGATCTCGGCGACAGCGTGTCCGGTGAATCCGGAACGCACCAGCATCGCGCACAGTTCGACGCACGGCTGGGTGCCGTCGCCCGGCACCAGATGTTCGTCGTGCGCGGCGCCGCGGCCGTCGGCCAGATGCAGGTGGGTCAGGTTGTGCCCCATCCGCGCCGCCAGTGCCAGCGGGTCCGCGCCCGCGGTGGCGGTGTGCGAAAGATCCAGGGTGTAGTGCCGGAACCCAGTATCGGTCGGATCGTAGGACGGGCTGAAGGCGGTGAGCGCCAAGCCGGGACCACCGCGGCGCTCCAGCCGCTTCACCGAGGCGCCACGCCGCCCGAACAGCGTGTCGGCCCGCATCGGGAACATATTCTCCACTGCGACCGCGACCGGGCTCGACTCCTCCAGTTCGGCCACCTGCTCGGCGAACCCGTCGGCGTATCGACGCTGCCAGCGGAACGGCGGATGCACGACGACGGTATCCGCGCCGAGCGCCTCCGCGGTGCGCACACTGCGCTCGAGTTTGGCCACCGGATCGGCGCCCCAAACCCGTTGCGAGATCAGCAGGCACGGCGCGTGGATGGCGAGCACCGGCACCCCGTATTTGTGCGCGTATGCCTGCACGGTGGAGATGCTCTGGCTGGCCGGCTCGGCCCACACCATCAATTCGATGCCGTCGTAACCGATTTCGGCCGCGTAGCGGAAGGCCGCCTCGGTGTTCTGCGGGTAGACCGAGGCCGTCGACAAGCCGACCCGAATCCCGTTGTCGCCCACTGCCCGCTCCCCGGCTCAGCTGGTACTGAGGAGAAAGGCCAGCGGTCCCAGCGTGACGAAGCTGCCGACAACGACCGCGATCACCGTGCTGAGAATGTCATCGGTGCGGCGCAGGATCCGGACCAGCGCGACCAGGCCGAGGATCACCACCATCGCCAGGATCAGCGCCACCCACGGAAGCATCTCCCACATCCGCTCGAAACCCTTGAACAGCAGCATGCCCGCGACCGCGGCACCGGCGCTCTGACCGCCGAGGATCATCCACTGCCTGCGGTTGGCGTCCTCCTCGGACAGGCGCGAGGACCGCGCGCGCCGCGAACCGGCCCTGGTCGCGGTGGCGAAGGTCCGGGTCGCGGTGGCGAGCCGCTTGGGCCGCGAATCGGCTTCGGCGACATCGTCTTCCGCCTCGTCGACGGCGCGCTTGCCCATGCCGACCGGTGCGTAGACGTCGGTGTGACCGTCGTCTATCCCGAGCTCGTCCAGCTCGTCGTCCGGTTCGGCATCGCGTTTACCGCGACCGAAGCCGCGGCCGGATTTGCCGCCGTCCCGACCGGATTCGGCCCGGTCGAAGCCGCGGCCGGACCTGCCGTTGCGACCGGCGCGCTCGGCCCGTTCGGCCTCGGCCCGGTCGACGCCGTCGCGCAGCAGATCGCCCGCGACGGTGTGGCCGGAGATGAGCTGTTGATCCTGGCTGGCCAGCGACCACGCGGCCGTTGGAATGCCGCCGGGTTCCGGTGCGTGCTCATCCGGCGCGGCGGGCTTATGTCTTCGCGCCGACCAGGCGGGCAGGCCGCCGTCACCGGGGCCGCGCTTGGCCGGTCTTCGCGTATCCGGTTGCGGCGGTTCGGGATTCGCCGGGCCGGCGGCGCGACCGCGCGGATTCGGATCGGCCGGGTAGTCGGGTGCCCAAGCCGCAGTCGACGGACCTTCCTCGGCCGCCTCCTTGGCGCGGCGGCGGGCGGCCCGGCTGCCGGGTTTGGGTTCGTCATGGTTCGGCGCGCCGCGCCTGCTCGCCGGGCCGGGCGGCGCATCGAGTTCGCGCAGCCGCTGCACCTCGGTGGTCGCGTCGTCCGGGTCGGGGCGGTGTCTGCGGCCGGATCCGCCCGAGGGCGGCGCGCCGTTCGGCAGCGGATCGGCGTTATAGAGATCGGCACCATAAGCGGCCGGGGCGAGCGGATCGGCGTTATGGGCGGCCTGGGCAAGGGGGTCGGCGTTATAGGGGGCCGGGGCGAGCGGATCGGCGCGTCGCCCGGACCTGCCGTGCGGAATCTCGGTGGCGCCCGGCATGTCCCGGCCGGGCAGGCCGCGCGCGGGCGATTCGGGCATCTCGCGGCCGGGCATGACCCGGGCGGTGTAGCCGGGCTGCGGATCCGGCGGCGGCACGTACGGCTCGGGCGCGGCATAGGAGCGCAGCGGGTCGTACATGGTGATCGGCCCGGACATCGGCGAGTAGCCGGCGGGCTCGGGGGCGGGCTCCGGCGGGTGGTACGAAACCGGCTCGGCGGCAGCATAATTCGACAGCGAGTAGTCGAAAGGCGATGGTTCCGGCGCGGATTCGGCGGGCTCGTCCTCGGGTGCGGCATGCGCGGAGTGGCCGCGACCGACCGGGACGACGGGCAGATCGCCGGTGAGTTCGGCGACGGAGATACCGCGGCCGCCGCGCCTGCGCCGACCACCGCTCGAAGAGGGCGCCGCACCCTGCTGACCGTTGCGGGCCAACAGTTCCGCGACCGAAAGCTGTTTCGACTCGTCCGTCACGAGGGCACAACTCCAATCGGCCCCGATAGTGCCGCGTCACCGCCGGGCCTCGGCTTGCCGCTACCGGCCGCCGGGCCCGGGGAGCACTTGGCCCGGGGTCCGCCGTTCATATCGGTATCCAGTTTGCGCAGGATCAGTCCCTCTCGCAGCGCCCACGGACAAATTTCGAGGGTATCCAGCGATAGTGCCCGCATACTCGCCTCCGCGACCAATGCGCCAGCCACCAATTGCTGTGACCGATCCGAACTTACGCCTTCCAATTCTGCACGGTCGGCGGCCGTCATTCGCGATATGAACGCAATCAGTTGGCGCAGACCTGAGCTGGTGAGTGTACGACGCACCCTGGCGCCCGCCCCGGAGGGTGCCGCCCCGGTCAACCGGGCAAGCGACCGGAACGTCTTGGACGTGCCGACGGCGAGATCCGGTTTACCCACCTCGATCAGCTGTTTCGCCGGGGTCACCAGTTCGGCGTCGAGCCAGTCGCGCAGCACGGCGACCCGGCGCTTGCCCGGCGGATCCTCGCGCAGCCACTCCCGCGTCAACCGGCCTGCGCCGAGCTGCAGCGAGAGCGCGACATCGGGTTCCTCGTCGCCGCCGTTGGTCATTTCCAGCGATCCGCCGCCGATATCGAGGTTGAGAATGCGGCCCGCGCTCCAGCCGTACCAGCGCCGCACCGCGAGAAAGGTGAGCCGGGCCTCGTCGACCCCCGAAAGCACCTGCAGATCCACCCCGGTTTCCCGGCGCACCCGGTTGAGCACCTGGTCGGAATTGGTGGCCTCGCGCAGCGCCGAGGTCGCGAACGGCATCAGCTCGACGCATTTGGAAGTCTCGGCGATGCTGGCGAATTCGGCCACCGTATCGATCAGCCTGCGCGCACCCGCTTCGGTGATCCGGCCGTGGTTGTCCATATTCTCCGACAGCCGCAGCGTGGCCTTTGTCGAGCTCATCGGCATGGGGTGGCCACCACGATGAGCGTCCACCACGAGCAGGTGCACGGTATTGCTTCCGACGTCGAGTACCCCTAGCCGCACAAGAACACGGTACTGGGTCGACCGGCGCTTCAGGTCACGCGATCGAACTGTTAGCGTCTCGCACTGTGACGGAAGGCGCAGCTGCGAAGACCCGGCGCAAGCCCCGACCAGCGGGAAAAATCGATCCGAGCCCGGAGGTGGCTCTCGATTTCCCGCGTGAGTGGATCGAATTCGTCGATCCGGCAAACGATGAGCATCTCATCGTCGCCGACCTCACCTGGCTGCTGTCGAAGTGGACATGTGTATTCGGCACGCCGGCGTGCCAGGGCATCCTCGGCGACCGGCCGGATGACGGCTGCTGCTCACACGGCGCGTTCCTCTCCGACAAGGACGACCGCAAGCGCCTGCAGAAGGCTGTGAAACTGCTCACAGCCGAGGATTGGCAGCTCATGGACGAGGCAAAAGACGCCGACGGCAAGGTCACCAAGAAGGGCTACCTGGAGGTCGACGAGCTCGAGGATGAGCAGGCGCTGCGCACCCGCCGGTTCGACGGCGCGTGCATCTTCCTCAACCGTCCGGGTTTCGCGGGCGGCGTCGGTTGCGCGCTGCACACCATGGCGTTGCGCACGGGCGTCGAACCGCTCACGGTGAAGCCGGATGTGTGCTGGCAGTTGCCCATTCGCCGGACCCAGGAGTGGGAGGACCGTCCGGACGGCGTGCAGATCCTGCGCACCGTGATCACCGAATACGACCGGCGCGGCTGGGGCCCGGGCGGTTTGGATCTGGATTGGTACTGCTCCGGCTCCCCCGACGCACATGTCGGGGCCCGTCCGGTCTGGCAGTCGTACGCGCCGGAATTGACGGAGCTGATCGGCGAGCCCGCGTACGCGGAATTGGCCAAACATTGCAAGCGCCGAGAGGGGTTGGGGCTCATCGCGATCCACCCCGCGACGGCCGCGGCCGAGCGGTCCTGAACAGGCCGTCCAGTCCGTCTACCTGCATGTCCGGGATATGAAAATTGCATTACGAGCCATTCGCGCGCAATGCGCTTTTCACCGTGATCCGGTTTGATGGGCGGTCATGTTCACCAAAGCCATCACCTTCGCCACCATCGCCGTCGGCGCCGCGCTCACCGTGACCGGTGTCGCGCACGCGGACGACGCCCCCGACCCCACCCAGTACTCCGACCACACCGCGGACTTCGTGAACTCGACCGATCCGGCGGCGCTCAACGCCAAGGCCGACGGCAAGCAGCTCATTGTCAGCCCGTACGGCACCCGCAGCACCATCGCCTGTCGCGGCGACGGCGTCGCGCTCTACGACTGCAAGCAGGCCGACCCGTACGGCTTCGGCTGGATCGTCCTCGACAAGCAGGAAACCCCGCTGGGCACCGCATGGGTGCACATCGTCCCCTGAGTCGCCGATCCAGGGGCCCGGACGACCGGGCCCCGGATCACGCCTCCAGCTTGTAACCCAGCCCGCGCACCGTCACCAGGTGCTCCGGCTTGGCCGGATCGGCCTCGATCTTCGAGCGCAGCCGCTTGACATGCACATCGAGCGTTTTGGTGTCGCCGACGTAATCGGCGCCCCACACCCGGTCGATCAGCTGGCCGCGGGTGAGCACCCGGCCGGAATTGCGCAGCAGGTACTCCAGCAGGTCGAACTCCTTGAGCGGCAGGGTGACCGGCTTGCCGTTGACCAGCACCGTGTGCCGGTCAACATCCATCCGCACCGGGCCCGCCTCCAGCACGCCGCTCTCGTTGCCGCCGTCCAGCTCGTCACCGGCGCCACGGCGCAGCACCGCCCTGATGCGGGCGATCAACTCGCGCGCCGAGTACGGCTTGGTTACATAGTCGTCCGCGCCGAGCTCCAGCCCGACCACCTTGTCGATCTCGCTGTCCCGCGCGGTCACCATGATCACCGGGACACCGCTGCGGGTGCGCAGCTGCTTGCACACGTCGGTGCCGCTCATACCGGGCAGCATCAGGTCGAGCAGCACGATATCGGCGCCGGACCGGTCGAATTCGGCAAGCGCGGATGGTCCGTCACCGACCACCGTTACCTCGAATCCCTCCTTGCGCAGGAGAAACGCGAGCGGATCGGCCAGCGACTCCTCATCCTCGACGATCAGAACACTCGTCATCTGCGTGCCTCCACACCGTTGGTTCGGCCCGGACCCGTGGGACGCGGGCTTGTTTCTCTCGTGCCCACCCCGGACTCGGCGGAATCCTCATCTCCGTCGGCCTCGTGGTGGGCGGGTATTCGCAGGGTGAACGTCGATCCGGTACCCAGCTTGCTCCACAGGGTGATCTCACCGTTGTGGTTGGCCGCCACATGCTTGACGATAGCCAGCCCGAGGCCGGTACCGCCGGTGGCGCGCGAGCGGGCCTTGTCCGAGCGGAAGAACCGCTCGAACACCCGCTCCTGGTCTTCCTTGGCGATGCCGATGCCGCGGTCGGTCACGGCCATCGCGACGTGGTCGCCGCGCAGCGAGCGGCTGACCGAGACGTGCGAGCCGGTCGGCGAATAGGCGATCGCGTTCTCCACCAGGTTGGACAGGGCGGTGACGAGCAGGGTCTCGTCACCGAGCACCTCGAGTCCGCTGGGGCGGTCGGTGCTGACGGTGATGCCCGCGGCCTCCGCCGCGGTGCGGGAACGGTCGACCGCCTGGTTGACGACGGTATCGACGTCGA
The DNA here is from genome assembly GCF_020361265.1 of Nocardia sp. JCM 34519.1. NCBI lineage: Bacteria > Bacillati > Actinomycetota > Actinomycetes > Mycobacteriales > Nocardiaceae > Nocardia > Nocardia sp. JCM 34519.1. The sequence continues at coordinate 91,880 of NZ_JAIRBR010000026.1, forward strand.
CAACGGATAGGTCGGGCAGTTTCTCGGCGCCCTGCAGTCTGGACAGCGCGATCAACTCGGTGACCATCTTGCCGAGCCTGCGCGATTCGCCGAGCACCCGCTGGCCGAAGTGGCGCACCGCATCCGGATCGTCGGCCGATTCCAGCAACGCCTCGGCCAACAGGCTCATCGCGCCGACCGGTGTCTTGAGCTCGTGGCTGACGTTGGCGACGAAGTCGCGCCTGGTGGCCTCCATGCGGGCCTGCTCGGAATCGTCGTCGGCGAAGAGCACCGTGAAATTGGTCTCCTCCTTGGACAGCGGCCGGGCGACACCGCGCACCGCGATCCGGCTGCGGCCGGGCATCGGGTTCTTGGCGGTCAGGTCGAATTCCGCGGATTCGCCGGTGGCCAGCACCTTTTCGACCGCGGCCCAGGCGCGTTCGTCGAGTAGTCGGTTGCGGACCAGGCCGAGTTCCTCGGCCCGCGGATTGACCAGCACGACGTCGCGGTACTCGTCGACCACCGCGATACCGCTCTCCGAGGCGAGCACGATCAGGTCGAGCACCTGGGACATGGTGAGACCGGAATCGGCCTGCCGTCGCGCGGCCTGCCTCGCATTCATATATGGAATCAGTAGCCCGCCGACTGCCAGGCCCACGACAGCCGCGAGGACTGCCAGCAGGACGGCCTGGGGAACACTCACACTTGAATCGTACGGTCGACTAGCGACATACCAACGCCGGGTACACGAAGTTTCATGCAGGTCACAGGCCCTTTAGCGAGTGTTAGCCATGCGTTTACACAGAATTCCGAGGACCGTGTCCGCATCGTTGACGCAGATCAAGACGGCTTGACCGGGCGCTCAGTCCTCGTCGTCGCCGTCGGCCAATGCCGCGGTGACCGCCGAACCGTGCCGGTCCACCCAATCGCCCAGCGCATAGAGCGGTATGAGCAGATCGAGGCCCGCCTTGGTCAGCTCGTACTCCACCCGCGGCGGGGATTCGGCGTAGCGGCGGCGCTCGACCAGCGTCATCCGTTCCATCTTGCGCAGGGTCTGGGTGAGCATCTTCTGGCTGATGCCGCCGATGGTGGCGCGCAGCTCGCCGGGACGCATCGGACCGTTGCGCAGCGTGTACACCACCACCGGTAGCCAGGAGTTGCCGAAGAGGTCGACACCGATCCTGGCCGGGCAGTCCGAGGTGTAATCGCCGTATGCCGGGAATTCGACCGGTCCGATGGTGATGTGTTCGACGTGCGCCAGCGCCATCGTTTCAGCTTGCCAGGTTTATTGCGCACCCGCAGGTGCCCATCGGAGTCCCTAATTTCGATCGCGTTCCCCTCACTACAGGAGTTGATATGCGAATCGGAATCATCGGCGCGGGCTCGATGGCGGCGGCGCTCGGCGGCGGCTGGGCCGCGGCGGGGCATGAGATCCGCATCGGCGCTCGAAATGCCGGTGCCGCAAGCGAATTGGCCGCGAATATCGGTTCGGGCGCGACCGGCGGGTCGATCGCCGAAGCGGCGGCGTTCGGCGATGCGGTGCTGCTGGCGCTGCCGCCGAGCGCGATGGACGCGGTATTGCGTTCGGTGCCAGGCGGTTTCGCCGGTAAGACCCTGATCGACTGCTCCAACGCGTTCATGCCGGACGAGGCCGCGCCGGAGGGCACGTTGGCGTTCGTCCTCGCCGAAGACGCGGTGGCCGAACGGATCTCGGCCACCGTGCCCGACGCGCACGTGGTGAAGGCGTTCAACCTCCTCGCCGCCGAGGTCTTCGCCGCGGATACCAGGGAATTCGAGGGTCGCACGCTGGGCATGCCGTACTGCGGCGACGATCCGGCCGCCCTACGCCTGGTGGCCGGTCTGATCGAAGACCTGAAGTTCCAACCGATCCCCGCGGGCGGACTGCACCGGGCGCGGTACCTGGAGGCCACCTCGGTCTTCGTCGTCGGGCTGTGGTTCGGTGGCCAGGACGCCAGGGCGATGTTCCCGCCGGTCGAGGCCACCTACGCCGAAGTCGATTGAGCGACGACACATCCGAGGTTGTTCGCCTGGATGCCAGGACGGCACCCCGGCGAACGCCACCTGTCGGGTCACCAGCCGGGATTGCCGGACACCGGGATGTTGACGTAGCTCGGTTCCGCCGGGTCCAGCAGCAGATGCTGGGGGCGCAGACCGGTGTCGACGGTGATCGGGGTCGGTGTCAGGCCCTTCGGGAAGTTGGCGGCGAATACGTCGACGCGCAGGCGGTGTCCCGGTTGGAGGACGGCGGCGATGCCGGGCACCGAAATATCCAGTGCGGTCGGTTGTCCCGGCACCGTCTGCTGTCGGGTGTCCAGCGAGAGGTCGGGCACCGGATCGGTGTAGTCGCCGTCGGGCGCGCGGGTACTGCGCGCCTCATCGATCTTCCGCAGCGAGGCGACGAGCTGGCCGGAGGAGAGCACCGTCGACTGTCCGTCCGGCGCTACGTCGTTCACGGTGGTGACCCAGTAGCCGTCGGCGGCGTCCTGAACGGTGTTGAGGTGCACCGCGATCGGGCCCGACAGATTGGTCGGCGAGGCCACCGGGGCGCTGGTGAAGGTGAGCGCGGCGACCTCGGCCACCCGTGAATCCTTCGCGCAGCCGTCGATGATCGAAAGGATTCCGGCGGATTCCTGCGCCGCGTCCCTGGAGCAGATGGTGGAAAGGCCCGGTGCGACGGTGAGTTGATCGGTGCCCGGATCCGGTTGTGGGATAAGCGATCCATCGTGTGCGCTGACGCCGGAGGTGCCGCTGGACGTGGCCGAGAGGTACATCCGCCGGTAGTCGACGCCCGGTTCGGGGAAGGAGGGCGCGGTGATCCAGCCGCCGCCCTGCTGACGCACCGTCACCGGGCCGTATTCATCGATGCCGTTGTCGATTCCCTTGAGCCACTTGTCGAACCAGGCTCGCTGCAGCACGTCCATGCGCGGCGGCAGACCGGGCTTACCGGATTCGTTGCCGTTGCTGATGTGGTAACCGTCGCCGATCAACAGCTGTTTGCGCCCGGGCGGCAACGGCATTCGCCGGTAGACGTCGGCCTGCGAGTTGACGAAGACATCGTGCCAGCCGCCGGTGATGAAGGCGGGCACGGTGATTCGGCTCGGATCGTTCTCCCACGCCTGGCGGATCGGGCTCGCGGCGTGCAGCAGATCCTGCACCTTCGGGTCGAGTTGGTCGATCTCCGGCGTGACGAACACATTGACCAGCGCGTCCATAAAGGTGAACGGGTCGGCCATCCGGTCCTGTAACCATTTGAGGTCGAACCAGCCGCCGGCCAGCGCGGACAGATCCGGCACCAGCTTCGCGCCGTTCACCGCGAGCAGCCAGGCGGGCATGAACGCGACACCGACGGCGCCGCCGGGTGCGACCAAGTCGCGGAACGGATTCCGGCTCGGCACCACCGGAAAGATGGCCTTCAGGGCGGGCGGATTCTTGGCCGCGGCCTGCAACTGGTTCAACGCCGAGTAGGAGACGCCGCTCATCCCGATATCGCCGGTGGACCACGGCTGATGCGCGGCCCAGTCGATCACCTCGACGGTGTCCTGCTGTTCCCGATCGCGCAGCAGATCCCAATCCCCTTGGGAGAAGCCGGTTCCCCGGACATCGACCACCACCTGGGTGTAACCGCTCTTGATCAGCTGCCGGTCGACCGAGAAATTGCGGATCAGGCCGCCGCTGAGCGCCTTGGTCAGATCGGTGATGCCGGAGAACGGCGTGCCGGATAGGTCGGTGTCGCGCGCCACCTGCATGACCGCGTCGGACAGCCACGGAATGGAGATGAGGCTGTCGGCGATCATCGAGCCGAGTTTGGTGTACGGGGTGAGGTTCACGATGGTCGGTGTCGGCGCCGAAATCGGTTGTCCCACAGCATCGGCCGGACGGTAGACATTCGCTTTCAGCACGGTGCCGTCGCTCATGGTGATCGGCACGTCCCAGTCGATGTGGACGTTCGGATACTGCTGTGGATCGTCTTCCGCGGCCGCCCATGCCGCGCCCGCGGCGCCGCCGTCCGGTCCGGTCGGTGCCGGCTCGGCCGGAGCCGTGGCGGGAGATAGGAAGGGCGCCAAGGCGATTGCGGCGAACAACGCGACGGCACAACGCAGAGTGGACCGCATCCGACTACTTTCTATGAAAAGGCGATCTTTTCGGAATGACCCTAAAAGTAGGTCGAACGGTCGGAACTGTCCGCGAATCCGGCGTGCGGGCCGGAAATTCGTGCAACCTCACAACGTTCGGAGCTGCGGCTACGGCATCCGCACACAGAAAAACGCCCCCGCCCGACACCGTTGTCGAACGAAGGCGCTCTTCCCTTCTCGCCGTTACCAGCCCGGGTTGCCCCGCACCGGAACATTGACGAAGCTCGGCCGCTGCGGATCCAGCTGCACATGCTGCGGGCGCAGTCCGGTATCGAGCAGCATCGGCATGATCGGCAGTCCCTTCGGGAAGTTGCCCGCGTACACGTCCACCCGCAGGCGGTGTCCCGGCTGCAGCACCGCCTCGGTCGCGGGCAGCGCGATATCCAGCGTCGTCGCCTCGCCCGGCACGGTCGGCTGCCGATAATCGATCGAGGTGTAGGCGCGCGGATCGGTGTAATCACCATTGGCCGAACGGGAACTGGCGGCCTCATCGACCTGCCGCAGCGAGGCCATCAGCTGGCCGGAGGACAGCACCGTCGACTGTCCGTCGGGGGCGACATCGTTCACCGTGACGACCCAGTAGCCGTCCGCCGCGTCCTGAACGGTGTTGAGATGCACCGCGATCGGACCCGACAGGCTGGTCGGCCCGCCGACCGGCGCACTGGTGAAGGTGAGCCCGCCGAGCTCCTCGATTCTGGAATCCTTTGCGCAGCCGTCGATGATCGACAACACGCCCGCACTGCCCTGTGCGGCGTCGTTGGAGCACAGGCTGGCGAGCCCGGGTGCGACGGTGAGCCGGGCGTCATCGGAAACCGCTGTCGCACTGAGTGATCCGTCATAGACACTGTTCGCGGTGCCGCTGCGGGCCGCCGACAGGTACATCCTGCGATACTCGGCCTCATCGGTGCCGGTGGCGGATTCGCCGAATCCGTTGCTGGTGACCCAGCCGCCGCCCTGCTGGCGCAGGGTCACCGGACCGTATTGATCGATGCCGTTGTCGATGTCCTTGAGCCATCTGTCGAACCACGCGCGCTGCAATACGTCCAGCCGGGGCGGCAATCCGGGCTTGCCGTATTCGTTGCCGGAATTGACGTGGTAGGTATTGCCCATCAGCAGCTGCTTCTGGCCCGCGGGCAGCGGAATATCGTTGTAGATCTTGGATTCCGAGTAGGTGAACAGGTCGTGCCAGCCGCCGGTGACGAAGGTCGGCACCTGGATCCGGCTCGGATCGCCGAGCCACGCCTTGCGCGGGCCGGAATTCGCGGTGAGCAGTTCCTTAGCGCGCGGATCCAGGTCATCCATCTTCGCGGTGGTGTAGACGTTGAGCAGTACGTCCATGAATGTCAACGGATCTCGCACCCGATCGGCCAGCCACTGGGTGTCGAACTGCCCGTTGAGCACCGAGGCCAGATCCGGAACCAGCTTGAGCCCGTTGATCGCGGTGAGCCACAGCGGAATGAAGTTGAAGCCGAAGCCGCCACCGGGCGCCAGCACGTCGTCGACCAGATCGCTACCCGGCACGACCGGGAAGATGGCCTGCAATGCGGGCGGGCGTTTTTCGGCGACCTGCACCTGGTTGATGCCCGAGTAGGAAATGCCGTTCATGCCGATGCGCCCGTTGGACCATGGCTGGTGCGCCGCCCAGTCGATCACCTCGACGGTGTCCTGCTGTTCGCGATCGCGCAGCATATCCCAATCCCCTTGGGAGAAGCCGGTTCCGCGCACATCGACGACCACCTGGGTGTAGCCGCTCTTGATCAGCTGCCGGTCGACGGTGAAGTTGCGCAGCTCACCGCCGCCGAATGCCTTTGTCAGATCGGTGATTCCGGACAGCGGGGTGCCGCTCAGATCGATCTGGCGGAACAGCCCGAGCAACGCGTCGGATAGGCCGGGTATGGACTGCGCGTGGTCGGCCAGGTTGGAGACCAGCTTGGTGTAGGGCGTCAGGTTGACGACCGTCGGCGTCGGGGTGTCGATCGGCCGCCCGGCGGCGTCGGCGGGCCGGTAGACATTGCCCTTCAGCACGGTGCCGTCGCTCATGGTGATCGGCACGTCCCATTGGATGAACACATTCGGGTACTGCTGCGGACCGTCTTCGGTTGCGGTCCAGGCCGCACCGGCGGCGCCGCCATCGGGTCCGGTCGGGTTCGGCGCCGCGGATGCGCCGGATGCGAGGAAGGGGACGAGCACCGCCGTGGCAACCGCCGCCACTGTGGCCCGCAACGCGTACTTCATCGGACGTGATCCACCTCTCATGCTGGTCGAACGCCCGAAACGTAGCATGCTTACCGGTCGGTAAGGAACTCGGGTAACAGTAAATGTGATGAGAATGCCGATTTACATATTCGGTACGGCTCGCGATAGCGGCTGGGTATAGCCGGAAATAGCGCCGTTCGGCGCAGAATCAAGATTTACCACAGCGCGGGTCGACGGCAGTAACCATCGACCCGCGCGACCGGTTTCAGAACGGGCGGAAGCCCGCGCCGATGCCGCCCTGGCGATCGATATCCGCCAGCACCAGCGCCATCGTGGTGGACAGCTCCGGCTGGTGCAGCAGGTCGCCGCCGCCGCTGCACAGCGGCAGCGGCACGGTGATCGGACCCGCCTTGAAGTCCGAGCCGGCCACCACCATGCCGACCAGCTTGTCCCCCATCAGCACCGGCGCACCGGAATCGCCGTGGTTGGCGCACACCTGGCTGCGGAACCACGCCTGCTTGGTCTCCCAGGCGGGCCCGCAGGTGAAGCCGGTGGTGCGGCCGTTCTTGCAGACGATATCGCCGACCTTCGGCGGCGCGCCGATTCCGGCGATCACCGACTGCGCCACCTGCCGGGTCGGCGACACCCGCGCCGGGTCGAGTTCGATTACCGCCCAGTCGTTGTCGACGCTCTTCGCCGCGACCTTGCCGACAACGCCGGACTTGGGCGAATATTCGGCGGCCACCCGCATGCCGATCTCACCGCAGTGCCCCGCCGTCAGCCCGACCAACTTGTTGTCGCGATCGAAACCGATTGCGGTGAGCGTGCATTCGCTGACCGTATCCGGTTCCGAGGTCTCGATGTACAACCCGGAACCGCCGCCGAGCACCGCGGGCCCCTCCGCCGATGCCGTCCCCCCGGAAAATACGCTGGTGGCGGCCAATGCCGTCACCGCCGCGGCGACCCAGTGCACGACCCGGGTCCGCCCCGCTGAAAACATCTCTACTCTTCTCTATTCACCCCGGACCCGCCGGAGCCGGAACTCACACCCACGAACCACCGCACAGCCTCGGCATGAGGACCAAATCCCCCCTGGCGGAAAGCATCTCGACGGCCACACGAGTACGGACGTTGGCACCCTATCAAGTGCCGCCGAGATTCGCGCGGCCGTCGATCCGCGACCGGATACGGCGGTGCGCCGCGGCCGAATCGACCGCGGCGCACCGAATTATTCACCGCTACGGCGCTTCCCAGCGACGCCGCTACGACAATGCTTGTGCCGCAGCGCCCTACCGGCCACCACCCTGATTGGCGACCGCGGCCGCGCCCGCCGCGGCGGCCTCCGGGTCCAGGTAGGCCGCCGGACGCACCGGACGCAGCTGCTCATCCAACTCGTATACCAGCGGAATGCCGGTGGGGATGTTCAGGCCCGCGATATCGGCATCCGAGATCCGGTCCAGGTGCTTGACCAGCGCGCGCAGCGAATTGCCGTGCGCGGCAACCAGAACCGTCTTACCCGCGAGGAGTTCCTTGGAGATGGTCGACTCCCAGTACGGCACCATCCGGTTCACCACGTCGAGCAGGCATTCGGTCTTGGGCACCTCGATGCCCGCGTAGCGCGGATCGCCGTCCTGGCTGTACTCGTCGGCCGGATCGATCGGCGGCGGCGGGGTGTCGTAGCTGCGCCGCCACAGCATGAACTGGTCGTCGCCGTACTCGTCGCGGATCTGGGCCTTGTTCTTGCCCTGCAACGCGCCGTAGTGCCGCTCGTTCAGCCGCCAGTCGCGGACCACCGGGATCCAGTGCCGGTCGGCGGCGTCCAGCGCGATATTGGCGGTGCTGATCGCGCGGCGCAGCAGCGAGGTGTAGACGACGTCCGGCAGCACACCGTGTTCGGCGAGTAGCGCCCCGGCCCGCTTGCCCTCGGCGATGCCCTTATCGGTCAGGTGCACGTCCACCCAGCCGGTGAACAGGTTCAGCGCGTTCCATTCGCTCTCGCCGTGGCGCAGCAGCACGAGGGTGTACGTCATGGCGGCCATTCTTGCAGGTCCGCCGGTAACGGTGGCAGCCGTGCGGGCTCGATGCCGGACAACTCACACTCGCCGGGACCGAGCGCGCGGGCGGGCGAACACCGGCGGTCGGGGCAGATGGTCAGTCGATGGTGTCGGCGGTCGCGTGCCCGGCCGCGAGCACACCGGCGCCGACGAGCGTGGCCCCGTTGGCGATTCGCGACTGCACCACCCGCAGCTTGCTGAGGAACCCGAGCCGGGCGTGCTTGGCGACGGCCGCGCGCAGCGGGGTCCAGAGCGGATCACCCGATTTCGCGAATCCGCCGCCGATCACCACCAGATTGATATCGAGCAGCGCCGCGGCCGAGGCGATGGCCTGGCCGAGCGCGGTGCCGGCCCGCTCCAGCGCGGCCAACGCGATGGCGTCGCCGATATGGGCGGCCTTGGCCAGCTCGGCCCCGGTGGTTCCGGCCCAGCCCTGCGCGCGCGCCCAGCGCACCGAGGACATTCCGCTGGCGACCGCCTCGACACAGCCGATGCCGCCGCAACTGCACGGCGTATCCCAGCCGGGGACGACGATATGCCCGACATGTCCGGCATTGCCGGTGCGGCCGAGCACCACCTTGCCGTCGACGATCAGCCCGCCGCCGATTCCGGAAGACACCGTCATGGCCATTCCGTCCGGCAGCCCGCGCAACGCGCCGACATGGTGTTCGGCCAGCGCCAGACAGGCTCCGTCGCTGGCGAATCGGATGGCGGCCGCCGGAAACAGCTCCTGCACCTTCCCGACGATCGGGAAGCCGGACCGCCATTCGGGCATATTCAACGGCATCGTCTTGCCGTGCGGCACATCCACCGGACCCGCCGACCCGATGCCGACCGCGGTCACCGGCTCGTCGCCCGCCACCTCCAGCAGCAGCGCCCGGCACACCTCCCAGATGCCGTCGGGCGGCACGTCGACCTGACGCACCTCGCGCACTCGCCGTCCGGCGTGCACCCGCCCCGCGGCGAATTTGCTCGCGCCTATATCCAGGGCAAGAACCGTCATCCATCTACCGCCTCTCGTGCTCGTGCCAGATCATGCCCGAGCCGAGCGCGAACTTCAGTGCTGTTCGGTGGACTCCACCAGATGTTCGAAGGCGCGCAGGTTCTTCAGCGACTCACCGCGCGAGACCCGCCACTTCCATTCCTTCCGGATGGATTCGGCGAAACCCAGCTCCAGCAGGACATTGAAATCGGCGTCGACGGCCTCCAGGACCTGGCCGAAGACCCGATCCAGTTCGTCGGCGGTGACGGCGTGCGTCGCGATCCGGCCGACGAGGTAGATATCGCCGACCCGGTCCAGGGTGTACGCGACGCCGTAGAGCCTGCGGTTGCGGCGCAGCAGGAATTTGTAGACGCCCTCGAAGTTCTCATCCGGTTTGCGGCAGACGAAGGATTCGATGCGCACGCCGTGTTTGCCGACGGTGAGCATGACGGTGGTCTTCAGTTTGCGCTCACCCGGCAGGATGACGACGAAGGTCTCCGCACTGGGGTGGGTGTATTCGATTTCCCTGTCGCGCAACGTCTCATCGATCAGCTGCGCGGTGACTCGCAGCTCGCTCACCTTTTGACTCCCATCCGTCGTCGCAGCAGCGCCCGCGGCGCACTGCGTTCCAGGCTAACCCGCTCACCCGGACGCGCGTTCGCGCCGCGGGAGATCGCGCCGCGGAACCTGGCGTGCTCGGGACGGAATCCGGCCAGCGCGGCCGAATAACTGGCGAGCAAACCGTCCGCGGTGTGCTCCCAGGAGAAATTCGCCGCATGATCGACGGCCCGGATTCCCATGCGCCACAGGCGAATCCGATCGGCGAGCAGGTAGGTCAGCGCATCGGCCCATTCCTCGGCGCGGTGCCCGGGCACCAGCAGGCCGGATTCGCCGTGCCGCACCGCGGTGCCGAGCCCGCCGACATCGGCGGCCAGCACGGGGGTGCCGCTGGCCTGCGCCTCGATGGCGACCAGGCCGAAGGATTCGTTATAGCTGGGGACCGCGACCAGATCCGCCGCGCGATACACCTGCACGAGCCGGTCCGGCGGCTGCGGCGGCAGGAAGGTGACGCGGTCGGCGATGCCGAGCGCGTCGGCCAGTTCGATCAGCGAATGCGGGCGTTCCAGGCCGGTGCCCGACGGCCCGCCGACGATGAGCACCCGCAGGGCGCGCTCCGGTTCCCGGCGCAGCACCTCGGCCGCGGCGCGGATCAGCACGTCCGGCGCCTTGAGCGGCTGGATCCGGCCGACGAACGCGACGATCTGCTCCGTCTGGGAAAGCCCCAATGCCGTTCGGGCAGCGGCCTTTTCACCGGGACGGTAGCGGGCCAGGTCGGCGCCGGGCGGCACGACGTCGATCATTTCCGGATCGGCGCCGTACAGCTCGATCAGCTGCCGCGCCTCCTCGACGGTGTTCGCGACCAGCCGGTCGGCCTCGCCGATGAGCTGCTGCTCACCGATCTGCCGGGATAGCGGCTCCGGACAGTCGCCGTCGGCGAGCGCGGCATTCTTCACCGCGGCCAGCGTGTGCGCGGTGTGCACCAGCGGGACCCGCCAGCGATCCTTGGCCAGCCAGCCCACCTGGCCGGATAGCCAGTAGTGCGAATGGATCAGGTCGTAGTGGCCGGGCAGCTGCCTGGCCTCCTGGCGCAGCACCTCCGCGGTGAACGGGCACAGCTGGGTCGGCAGATCGCGCTTGTCCAGCCCCTCGAATGGTCCCGCGACCACATTGCGTACCAGGACACCGGGCGCGGCCTCCTGCACCGGCGGCACATTCGACGAGGTGGCACGGGTGAAGATCTCGACCTCGATGCCGCGCCTGGCCAGTTGCACGGCGGTTTGCAGCACGTAGACGTTCATTCCCCCGGCGTCGCCGGTGCCCGGCTGAGCAAGTGGTGAGGTGTGCACCGATATCACGGCGATCCGACTGGGCCGTATGTCCGGGCGTTGACTCACACTCTCCATAGTGCACGGGGAATCGCCGGACTCAGACACTGTCACCGGGCGGAGTGACAGCCATCACAGCCCGTCCGTGAGTACTGTCACCCGCCGCGGCGCAAGGGATTTATTCGGTCAGAGTCGTTCTACGAAGGCCGTCACCTCGGCGACGAATCGCGGCCGGTCCTCGATGAACAGGCCGTGCTGCGCACCGTCCCAGAACGACGAATGCGCGTACGGCGCGGCCTCCAGGATGTAGCGCGCATTCTCGATCGGCACCACCGGATCCGCGGTCCCGTGCAGCACCAGCACCGGAATATCAAGGGCGCGAAGGGTTTCGGTATTGTCGACGGTTCGGTAGAACAGCGCCTTGCGCACCGAGGGCAACGTCGCGAGGCTGGTGCCGAACATCCGCTGCGCCTCGACACCCTTATCGGCGCCCGGCCCGGTATTGGCATTGCCGAAGGAGCTGAACGCGCGCACCGCGGGCCCGGCATGTTCGTCGAAGACGGCGGGAATCGCCGCCTGCATGGCCGGTCCGGTGGCCGCACCCGGCACCCCGCGGCCGATATTGGCCATCGAGCCGCTGTAGATGACGCCCGCGATCGCGCCCGAGCCGTACACGGTCAGATAGTCCGACAGCACGATGCCGCCGTACGACCAGCCGAGCAGCACCGCGCCCGCCGTGATCCCCTCGGCCGCGAGCACCGCCGCGATATCCGCGGCCCAGTTCTTCGGATCGTCGTAACCGGCGGCGGGCGCACCGGAATAACCGTGCCCGCGCAGGTCCACCGCGATCACCCGGAAGCGGGCGGCGAGATCGTCGGCGGCACCGCCCCAGCAGCGCAGGTTGGCCGACCAACCGTGCAGCAGCACCAGCGGGCGAGCCTCGGCCGGACCGGTGACCTGGTAGACGATGGCGGTGCCGTCCGCGCTGGTTACTTCCCGTATAGCCATGTCGCCAGGCTAACGGTGAGAAGGACAACAGCGTCGGTTCTTGCGGCCCACCTAGGATTGCGCACATGAGCATTCGCACCGCCGTCGTCACCGGAGCCAGCTCGGGTATCGGGGAGGCCACCGCCCGGGAACTCGCGAAACAGGGCTACCACGTGATCATCGGCGCGCGGCGGCTGGACCGGCTGGAGCGGCTCGCCGACGAAATCGGCGGCACCGCACTGGAACTCGATGTCACCTCGGACGATTCGGTGCGCGCCTTCGCCGAGGCGATCGAGCGGGCCGATGTGCTGGTCAACAATGCGGGCGGCGCGAAGGGTCTGGCCACGGTCGCCGATGCCGACCTGGACGACTGGCGCTGGATGTGGGAGACGAATGTGCTCGGCACCCTGCGCGTCACCAAGGCGCTGCTGCCGAAGCTGATCGCCTCGGGCGACGGGCTCATCGTCACCATCACCTCCGTGGCCGCGTTCGTCACCTACGACAACGGTTCCGGCTACACCTCGGCCAAGCACGCGCAGGCGGTACTGCATCGCACGCTGCGCGGCGAACTGCTCGGAAAACCGGTGCGGCTCACCGAAATCGCGCCCGGCGCGGTGGAAACCGAATTCTCGCTGGTGCGTTTCGGCGGGGACGCCGAGCGCGCCGCGAAGGTGTACGAGGGCATCGACCCGCTGGTCGCGCAGGACATCGCGGAGATCGTCGGATTCGTGGCGAGCCGCCCATCGCATGTGAACCTGGACCAGATCATCGTCAAGCCGCGCGACCAGGCCGACGCCGGGCGTTTCGCCCGTCGCAACTGAGTCGTCAAGCGCGCATTGATATTTCGTAAATAACCCGGCTTTCGCGAATCCCGATAATTAGACGACTCGACGTCTCGTCATTAGCCTCTGATGTTTGAAAGGCAAATAAATCTGATTGGAGTCGTCGAATCATGCTGAAGGGGTTCAGAGATTTTCTGATGCGCGGCAACGTCATCGAACTCGCGGTGGCGGTGGTGATGGGTACCGCGTTCACCGCTGTCGTGACCTCGGTGACGAAGGGGGTCATCAATCCGCTGCTCGCGGTGTTCGGCGGCACCAACCAGCTCGGCCTCGGCTTCCAGTTGGTGCCGAGCAAACCGGCCACCTTCATCGCGGTCGGCCCGATCATCACCGCCGCGATCGATTTCCTCATGGTAGCCGTCGTGCTGTATTTCGTGCTGATCCTGCCGATGAAGACGATCAAGAACCGCTTCGGCACCGCGAAGGCCGCGGAACCGACCGCCGCGGAATTACTCATCGAGATCCGCGACCTGCTGGCCGAACAATCCGGCGGCCGCGAACCGGAGAAGGTGGCCGCGGATCGTAAAGCGGAAGAAGAGAATTCGGAAACCAGCTGATACGGAATTGGCCCGCGACATCAAATGATGTTGCGGGCCAATCGAATCGGAAGGCTCTCAGCGTCCGCCGGCGGGCTGCGGCGGCACCGGGGTGGCGGTAACCACCTGCGACGGTTCACCTTTCAGCGCCGACATGGATTTCCAGGTATTCCAGTCGATGGTCCAGTCGTAGAGGTCGCCGTCTGCGGCCGAGAGCGGAATCGATGTGCCGGTCACCTCGACCGGATCGCCGTAGAGCGCGGTCGGGAAGTACTTCTGCGCATCACCGGGCGAGAGGTTGATGCAGCCGTTGGTGACATTCGCCGAACCCTGTGACGCAACGGATTCCGGGTTCGCGTGGATGAATTCACCGTTGTTGGAGATACGTACCGCCCACCGTTCCCGAACGTTGGTGTAGAACGGCGGATTCGACATCATGAAGTCCTCGTACTTCTCGGTGACCACATGGACGCCGGAACGGGTCACGTTGCGCGGCTCGTTGCCCTCGCCGTAGCTCACCGCGAAATCGAAGATGACCTGACCGTCGCGCACCACCTGCATGCGGTGACTCGGCGCGTTCGCCTTGACGATCTGGCTGCGGCCGATCTTGAAATCCGAAGTGAGATCGGTATATCCGTAGTTGCCGTTGCCCAGGTCCAGGCCGTACAGCTTGGCCGCGACGTGCACGGTGGTGCCGGGAACCCAGTAATCCTTGGGCCGCCAGTGCAATCGGGAGCCGTTGTCGTCCGGGAACCAGGCCCACGCCCCCTCGGTGGGCGGATCGGTGGTGACGGTGAGCGCCTTCTCGATCGCCTGCTTGTTCTGCACGGATGCCTTGAACTGCAGGATGATCGGCGCCGCGATGCCGACCTCTTGGTTGTCGGCGATATTGATGGTCGCCGGGACGGTGTTCTTGGGCGCCAGCGTGCTGAAGCTGCCCTCGATCGGAATCGGTTTGTGGTCGGTGCCGATCGCGGTGCCGGACCAGGTGTACGTGGCGTTGTAGCCGAGCGCCTCGGTGATCTTGAAGCTGTGTTTGTCCGGTGCGAGCTCGCCGGTGACCTGCTTACCCGCGGCGTTCGTCAGCGCGACCTGATCGATGGTGCCGTTGGCGACGCTGACCGAGACGGGATCGACCGGGTTGACGTTCTTCGCCTTGTCCCCCGGTGCCAGGGTCACCTTCGCGACCGGCTCCGCCGCCGCCGGATTGTCTTTCTTACCGCTTCCGCTCGAACATCCCGCTACCAGCGCGACCACCACGAGCAGTGCGGCCGATACGGCGAATGCCGATCTTCGGATCACTGGACGATTGCTCACTTCTTCGAATTTACGCGGAGCGATTAGTTCGGTCGGCTAGCGAAAAATGTGGTGTCCGTTTCATCCGGTTAGAGGGTTATCCCGACGGTGACCGGCTCAGGCTCCAGCCGGATGCCGAACCGCTCGGCCACCCCGGCCCGCACCGTCCTGGCCAGCGCGATCAGCTCCGCCGCCGTCGCATCACCCCGGTTCGTCAGTGCCAGCGTATGTTTCGTGGACAGCCGGGCCCGCGCGTCCGGCCCCGGATACCCCTTCGCGAAACCCGCGCGCTCGATCAGCCAGCCCGCCGAGAACTTCACCCCGTCCGGCGCCGGATAAGTGGGAATCGTGATATCGCCCACATGGGCGCGGATCGCGGCCAGGACCGCGTCGACGCGCGCGTGCGGCACCACCGGATTGGTGAAGAAGGATCCGGCGCTCCAGGTGTCGTGATCGGCCGGGTCGAGCACCATGCCCTTGCCCGCACGCAAGCGCAGCACCACCTGACGGACCTGATCGGCGGGGCGGGTCTCACCCTCGGCCGCGCCGAGGGCCGCGGCCAGCTCCCGATAGCGCAGCGGCGCGCTCGCACCGCTGGGATCGAGCGCGAACTCGACCGCGAGCACCACCGCGGCGTCGCTGTGCTTGAGCACGCTGGTGCGATAACCGAAACCGAGCTCGTCCGGTGTCGCCCAACGGATTTCACCGCTGGCCCGATCCAGCAGCCGGATCCGGCGCAGCAGCTGCGCGACCTCGACGCCGTACGCGCCCACGTTCTGCACCGGTGTCGCACCCGCCGAACCGGGAATCCCGGACAGGCATTCCAGTCCGCCGAGGCCCGCGGCCACGGTCCGCGCGACGACCGAATCCCAATCCGCGCCCGCCTCGGCAAGCACACTGTCCGCGCCGAGCGTCACAGTGTCGTTGGCCACCCGGACCACGACGCCGTCGAAGCCCGCATCCCCGATGAGCAGATTCGAAC
Organism: Nocardia sp. JCM 34519.1; assembly: GCF_020361265.1. Classification (NCBI taxonomy): domain Bacteria; kingdom Bacillati; phylum Actinomycetota; class Actinomycetes; order Mycobacteriales; family Nocardiaceae; genus Nocardia; species Nocardia sp. JCM 34519.1. Next base: position 107,774 of record NZ_JAIRBR010000026.1, read on the forward strand.
CGCCCGCGATGAGCAGCAGCGGAATTCGCGCCGCGTCCAGCGCGCGCACGGTCGCCACCAGCGCGTCCGTCGTCGGACATATCGCGACGGGAGCCGGACCGCCGACCCGCAGCGTGGTCAGCCCGGCCAGCGACACGTCCGGCCGCAGCGTCGCGCCGGTCGCGGCCAGTGTGGCGCGCAGCTCGTCCATGGACACCACCCGAGAAGTTCGCACAGCCAGACGGTAGCGTGTCCGACCATGGCTACATGGTTGGCGTTCACGGCCCGCTACGCTCACTCGCTGGACGCCGTCCGTGCGGCGCTCGCGAACGAGCAGTATTGGAAGGACCGCATCGCCGAGGTCGGCGGGCCGAACGCCCGGCTCGACTCGGTCACCGTGCAGGGCGACCATGTGCGCGTCGAGATGGTGCAGGCGATCGCCGCCGAACTGCTGCCCGCCGCGATCACCGCGGTACGCCCCGGGGATCTGATCATTCCGCGCACCGAGGAGTGGCAGGGCGATTCGGGCACCTTCACCGCGCGGGTCGAGGGTGCGCCCGCCGAGGTCGCGGGCACCATCAAGCTGGAAGCCGACGGCGCGGGCGCGGTGGCCACCGTCAAGGGCAGCATCGAGGTGAAGATTCCGCTGTTCGGCGGCAAGATCGAGGCCGCGATCCAGGAGCGCCTAGTCGAACTGCTCGGCAACGAGGAAGGGTTCACCAACACCTGGTTGTCCCAGCACTGAACGCCCGCGGGCGAGGCGCAGCCACGGCTCGCCGGTAGGAATTCGCAGCCGACGTGGTAACGCTGCTTCGGGCCTGACACTCGCGCCGCGCGGGACACCGCCGAGCGATGCGCCGACGATTCGCTCGCGTAATCTGTGCGCTCATGGCACGCCGACTCGACTACTCAGCCCGCTACCCGCTGCGTACCACCAAGGAGCTCTACGCGGCGCTGTCGAACCGCGACTACTGGGATGCGCGGATGGTGGAGATGAACAAGTACGCGCCGGGTAACGAGGTGGCGAGCTTCGAGGCCGGTGACGACGGCATCGATGTCGTGCTCAACCACATCCTGCCGCGCGAGATGCTCCCCGAGATCGCGCAGACGGTGATGCGCAAAGATATGGTCATCACGCACAAGGAGAGCTTCGGCCCGTTCGGCCCCGAGGTCGAGGGCAAATTCTCCGCTTCCATCCCGGCAGGCCCCGGCAGCCTCGGCGGCACCATGCGGATGTTCCCCACCGACACCGGCTGCACCATGCGCTATTCCTCGGAGGCAAAGGTTTTCATTCCGATGCTCGGCCCGCGGCTGGAACAGCTCATGCTGATCAACCTGGTGGACCTGTTCCGCGGCGAGGCCGAATTCACGATCCAGTGGCTGGACGAGCAAAACCCGATCAGCTGAGCAAACCGGTCGGCGCCATCACCCGGGGCACGACGGGTGTCAACCGGCTGCGGCGCAGCGACCGCTGGCTGATCAACGACGAACTGGTGACCGTGCGCCTGCGCGCCGCCGCCGATCCGCTGGTGGTGGATCTCGGTTACGGCGCGAGCCCGTGGACCACGCTGGAGCTGGCCGCCCGGCTGCGCACCGTGCGGCCGGATGTGCGGGTGGTCGGATTGGAGATCGATCCGGACCGGGTGGTGCCGGGCCGCGACGGCGTCAGCTTCGCCCGCGGCGGATTCGAATTGGCCGGGCTGCGACCGGTTTTGGTGCGCGCGTTCAATGTGCTGCGGCAGTATCCGGAGTCGGCGGTACCGGCGGCGTGGGACACCGTCCTCGCCGGTTTGGCGCCCGACGGCCTGCTGGTCGACGGCACCTGCGACGAGCTCGGAAGACGTTGCGCCTGGGTGCTTTTGGAGCGTTCCGGACCGCTGTCGCTGACGCTGGCCTGGGATCCGTTCACCGTGGCGCGGCCGTCGGATATCGCGGAACGGCTGCCGAAGGTGTTGATCCATCGCAATATTCCCGGCGAGCCGGTGCACGCGCTGCTCACCGCCGCCGACCGCGCGTGGGCTCGCGCCGCGCCGCTCGCGCCGTTCGGACCGCGCGTTCGATGGCGCGCCGCGGCGAATTATCTACGGGCGGACGGATTTCCGGTCCGCGACTACCGCCGCAGGATGCGCGACTGCGTGCTGTCGGTGCCGTGGTCGGTGGTCGCGCCGCGCTGATATCGGGCCGCGTTCGACCCGTCAGCCGAGCGCCCGCGCCAGCCGCGCCGCCGCGCGCGGTGTGAGAGCCGCTGCCGCGGAACGGATTTCGGACGCGCCGCAGCGCCCGATGGCCACCGCGTCGCCCACCACCTCGTCCAGCGAGGTCTGGCCGATCTCCGATTCGGCGAGATCGAGCACCGTGCGCAGCGGCGTCGTCACCAGGAACGGACCCGCCGACTCCACGTCCGGACCGCGCAACCTGCGCCGCAGCACCACCAGCCGCGGCGTCACCGGCGCGCGCCCGACGCCGACCGACAGATGTAGGAACCGCGGCCGGAGCCGACCGAGCCCGTGCAGATCCGCCGCGCTCTGATGGCAGACCACCGCGGCGCCGTCGAACCAGGCCGACCACATGGCGAATTCGTCGAGCGGGCCGACGGGCCATTCGGCTAGTCGCAGCAGCCCGACTCCGGCGCGGGTCACCGAACCGTCGCCGAGCCCCGCACGCACCCTGGCCTCGCACCCGGTGCGCACCACCTGTCTGGTTGTGAAGAAACCGGCATGGCGCCCGGCGTACCGCCGCAGCACCCGCCACCCGTCAACATTGCCGGTCATTCACCCGAGGCTACGCGCCGATTCTGTGCCGCACGTCACATTTCGGAGCCCTCACAGCGTCCTCAGAACCAACACAGATTTTTCGGGAAGAATCTGTGCGCATGAGCTTGCAAGCCTCTTCGGGCCGGACCATCAGCCGGCGCACCCTGGTGATCGCCATCACCGCGGTCGCGGTACTGCTGGCGACCGTCCTGGTTGCCGGCGAAGCGTATGCCAGACACACCGTCGCCAAATGCATCAGCTCGCAGTTCGAGAAGGAGATGGGCTCCAAGATCGATGTCGGCTTCGGCTACAAGCCGCTGCTGATCAGCTGGGTGGACGGCAAGGTCGGTGAGGCCGACGTCAGCACCGATGACACCAAATTCGGCCCCGCCGTAGGCATGGTGGTGCACGCGACCTTCCGCGATATCGAAACCTCCGGCGGTGGCCAGGGCGGCGGCGTCATCGGCAGTTCGTCGGCCGACGTCACCTGGGACAACGACGGCATCCGGCAGACGCTCGGCGGGATGGTGAGCGGGGTCCGATCGTCGGCGTCCACCGGTGAACTGACCCTCGACGTCCTCGGCGGGCTGGCCCAGTTGCAGGTGCAGCCGCAGATCAAAAACGGTGTCGTGCAGGTGGATACGAGGTCGGCCAAGGTGTTCGGCATCGGCATCCCGACCGATCTGGTGGCGGGCATCGTCGACATCTTCACCAAGAGCCTGCAGAGCTATCCGTACGGAATGCAGGCCACCGAGGTCAAGGTGACCGACGACGGCATCCACGCGAAGCTGTCCGGCGGGCGTGCGGATCTGCCTGCGGCACAGGGCAACTCGGGCTGCTGATGCAGGCCGGGCTGTTGATTCAGGCCGGGAAGCCGTCTAGCACCGCGCGCGACTTCGACAACCCCAAACGCGTTGCGCCCGCGGCGATCAGCTCGGCGGCGGCCTCGGCGGTGCGGATTCCGCCGCTCGCCTTCACGCCGAGCCTGCCGCCGACGGTCTGCGCCATCAGCCGCACGGCGTGCGCGCTCGCCCCGCCCGCGGGGTGAAATCCGGTGGAGGTCTTCACGAAATCGGCGCCCGCGCGCTCGGCGGCCCGGCACACCTCGACGATCGCGGCATCGGGCAGCGCGGCCGCCTCGATGATCACCTTGAGCAGCGCCCGATCCCCCATCGCCTCGCGCACCGTGACGATATCGGCGAGCACCGCACCGTAATCCCCGGCCAGCGCCGCGCCGACATCGATGACCATATCCACCTCGGCCGCACCCTGATCCACCGCGAGCCGCGCCTCGGCGCCCTTCACCAGCGAATGATGTTTGCCGGACGGGAATCCCGCGACGGTCGCGACGGTCAGCCCCCGCGCGTCCAGCGGCAACATGGACGGGGAGACACAGATCGCGAACACCCCCAACGACCTGGCCTCATCCACCAGCGCGGCCACATCGGCGGGCGTCGCCTCCGGGGCTAGGAGGGTGTGATCGATCATGGCGGCAACTTCGGCCCTGGACGGCATCACGATTTCGGCCATGAGGTGAGAGTCTGGCATATCGGCGCGCGCCCGCCAGTCCGCATGCGGCGAATTCCGTTGCGCGCCTGGTGGCACTTCGCGCACACTCGTAATGGTCGGCGATAATCGGGCGGTACGGTTTGCCCGGCCGGCGCACAGACAGCGGGTGGCCCCAAACTCGGTCGGGAGGAGACGAACACCGTGCTGATCCGTCGCGAGCGCGCCGACGACGCTGCCGCGATCGCTGCGGTGCACCGCAGCGCGTTCGGTCCGCAATACGCGGACGACAATGTCGCACCGGAGGACAGCGCGGTGGATCCGCCCGAGGTCGATCTGGTTACCCGCCTGCGCAGCGACGCCAGCTGGATTCCCACCCTCGCCCTGGTCGCGGTGGTACACGACACCGTCATCGGACACCTCTGCCTCACCCGCGCGGGTGTCGGCCCGTTCCCGGTGCTCGCCCTGGGCCCGATCGGCGTCCACGCCGACCACCAGGGCGTCGGCGTCGGATCGGCCCTGATGCATGCCGCGCTCGGCGCCGCCGACGCACTGGACGAACCGCTCATCGGCCTGCTCGGCAGCCTCGACTACTACCCGCGCTTCGGTTTCGTCCCGGCCGCCCGCCTCGGCATCACCCCCGACGAACCCGCCTGGATATCGCATTTCCAGATCCGCCAGCTCACCGCGTACGATTCCCAGATCGTCGGCGAATTCCATTACGCGGAACCGTTTTACGAGATGTGAACGTCGTAGACGTAAGAGCGGTCGGCCTTTCGGCTCACCCAGGCTCCGCCCGGCGGCAGCGCACCGTGCCCGGCATCGTCGAACGGCCGCGCCGCGATCACACCGTCCGCGGTGCGCAGCACCCAGCCGAATTCGGGTAGGCGCTCACACCACAGATCCAGATCGACCCGCTTGTACGAGGGATATCCGTGCGCCGATCCGTCATCGACGAATTCGTAGGTGCGGCCGTCGGTGCGGCGCACGAACTTCAGGGTGGTCATCCGTCGATCATGCGGGGCGACGGAGCCCACATTCCACCCGGGCAGGTCCCGGCGGTCCGAAAGCCACCTGAAAGACTGAGCCAATGAGTTCCGCCCCACCCGCCTCGGACGACCGACGATTCGTGCTGACCCTCGGCTGCCCGGACCGTCCGGGCATCATCGCCCGGATCACCTCGTTCATCGCCGAATTCGGCGGGTCGATCGTCGAGGCGGGGTACCACTCCGATGGCGATACGGGCTGGTTCTTCACCCGGCAGGCGATCAAGGCGTCGACGGTGCCGTTCGGGCTCACCGAACTGCGAGACCGGTTCGCGGAGGTCGCCGCCGAATTCGGGCCGAAGACGGAGTGGCAGCTGCACGATTCCGGCGCCCGGCGCCGGGCGGTGCTGCTGGTCAGCAAGGACGGGCACTGCCTGCACGACCTGCTCGGCCGCGCGGCCAGCGGCGAGCTGCCCGCCACCATCGAGGCGGTGATCGGCAACCATCCGGATCTGGCCGAGATGACCGAGGCGCACGGCGTGAAATTCCACTACGTGCCGTTCCCGAAGGATCCGGCCGAGCGCGGCCCGGCCTTCGCGCAGGTGCGCGCGCTGGTCGACGCGCACGATCCGCATGCGGTGGTGTTGGCCCGGTTCATGCAGGTGCTGCCCGCCGAACTGTGCGAGTACTGGGCGGGCCGGGCGATCAATATCCACCACAGCTTCCTGCCCTCATTCGTCGGCGCTCGCCCGTATCACCAGGCCTTCGCCCGCGGCGTCAAGCTGATCGGCGCAACCTGCCACTACGTCACCGCGGAATTGGATGCGGGACCGATCATCGAACAGGACGTCATCCGCATCGACCACGCCGACGATGTGCGCGACATGGTGCGGCAGGGCCGGGATATCGAACGGGTCGTGCTGGCCCGCGGCCTGCGCTGGCATCTGGAGGGCCGGGTGTTGGTACACGGCCGCCGGACCGTCGTCTTCTCCTAGGATCCCAAAGGATTTTCCAGACCTGGCGAGCACTGGGACGGCGGGGTGGGCCTCTGCGACGAAGGGCGCCCGCCCCGCCGTCCCGGCACTCGCCGGGCCGACGGTGTCAGCCCGCGATCTCGGCGACTTGTGTTGGGTGATCGACGGATTCGAGCACCCGCGCCAGTTCGGCGTTGAATTCCCGGTACGCCTCGACATTGCCGAGATGCCCGGTGCGCAGCACGTGGTAACGCGCCAGACTGCCGGTCTCGCGCAGTATTTCGACGATTCGCTCCGAATGCGACGGCGGCGTCATGTCATCCAGCGACCCGGCCAGAATTGTGGTGGGCACCACCAGGTTTCGCGCCGCATCGCCCAGATCCATATCGGCGAGCAGCAGGCCGAACCGGGCGCGCACCCGAGCCGGGCAGGATCGCACGATATTCATGCCGTAGCGCACCGTTTCCGCATCGCATTCCCTGCTCATCACCGTGTCGGCGAAGATCCAGCGCACCGGCGCGACCGGCGGGAATACCAGGGGTGTGCCGAGCGCGGCACGACCGATGAAGCGCGGCAACGGGATTCGCATATGCAGCAGCGGCAGCTCGCTATTCACAAACGGGACAACGGTGGTCGCGGCGATCAGCCCGTCCGGTGCGGTGTTGGTCAGCAGTACGGCGTGCGCCCGCTCGGTCACCCGGTCCGGGTAGCGCCGCGCCCACGCCTGCAATGTCATACCGCCGAGGCTGTGTCCGGCGAGCACCGCGCGCTGTCCGGGGCGTAGTGCGGCGGTGAGCACCGCATCCAGATCGTCGGCGAGCAGATCGCAGTCGAGGTGGCTGTTGCCGAGTTCGCTTTCGCCGTGCCCGCGCTGGTCGTAGGCGATCACCCGGTAATCGCCCGCGAAGGCGTTGATCTGGGCGTTCCAGTACTCGATGGCGCAGCTCCAGCCGTGCACCAGCACGAGGACCGGACGGTCGGCGGGTCCGTAGGCGTGTACGCGCAGCCGCGCGCCGTCCCGAGTGGTCACCGGGATGGTTTCGGGCACAGCGGTCGGGGGGTTGTATGCCGAGGTCGCGTAGGTACGCGAGCGCAGATCGGCGCGGTGCGCATCCAAAAACTGGCGGATGCGCCCGGGGGTCGGCAACGGTGCACGCATCGGACACTCCTTTGTGTTACTGCTCGATACAGTAAACCCGATTCGCGCCGCTTGCCAGTGCAAGCACCCGAAAAGTTATGCGTGGTTCTGCCGCGACAGCGCGAACCCGCGCGCGAAAACGTCTCCTACCAGCGCGGACCCCGCTGGATCTCATCCACCTTCGGCCGCACATCCGCCAGATAGATACCGGTCGCCACGATCGCGAGCACACCGATGAACGGCATGGACAGCCCGAGGAACAGCAGCGCGGCCAATGCCGCGGCCAGAATCGTCATCCAGATGGGCTTGGTCAACTTGTCCACGGCCGTGAACGCGTCCGGACGCTGCCGGACCGCGTGGATGAGCGCGAAGATCGTCGCCCCCAACGCGCCCAGCCAGAGAACGAACATGATGAGCCCGGTCAATCCGTGCACAAAGGTCACTTACCCATGATAGAAGGAACGCCCCCGCACACCAGGGGTGTGCGGGGGCGTTGCGAAAGTCCTTCTTACTCGGCCTTCTTGGGCGCGGCCTTCTTGGCGGTGGCCTTCTTCGCCGGCGCCTTCTTCGCGGCGACCTTCTTGACCTCGCCGTTCTCCGCCGGAGCCGGCTCGGTTTCGGTGGTCACCGCGACGACCTCACCATCCACCACCGGCTCGTCCTCGAGCTCCGCCTCGCCCTCGGCCTTGGCCGGGCGATTCAGCAGCCCGTTCACCCGATCGATGACCACCTCGGCGCGGCCCGCCGCATCCTTGTAGATGGTCTCGACCCGCTCGATCTGATCCTCGACCAGGTGGTTCGTCCGCAGGCGCTCCACGGTCTCCTCACCGCGGCTGGCGAGGTCTTCGTACAGGTCGAGCAGCTGGTGGTAGTACTTGTCGGCCAGCGAGCGCAGTTCCTCGGCGGTGAACTTCTCGCGCAGCTCGGCGATATCGTCGGGCAGCTCCGACGGGAGGCCGGCCAAACGCTCGCGCAGCGATTCGAACTGCGCCTGTACATCGGCGGGCACATTCGCGAAGCGCTCGCGCGCCTCCTCGACCCGGCCGGAAAGGTCGCTGGTGCCGGTGCGCTCGCGCACCTTGTCGACAACGTCGACGACGGCGGCGTAGATGGCGTCACCCGCACCGACGGTGGCGTAGATGGGCTTGGTCACGGTGGGGTTCTTCTCGGTCATGGTTCCTGTGTCTCCTGGCGTGACGGAGTTTCGGTTGTGCGCGGAACGTCGCTGTCCCTGTCGGGTCCCCCCGGATCGCTCGCGCCGTTTTCCCGGCGGAACGATTCGTAGATGTCCAGCAAGACCTGCTTCTGCCGTTCGGTGATCCCGGTGTCGGCGAGCAGGGCATCCCGGACCGGACTGTGCGGCCGCTGCTCCAGATAGCCAGCCCGTACGTACAACACCTCCGATGACACCCGCAGTGCCTTGGCGATCTGCGCGAGTACTTCGGCGGACGGATTGCGCAATCCGCGCTCGATCTGGCTGAGGTACGGATTGCTCACTCCCGCGAGTTGGGCGAGTTGACGCAGCGAAACTTGCGCGGCTTCCCGCTGCGCCCTGATGAAACCTCCGATGTCGTGCGCCGCGTTCGCGACGCGACCCCCGCGCTCTCCGGTGCCGGCGGATTTCTCCGCCGAACCTCCGGTGTACTCGGCGGAAACCTCGGGCTGGTCTGCCATCACTCACCTTCTGGCGGTTGTACGTGTGCAATTCTAGGACAGGGTGCTAGCTATTGCAAGCAGTCTGCTAGCACCCTTATGGCAAACATTCGGCGGCTACTTCTCAGCCACCGAATGTCAAATACGAGATCGTGTAAATCACCAGTCCGGCAATCGAACCCACGACCGTTCCATTGATGCGAATGAATTGCAGATCACGCCCAACCTGCAGTTCGATCTTCTTACTCGCCTCATCGGCATCCCACCGGGCAACCGTATCGGTGACCAGGGTGGTGATCTCCTGCGCGTAGTTCCCGACCAGATACCGCGCACCGCGATCGATCCAACCGTCGACCTTGTCCCGCATCTCGGAGCCGTCGCGCAGTCGCTCACCCAACTGCTGTACGTTCTCGGCGACCTTGCTGCGCAAGGCCGAATTGGGATCATCCGCCGACTCCAGAATCAATCGCTTGGCCGCCCGCCAGGTGGCCTCGGCCATCCCGGTGATTTCCTCGCGGCCCATGATCTGGGCCTTGATCCGCTCGGCCTTCTTGATCGTGGCATCGTCGTGCTGCAGATCGTCGGCGAATTGCTCGAGAAAGCGATTCGCCGCCAGCCGCAGCTCGTGATCCGGATTCGATCTGACCTTCCAGGTGAACTCCACCAGCTCCCGATAAATTCGCTCGGACAGCAGGACATTCACGAATTTGGGCGCCCACTGCGGCGCGTCGCGCATGACGATCCGGTCGATCGTCTCCTGACTGCCGAGCGCCCACTGATGCGCCCGCTCGGCGAGCATATCCAGCAGCGGCAGCTGCCGGTTGTCGGCAAGCAGTTCGGCGAGCACCCGCCCGATCGGCGGCCCCCACAGCGGATCCGCGATCCGCCTGACGATCGTGGCGTCGATGATCTGCTCGACGTCCTCGTCCCGCAGCACCCCGACCACCGCGCGCAGAATGGTCGAACTCTCCTGCGCCACCCGCGCCGCATGCCCGGGATCGGCCATCCAGCGACCGATCCGGAAGGAAACCTGCGCCGAGCTCACCTTGGCCGAAACCACATCGGGTGCAAGGAAATTCGTGCCGACGAAGCTGCCGAGACTGGCCCCCAGCTGATCCTTCTTCTTCCGGATGATCGCCGTGTGCGGGATGGGTAGGCCGAGCGGATGCCGGAACAGCGCGGTCACCGCGAACCAGTCGGCGAGCGCGCCGACCATGCCCGCCTCCGCCGCCGCGCGCACGAAACCGACCCAGTCGCCGCCCGTGCCACGCGATTCCAGCCAGCGACAGGTCAGGTAGATCGCCGCGGCGAGGGCGAGCAGTCCGGTCGCGATCGCCTTCATCCGGAACAGGTCGCGCTTCTTGTTCGCCTCGTCGAGTACGGACGCGAAGCCGAGCGGAGCGGGGGCGGGCACCGCCAGGTGCTCCCGGGGACCCGCGCCGTTGCGCTCCGGTGCCACGTCCGGGGCCTGCGCGCGCACCACGGTGTTGCCGGGGGATTCCTCCATGCCTCCATTCTGCGTTGCACCGGATGGGGATATGGCTTGCGCCAGGTAACCGCCGGGCGAAATACACACACCGACCGGAAGAATTCCGTCGAGAAATCTGTGGTTCGCGCCGCATCGGCGACCAAACGCGCATATCGGGGGTTGCCTGCACCTAAGCTGATAAGCCTCGGCACAAAGCCGGTGGGTTTCTGCACATACGAGCGAGGGAGCCAACGCTGTCCACCGAAGACCTTGTCGACATCGGCGAGCGCGCGGAGCGCCCGTCGGCGGTGCGCGGCGGCCGGATGGACGGCCGCAAGCGCCGGTGGCGCCAGCACAAGATCGACCGCCGCGAGGAGTTGGTCGACGGTACCCTCGCCGCCATCCGCGCCCGCGGCAGCAATGCGGGGATGGATGAGATCGCCGCCGAGATCGGCGTCTCCAAAACCGTTCTGTACCGGTATTTCTCGGATAAGAACGATCTCGTGCACGCCACCATGCAGCGGTTCATCGAGACCACGATGATGCCGCGGGTCTACGAGGCCATCAGCCTGGACGCCGACGAGTATCAGCTGGTGCGCTCGGCGCTGGCGGCCTACGTCGGAACGGTGGACGACGATCCCGAGGTCTACCGCTTCATCATGGGCAACGGTTCGGCCGATCAGTCATCGCTGGCCGAATTCGAGAAGCTGTTCGCCGAGGTTGTCGCCGCGGTGATCACCGACCGGGCCAGCGCCCGCGGCATCCAGACCGACGGCGCGCTGCTGTGCTCCTACGTACTGGTCGGCGGCATTCAACTGGCCACCCACTGGTGGACGACGAGCAAGTCCATGTCCCGCGACGAGGTGCTCGACTACCTCACGATGATGGCCTGGAGCGCCATCGAGGGCATAGCCAAGGCCGAGGGTTCCCCCGCCGTGTTCAACCGGCAACCACATGTGCTGCCGACCCCGAACCGGCCCGACAAGAACTGATCACCGACGCGCTACTCGCCGGTGGCGACATCCGGCCCTCTCGCGACCAAGTTGGGAGCGAGTCTTACGAGCGACGTTCGCGGCCCGTCTCGCGTCTCAGCGGTCGAAGCGCATGCGCCGCAGGCGCGAG
>NZ_JAIRBR010000027.1:0-110707 GCF_020361265.1 Nocardia sp. JCM 34519.1
TGCCGCACCCGGGCTATCACCCCGCCGATGTGGACGACGGGGCCTGGGGGGGGGCCGCGCCCGCGCGGGGGGGGCCGCCGCGTGCGCGTCACCGCGCGGGGCGTCGCCCGGTCGACGCCGACGACCTCGGCGCGCAGCTGCCGGACGGTCAGGGCCGGGTGGACCAGCTCCAGGTACCGATCCAGGGGATGCGGCGTGGTCAAGGTCTGCACGAGATCGATGAGATCCATCGTCAGGTTCTCCGCTCCGTCGGCTGACGCGCATTCCGATTTCAGTGCACGTCTGTACACTCAGTAAGTGTGACTGATAGACACATGTCGGTGTCAACCGGCAAAACGTGTGACCCGGGCAACATCCAAGGAATGAGCGCATAGTGAACGGATGTATGCTCACGGTAATGAGCGAGCAGGCGGAAACCCGTAACGAGCGCAATGAGCGCACCCGGCAGGCCCTCATGGACGGCACCCTCGCACTGGCCGCCGACCGTGGCTTCGCCGCGCTGAGCCTGCGCGAGATCGCCCGCTCGGCCGGTATCGTGCCCACCGCCTTCTATCGGCATTTCGGCTCGCTCGACGATCTCGGCGCCACCCTGGTCGACGAGAGCGTCACGGCGCTGCGGCTGGCCCTGCGCGAGGTGCGCCGCAAACCGGACGCCCGGCTGTCGGACAGCGTGCGCTTCGTCTTCGATCAAGTGGAGCCCAAACGCGAGCTGTTCGGCTTCCTCACCCGAGAGCGGCACGGCGGCTCCGCGGCGCTGCGCCACGCCATCGCACTGGAATTGCAGCTGATCGTGCGCGAGCTGGTGGCCGATCTCTCCCGGCTACGCGCGCTGGACGCCTGGGCGCCCACGGAATTGGAGACCGCGGCCGACCTCATCGTCGCCACCGTCGCCGACGGCATCGCCGCCTACATCTCCGCCATGCCGCGCGAACGCGCCGCGGTGATCGACCGCACCGTCGCCCAGGTCCGCATCATCGCCCTCGGCATGGCGGCCTGGTGGCCCGCGAAAGACCGCTGAGCACAACCGTTCTCAACCGGCCTCGCGCACCTTGCGCACCTGAAGCCGCATGGTGTCGACGAAATCACCCATGCTGGAGAGCTTCTCCCCCTGGCTGTTCTCGCCGAGCACCCCGAATACCGAGACCGCCCCGACCCGGCATCCGATGCGGGCCGCCTTCTCCGACTGCGGCGGCGCATCGGCGGCACTGGCGCGCAACGTGATCGTCGAGACGCCGAAGCATTCGTCGGCGCCCAGCTTGCGGGTGTCGAGCCGGGTGCTGGTGATATCGCGGTACGAGCCGTCGGGCCTGGTCGCGAGCACATGGTCGCATTGCGCCAGATCCCGTTCCAGCGCTACGAAATTGAATGCCGCCGCGGTATCGGTGGACCAGCCGAAGGCGAATCCGCTCGCCGCGGCCCGGTTATCCGCCGAGGTCCTGGTGAACCGGCCGTGGAATTCGGTGTCCGGCAGCACCGGCGTAAGCGGACAGCGGGCCGGATCGACCGCGTAGTCGCTCGGCCGCTCGGCCCGCGTCGTATCGGCCGGATTCGGCGACATCGGCGAATCGCTCGAAAGCTGGTATCCGGCAGGCAGATCCGCCTGCGTCAGATTCCGCCGCGCCGCGGGCGTATCCGGTGACTGGCGTGCCACCAGCGTCGACGATTCCGGTGGCTGCCGCGTCGCCGCGCATCCCGCGATCGGCACGAGCATTAGCAATACCCACCCTGCGTGCAAAATAAACTTCATCTCGGTTCCTCCCCAACCACGGCGAGCTTAACCGCCGATGAACGCCAGGGGCACCGGAATAGCAGGTATTTGCGTAACCCTCAGAGCCGGGCGGCGAGTCGGGTGCCTTGGTCGATGGCACGCTTGGCATCCAATTCGGCGGCCAGATCCGCACCGCCGATCAGGTGCGGGGTGATGCCGGCGGCACGCAGCGGCGCCTCCAGCTCGCGCACCGACTCCTGGCCCGCGCACACGATCACATTGTCCACCGGGATCAATTGCGGTCGTTCGTGTTTCTCGCCGAAGCTGATGTGCAGGCCGCTGTCGTCGATGCGTTCGTAGTTCACGCCGCCGACGTGCTCGACACCCTTGGCCTTCAGCGCGGCCCGGTGCACCCAGCCGGAGGTTTTGCCGAGGCTCTTGCCGAACGAGCCCGACTTACGCTGCAGCAGCACCACTTCCCGGGCCGCGGGCGCGGGCCTGGGTTCGGTGAGCTGGCCGGGCGCCTGTTCGTCATCGGCCGTGACGCCCCACTCTTCCTTCCACTCGTCCAGCTTCAGCGCGGGATGGCCGTCGACGGTGAGGAATTCGCTCACGTCGTAACCGATCCCGCCCGCGCCGATCACCGCGACCCGTTTGCCGACCGGCCTGCCGTCGCGCACCAGTTCGGCGTAGGAGAGCACCATCGGATGGTCGATACCCGGGATATCCGGAATGCGCGGGCGCACACCGGTGGCCAGGATCACCTCGTCGTAGCGGCCCGCGATCAGCTCGTCCGCGCTCACCCGCTTGCCCAGATGCAGCGTGACGCCGGTGATCTCGATCTTGCGGGTGAAATACCGGATGGATTCGTCGAATTCCTCCTTGCCCGGAATCCGCCGCGCGATGTCGAACTGGCCGCCGATCTTGTCGTCGGCCTCGAAAAGGTCTACGCGGTGGCCCCTTTCGGCCAGGCTCACCGCCGCCGACAGACCGGCCGGACCCGCACCGACCACCGCGATCCGCTTACTTCGCCGGGTGGGCAGCAGCTTCAGCTCGGTCTCGTGACCCGCGCGCGGATTCAGCAGGCAGGACACGGTTTTGTGCTGGAAGGCGTGGTCCAGACAGGCCTGGTTGCAGGCGATGCAGGTGTTGATCTCGTCCACCCGGTCCTGTTCGGCCTTGTTCACCCATTCGGGATCGGTCAGGAACGGGCGCGCCAGCGAAACCAGTTGTGCGTCACCGCGGGTCAGGATCTCCTCGGCGATCTCGGGCATATTGATCCGGTTCGACGCGCACACCGGAATGTCGACGGCCGCGGTGATCTTCGCGGTGAACTCGACGAAAGCGGCACGCGGAACGGAGGTCACGATGGTGGGCACCCGCGCCTCGTGCCAGCCGATATCGGTGTTCAGGATATTCGCCCCGGCGGCCTCGATTTCCTTTGCCAGCGCGACGATCTCGTCGAAGGTCTGGCCCTTCTCCACCAGTTCGGCCATGGAGAGCCGGAAGACGATGATGAAGTCTTCGCCGACCGCGGCGCGCACCCGGCGCACGATCTCCACCGGGAAACGGCGGCGATTCTCCGCCGAACCGCCCCATTTGTCGGTGCGCCGGTTGGTGCGCGGCGCGAGGAACTGGTTGATGAGATAGCCCTCACCGCCCATGATCTCGCAGCCGTCGTAGCCGGCGAGCTTGGCCAGCGCGGCGCAGCGGGCGTAGTCGTCGATGGTCTGCTCGACGCCCTTCGCGGACAGCTTGCGCGGTTTGAACGGGTTGATCGGCGCCTTGATCGATGAGGCCGAAACACTGCCGGGCATATACGAATAGCGGCCGGCGTGCAGGATCTGGATGGCGATCTTGCCGCCCTCCCGATGCACCGCCTTGGTGATCGCCCGGTGCCGGTACGCCTCGGTCTTGTTGGTGAGCTTCGCGCCGAACGGCAGCAGCCAGCCGGTGCGGTTCGGCGCGTAGCCGCCGGTGATGATCAGGCCGACGCCGCCGCGGGCACGCTCGGCGAAGTAGGCGGCCAGCTTGTTGGTGTCCCAGGCGCGATCTTCCAGGCCGGTGTGCATGGACCCCATCACCACCCGGTTGCGCAGCGTGGTGAATCCGAGGTCGAGCGGTTCGAAGAGGTGGGGGAAGGGACTCATCGGCGAGCTTTACCTTTCTCCGGTATCCGCGGGCGGGGCTGACGCGCGCGGGGTGAGGGCGTGTAGAACTTCGTCGCACCATTCGACGAATCCGGACTCGACGCGGATGCCCGCGCGCAGGACCAGATATTGGTGCAGGGCGGTGCCGGAAAGTCGTTCCGGCGCCGGGAAGTCTTTCTTCTCGATGAGGCGATACACCTCGAGCCGCTGGGTGTGCTGCTCGCGGTGCCGGGCGACCTCGGCGCGCAGGGCGTCCATATCGCCGTACGCGGCGGCGCGG
Source organism: Nocardia sp. JCM 34519.1 (assembly GCF_020361265.1). NCBI lineage: Bacteria > Bacillati > Actinomycetota > Actinomycetes > Mycobacteriales > Nocardiaceae > Nocardia > Nocardia sp. JCM 34519.1. The sequence goes on from NZ_JAIRBR010000027.1 coordinate 4,139, forward strand.
ATCTTCACGCCGAGTTCGATGCGCGGGATCTCGGAATCGGTGGGTTCGGCGATCCAGCGGGCCAATTCGGCGCGGCCCGCCCGGCTCACCGAGTAGACCTTCTTATCGGGCCTACCCTCTTGCGTCACCGATTCGCCGGTGACCCAACCGGATTCCTCCATCCGCTTGAGCACGCGATAGATCTGCTGGTGGGTGGCGCTCCAGAAATAGCCGATCGACCGGTCGAACCGGCGCGCCAGCTCGTATCCCGAACCGGCGCGCTCGGTCAGCGAAACCAGCAACGCATGCTCGAGGGCCATGTCGCAAGAGTAGACGTAACACCCAGTACTATGCAACTGAGTGCATAACCGGTTTCGGCTCGGCGAAAAGCCGGGGTGCGCCGGAAAAACGGCCACTATGCTGCGCGCATGACCGAGGCGAACGCGACGGCCACCATCGGACAGGCGGCCGGACGCGGACAGGTGGTGGCGTGGGGGCTGTGGGACTGGGGCGTCTCGGCGTTCAACGCCGTCATCCTCACCTTCGTATTCTCGGTGTACCTCACCGACAAGGTCGGCGCCGATCTGCCCGGCGGCATATCCGCGAGCGCGTGGCTCGGCTGGGCGCTCGGCCTCGCCGGGCTGGTGGTCGCGGTGACCGCGCCGGTCAGCGGGCAACGCTTCGACGCCACCGCGAAACGTAAACGGTCACTCGGCCTGCTCACGGCGCTGACGATCGTCACCATGGCGGCAATGTTCTTCGTGCGCGCCGACTACCACTATCTGTGGCTCGGTCTGGTCCTGCTGGCCTTCGGCGCGACCTTCCATGAGCTGGCGACGGTGCCCTACAACGCCATGCTGCGCCAGGTCTCGACACCGGCGAATGTCGGCCGGGTCTCCGGATTCGGTTGGTCCATGGGCTATTTCGGCGGCATCGTGCTGCTGCTGATCTGCTACTTCGGCTTCATCTCCGGACACGGGGACAATCGCGGCCTGTTCGGCGTGCCCACCGACGAGGGGCTCAATATCCGGCTGGTGACGCTGCTAGCGGCGGTGTGGTTCGCGGGCTTCGCGCTGCCGATCTTCTTCTCCGTGCCCGAATTACCGCGCACCGGCGCGGATCCCGGCGCGGCGACCGCCGGATTCTTCGGCTCCTACCGGGTGCTGTTCCGCGATATCTGTGAATTGTGGCGCGTCGACCGCAACACCGTCGGATTCCTGTTGGCCAGCGCCATCTTTCGCGACGGGCTGGTCGGCGTATTCACCTTCGGCGCGATCCTCGCCGTGCGGGTGTACGGTATCGCCGATTCGGATGTGCTGCTCTTCGGCGTCGCCGCGAATGTCGTTGCGGCGCTTGGCGCGGTGACGGCCGGGCTGTTCGACGACCGGGTGGGGCCGAAGCGGGTGATCGTCTGCTCGCTTGCCGCCATGGTCGTATTCGGATCCATCCTGCTCATGGTGTCCGGACCGCTCATGTTCTGGATCTTCGGCCTGCTGCTGTGCATCTTCGTCGGCCCGGCCCAGGCGTCGGCCCGCTCCTTCCTCACCCGGGTGGCGCCGCCCGGTCGCGAAGGGCAGCTCTTCGGCCTCTACACGACCACCGGACGGGCCGTATCCTTCTTGGCCCCAACGCTTTTCGGCTTCTTCGTCTGGTCCTTCGGCACCGAGCGGGCCGGTATCGCCGGAATCCTGCTCGTCCTGGTGGCCGGACTGGTCGCGGTGCTCCCGGTCCGGCCGCCCCGGCGCGGCCATCAGTGAGCCAGCTGCAAAACCAGCGTGGCCGCGGCCGGCGCCAAATACAGCAGCGGGAATACGGTGGTCCCGTACGAGTGCGCCCGGATGGTGGTCGCCGCCGCGCCGAGGAAGTAGACGATCAGACCGGCGGCCGCCGCGATCCCGATCACCGGCACGAAGAATCCGACGATCAATCCGAGCGCCCCGGCCAACTTGGCCAGCGCCAACGGATTCCACCATGTGCGCGGAACCCCGTACTGCACCAGTGGCTCGGCGACGAACTTCTGCTTCGTCAACAACGAATACCCCGAGAATCCGATCCACAGTGCGGCGACAACTCCGACAATGTGATACGCGATGTTCATTGGAACCCTTTTCCTTTCAGCATTTCCTGCTTGCCTGCCTGACCGACGACGCAGGGCCCGCGACTGTGACATCGGCGGTCACCGAATCCGAACAACGCCCAGATGTTCGAACTAAGCTCGAGCTGGTGGCGAACGCATATGTGGTAACCGGCGGTGGGCGCGGAATCGGGCAGGCGATCGTGACGCGATTGCTCGATGCCGGGCATGCGGTCGTAGTGGTCGAACGAGATGAGCAGTCATTCGAATGGGCTGGCGGACAGGTGATTCCGGTCATCGGTGACGCGACCTCGGCGGAAACCGCAGAGCGGGCCGCCGATCTCGCCCAGCGGGCGGGAACATTCGCCGGATGGGTCAACAACGCGGCCGTATTCGCGGACGCCTCGATCGATTCGGCCTCCGCCACAAGGACCTTGGAATTGATCAACGCCAATCTCGCACCGGCGGTTGTCGGCTGCACGACGGCCGTCCAACGTTTCTTGGCCGCCGGTTCCGGCGGCTCGATCGTCAATATGACATCGCATCAGGCACAGCGAGCCGTACCCGGCGCCCTGCCCTACAGCACCGCGAAGGCCGCGATCGAAGGGCTCACCCGGGCAGTGGCGGTGGAGTACGGCGGCAGGGGAATCAGGGCGAACGCCGTCGCACCCGGTTCGGTCGAGACCGAGCGCTATACGGAATTCCTTGCCGGACTGGATAATTCGATAGCCGAACGGGTGCGGGACCAGATGGCGACGCTGCACCCGATCGGCCGGGTCGCCACCACCGACGAGGTAGCGGCCGTCGTCGCCTTCCTGCTGTCTCCCGCGGCGAGTTTCGTCAACGGTGCGAGCATCCCGGTCGATGGTGGCCGATCCGTGCTCGCCCTGGATCCCGAAGCGCGATGAGGCGCCCTCTCCCGGATCAGACCTTCAGGCCCTTCTTGGTGACGTAGACGATGTGGAAGGTCAGCAGAACGGCGAGGACGACCAGCCACTGCAGGGTGCTCACCAGCGGGACCGCGTCGACCGGGAGGGTGTAGGCGAGCACCGCGCGCACCACCGCGTCGAGGGTGAAGCCGAGGCCCCATACCCCTGTCAGCAGCCGCAGCTGGCCACGGAAACGGGAATCGTTGTCCCAGCGGGCATCCCACTCGCGATAGCCCTCTTCGCCGATTTTCGCGGTGACGATCGCGCGGGCGGCGCTGCGCATGGACGGATGCTCGGTGAGCAGGGTGCCCAGCATCCACAGGCCGATGGCGCCGAAGATCAGGCTGTCACGCAGGAACAGCGTGCGGGGATCACCGGTCAGCAGTGACGTCACCGCACCTACCGCGATCATGGCAAGCGCGAACAGCGCCGTCATATCGACCCGACGCTCCCTGATCGCGCGGTAGGCGATGAACAGCCCGGCAAGTAAGCCGGGCGCGATCAGCGCGAGCCACGGATTCACACCGGCCGCCCGCATGCCGTAGTAGCCGCCGATCGGCAGCGCCAGTTCGACGATCAGCTGGCGCGCGAGGTGGCGGCGCAGCGCGGCGCGTTTCTGTTCCGGCGTGCGCGATGCCGCGATGGTCTGCTCGTTCATGATGTCGGCTCCGGTGGTGCTCATACTTATTTCCTTGTCGCGTTTTCGAAGAGGTCGGCGAGTTCGCGGGCACAGGCCGCGGTGTCGAAGCCGGGGTCGATGGCGGCGCGGCCGATGGCGGCGTCGATCGCGCCGCGCATGGCCAGCACCATGATCTCGGCGTCGAATTCCCGGAACACCCCGGCGCGCTGCGCCTCCCGGATCCGCTCCGCCTGCAGGCGGCCGAATTCGGCGACGCGTTCGAGCAGGCCGAATTTGCTCAGATCGTCGGGCTGGGCATTGGCGACGATGCTGTTCAGCGCCCGCATATGCTTGGGGTACGCGTCGAGCAAAGCCAGGTTGGCGGTGATGTTTCCGCGCAGCCGGGCCACATAGTCGGTCTCGCCCTCGAGTTCGGTGGTCACGAATCCGATTGCGACGCGCATGATTTCGGCGACCACCTCGCGGATCAGATCATCCTTGCCCCGGAAGTGGTACGAGATCATGCCAGTACTGCTCAGCCCGGCGTGTTTGGCGATCTTCGCGAATGAAGCGTTCGGCATGCCGTGCTCGGCGATCACCTCGATCGCGGCCTCCACCACCTGCGCGCGGCGCGCGTTCTCGGTGAACGTACGATCTTGCTTAGTCGAGCTGCTTCTTGCTTGCATGAGCAAAACGATAGACCTTCTTGCTCAGCCGAGCAAGAGGAACCGCGCCGTGAGCGCGATATGCGGCTCACCTAAGCTCGCTCCCGTGAGCCTGCCCTCCCCCACCGCGGACAATCGCGCCGTCGTCACCGGCGCCTCCTCCGGCATCGGCACCGCCCTCGCCGCGGAACTGGCCGCCCGCGGCTATTCGCTGATCCTGATCGCCCGCCGCGGCGAATTGCTCACCGAACTGGCCCAACGGTTGACCCTCGCGCACGGCGTCACCGCCGAGGTGCGCGCGGTCGACCTGTCCGACCGCGACCAGCGCGGCGGACTCGCCGAGGAATTGGCCGCCCGCGATATCGCGATCCTGTGCAACAACGCCGGCGTCGCCACCTTCGGCCCGCTCGCCGGACTGGATCTGGCGAACGAGCGCGCGGTAATGGAGCTGAACGCGGTCGCCGTGCACGATCTCACCCTCGCGGTGCTACCCGGGATGATCGCCCGCGGCGGTGGCGGCATCCTGATCACCGGTTCGGCGGCCGGAAATATGCCCATCCCGAACAATGCCACGTACGCGGCGAGCAAGGCCTTCACCAACAGCTTCGCCGAATCGCTGCGCGGCGAGCTGAAGGGCAGCGGTATCAACGTCACGCTGCTGGCCCCGGGCCCGGTGCGCACCGACGCGCCCGAACAGACCGAGGCCTTCGTCGCCTCCAACAAGATTCCCGAATTCATCTGGGTATCCGCCGAGACCACCGCGCGGATGTCGATCGACGCGCTGGCCCGCAACAAGATGCGGGTGGTGCCCGGACTCATCAGCAAGGGGATGAGCGTCGCCGGCCAGTACGGCCCGCGCGCGCTCACCGCGCCCATCGCGGGCGCGTTCTACAAAAAACTGGGCGGATGACGGCGCTCACAACGCGTATCAAGGACCCGTCAAGATCGCATCATCGCTGGTCAGGAAGCCGCTAACGCCTGACCACACGCCTACTATCAGGCGTAGTCCTGACAGCGGCCCCGCATTCCGAGAAAGCGGGGACGCACCCAGGAGAACAAATACCGTGACGCTGCTCGACATATTCCCCTCGTTGAAGACGGGAATGCCTTCGCGCCTCGATCCCGCGGTATGGCCGCAGGACACGCACTATGACGGCGACGGCAGGATCACCCTCGGCGGTGTCGCGCTCGCCGATATCGCCGATCAATACGGCACCGCGACCTACGTCCTCGACGAGGACGAGGTGCGGGCTCGCTGCCGGGCTTACCGCAAGGCCTTCCCCGAGGCCGAAATCATCTACGCGGGTAAGGCATTGATGATCCGGGCGGTGGCGGAATGGGTCACCCAGGAAGGCCTCTCGGTAGATGTGTGCTCGGCGGGCGAACTCGCCATCGCACTCGCCGCGGGCGTCGACCCGCAGCGAATCGTCATGCACGGCAACGGCAAATCCTTCGACGAGCTGGAAATCGCGGTCAAGGCGGGCGTCGGGCGCATCGTGGTGGACTCGCTCACCGAGATCACCCTGCTGTCCGCGCTGGCCACCAAGCCGCAGAAGGTGCTGCTGCGCCTGTCCCCCGGCATCGACGTGCACGGGCACCCGGCCGTGAAAACCGGTGTGCTGGACCAGAAATTCGGCTTCCCGATCGGCAGCGACACGGCCGCCGAGGCGGTGGAGCGCGTACTGCGGCAGTCGAATCTGCGACTGGTCGGCTTCCACTGCCACCTCGGCTCGCAGATCCACGACCCCGACCACTACGGCGAGGCGGTGCGCCGGATGGTCGCCGAGATGGCGCACGTCCGCCAGGATCACGGCGTCATCCTGACCGAACTCGACCTCGGCGGCGGCCATGCGGTGGCCTACCGCGCGGGCGACGCCGAGATGAACCTGTCCGAACTGGCCGACATCATCGACGACGCGCTCGACGCGGCCTGCGCCCGCCACCACTTCCCGCGACCCGCCATCGCGATGGAACCGGGCCGGGCGATCGTGGCCCGCGCCGGGGTGACGCTGTACCGGGTGCTGTCCATCAAACATGTCGCGGACGGGCATTCCTACGTCACCGTCGACGGCGGTATGGGCGATAACGCGCGGGTCGCGCTGTACGGCGCCCGCTACCACGTGGTGGTGGCCAACCGGCACCCGTGCGGCCCGCAGATGACCGCGACGGTCGCGGGCCGCTACTGCGAGGCGGGCGACGTGCTCGCCGTCGACGTGCAACTGCCCGCCGATCTGCGGCCAGGTGAGGTGCTCGCCATGCCGTGCACCGGCGCCTACCACCACAGCCTGGCCTCGGCGTACAACAGCGTCGGACGCCCGCCGATCATCGCGGTGCGCGACGGACGCTGCCGGGAGCTGATCCGCCGGGAGACCGTCGAGGATCTGCTGGCCCGCGAGGTGGGCTGCTAGATCCGGACCTGTTGTCCCGCACAGGGACTCGCGGTCGCACCTGCCCCGGTGCGGCCGCGAGTTCTTGTGCGATTCAGCGCCGCCGGGTGCCGAAGATGCTGCGGCTGATCTCCCGGCCCGCCGCCGTCGCCGCCGAGCGCAGGAAGTTCTTGACCGCCGGATTGTTCATGATCCGCTCCGCGGTGGTCTCCTCCTCCTTCTTCGAGGACCGGCCCGGCGCCGGCGGTGCCTCCGGAGCCTGTTCCGCCGCAGCGACTTTCGCGGCCAGGATCTCGTATGCCGACTCCCGATCGATGGTTTGGCCGTACTTGCTGTACAGCGAGCTGGACAGCGACCGGGATTTGATCGCGTCATCGCCGATGGTGTCCATCAGCGAGCGCGGCGGCGCGATCCTGGTCCACGCCACCGGAGTCGGCGCGCCCTTCTCCGACAGCACCGTCACGACGGCCTCACCCGTGCCAAGTGAGGTCAAAGCCTTTTCCAGATCGTAGTTTCCGGTCTTCGGGTAGGTGCGAACCGTCTTGGACAGCGCCTTCTGATCGTCGGGCGTGAACGCGCGCAGCGCGTGCTGGATGCGCGCACCCAATTGGGAGAGAACGGGATTCGGGATATCCGTCGGCAGCTGGGTGCAGAAGAATACGCCGACGCCCTTGGAGCGGATCAGCTTGACGGTCTGCTCAACCTGATCGAGGAACGCCTTCGACGCGTCGGCGAACAGCAGGTGCGCCTCGTCGAAGATGAACACCAGCTTGGGTTTATCCATATCGCCGACCTCGGGCAGCGTCTGGAACAGGTCGGCGAGCACCCACATCAGGAAGGTGGAGAACATCACCGGCCGCGCCGCCTGCGCGCCCAATTCGAACAGCGTGATCACGCCCTGCCCGCCCGCGGTGCGCAACAGGTCCGCCGGATCCAGTTCCGGCTCACCGAAAAAGGTGTCGCCGCCGTCGGACTCCAGGTTCACCAGCGAACGCAGGATCACGCCCGCGGTGGCCGCCGAGACGCCGCCGATGCCTTTCAAATCCTCCTTGCCCTCCGGACTGGTGAGGTGGGTGATGACGGCGCGCAGATCCTTCAGGTCGAGCAGCGCCAGGCCGTTCTTATCCGCCCAGTGGAAGATCAGGCCCAGCGTCGATTCCTGAGTTTCGTTGAGCCCCAACACCTTACTGAGCAGAACCGGGCCGAAGGAGGTGATGGTCGCACGGATCGGCACGCCGATGCCGTTGGTGCCGAGCGAGACGAATTCGACCGGATAGCCCGTCGGCTGCCAGTCCGGGTCGCCGGTCTCCGCGGCGCGGGCGACGATCTTGTCATTGGACTCACCCGGTTTGCTCAATCCGGACAGATCGCCCTTGACGTCGGCGAGCACCACCGGAATACCGGCGCGGGAGAGCTGCTCGGCGATGCCCTGCAACGTTTTGGTCTTACCGGTGCCCGTCGCGCCCGCGACCAACCCGTGGCGGTTCATGGTGCGCATCGGAATCCGTACCCGCGCAGTGGGATCCACCTGTCCGTCGACCAGGACCGTGCCCAATTCCAGTGCGGCGCCGTCGAATGCGTATCCGGCGGCGATCTCCTGTGCGGCACTGGGTTTCGAATCCGACTGCGACGCAGACTTTTTCGAGCCCCGTGGCGCGTCACTTTCTTGTGGCGCAGTTGTTTTCGCATCGGCCTCCTGCGCGGCCGCCTCCGCTTCGGCGGCTTCCGCGGCAGCCGCTGCCTCCGCCGCCTTCCTAGCCGCCTCCTCCGCCGCCTTCCTGGCCGCGGCCGCCTTCTCCTGCGGGCTGGTCATCGCACGTCCTCCGTCTTGGTCTGACTCCGACTGCTGAACGCAAGTACTGCTGTCGCACCGAAACGCATACGGGATGCTGGTCGCCACTCTATCGCCGCCACCCGGTGACGGCAGGAGGTGAAGCCGATGCGGGCGGGTCATCACACAACGGAGGCAATCGGACACACCGCGATGACGGCTGACTAATGTTGCCCAGGTGTCCGACAAATATGTGGTGTGGATGGATTGCGAGATGACCGGGCTGCGGCTCGACAGCGACAAGCTGATCGAGGTGGCCGCGCTGGTTACCGACAGCGATCTGAACATCCTCGGTGAGGGCGTGGACATCGTGATCCACGCCGACGACGCGGCCCTGGCCGCCATGCCTCCCGTCGTCGCCGAGATGCACGCGCGATCCGGCCTCACCGACGAGGTCCGAAACTCCACCGTCACGCTCGCCGACGCCGAGCAGAAGATCCTCGACTACATCCGTGAATACGTGCCGACCCCCGGTACCGTGCCGCTGGCAGGTAACTCCATCGCGACCGATCGCGGCTTCATCGCCCGCGATATGCCGCTGCTGGACGAGCACCTGCACTACCGGATGATCGATGTGAGCTCCATCAAAGAGCTGTGCCGCCGCTGGTATCCGCGCATCTACTTCGGCCAGCCGGAGAAGGGCCTCTCGCACCGCGCGCTAGCCGACATCAAGGAATCCATCCGCGAGCTCGAGTACTACCGGCGCACCGCCTTCGTCCCCGCCCCCGGCCCCTCCACCGCCGACATCGCCGCCGTCGCCGCCGACCTCAGCGGCCCCCCGGCCCCACAAAACAGCACGTCGGAAACCGATTAGGGTTTGTAACCAGTTTCGCGCTAGTATCGACCGCGCCGGATAATCACCGGCGATGGTGAGCGTAGTTCAGTTGGTAGAGCACCAGGTTGTGATCCTGGCTGTCGCGGGTTCGAGTCCCGTCGCTCACCCCAAACGTCCCGGTGCGCGAACCGGCCCCCTCGGGGCGGTTCGCGCACTGTGACCAGCGGATTCACAACTGTCGGCGGTATTCTCTACCGGGATTCGGAACACAGGTGCCAGCCGATCCGGGGCGACGATCGTTACCCGGGCTACAAGTTCCTCGATCAGCGCCTTCGTTTCGTTGTGCGTCCCGGTGTGAATTACATCACGGATGTGATCGGCGACTACGTTCAACTCGGCAGGGGTAGGTGCCTGCGGCGCAGCAGACATCGTTCGGATCAGATCCCGTCGGCGCATCTCCAGCTGCCCAATCGTGGCACGCAGCTCACCGACACGCTGTCCGAGAACCTCCTCCTCCAGCGTGCCCCGTTCAAACGCGGCCAGATAGCGATCGACCGATTGCCGCGCCTGCCCGAGATCAGCTTCCACGGTCGCCAACTCGGCCTGCCGGTCTTCCTGCGTCGCGTAGTGCTGCCGACGATTCGCCTCGACCGCGTCGGCAATCAACGCGTGCTGACGTCGATAGAACGAAGCCATCGCATCCACCACCGCCTGATCGACCGAGTCGGCATCCAGGCGAGGCTGATCGCACTCGTCAGTGCTGTACCGCGATCGACTCCAGCACGTGTAATACCGGTACGTCTGACTACGTCCGTTCGCCCGCGTCCCAACCATCGACCGCCCGCATCGTGGGCACCGCAGCCTCCCCGCCAGCAGGTAATCCGATCCCGATGCAGCCCGGTGCGCGGGGCTCTCGCCGCGCGTCTTGAGTATCGCTTGAACAAGATTCCATGTCTCGATATCCACGATCGGCTCATGCGCCTGGACAACCGTATTCGAGCGAAAAGTCAGCTCTCCCAGATACACGCGATTCGCCAATATCCGAACTATCTGCCGACCGGACCACGGCCTTCCGTTGGTAGTGCGATGCCCCTGATTGTTCAGGAACTTGGCGATCGATCGTGACCCGAACCGGCTCCGCCCATACTCGCTGAAAATCTTACGAACGATCACGGACTGCTGTTCATCGACAATCAAAGTATGCGAGACCGGATCGAGCATATATCCGAAGGGCGTCTTTCCGCCTTTCCACTTCCCTTTCGCCACTTTACGTTCCATGCCTGCGATCGTCCGATCAATAATCGTGTCCCTTTCGAACTGAGCGAACATACCTAGCATCTGCACCAGCATGCGACCCATCGGCGTAGAAGTATCGAAGGGCTCTGTCGCGGAACGAAACACAACCCCAGCCACATCGAGTTCATCGAGCATCGTCACCATGTCTCGGAAGTTGCGCGAGAAACGGTCGACTCTGTAGACGAGAAGCACATCGATGAACCCAGCCTTCGCGGCGGCGATCGCTTTTTGCAGACCCGGCCTGTTAGTTGTGGCTCCGGAGGCATCGTCGGCGAAGCGTGCGACTCGATGCCAGCCGGGCTGCGAGGCGATATAGGAATCGAGCCGGACATCCTGAGCATCGATAGAGTATGGCTGGTGTTCTTCGTCGGTGGATCGGCGCACGTAGGTTCCAACTCGAACGTCGGAACCGAACTCGACGTTCGCCCGTTTACTGACCTTTCGAGTCATATCAGCAATTTCCTCCTGATTTAATTCCTCCACCAGTACATCCCGCCCGGCGTAAACTAAACATCAGATCCAAAATATCTACACGGCGGCAACCGATAGTGTACGGCGAAAATTGCAAAAATCACGCAGCATATCAAGAGTTTTCATTCAACCACGATTTGTCGTTCCATCGCCCAATAAGCACCGACAATGCGATAACGGCGCGGACCCGCTGGTCCTGCGTTAACTCCTCCGTCTCACATTTTACGAACCAAGACTTCCTCACCTTAGATCGCGAAGATTTGCGCTCGCTGCCGCCTACCGAATCTGCGCGCTGGCGGCACCCGGTACCGCGCACCGACCGAGTCGTTTGTTGCATATCATCGCGGTCGAACATGTCAATCGCCTCCGGTACGTCGTTGGCTCGGTTCTTCACCGGAAGGACTCATCAAATTCAGTCAGAAATGGACATGACGACCGAGAATTCCTCCGCGACACCTCATGGCGACTGGGCAGTGGCGAGCGGGCCAGGAGCTGCCTCCACCGTCGAGCGGGTATGAGACCCCTGGCCTGCCCGTGGTATCTCGCGATCCCGACACGAAGACAGTGCCGACCTCGGTGGACACCATGATTCTGAGGTGTAGAGATTGAAACAGCTCGTGTCGCTGGGCGACTGATACCCTCGACCAAGACACTCGATCGGGGGTAGCGATGGCCGACGTGCAGATCAACTTCGGCAGCAACGAGATCAAAGCCTTCAACGAGGCTGCGCGAGCAGGGAGCATCAAGTTCGATGAGCAGGCCGTACGGGAGGCGGTGCGGCTGTACGACACGATGATCAAGCAGCTGGTTGGCGTACGGAACAAGCTCAGCACACTACGCGACCGCAAGGGTTTCGGAGGATTTACCTCAGGGCAAGAGCTACAGGCCGGATTCTCCGGGAAAGCCAGCGAAGGCATCGAAGTTATCAGCCAACTCATCGAAGGCGCAATGAGGCTACAGGAAGCCTACCTACGCGCAGGCGACCTGATACAAGAGGCCGATCAGCGCAACGCGGACATGCTCAAATTCTTGAACGAACCCACGATAAGGAATGACGCGCGCCTATGAGTCGTATCTTGGTCGTGATGCCGCTGATCTCTATTGCCCTACTCGTCACCGGCTGCACGGCAAGCAAGACGGATAACAACCCTCCGAACGCATCGTCCACACCGGAGACGCCAAGCATCGCGGTGTCGGTGAAGCCTGCTCCGACGCAGTACAACCAAGGTCGGCGGTCAGTAAATTTCGATCCATGCACAAATGTCGGTGACGCAGTCGTATCGCAGGCTGGATTCGACCCCAGCACCCGCGAGAGAAACGATGAAATACACGACTCCTACTCATTCATCGGCTGCAAATTTGACCACCAAGAAATAGTACGAGGTCAGAAAGTTCCTACTCGAACTCTGACGATTAGCTCAACAAATATCACCTTGGACGAATTCCGTAAGCGGGAAGGCGCCTCAGCTACTGAAATAAAGGTCAACGGCCGGGATGCGATCACTTATAACCGACCGGACGCCGAAGCCTGCTTCATAGTTATGAAGACAAATGATGGGTCCCTCGATGTCCAAACAAGCGTCAGCGGGCCGTTTACTAGCGAGAAGCCCTGTGACCGGATCCGCGATGTTGCCGGACTAATAGAGCCAACTCTGGGTCTCAAGTAAGGAGTACCCGCTCCATTCGAAGACTAATTTACCGGTCCGACCCATTCAGGGTATTGGGCGGCGAGCGGCTGAGGCAGGATTCCGAAAGAATCAGGCACCTTCAGCAGCTTTGATTCGGGTACCTCTCGCAAGTCTGGAAGTTGCTGCTTGAACCAAACTTTGCAGCCTTCTGGGTCGGAGTCGCGATTTCTGCTGATCCTGGTGATCTTCCATGTTCCGAACACATTCCATCGCGGCGGTCGGTGGGCCGCCGGGTCATGCTTGGCGGGGTCTCTATTGGCAATTCCAGCCTTCCCAGGCTGACTCGACGAGTTTTCCAATCGAATGTCGACAACTGACATGTCCAGGGTCAAGATGTTCGACTGTGTCGGCCCTTTTTCCAGCCCCTTGGTAGGTACAACGTATTGACAGACGGTTGCGGTAACCGTCTTGTCATCGGCAGAGTACGCGGTGATGTGCTCGTAGAAGTTCTCGTTCGCATCCTTGACCCAGTCCGGGCCCCTCGTTCCCTTTTCGGTCTGGGTGAAGAAGTACTCCATTTTGGATTCATCACCGATATCGACCAATGCCTCACGATACCCCGAGTACGCGCGACTCAGACCACCGTTCTTGACCAGCCACGCGGACTCATGAGAAGCACGAATGAGTTCCGCTCCACGCGTGAAGAGATCGACTCCAGCATCAGCGGACCAAACATTGGCATATGGAATATCAGACTCCGGCGGCGCTGGTTTCGTGGTACACGCATACATCTGAGAGCCGACCAGTGCGACGGAAAAAAATACCACCGCCCATGGCCACCGCTTGAGTAGACGTTCCCACTTCACTTGGCCCCCTGGATGCCACGAGTGATATCGCTGTAGGAGTTTCGGAACGTTTCACCGTGGCCGTCATGCCGACCGAGCATGTTGAATAATTCGGCAACATCGGACGTTAGGCGTTCCTGCTTCGGGTCCAGCTGAATCGACTCCCAGGACCTGAGCTTTCCATTCTCGAAAAGATCCTGATAATTGTTTTGCAGCTCTGGAGGGATTTGAGCGAAAGACAGCACCTCATAGTTACGTTGAGTGAAGTTGGGCGCCGCTACCGTACGCGTCTCGGCTACCTCGGGTTTCTCGCCAGTGTAGCCAGCTTTCATATCGTCGCCACCAGCTGTGATAATGTCACCAACACTCTTCCCGAAGGGAAGCGACTCCGTGAATCCGCGGCCCAGTACCGACTTTATCCCGTCGTAGGCGTTGCGCTTACGTTCCCACATGTCCTTTGCGTCGGCATAGTCTCCATCATGCTGGGCTTTGGAATCCATGAACAAGCCCTTGTCCACCAACCCACTGAGCCTGCCAGCCGTCATCAATCCGTCGGTGGCTCCAGGCAGGTTCGGGTTCAACGCGTAGGCCGCCTCGTTGCGTACGACGCTCGCCAACGCTGCGCTGTTGAAGTCGTTTCCGGCCTTACTATCGGTATCCATCAACGCAAATATGTTGGCGGTACCCTTGTATGTGTGATTTCCCTCAGGATCGAGCCAGCTTACCACTTTGTCACCATTAACATGGCGCGGGGTGTCGAAACCCGGCAATTCGGGACGCTGGTGGCCCGCTAGCGCATCGACATATGGCGACATCCCCTCGGAGAGCCCTTTGATGAGCGCGGGGTTGAGCGCACCGACATTGTGTTTTCCTTGATAGTCGATTCCGGTGAGTTCCTTCCATCGCTTATCAGGGTCGCCATCGCCAGCGATGTATTCGGCAACAGAGCACATGATCTTGCCCTGCTGCTCCGAAGTCTTCACCTCGACCAAGTTATTCGGATCATGAACCACCGCGTCATGATCGAATTTGAACATCGACGACACAGCGGTCCCCTGATCGGTCCATTCGTGGGTGAAGATGTTCTTGAATAATTTGTCGTGGTCTTTGCCGGTGACCAGTTCTTGGACGGCGGCCTTGTCCTTGCCTGCTGCGTCGAACATGTCCTCGGAGATACGCATCCCGCGTTGAGTGAGGAATTGGTTACCGTCGCCGCCATCGATCTTGAGTGAGGTTCCGTCGATCAGGCCGTGGGAGGAGTTCTTGTACTGTTCGTAGCCGTCGAGGTACTTCGAGCCGACCTCAAGCAGTTTGCGGTCGACGTCGCTGCCGAGCCGGTACTGCGGGTCGCCTGTGCCGATCATCTTGGCGATGGCTTGGTTGTCGGCGACACCGTTGAGGTTGATCTCGTGGTCAACAAGGTATTTCGACTTGTTGGTGACCAGATCCTCGCGGGTCAGCGACTCCCGGATCTGCTTGGGCAGCAATCCCAATGAGCCTTTGCCGTTGTTGGGCAGCGTCTTGTCGTCGAGGGCTCCGGCGTTGATCGAGGGGTTCGAGATGATCTGGAATGAATTCGCAAGCGCCTTTTGCGCATCGGGCGGCAGCTTGCTCATGATCTGCTGAATTTCCTGTGGGCTCTTGCCGTCGAGTGCTCGGCTGAGCCCGTTGAGGTATTCCATTTGCGAGGCCGGAACGGTCGCGGTATCTCCGCGCTGCAAGGCAGCGATCTGGTCCGGCGTGAGCTGGCCGGCGTCGATGAGGCGCTGAATCCCCTCTGCCGAGAGGTTGACTGGTTGGGTCGTCAGGTCCGTGCCGTCGGATTTGCCTTTGTCGGCGCCCAGCGCGGCTGTGGAGACGAACGCGGCACGCAGCCCGCTGCGGGCATTGTTGAGGTCTTCGCGAACTTTGCTGTCGACGTCGATGGTGGAGCGGAACGCCCCGTTGAGCTCGTTCTGTAGTTCGAGCAGTGCGCGTTTGTCATCGTCGGAGACGGATTTGCCGGGTGGAATGCTCAGGGCGAGGTTGTCGGCGATGGTGTAGCCGCGGCGGTTGGCCTCGATGAGGGCACCGCGGGCGCGACGCAGTGGTGCGTCGATTTCGTCGTAGCCCTGTTTGGCGCGTTGAGCGACCGCGTTGATCTTTTCGGCGATCGTCTGGATCGTTTTCCGATCCGCGGTGGCGCGGTCGTGGGCCGCTTGGGCACACTGGCCTTCCCAGTAGGTGCCGTTGACCTTGGTGACCGCGTCGACGTAGCGGTCGAAGAGGTGCTCGAGGTCGGTCCCGAAGGCGATCCACGAGTCACCGGTCGCGGTCAGGACGGACGGATCGCATTGCTCGATCCAGGATTTCGGGGTCACGGTCGGTGTCCTTACGCGGTCCAGTCGCCGGTCGATTTGCGATACAAGTCCAGGATCATGTCGGCGTTGCTCCCATCGCTGTCCTTGTACTGCCGAGCCACGCTGGCCATGACGTCCCCGGTTTCGGTCAACCGTTCCTTGACCGTCGGCATGAGCGTTTCCAGAAATAGCTCGCGCTCGATCAGGTCGGCTGCGGTGGCCGACAACAGCGGTGAATGCTTCGATGCGTCGTGGTCTCGGTTCGGCTTGACCGCGTCGGCGTCGCGCGCCAACTCTTGCAGTGTCGATCCGAGCTTGCCCAGGATCTCCAGATCCGCCTTGAACGTATCCACAAAGCCCCCCTCGTCAGCGGTGACTCCAACCGGCATGAACGAGGCCACCCTAGCATCGGGGGTCTATCCGCAACCAGGTCGAATGCTATGGCGGGCTTAGCTTTTGGCGCGCTGTACCCGTCAACATGTACTGGCGTGTCCGATGCCAGCCTCATCGAGATCCGTTGTCCGGCAGCCGTGTTAGTCTGGCCGCTCAGGGGTACCGGCCTTGCAGCTCATCAAGGGGGAGAACCACATGGGCGAACACGACAAGCCGACCGGGCTTTCTGCAGTGGGTCTGCAGGATGTCATCGACCAGGGCAGCGCTGCGGCGGCCGTGCAGAAGGCTGTGGACGCGAAGGCCACCACCCAGCGTCACGATGCCGAGCTCGGTGCCGGAACCGACCCGGATTACGTCCAGACCGATGAACACTTCGAGAGTATGACGCTCGAGGCCCTGTACGCCGCAGTGCACGGCGGTGCCGATGGCAGCGGCGGGATGGACGCGGCTGGTCTGCATTCGATGCGGCAGACCTGGTACGACTGCTATTCCGACGTGGTCAACGCGGCGTCGTTCAACCTCATGGGTATGAACCGGGTCTTCGGCAACGGCCTCTGGCAGGGTGCCAGCGGCAGTGCGGCGCAGACCGCGTCACAGCTGTACGGGCATGTCGCCAACCAGGTCGGACGCGTTTTCGAATCGATGAGCTCCCGACTCGATGGCCTCGCCTGGGCCGCCGAGGCGGTCAAGCTCGCGGTCCAGGCACCACCCGCCACCACGACCGTGACTCCGGACCCGAACAACCAGGTGGAATCCATCCTGCCGGGGCTGATCAACCCCAGCTACTCCGATCAGCAAGACTCCGCCAAGGAACAAGCACGCCAAGCCGCTATCCGCGCGCTGAACACGGTCTACAAGGGAAGCTTCCCTCCATCCGGATCCGGAGTGCCCACGTATGCCGATGTGGCGCAGGTAGCGGCCAACCCCGACGCGAACGTCGGCAGCCCAATAACAAGCCACGATCCGAGCACCGCCCCGCACCCGACGGACTCGAACGACCCGAGCAAAACGCCCGGCAAAGACCCCGCCGCACCGCAAGACCCGTCCGGTCAAAATCCCAAGGACCCCACCGCTACCCAACCGACCTCGACGAACCCGTCAAGCACCAATCCGTCTGGCACCAACCCGTCAACCGTCAGCCCCACCGGGACCGGACAACCCGCGGGAACACCGACGACTCCGGCCACGACTACAACACCTGCTGGGCTCAGCCCCTCCCCCACCTCACCGGGTACACCCAGCCCTACACGCACCAGCCCTGGCCAGCCGGTATCCAGCACACCACGAACCGACTCCCGCACGGGAAGCCACGGCACCCCACGTCCCGGCGCACCCATCCCAGGCGTGCCGGGAACGGGCACACCCGTGCCGGGAACATCGACAACCGCACGATCAGCGGCGGCCCGCACATCGACAGGACCGATGGCACCCGGTGCGGGCGGCCGACGCAAAGAGGACGACGAAGGCGAACACCGCGCACCCGATTATCTGCGCGGAGTCGCCGACGACTGGACCGCCGGGTTGGCGACGCCGGTGGGTGTCATCGGTGCCGACCTGATCCATGAAGACGACCCGTTGTTCCGGTCAGATCCACTGCCGCCACCGCCGGTGCTACCCGCTGCATCGACGCCGACCATGGTGAGCATCGACAGCCCACCTCCACCCGTACCGGCCAGCCCGGCGAGCCCTCCTGCCCAAACACCCCCGACACCAAGCGCCGCTGCATCAGAAGCGCGTGAAACAGAAAGCGCTGCAAGCAATTCCGACACCGGAGGGTTCTCCGGAACCGGGCCGGCGATCGACGATCTTTTGGCCGAGTATGGCTGGAGCGTGGAAACGATCTCGGCTCCGGCAACCGAGTCCGGCGCTGACCAGTCCCCTCCACCGGCGAGTAACGATCGGTGAAAACGCAGACGGTCTGGAACTTCACTCCGGACGAATTCGCCTGGGTCTGGGCCGAAACCGGACTCGACGAGTACCCGGATCCAATCAGGATCATCGAAACTCCCACCACCACAGACGAATACGCACGCTTGACCGCAGAAATCAGCACACGCTACCCGCGCCACGCCGACCCGGATCTGACCGGACCGCTACGGGCACTCGCCAATCCCGACGTACGCATCGTCTGCAAAGGCCGATCACACAACTCCCACAAGCGAGTTCGCGCGCTCGGTGTCGCCGTCGCCGACCTCGGCGTGATCTTGTTCCAAAAGTCCGGCACCACAGCCGATTTCGGCAGCGACATCAAACTGGTAGTCACCCAGCGCCACAACCTCGGCAAGCACATCGCCGCCACCATGCCGCCCGCACCAGCAGGCACCGTGGAAACGACGATCGGCTACACCCCACGTGTCCGAGGCGACGAACCTCCCATGTCGTGGACACCGTCGCGGAGCGGCGAATATCCGCCGGAGGAGCGAATTCGCGCCCTACTGCGCCTACCGCGCAACGCCGAGGGCCATCTGCGCATCGAACGATCACTGCATGCTCGACACCACTATCCGCCAACCTATTCGAGCTGGATCGACATCCGTGACGGACTACCCGCAGCAGGCCGCTACCTGATCACCGTCGACAACAACGAATGTGTGGTCATCCCCGCTTCCGCAGCGACCATCGCCCACGAGTTGACTCGGCGCGCGCAGCTTGTTCACTCTTGAATTCGTTTGGTACAGCGGCGATTCCGACCATTCGGGTATCCGAATGCCGCTTCATCGAACTATCCCCCGTTCGAAGCTTGGTCCTCAGCAGGGAATCCGAAGTCTGGAAGACGCCGCACTCCGGAGGTGATCTCGAAAGCAAGGTCGCTGTAGGCAAGGGCCAACTCATCGAGGCGATGCTGTGCGGAGCGGACCTGCTCACCCGATGGATCCGAGGCCGGAATATCGCGCGCGGAAACCGAAAACTCGGCGAGACGATCTACGACCATGCCCACCGTTTCGGTATGCACACAGGCGGCGCTGAATGCCGGAGGCTTCTGTCCATCAACCCAGCGATCGATTGCGCGCACCCAGCGGGAACGCTCGCGATCGATCACGCCCACCGCGTCCGGGACTGCGTCGCGGCGTGCCTCATGCAGGCCGACCAGCTCGTATGCGGCCTGGAGCACTGGATGGTCAATAGCTACCGTCCCGGCGCACGCTTCAAGAAGCATGTCTTTCGAAGGCCGACTTCGGCATCGCTCGATTTCGCGACGACGTCGGCGGTTTGACGCAAACGGGTACGTTCACCGCGACCTTGGCGTTCGCCTCGCCCGAGCAGCTGGCCGCAGGCCCGGTCGACCACCGCTGCGACCAGTATTCGCTGGCCTGCACCTTCTTCGCGTTACTTACCGGAGGTGCACCATTCGCGGCGACCAACCCGGTGGCCGTGATCGAAGCACAGATGCGCCAGCCGCCACCACCGTTGAGCAAACTCCGTCCGGACCTGCCACCCGACCTGGATACCGTGCTGTACCGGGCGCTGGCCAAGCACCCGAACGACCGGTACGACAGCTGTGGCGAGTTCGTAGCGACGGTGGTCGGTGTCTTACAGTCGGCGAATGCGCCGACTGTGGTGGCGGGCGAGCAAGCGACGGCGGTGCCGTCGATCGGTACATGGCAGAGTCGTCCGGCGCAGCCGACCGTGATGCAGCGGATGTCGCCGTCACCACCGGTCTACGATCAGCGCCATCTGATGGCGACGCCGCAGGCGAATCCGCTGCTTGCGCCCCAGTATCCGAGGCAGTCACCGATGCCGACGAAGCCTTCGAAGAGCCGCCGGTGGGTTCTGATCGCCGCACCGGTTGTCGTTGCGGTGCTCGCGGTCACCGGGTTCGTGGTGTATCGCAAACTGCAGCCGACCTACACGACCGTCTCGAAGACTGCGGCCGATGTCATGTCCGCGTTTCCTGCTGAACTATCGGTGGCGAATTCGCAATGCGTGCCGAAAAACATCGAGGTCGACAATGGTCACGACGGGCGCATGAATGCCGTCGAAGTGACCTGCCGAATCATCCAGCCCGCCAGCCTCGGTTCGGCCCCACCGAACCTGTACTCCGGCATCTTCGAAGCGTGGGTCAGCAGCAAAGATTCAAAGTACGTAATCAACCGAGACAAAGATCTTGTTCCGAGTTCCGATCATCTGATCTGGAATTCTGACAAATCAGCACAGTTGTCCGTGAGCAACGATACCCAGGCAAGGTACATCAACTCCCCACGAATGCTGGTGATCGACTTCGGCTTCGAGAGAAGCCTGACCGCTGAACAGATGGTTGCCTTCGCCAAAGCAACCGGACTTTTGTAGGTCCAAGCTCCCAATTTGGCGTGATCAATCCGATCGATCAGGAAGCAGCCAACTAGCCAAACCAGTCGACGGCACGCTGCCGCCCCGACCCGCCGGATCACAATCTACCGACCATTGGACCAGGGTTTCGCGCGGTTCGAATACCAACACGTTGGGAACCCCGAACTTTCTCAATAGTGTCTGGCACGGTTTGCGGAAATTTCCGTTCTACTGAGACAGAACAACGCTCAATACACAGTGGTGTCGTTCCACCTGACCACCGATAAGTGGCGGCTTTGGCTGGTCAGCCGAGGAGTCCGCGCTCCATGGCGGTGGTGACGGCGGCGGTCCGGTCGGACACGCTGAGCTTTCCGAACACGCGCAGCAGGTGCGTCTTCACCGTGGCCTCGCTGATGTGTAGCGCGCGCCCGATGTCGGCGTTCGTCCCGCCCTTTGCGACAAGCCGCAGCACCTCCGTTTCGCGGGCCGACAACGGCGGCGGCTCCGGGTTCCGCACCCGGTTCACCAGCTTCCCGGCCACCGACGGCGCCAGCACGGTCTCCCCGCGTGCCGCTGCCCGGATCGCCCCGGCCAGCTCCGTCTGCGACGCGTCCTTGAGCAGGTACCCCGACGCACCCGCCTCGACCGCGCGCAGGATGTCGGCGTCCGTCTCGTAGGTGGTCAGCACGACGACCCGGCGCCCGGGCGTCTGCCGCAGGATCTTCCTGGTCGCGCTGACGCCGTCGAGGCCGGGCATCCGCAGGTCCATCAGGATTACGTCCGGCTGCTTGACCCGATCGAGCGCGACGGCTTCGTCGCCGGACCCCGCCTCGCCGACCACTCTGAAGTCCGGTTCTGACTCCAGCATCCCGCGCAGTCCCTCCCGCACCACGGGATGGTCGTCGACCAGCATTATCGTGATCACGCGGGCACCTCCAGCTCCACGTCCGTTCCCTCGGAATATCCACTATGGATGCTGAGCCGTCCGCCGATCTGCCCCGCCCGCGACCTCATCCCGGAAAGCCCGAACCCGTCCGCCGGTGCGCCGGGGTCGAAACCCGCGCCGTCGTCGTGCACCAGCAACCGTACCGAGTCGTCGACAACGGACACTCGGACGAGCACCGCCGACGCCGACGCGTGCTTGCGGATGTTGGCCAGTGCTTCCTGCGCGGCACGCAGGAGAACCACCTCGGTCGCCATCGGCAGTCTCGGCAATGGCCTGTCCACTTCGTATGTCACCGTGAGGGTGCTCTCCTCGGCGAGCCGGTCGGCGAGCCGTCGCAGCGCCTCCTCCAGCGATCCCGCCGTCAGGTCGGAAGGCGCGAGCGCCGCCACCATCGTCCGTGCCTCGCCGAGGTTTTCCCGCGCGGTGCGGGCGGCGAGGCCGAGATGCCGCCTCGCCGCGGCGGGGTCGGTGTCCATTTCGGACTCGATCGCCTGGGTGAGGGTGACAATGCTGGTGAATCCCTGCGCCAGCGTGTCGTGGATCTCGCGGGCCAACCGCTCACGCTCGGTGGCCGTGCCCGCCTCCCGGGAGAGCCGGGCGACCTCGGCCTGGCTGGCTTCCAGCCGCTCGATTAGCTCGGCGCGGGCGTGGCTCTCCTCGATGATGCCGGTAATGTAGCGCCCGGTGAGCATGCTGAAGACGATCACGATCATCGGCACCAGGATGGCCAGGGCCTCGGCCCCGTTGTGGACGATCGAAGCGACCAGGCTCAGCATGATCGTCAGCGACGTGAGCGCGGCGGCCGGTTTGAAGTCCAGCGTCATGTACACCAGCGGGCAGACGATGAACAGGCCGAAGCTCGCCTTGGAGTCGGCGAACATCGCGACGACGATGAGTAGCAGCACAACCCCAGCGAACAGCCACCGCTGCGCGTCGTTGTTCTCGCTGGCGACGACTCGGCGGCCCTGGAGCAGGTAGACGATCGCGATCCCAGTCAGCGCCGCGACACTGACCAGTCGGGCCGCTACCGCCGTCGTCGGCTCCTCGGTGAGGACGTACGCCACTGTCCCGACATACGCCACTCCGAACACCACATCCCAGACCCAGCGGAAGCGCTGCCACGCACTCAGCGATAATGGATTCACCGGCGCTCGTTCGTCCAGCGGAACGCCAGCCTCGCTAGCAGTAGTCCTGTTACGCACCAGGCGCCGAGTACCAGCGCCACCATCGAAAGTTCCCATGTCCCCGCCATTTCCTGGGCCGCGGCCTCCGAGGGCAGGAACACCGAGCGGAAGCCCTGGCAAACCCATTTAAGCGGAAATACCGACGCAACGTAGACCATAACCTTCGGCAGGTGCGTGATGGGGGTGACGAACACCCCCGACATGAACTGCAACACCAGATAGACCAGGTTGACCAGCGCGACGACCCCGTTCGTCGACCGGGGCATCGAGCCGATCACGATGCCGAGCAGGGTGCAGGACACGGTGCCCAGCACGAACACCCAAACCAGTGTCAGCCACTGCGCCGGCTCGGGCGGTAGGTGCAGCTTGAACATGAGCACTGCCATCGCGATCATCAGCGCCGACTGGACTGCGCTGGTCACCGCCACCAGCACCATCTTGCCGATGAAATACGACCCCGCGGGCATCGGTGTCCCGCGAAGCCGTTTGAGCGCGCCGCTCTCGCGGTCGGCGGCTAGGCCGATGCCCATGCTGTTGAACGACGTCGAGACGATGCCTGCGCCAATCATGCCCGCAGCGAGTAGCTGCCCCGAGCTGACCGACGCCTGCGTGGTCGGACGGTCCAGAATGGATCCGAGCAGGATCATCAGTATCGCGGGCAGGGAGAAGGTGAAGACCACCTGTTCCTTGTTGCGGAAGAACTGGCGCAGCTCCGCGCCGCCGCGGGTGAGGCCCAGCGAGAACGTGCCGGGCAGGGCGAGCGTGGTCATGCTGTCTCTCCGATCAGCTGGAGGTAGATGTCCTCCAGGCTGGGCCTGGTCACGGTCAGCTCGCCGAGCTCCCCACCCCCAGCGGAGAGCTCGGTGACGAGCTTCGTCGGATACGCCGTGCGCTCGACGTGCTCACCGCGCTGGTCTACCCAGCGCACGGTCGCCTCCGCACCGGCACGGCCACCGAGATCATGCGGGGTGTCCTCGGCGACGACCCGGCCGCGGGCGATTACCGCGACTCGGTCGGCCAGCGCCTCGGCTTCGTCCAGGTAGTGCGTGGTGAGCAGGATCGTGGTGCCCTCCCGCGTGAGCCCGCCGATCAGCGTCCAGAACCGGCGGCGAGCCTCGGGATCGAACCCGGTCGTCGGCTCGTCGAGGAACACCAGCTCGGGACGGCCGATGATGCCCAGCGCAACATCGACCCGCCGCCGCTGCCCACCCGACAGCGACTTCACCCGCGTCCCCGCCTTCTCGGTCAGCCCGACCTTGTCTATCACCTCTTCCGGATCACGCGGATCGGGGTAGTACTTCGCGAAATGCCGGACCGTCTCCGCCACCGACAACTCGGCCGCGTCGTTCGCGGTCTGCAGAACGATGCCCAGCCGCGCCCGCCACGCCCGGCCTGCCCGGCCTGGATCCTCACCGAGGACACTGACCTCACCCGCCGTCCGATCCCGGTGACCCTCCAAGATTTCCACTGTCGTCGTCTTGCCTGCGCCGTTCGGACCGAGCAACGCGAACACCTCACCCTGCCGGATATCGAAATCGAGCCCGGCCACGGCAACCTGCCCCGGATACTCCTTGCGCAAGCCGCGCACCCTCACTGCTGTCATGACTCAAGCCTGTTGCCGCGCTGGGACTTCCGGGTCATCCGGGAAGTTGAACCCGGCTATCCACCGATCGATGGACAGTCCTCTATCCCTCGGAACGGAGCGACAATTTGCTGACCGTAACCGGATTCGTCAGCCTCGGCTGGGTTCCGTCGCCGGTGCGGCAGCCGGATGTTGATCCGTTTCAGCCATCGATCGCCGCCGTCGTATCGAGGTCGGAACGGCACCCTACCGTGCGCGGCAACGTCGTTGTCCAGCAACAGGATTTCTCCAGGCGAGAGGATGACAGTATTGCAAACACGTTCCAGTTCGGCGCCGAGTTCTCGGTAGGCGGCGCGGAACTCAGCTCCAGCCGAATCGAGGGGCGTGCACGTGGGTTCGTACCGGAGAGTCAGGCCCTCTGGTTCGCTTGGCTGCCAGAGAGTCGGCACAGCAGGTCCCGGATTGCCGAGATGCCCCGTGCCGTAGGAGATATCGGGAAGAATTGGCACATTCGGGGTCAGGAGTTCTCGGCGCTGACCAGCGGTGAGCCGGATGTGGCGGACCGACGAAATGGTGGTGCCCACACCGTCAGGGTTGCGGAGGCAGCCGAGCAGCAGAAGGTTTGCGCGGCGCGGGTGGAAGGCGTCTTCAGTGTGTGGACTCAGAAGGGTGAGTGACCCGGAGCCCAATTGCTCGTTTTCGTGGCCGATGGTTGGAACAACATTGTTGACAAGCTGGCCGTTCTGCTGGTTGGCCCAAGCAAACGGAATTCCAATGCTGCGTGCGAGCAGCAGCAGCGCGATGTCGAGGCACAGCGACGCCGGTCGACTGCAGTCGGGGCGGGCCGCAGTCTGCCAGTCCGGCGGGGTCTGTCCGAGTTCGACGTCGTCGACAGGTAGGGTGCCGAGGACGGCGGCACCGGCGGAGGTCTGCGGCGGCCGCAGGAGGGTGCGGGTACCGGCCGGGAGTTCAGTAACCCGGGTATCGATTAGGTCAACGAGTCGCCGGATATCGGCGAGATCGCTGAGTGCGAGACTGATCTCAGTACTGAGTTCAGACACGGCCCGCAATACGTCGGTGGGCACTTCGCGGCGCTCAACTGTCCAGTTGTCGACCGTATGAATTTCGTGGACAAAGCTTCTCACCATTGAGTCCTTTCATTACAACGAATTGAGAAGTTGGTGGCAACGATCAGATCTGCGAGACCATCCCCGACTGCCTTGAGCAAGGATTATGTGAAACCAGGTCATGTCTGTGGGCGACACCCGTGCGGTCATACCAAAACCGAAAATGACACGCAGGAGCAAGCCTCCGGATCGCAATAAAGACAGCACTCGCGTCCGCGTATCAGAAGGTAGGCTCAGTTGACATCCACCGCGAGGTACGGTTTCACAACACGGCCAGCGTCATGAGCTCTCGCCTCGGTGCTGACGCCTCTTAATGCGCACTGCCGAATGGCTACGACGGCGTTCATGACGTTGAACGCTCACAGCAAGGGATGGAATTGCTGCACTTTCGAGATGACGAGCAAGTGATCCTATGCTTGGGTATTTGAAGAGCGCTACAAGCTCAAGGCTCACACCCAGCCGTTCACGCAGGAGCGACTGGACTTGAACCATGAGAAGGGAAGTACCACCGCAGTCGAAGAAATTGCCGTCCGGCGCGACGTCACTCACTACCAGCACACTCTTCCAAATATTTCTGATGGCCTCTTCCAAATCGCCTTCTGATCCCCGCAGATCATCAGGCCCACTTATAGATGCAACAGAAGGAAGGGCACGGTAATCAATCTTGCCATTGGGCGTCAGAGGGATGTCGCTAATCTTTATCACCTCATGAGGGATCATGTATTCGGGCAGTAGCGCCGCAAGGTCCGCGCACAGTTGATCGACCGCCGACTCCGAGCCGTCAATCGGCAAAGCGTATGTTGTCAGTCGAATGGCCTCGCCGGTGGAACTTCTCGCGACCGTCACCGCGCGATCTATACCCGGCAATCGCATGCAGGCCGCATCGATCTCGGTCAAATCCACACGGAACCCCATGACCTTCACCTGACGATCAATGCGGCCGAGAGTCTCGACAGAACCGTCTGACAAATAGCGACCCCTGTCTCCAGTTTCGAAACGGCGCGTCCCCGGCGTCGGGTCGAGCTGAAATCCTCCTGTATCGGAAGCATTTATATAGCCTTTAGCCAGAAATGGGGTTCGAACCACAATTTCGCCGATCTCACCTATTCCGGCCAACTGCCCGGAATTGTTGATAACGAGAATTTGAACATCTTTAATTCCTCTGCCGATCGGCACCGGGGCACCATCTGCAGCAAGACCTACTTCCTTCGGATTGATCACGTGGAAAGCCATTGCCTGTGGGGTTTCAGTGGTTCCGTAGAAATTAACATGCTGAGCTGACGGCATAATCGCGGTAACCGCCTTCACATCGCCATACCGCAGGATGTCGCCTCCGTAACAGATCAGGCGGACGTCCGGCAGCCGAATCCCCGATTCCACCGCAGCCATCGCCAGCAGCCGTGCAAGTGGCGGAGTGAGGTGAAGGACCGTGATTCGACGCTTTGCCAACCAACGCAGAAGCGCCAGCGGATCCCTGCGGAGTTCGACGTCAGGAACATGAAGTTCGCCTCCCACGCACAAGGGCGTGAAGACGTCACGCAGCAGCGGATCATGTCCGAGTCCAGAGAGCAACGCGAAGCGGCTGTCCCGACCTATATCAAATTCCGAGACATACCGGGAAAGAAAGTGAGCAAGGGAAGCCGATCCGCTGATAACAGCGCGAGGCAGTAGATCTGTCGATCCCGAGGTAAACATGATATACGAGGGACGCACCGCGCGTGCACTGGGCATAGGCGCCGACCCTTCCGGCGCCCCCAATAGGCGACTGGCTTGCGATACATTTATGCCAACGCCAGCGATTATCTCGGGCAACGGACCGGCTTCCTCGGACCAGATCAGCAGCGACGGTTTCACGGCCGCCATCTGAGCCCGCAATCGGGCAGGAGGATGCGCCGGGTCCAGTAACGCGAACGTCGCACCACTTTCCATAATACCCACGAGAAGTGGCACGAGCTCGACGGTACGTGCCGCATAGAGCGCGACTACGTCCCCTTCAGCCACTCAGAGTTCACCCAGTGTGTGGACTACGTGAGAAATGAGCATGACCAGCAGCTTCCCCGTAAGCGCTCTTCCACTCGCATCGTGGACCACGGACGTAACCATGCCCTTACGCACTTCGGCAGAAATACCGGAGCGCGAGGCAAATCCGAAATTTTCCGTTACGTCGGGCAGCACGTTTCGATGGGCGTCGGCGACCAGCGACATCTTGTCAATATTCACGTCGGTGCCGGCGGTCGCAACCTTGATGACATGAATGAGCTGTTCAAGGATGTTCGAAGCCCGAGCATCGCTGAATAGCTCCGAGTCGTAGACCAGATCGAGTCGGAGCCGGTCCTCGTGGTCGACGATGTAAAGGCTGAGATCGAAGAGGGCAGCATGCGCAGGAAGTTCGAGCATCTCCGTCTCCAATCCTGGCATGCTTGGCGGATGGTCGGGGGGACCTAGTAAATTGAACCAAGTTTGGAATAGTGGGTTGCGGCCAAAAGTACCGGCAGCCGATACACCAGCAACCACATCCTCGAATGGAATACTCTGGTTGGAATGGGCATCCAGTACCTCATCGCGCACACGAATCAGGACATCAATAAACGTATGCGCGCCGTTGAGGTTTGTGCGTATAGCAACTGTATTGACAAAGAAGCCGATAAGGCCCTGTGTTTGTTCACGGTCCCGTCCCGCAATCGGCGTACCAACAGTGACGTCCTGCTCTCCGGTGAGGCGGGACAGTAGAACAGTGAAGCAGCTGAGCAGGGTAACGAAGAGAGTGCTTCCGTGCCGCCGCCCGCAGGCCCGTGCGCTGGTAGTCAGCGCAGGGTCAAGCCACTGCGTGACACATCCGGCCTTAGCACGTCCGCCAGGATCCGACCTTGGTCTGTCCGCAAGACTGTCGAGTGAGGGTGGGAGTGTACTGAACTTCCCCTTCCAGTAATCCAGTTGCTGGGCAAACGCACCTTCGCGATGGCGCCGATCCTGCCAGGCCGAGATGTCCCCATAGGACAGTTCAGGCGTAGACAAAGCGGCTGCTTCACCGCGCAGTGCCGCCTCATATTCTTGCCCTAGTTCCAGGAGAAACAGCTCAGCGGACCAGCCGTCGAAGACGATATGATGAACGGTTACCAGCACCTTGTATATACATTGATCCATCCACAGGAGATCCACTCGGATAAGTGGGCCCGTTGCAAGATTGAAAGGTTCCCGAACCCGGTCGGCCAACACACTCGATCCCCTCGCTTCAGAATCGGCATCATGGCGGAGATCTATAACTCTAATATCCAAATCGAAATTGGGTACCACCTCCTGTAGCGCTTCTCCGTCCGCCATTATGATTCGGGTACGCAGCGTCGCATGCCGACTCACGATCCGGTTGAGCGCGGTCTCGAGCGCAGCTAGAACCAAGGGACCCTTGATGCTGAAAGCAATGGGTATATTGTATGTAGAATTGGTTCCATCAATGAGATTCAGCAGCCACAGCCGACGCTGAGTCGGCGACAGTGGATAACGTTCGTCGGGGGCAGAATGCGCTATGGGAGGATCCACCTCAGGTGTCAACCGGTCAATCTCCGCAGCAAATTTACGCACGGTTGGCCAGATAAGTGCGGCACTGGAGGGAAGGTCAGCCTGGAATTCTCTACGAACCCGTGCGGAGATCAAGGCTGACTGGATCGAATCACCGCCCAGCATAAAAAAATCGTCCAAGGCGCCCACTCGCGGAAGCCGCAGATAATATTGCCAGATTTCCGCGATCCGAATCTCGGTACTGCCGGCCAAAGCTTCGAACGTACCATCGTCGTTCCGGACAAAATCAGGGAGACGGCGCCGGTCGACCTTGCCGCTGGCGTTGAGCGGCAAAGCATCCAGGACGGTTACCCCATCGGGCACCATCGCCGCAGGAAGGACACGCTTCGCGTAGTCGTGCACTTGGCGGGGCGTCACTGCCATTGGCCCCACCACCGTGATATACGCATAGAGCCTCACACGCCCTGTGTCGCGGGCTGCCACCACAACCGCGTGACCGACGCCGGGATGCCCACGCAAGGCGGTTTCCACTTCCGCTGTCTGGACACGCACTCCGTTGATCTTGACCTCGTAGTCGATACGGCCGAGATGCTCAAGGTCCCCATTGGGTAGGCGACGAACTTTGTCGCCCGAACGATAGATACGCCAACCACCGGAGTCGGGTAGAAATCGTAGGGCAGTCAGAGCGGGATTGCCGCGGTATCCGCGGGCGAGTCCGGCGCCGGTGAGGCAAAGTTCACCTTCAGCCCCATCTTCGATCTCGTCGAATTCGGAATCAAGCACTTTGGTCCGGGTACCATGGAAGGCGCGCCCGATAGGCAGCGTGGGCCCGCAGGGCTGCTCGTCGAGGAGCGTTTCGTATAGGGTGCTGTCCACACTCGACTCAGTTACGCCGTAAGCACAGAAGACTCTGGTTTGCGGGCCGACAAGTGCACGTAATTGCATGTAGTCCTGCCACGGCCAACCTTCTCCGCCCACTGTTACAATTCGGGAATCGTCAAGACGGCCGCCATTGAACTGCAAATGCTCCATCAGCACCCGCAGCAGCGCGGGCGTGATTTCTATCATGTCCGGTTTATATTGGGTAATAAGCCGATACATATTTTCCGGTCGCAGTAGGTCCTCCCCGGTGCACAACACGAGCACTCCGCCGGAAAGTAGGGCCCGGGCGAAATCGCCGGTCGACTGGTCGAATCCGAAACCCGCGATCTGGAGGTGGCTACGGACACTGCCCCGAAGATCGTAGGCCTCCTCCCAACCTAGGTATGAGGTCATGAGCCCTCGGTGGGAGACCTCCACACCCTTGGGGTGTCCTGTCGATCCCGATGTATAAATCGTATATGCAAGGTTGTCGGGCCGGACACCGGATACAACACGGACCGGTTCATCCTGGATCTCGGACACGAAATTCTGGTCTATTAGAACCAGCTGAGCATTGTTGGATGGAACTTGATCCGCCAGGTGTGACGATGTCACGATCACCGTCGGGTTACAGTCCTCGACGATCTGTGCAAGGCGTTGCCTCGGCTGAGCAGGATCGAGAGGCACGTAGGCGCCGCCAGCCTTCCATGTGGCCATAATCGCAGTAATCGCCTCGTGCGACCGATCCAGCAGAACACCGACGAGAACATCCGGGCCGATGCCAGCTGCGCTCAGCGTGGCCGCCAAGCAGTTGGCGGATGCGTCCAGCTCTCCGTAGCTTACGGTCCGTCCCTGATGAATTACAGCAGGTGCCTGCGGATTCTCTTTAACCCGTGCATCGAATCGGCGGTGGATCAGAAAGTTGGTGTATTCCTCGTCTGTGGTAGACATGCCAGGCCTTCGGGGTTGCTATGTGGTTCGGAGGGGAGAATCTGGGCCAGCTGTCAGCTCTCGGCCATATTAAGGACAACCTTGCCCACCGTCGATCGCTCGGCAACTAGATTGAACGCCTTCGCCGCATCGTCCAGAGGGTATGCTCCACCGATAACAGGTTTCAGCTGATTGTTCTTGACCATGCCGAACAAGCCGGCGGCCGTCTCGGCCAGGGCACGCGGATTCGTGCGAACCAAATCTTCGGCCCAAAATCCAACGACAGAACGGGAACCACCAATAAGCGACTCCAAATGCACGGGAGTCGATGGTTCATTCGAAGCCGTCCCGTACACCACCATGCGCCCATGAGCACCAAGGGCAGCAAGCCCGTGGTTCAGTGTTTGCCCACCCACCATCTCCAAGACTATGTCCACCGGTCTGCCGGCATTGGCATCCAGGAGTGCTGCAGTCATATTTTCTGTGCCCGAGTCAACAACGGTGTCAGCGCCGATAGACATTGCGAGATTGCGCTTGTCCGGGGTCGATCCCACTGCAATCACACGAGACGCCCCCCATGCCTTGGCAAGTTGCACTGCGACGGATCCGACTCCACCAGCTGCCCCGTGGATGACGATTGACTGTCCGCGCACGCTGCGAACACACTTGCGCAGCAAATGCCAGGCGGTAAATCCCTGGAGACCGAGAGCCAGAGCCTCCTCGCCGGTAACGAAGTCCGGAACGGGGACCATAAATTCTGCCGAAACTGCGGCGTGCTGCGCGTGGCCGCCTTCGTCGACAAATCCGAGTACCCGTCGCCCGGAGGAATCTCTACCAAAAATCTCGGTGCCGGGAATGAATGGGAGTTCGTTCTTCTTGAGGTATGTTCCCGCTATCTTATGCAGATCGGAAAAATTGATTCCAGAGTACTCCACATCGACGAGCTCCGCGCCAGCGACGATCTGCGGAGTAGAAATCTCGCTGATCTCAATATCCTTAGGGGCGCCGAACTTTTTGACAACGACCGCTTTCACATCATTCCTTAGCAGACACGTTTATCGTATGGCCTTGTCGCTGTGTACGAATGCCAGCCATCAATCTGATATTTGCCGGGTCGGCACCTCGTGCCGCAGTCCCCCGACCGGGAAACTTCTAGCACCGCGCGCTCAGAAGAAGCGCGTCTTGAGTTCACGACGGTACCCCATCATAGCGATGGCAGTGAATGCAGCAGTATAGGCGATAAGAATAAGAAATGAAGGGAGTCCGAAGCCTGGATCGACGCCGACAGCACCCCAGCCGATGCGGGCGAAATGCCAAGTCGGCAGAATCGGCGCGAGGTGCTCGGCCAGACTTGGTAGTTGATCGAGGGGTACGAACATTCCGCTAGCGAAGGAGAGCACCAAGTACACAACAGTGGACACGGGACCGGCTGCCTTTGGGGAGAGGTTGTAGCCAATAGCCAAACCCATAGCCACGAACACAACGTTGCCAACGGTATATCCACCCATCAGCTGCGCCCATTGGGCAGGGCTCAGCCGTACCGGCAGCACTACCGGATCACTCTCGAACCGAACTGGAAATTCACCGACGGATCCCTGGTGTCGGCGAAATCATTCGTCGAAGCGTGGAACTACGGCGCGCTCGGAACCAACGGTCAACTGCAGAGCTGGGCATTCGCATCGATCGCCGGCTACGACGAGGTATCGGCGAATCCGCCCAGGGCACAGACAATGTCGGGATTGAAGGTGATCGATGACCGCACCTTCACCGTCGATCTCACCCGCCCATCGATCGATTTCGAGCTCTCACTAGGGTTCCCACCGTTCTACCCGTTGCCGGAGGCCGCATACAAGAACATGAAGGCCTTCGGCGCGAACCCGATCGGCAACGGACCGTACAAGTTCGAGAGTCCAGATGCCTGGCAACACAATGTGAAGATCGATCTGGTGCCCAATCCGGACTATCACGGAGATCGTCAACCCAAGAACAAAGGACTACGGTTCGTGATGTACCAGTCCTACGACTCCGCCTATGCAGATCTGCTGGCCGGCAACCTCGACCTGCTCGACACCATCCCCAACAATGCGCTGACCACCTTTCAGGCCGATCTCGGCGACCGCGTCATCAAGAAGCCCACCGCGGAGTACCAGCACATCGGATTCCAGCCCACCATGCCTCATTTCGCCGGCGAGGAAGGCGTGCTGCGCAGCAAGGCGATCTCGCTGGCGATCAACCGACAGCAGATCTGCGATGCCATATGGCATGGCACCAAAATCCCGGCGCGGGATTTCACCTCCTCCAGCCTGCCCGGTTTCAACGGCAATCTGGCCGGCTCAGAACTGCTGAAATACAACCCAGACGAGGCTCGCAGATTGTGGACTCAGGCCAACGCAATTGCGCCGTGGTCGGGTCCCTTCAAGATCGCCTACAACTCCGACGGCGATCACGCGGCATGGATCGACGCGATTGCCAACAGCGTCAAGAACACTCTCGGCATCGATGCCCAGGGCGTACCTTACGCCACGTTCAAGACCATGCGCGACCAGATCGTCGGCAAGACCATTCATATGGCGTTTCGCAAGGGCTGGCAGGGCAACTACCCGACAATGCTGAACTTTCTGATGCCGAAGTATCTTTCCGACTCGGCCAGTAACGACATCGGCTACGTAAACACCGAATTCGACAAGCTCCTCGCCGCCGCACTGGCGGCACCGGCGCCCGAGGGGTCCTATAACCTGGTGGCGCAGGCGCAGACCATCCTGTTCCAGGATATGCCAGACATTCCGGTATTCGACTCCATCGCAATCGCGGGATATTCAGATAAGGTACGACATGTATCATTGTCCTGGAACGGCCTATTCGACTTCGAGAACGTCGAAAAGTAGTCGCTCGTTCAGCACTCAACAGCGGTACGTGGCCTGGCCATCCCACGCTGGCCAGTGCATCGAAGCGACAACATTGTTAACCCAGCGATCGAGTCGGGCCACCCGGCCCGATCTTGGGCTGCTCACAGCTGGTATTCGGCTTCGATCGTCAATTGTCTACAGGAAAACCGCAGGTCATCCCGGTTCCCATGTTCATAGTGCCCCGCCGAAGGCACCAACCTGCGACCTGGTCAAGAGCTACGCCCCGGAAACGCAGGCCACACCCACAACCAGCAATACACCCGCACTGCGGCACGTGGCTACCGGATCACCGTCCTGACCGGCCGGACCACGATTTCCTGCCCATCAACCAGGATTTCGCGGTTCGTATGCCGGGACGTCAGGGACCCGGCAGGCCCAGGTCGGAGACAATTCTCCGATCTGGGCCTTTTGGTTTGACTTGACATCTGTCGCAGCGCCCTCACCGCCACGCGCGCAACAGATCCCCCGGCCCCCAATGCGCGGCGATCGGCAGGTCGCCTTCGACCCCAGACCTCGAGACCGCCACCAGCGGGGTATCGAATTGCGTACCGGGAACCGCGAGTACGGCACGGCTGAGGTCGTCGTAATCGTGCCGGTCGAATGGCCGGTCTTCCAGCCACTTGATCGATCCGACGGATCGCACCGCACCCGCTACCGGCTCGCGATCGGCGCCGACCAGGTCGATCTCGGGATTGTTCTGCCGGTTCCACCAGCCGCCGACCGCCTCGGTGTCAGGCCATCGGTCGTCAGGCAGCAAGCGCTGCAACGATTCCCGGATCACCGGCTCGATCGCTCGACCTCGCCACGTCGTCCAGGATCGCTCGATCCGCTCCAAAGCCAGATCGCCCCTGCCCCTTTCGACAAGCGAGATCGCACGCTGCAGAAAAGCGAGCCAGAACCGGAGATACGAGTGGGCGATGCGTCGGTGATGGGCGTGGAAGTCGTCCCTGGTCTCTAGTTCCAAACAACGACGATCAGACGTCGTACGGCAGTAGAACAAAACCGGAGAAGCCCCACAACGGCCTCAGGACCCGGAAATGGCGCTGGTCGAGCGTCATGATCCGATCGGTTCGTTCCCGGTCCGCGAGTACGACATTCGACGCGTCGGCTATACCGAT
Organism: Nocardia sp. JCM 34519.1; assembly: GCF_020361265.1. Taxonomy (NCBI): domain Bacteria; kingdom Bacillati; phylum Actinomycetota; class Actinomycetes; order Mycobacteriales; family Nocardiaceae; genus Nocardia; species Nocardia sp. JCM 34519.1. The sequence goes on from NZ_JAIRBR010000027.1 coordinate 38,806, forward strand.
ATAGCTGTCGTCGTACTGCGCGGTGACCGCCAGCGCGGCGGCGTGCTGATTGGCGGTCCACTCCGCCAGGTCATAGGCCCCGCCGGCGACATCCGACGCGAAATCGCGCGCCGCGCGGGTACCGAGCCTCGTATAAAGCATGTAATCGGCCTCGGCGACCACCATCGGCGAAACCACCAGCCGCTCATCGCCTTTCCTGACGATCCGCGCCAACTCCTTGTGCTCCGGGTACGATTCGTCGAACAGGGCAATGATGGCGCTGGTGTCCACGATGATCGACATCAGGCCCCGAATCCCCGGCCCAGCTCCCGATCGATCTCCTCGGCTGACAGCGGCCGATCACTGCGGTAGCCCCCAATCGTCGGTTTCGGACGCGCATCAGCCCGGTCGAGCAACTGATCAATAGCCTGCGCCAGGGTCACCCCATTCGACACCGCGACTCGCTGCAGCCGGTCCCGAACCGTCTTCGGCACCTTGATCGTGGTCATATCTGACATACCTGGAGTATACCGTCATACCCAATGGACACCAGCCTATGGTTGAGCCGATTCGTGGCCGACCGATTGAAGTCGCGCACCTCAAGACCGGCCTACTGTCCGACCTGGCCTACCGCACAGGTTGTTTCCGCGCATGGCTCGCGGCACGGGGCCTCGGCGATCACAACACTGTTGCCGCCCAAGCGTTTTGCCTCGTACATGGCTGTGTCGGCGGAGCGGAACAGGCTTTGGCGCAGTGGGGCCGTGCGGGTCTCGCCGGTTCCGTTCAGCGTGGTGACGGCGGCTCCGACGCTGGCGGTGATGGTGATCGGCAGATCGGTCATCGTTTCGATCGCGCCGCGCAGCCGTTCGGCGATAGCCCCGACGCAGTCATCGTTCAGGTATCCGACGACCGCGAATTCCTCGCCGCCGGTGCGCGCGATGACGGCGCCCGGCGGGGCCGCTTCGCGCAGGCATTTCGCGGTGCGCACCAGCACCTCGTCGCCCAGCGAATGACCGAAGGTGTCGTTGACGGATTTGAACCGGTCCAGGTCGAAGGTCACCGCGTACACGCCGCCGCGGGCGGCGGGGTCGAAGAATCGCGACAGGCGACTGTCGAGACCGCGCCGGTTCAGCAGCTTGGTCAGCGGATCCGATTGCGCGTCCCGCTGCACCAGCCAATGCGAGAAGTGCACGATGGGGAGCACGACGCCGGTCACACAGATGTTGGACATCATGACTCCGACGCACAGGAGCAGGTCGCCCTTCCCGTGTCCGGTGTTCCCCGGCCTTCCGACGAACATCAAGATCCCCACCAGTACCAACGACACAAACGACCAGCCGACGTGCAGGGCCAGGATCCGCGGACCGTGGAAGATCGTGGCATATCCGCCGGTGGTCACCAGCAGCACGATGCCCAAAGCTCCCAGTAGGCGGTCCTGGACCAGGACGTTGTTGGCGGTGACGGTGACATCGATCGCCGCGATCCATGCGAGCGACTCGCCTTCGCGCGGCCACGGCAGCAACCACCACCGCAGCGTCCAGGCCAGGGCAAGCGCGATCGCGACGACGGCCTGAGTCACTCCCACCGCACCCCGCTGCCCCGCCTGCGACAGCAGGGCGAGGGCCGTTATCGACGCCATGACGATGCCCGCGGACCCGATCATGATCTTCATCGGAGCGAGGGCCGAATGCGATTCGAACGTCTCGATCAGCCAGCGATAATCGACCCCGTCCCGCCACCAGGCTCGCAACAACGATCCGATATCGGCCATCCAGTTACCGCCTCGGGTCAGCAATAGGACTCCGGTCGACAACCGATCACGGAGACCGCGACGATCACCTTTCTCGGGATAGCGCTCCCGACAATCCACTGTGACTCGAGCGGAGGATCAGAGCACGCGAAGGTGACGTCCGCCACACCGCGCACCGATACCCGCAGGTCATGCTCGCGTCCGGGCCTGGCGGCGCAGTGCCGATTCGGTCTTCTCGTCGGAGGGAGAGAAGAGCTCGATCGACAGGTCCTGCAACGTCCCGAATGCGGCATTCCTAAGGGGTTACGCCCACCTCGGCCAGACAGCGCATGGCCTCGCGTTCGATACGTGAAAGATCGCCGAGAAGGCCACCCGCCTCCGCGAGGAATCGCGCATCGCCGGTTTCTCCGGCCCGGGTGATCAGTGCCGCGACTTCGGTCCACAGCGTGGCCGACTCGGTGTACAGCTTGTGACCGGTGCGCAGGTGGCGGTTATCGAGCAGCCGGGTGCACTCGGCGAGGAAGTCGCGGTAGAAGTTGCGGAACAGCGCGCCGCCGGTGCCGCCCCGCTCCATCAGCAGTGCGGCCTGCGGTAGGTCCCGTCGCGGGTCGTCGGTCCGCTCGAGCCAGGTGCGCACCAACTTGCCCGCCTTCTCGATGCCGCGGTGGCCGAGGTTGGCGATGGGCGGCTCGAGAAAGGCGGCGGCGCAGGCGGTGATGGCCGGGACGACGATTTCTCGTAGCGCGGGCGGGGATTTCGGGGCGGTCAAGGTGAAGGATCGGTGTCTGGCGGTCATCGGACCGCGCGCGGCCCTGGCCAGAGCGAGGCTGGTGAGGCTGGTGGACACCGTTCCGCCCTGCTGATCGGTATCCACCAGGTAGGCGTCGTGGTCGTCGTAGCCGTACATGGCGACGAAATGGCCGCCGAAATGCACGTCGGAGGTGAAGTAGTCGAGGTAGTGGCTGTCGAGCTGCAGACCGACAGGGTGACCGTCGTCGATACCGGCGACCACGTTCTCCCAAGCCTTGCGGGCAGAGGTGGTCTCCTGGACCCGCAATTCCAACCCGAGCCCGGCGGCCAGAATTCGGGTGAGCTCGAAGGGTTTGATCCGACCTCCGAGAAAGGGAAATCCCATGGCCTTGCTGTCCCAGTAGACGAAGGACAGGCCGGAGCCGAGGCCGAAGAGCATGGGTTCGGACAACTCGATTCCCTGGTGCCGCAACAACACCGCCAGCGCCGTCGTCTCACAGTGCTGCGTACCGGGGGCGTCGACGCCGGTCACCGTGGTCATGCAATGCCTTTCTGCGCAACGATCGAACTCGCACTGCCATCATGGTGGGGTCTCCAGTGGCGGGAGAGTCCAATACCCGGCCGATCACCAGGAAAGGACAGGCACCGTGCGGATCTACCTCACCAGCGTGTTCGTCGACGACCAGGAGAAGGCGCTCGAGTTCTACACCGAGAAACTCGGCTTCACGAAGCGGCACGACGTCCCACTCGGCGCGGCCCGATGGCTGACGGTGGTCTCGCCGGAGGATCCCGACGGCACCGAACTGCTGCTCGAACCGGACGGGCACCCCGCGGTGAAGCCGTACAAGGCCGCACTCGTCGCCGACGGTATTCCGGCCGCCTCGTTCCAGGTCACCGATGTGTGTGCGGAGTACAAGCGGCTGGACGCGCTCGGGGTGCGGTTCACCCAGCAACCCATGGCGGCCGGACCGGTGACCACCGCGGTCTTCGACGACACCTGCGGAAATCTGATCCAGCTCGTCACCCCGGCCGAGCCCTGACGGCGTCCTGAGACTTGAACTCAACCCGGCTCGAGCCCGCATCGTTTACCTCCAATGATCAAGGAGGGAAACATGTTCGAGGTAATCGTGGCGGGAGCCGGTCCGGTCGGCCTGACAACCGCGTTGTTCCTGGCCGACCGCGGCATCCGGGTGCTGGTGGTGGACAAACGCGACCCGCTCAACGCGCCGCCGCGGGCCAGCGCCTCGGTGCGCACGCTGGAGTTGTTCCGATCGATCGGGCTGGGACCGAAACTCGACGAGATCGCCTGGGACGCGCCCGCACCGCTGCACTCGGTGGTCAAATACAGCGCGATCGGCGCGGTTCGGCACACTGCCGCTCCGCCGCCCGAGTACACGGACTGGTTGGAATCCGGTAGCCCGGTGAATATCCGCCGCTCCGTCACCCAGTACGAGGTGCAGCGGATCGCGCTCGACGAATTCCGGCGCCGCGGTGGTCGGGTGCGATTCGATGCCGAACTCGTCGGCTTCGACACCGGCCCGGCCGGTGTTCGCGCCACCGTCGCCGACACCGTGACCGGCGCGGAGGACGAGGTGTCCTGCGCCTATCTGATCGGAGCCGACGGCGCCCGCAGCCGGGTACGACAACTGCTCGACATCGAAATGCGGGACCGGCAGGTCGCGGCCCGGCTGAACACCGCGTTCTTCCGCGCCGATCTCGGGCGGCTGCTGCCGGAGTCGGCGACGCGGTTCTGCTTCATCCGCAACGATCAGGTCTACTGCACGCTTTTCGCCAAGGGCGCCGACGGCAAGCAGTGGTCGTCGCACATCATGGACTACCCCGGCAAACCCGCCGAGCTGACGACCCTGCCCCCGGAACAGACAATTCGGTTGCTGCACAACGCGATCGGCGACGATTCGGTGCCGATCGATCTGCTCGAATGCAACGCATGGGAGGCGGCGATCGCCATCGCGGCCGAGTTCCGGCGCGACCGGGTGTTCCTGGCCGGTGATGCCGCGCATACGCAGAGTTCCGCGGGCGGTCTCGGCATGAACACCGGCATACAGGACGGTCACAACCTCGCCTGGAAACTCGCCGCCGTGCTGCGCGGGCAGGCGGCTGCGACGCTGCTCGACAGCTACGAACCCGAACGCCGAACCGCCGCAACGGCTTCCCTGGCGTTGTCCCAGCGCATGCTTCGCGGTTATCAGGCGCAGGGCGATACCAACGAGCTCTACGCCCAGCTCGCCGCCGATTATCTGCGCGGGATGATGTGCTACCAGTACACCGAAGGCGCGGTAATTTTTGACGGACAAGCTGATTCGGATGTTCTCACCGGGCAGGCCGTGCCAGGACGCCGCCTGCCGCACCGTTGGCTGACGGCCGGGCTGTCCACCCTCGACCTGGTCGGCACGCAGTGGTCGCTGCTGACCGGACCGCGCGGCGCCGCATGGCAATCCGCCACGCAGGCAGCGGGATTGGGCATACAGGTACGTCAGCTTGCCGATGGGTTCATCGATATGGCCGGTATCGAACCCGATGGAGCGCTGCTCGTCCGGCCCGACCAGTTCGTCGCTTGGCGCTCCCCCGTCCTGCCCGCGTCACCTGAAGATGTCATCGGTGAGGTGGTGGATACGTTGTTCGGATCGACGCGCTCTTGAAAGGGGCCGCGTGACAGTCGGATTCGGGATCCTCCTGCACGAGCCCGACCATGTCGAATCGAAGTCCCTGCGGTGCAACGGGTTACGTGGAGATCTCGGCGATGACCTTCAGGAACGCGGCTTCGTCGCGCTGTGGATCGCCCACCGGGATCAGTGCGGCCGCGATTTCGTCGGCACCTGCCTCGTGCAGGGCGAGCAGGCGGCGCTGAATCGTTTCCTCGTCGCCGTAAACGATGACCTCGTCGATGAATTCGTCGCTCAACCGACCCTGCGCGTCCAACGGATGGCCCGCGTCTCGAAACATCTCGGCGTAGGTGGGGTATGTCGAATAGGCGCCGAAGGCGGTCTGCGCGGCCTGACGCACCACGTCGAAGTCGCGGGTGAGCAGGACGGTCGCGCCGACGATCAACGGCGGCCGGGAGCGTTGCGCCCGGCGCGCGCCCGCCTCCAGTGCCGGTATGGCGATCGAGCGCACATACGAGGGCCCCGCCCAGGTGATCATCGCGCCGTCCGTGAGCTCACCCGCCAGGCTCAGCATGTTCTTACGCAATGCGGCCAGGACGATCGGCGGCCGGGGCGGCGTGAGCCCCGGCGGTAGCGCGGCGTGCACCTGGAAGTGCTGCCCGTCCAGATCGACGTGCCCGTCCCACAGCATCCCGCGCAACACCGCGACGTATTCCCGCAGATGCGCCAGCGGCCTGCCGAACGGGAGGCCGTAATGCCCTTCGATCGCCACCTGATGACTCGCGCCGATCCCCAACCGAAAACGCCCCTGTGCCAACTCGGCAGCGACCAGCGCCTCGTTGGCACGCGCCAGCGGATGTGTCGGATAGGTGATCGAGATCCCACTGGCCAGCCCGATCCGGCTGGTGCGCGCCGCGGCCGCGGTGATGATGCTCAGCCCGTCGGGCCCGACCGGCCACGAGGGCACCCAGGCCGTGCCGACACCGGCGTCCTCCGCCCGCATGATCGCGTCGAGTACGGGACGCACCGGCGGCGGGAAGACTACGACTCCGACGGGAATTGTTGTGGCCATTGAGGTTCCGCCTTTCGCACGCCAACCGCAAGTCGCCTGTCGAGCGTCACGCGGCAGATCGATATCGCCTCGGCCACCGACGGCGGCCCGGCGATTTCGCATATGTGCTTTCGATCAGATAGGACGCGGCGGTAAACCGCAACCCGGGGAGATACCAGGCCGCAGCGGCACATTCGGCTTCATCATCAACGAACCACCGGATCGAGGAGGGCCGCCGCGATTTCGGTCAGCGCGGTATCGGTGACCGGATCGGCATGATCGGCGATACCCGACCGGAACAGCGCCGCGCCCTCGACGAGCATGGTGAAGATGCGTGCGTTGATGCGGCAGATCTCTTCGGACGCTTCGGGATTCCGCGTTCTGATGACGTCGGCGACCTGCCCCTGGTAGGCGCGGTAGAACTCGCGCACGGCCGCGGCGACGGATTCGTCGCGGCCCGCGAGCGCCCAGATCTCGGTGTACATCCGGACCAGTTCCCGATCGTCCTGCTCCGCCAACACCTTTCGCACCATGTCGGCGGCGGGCGCGGGCGAGCCGAGCAGCGGGGCGAGCCGCTCGAGCGAGCGAGCCAGCGCACGGGTCAATACGGCGACGATGAGGTCGGCGCGGTTGGGAAAGTAGTACTGGAGATGCCCCAGCCGCACCTGCGCGGCGGCCGCGACCGCACGCATCGTCAGCTGACCGTAACCGGATTCGGTCAGGATCCGTTCGGCCACATCGAGCAGCAGGACCCGCCGTTGCGCGCCCTTGTCGGTGCTGGCGGCATGTTCGGTCATGCGGCACTGCCGATTTCGCGTTCGATGTCGACGCGCAGATCGATGCCGTGCGCCGCGAGCATGGCCGGTACCTCGGCGGGGACCGGTGTCTGTTCCGGAAAGCGCACGCCGGATTCGGGCGCCGCCCCGTCGAGTCCGAGCACCCGGCGCAAACCCAGCAGCGCACCGACCGCGGTGAGGTGCGCCTGTCCGGCGGGGTCGGTGAGGGTGGCGGTGGCGGTGCGCCCGCCGTGGGTGACGTCGATCCGCAGGGCGGCGACGCCGCCGTCACCCGGCGCGTACAGCAGCGCTCGGCGCGCGCCGGTGAACCGTTCGCCGCGGCCCCAGCGGAAGAAGCCGAGCCGCTTGACCGCCAACAATGCGGAAGTCGATGCGCCGGAACTGAATCCGATGCGCGTGGCAACCGTCGCCGCGCCGAGGGTCAGCGGGAGGGTGAATTGTTCCGGGGTGTCGATGCGGGCTACCCGGGTGACGGCGTCGCCGATGCGGACCCGGCGCACACCGCTCAGCGGCATGATGGTCCGGCGCGTGCCGCCCTCGATCACCTCGTAGTCGAGCCCGAGCCGATCCAGGAATTCGACCGAATCGGCACCCGCCCGATCGCGCAGATCCCAGCGGATCGCCACCTCCACCGTATCGGCGCCGCCCAGCCTCGAACCCAGGTGTGCGGCAACAAGACTCGTCACACCGCCCATCCACGCCGAGGAGAGCAGCACCGGGGCGCGCGGGTCGAGCAGCGCGGCCACTGTCGCGGCGCGCTGTAGGCGGCTGGTCCACCGCGTGATGTCGACGAACGGCACCCCGCCCGCGACCGCGGCACGCAGCACGCGGTCGTCCGGGTCGTTGACGAGGCCGACCACCGCACGCACGCCCGCCCGGAACGGTTCCGGCGCGGCGAGATCCCAAACCTTAAGCCCCGCACCGACTTCCATGGCGAGCTCGCGCCCCCGAGCCAGGCTGCGCCCGGTGAGCAACAGCGGGAAGGACGGCGCGGCCAGGCGCGTCAGCTCCGCGCCGACCGTCCCATAGCCGCCGACGAGCAGTACCGGACCCTGTGGATCGAAATCGAGAGCATCGTTCACGGAATTCAATATAGGTCATCCGACCTAAATTTGCTCGGCCCGGGTGATCGCGGCGGTTTTACCCTGGGACGCCGCGTCGAGATCGGGCGAATCCACTGCGGGCGCGGGGCGGGCGGCTCGGATATTCAGGGCCAGCGTCAGCAGGGCCAGGAGCTCGGCGGCGACACCGACGAAGGGAAGTCCGCCCAGCATGCCGGAATCGGCGAACAGGCCACCGAGCACGGCGGCACCGGTTTGACCGAGGTAAACGGCGCTGTTGTTGAGCGCCAAGAGCATGTCGCCGCGGGCCCCGCCGATGGCGAGCAGGCGGTGCTGGATGAGCGGGAAGCTGCACCAGTGGACCAGACCCCAGAGCGCCGATCCGATGGCGACGCCGGGGACGGAGTGCACGGCCAGGCCGAGCCCGGCGAGCACGACCGCCAGCAGACCGATCGAAACGATCAGGCTCGCGTTCGGGTCGAATCGGTCCGCGATGCGACCGCCGACCAGCACTCCGGCAAAGCTGCCGATGCCGAAAAGCAGTAACAACCAGGGACGTACATCCTCCGACGCGTGAGTGATGTTGTCCAGCAACGTTCCCAGATAGGTGTAGACAACGAAGGTGCCGAGCACCCAGAGGGCGGTGCCGAGCAATGCCGTCGGCGCGCGCCGAATCCGTACCGCCGCAAGCCGTTCCCCGATGCTCGCGCCCGCGCTGCCCGGCAGTCCGGGCAAACTCACCCACAGCCCGGCGGCGGTGAGTACGGCGAGCGCGGCCACGAATCCGAACGCCCAGCGCCACGACAGTGCGGCGCCGATCACATTACCCAGCGGAACGCCCAGCGCGATGGCCGATGTCATCCCGGCGTACACGATGGCCAACGCGCGCCCGCGCCGCTCGGGCGTGGTGATGCGGACCGCGGTCGCGGATGCGGTGGCCGCGAACAGCGCGGCGCCGAGACCGGCGACGACCCGGCTGACCAGCAGCACCCAATAGCTGGCGGCCAAGGCGGACAACACATTCCCCGCGGCGAAGACGGTGAGCACCGCGAGCAGCAGCACCCGCCGGTCGACGCGTGCGGTGACGCCGGCCAGTATCGGCGCCGCGACGGCGTAGGTGATGGCGAAAGCCGTGACGGTCTGCCCCGCGGCCGCGGTCGACAGGTGCAGATCGCGGCTGAGCGCGGGCAGCAGACCGGACACGATGAACAGATCGGTTCCGATCGCGAACATACCCAGTGCCAGCAACCAGATCCGCAGTGCGAGCGACGTTTTCGTCGGTGACGTATGCCCTGTCATCCCAACCTCTAACTAACCATATATAGGGTTACTTCCGGGGTAACCTAACATAGGGTTATGAAGACGGAACAACAGTCACGGGATCGCTGGGTCTGGTACGGCGGTCGGCCGAGCATCGATTTCGTCAACACCATGCGGGACCGCTATGCGGGCGGCCGCGAGCTGCTTCGGCATCCGCAGGACCTGGCGGACTGGTTCGCCGCGGCCGGGCTCATCCCGTGCCGCGGCGACTTCGATGTGGAATTACTGGACGAGGCAAGGCAATTGCGCGAGGCCATCGACTCCGGTGTGCGCGCGGTCGTCGGCGGAACACACTTTCCCCGAAGCGCACAGCAGGTGATCAACCGCTGGCTGGCCAACGCGGCAGACCATCCGCCGCGCCTCGACGTGCACGAAGGGGTGCCGGTGCTGGAAACGACCGGCGCACCCACCGATGCCCGCGGCGCGCTGTATCGAATCGCCCTCGACGCCGCCGAACTGCTCGGCGGCGATACCCGCGGCCGGGTTCGCATCTGCGGCGGCGTCAACTGCAGCGCGCGGTTCGTCGATCTGTCGGCGGGCGGCAGGCGGCGCTGGTGCCAGATGGCGGTGTGCGGCAACCGCGCCAAGGCCGCACAGCATCGCCGCGCGACGGCGTCGAACTGAGGGCCCGGGTCGATCGCGCGTTCGCGATCGACCCGGCGCGATCAGGCGGCCGCGGGGATCGGTTCCGCGATCGGCGCGGTCGTCGTGAGCGGCGCCGACGGGCGGTCGAAGACCTCCCGTTCGAGGATGCCCTCACGCTTGGCGACCAGCACCGGAATCACCATCTGACCCGCGACATTGGTTGCGGTGCGGATCATGTCGAGTATCGGATCGATGGCGAGCAGCAGGCCGGCGCCCGCGAGCGGCAGGCCGAGGGTGGACAGGGTGAGCGTCAGCATGACGATGGCGCCTGTGAGTCCGGCGGTCGCCGCGGAGCCCACGACGGAGACGAAGGCGATCAGCAGGTAATCCCGGATGCCGAGGTGGGTGCCGGTGATCTGGGCGACGAAGATGGCGGCCAGCGCCGGGTAGACGGCGGCGCAGCCGTCCATCTTGGTCGTCGCGCCGAACGGCACCGCGAACGAGGCGTATTCGCCTGGGACGCCGAGCCTTTCGGTGACCATCCGCTGGGTGAGCGGCATGGTGCCGATCGACGAGCGCGAGACGAACGCCAATTCGACCGCGGGCCAGACCTTCGCGTAGAAGCGAACCGGGTTCACTCCGCCGACGACGCGCAACAGAATCGGATACACGACGACGAGCACGATGAGGCAGCCGACATAGACCGCCACGGTGAAGGTGGCCAACGGCCGCAACAGATTCCAGCCGTAACTGGCGATGGCCTTGCCGATCAGTCCCGCGGTGCCGATCGGCGCGAGCCGGATCACCCACCAGAGCGCCTTCTGCACCAGCTGTAGCACAGATTCAGCCAGCGCGACAAAGGGTTTGGCGGCCTCACCGAGTTTCAGCGCGGCCACCCCGAGCACGGCGCCGAGGAAAACCAATTGCAGCACATTGCCGTTGGTGAACGCGCCGATGACGTTGGTGGGGATGATGCCGGTGAGGAAGTCGGTCCAGCCGCCCTTGCTGTCGGGCGCCTTCGCGCCGGTGAGGGTCAGGTCGACGCCGCGACCCGGATTGGTGATCAGGCCGAGCGCGATCCCGACGACGACCGCGATCAGCGAGGTGCCCATGAACCAGAGCAGTGTGCGGCCCGCCAGCCGGGCGGCATTGGTGACGTGGCGCAGGCCCGCGATACTCACCAGCACCGCGGTGAATACCAGCGGCGGGACGGCAAGCTTGAGCAGCTGCACGAAGATGCCGCCGACCTGCGTCAATGTGCTGGTGAGCCAGGCGGATCCGGTGGCGCGGGCGATGAATCCGGCGGCGATGCCGACCGCGAGGCCAAGCAGGATCTGGACACCGAAGGGCCAGCGCGCCGGATTGAGGGTACGGCCGCGCGAAAGGGGTGTGGACATAACAGAACTCCGAGACGGTCAGGGTGGAACATTGTGTGGGTACGCGTCAGCGACACAGCTGGGCGGCCAGCCGACCGAGATCCACGTGCAGCCTGGCCACCAGGTGCACAACCGTCACAGAAAGATTCACAGCAACTTCAAAGATAGGCGATTCGTCCCATCTCCGGATGCGCACCCCCGCGATATGACCTGCGTCACAATCGATTCCATGGCCCGGTCCGCAATTCGTCGTGCAGGATCCTGGCCGCCTTGGCCATGCTCGCCTCCGCACCGGGTTGATTGGCCGCCGGAACCCGCGATTCGGTGAGCGCGGCCACCGCGAGCACCTGACCGTCCGCATGCTCGACGACGCCCACCTCGTGACGCAGGTTGAGCAGGGTTCCGGTTTTCGACGACCAGCGGGCCGCATCGGAGCTGAAGTCGGGCGCGAGTCGCTGCCGGACCACGTTGTCTCCCATCAGTTCCCGCACCCGCGCCGCCGCATCCGGATGAATGGCGCTCGGCCGCCACAGATCCCGCATCAGGTCGACGAACGCCCGCGCCGAACCCGCATTGGCCCAACTGATATCGAGCTGCGGCACCGGATGACCGTGCCCGGCGGTGCCCGCCTCGATGGCGAGCGTATGCGCCAGATGCGCCTGCGCGGGTTCGAAGCGTTCGACCGGTGTCCGGGTGAGCTCGCCCATCAGATGCCGCACCGCGATTCCGTCGTGGCCGAGCCGCCGCAGTTCCGCGGTGACGGCGGCGGGCGGGGTCAGCGCGAACAGGGCGTCCGCGGCGATGCCGTCGCTGATGGATGTGCTCAGATACAGCAGGTCGTCGAGCGCGATGCTGGCCGGATGCCGGAATTTGCCGAGACCCATCGGCCCAGCCGTCGCGATGCGGCCCGGCTCGACCTCGATCCTGGCCGCCGGGTCGAGTTCACCGCGGGCGATCCGCACCAACGTCACCACCGCGAGCGGCACCTTGACCAGCGATGCGATCGGCCACTCCGCCTCGGCTTCGACCCCGAGTTCGTCGCCGGAATTCAAGTCGCGCACCAGGAATGAGCCGCGCAGGCCCGCGTCGTCGAGTACTCGATGCACCTCGCGCAGCGCCGTGCTCATCCCCATCTACCGTTCCTCGCTCTCGTCGTCCGGTGCGCCGAGGCAGGCGCCGATCGCGCGCGCGGGCAACGATCTGACGCGTTCGGCGTCCGCGCGCTGCCCGGCCGCGATCTCGTAGCCGCGGGATAGCTCTAGTTCACCGATCGGCCGCCAATGTAATCCGAGCTCACCGGCCTGCCACCGCGAGGCGAGCAGCAGATCGTCGGAGCCGAGCACCTCGGCCACCGCGGTGATCAGCGAATCGGCCACCATTACCTGCGCCGGTTGCAGACCGAGCGCGTCACGCAGCCGGGTGAGCGGGTCGCGCAGGTGCGGCGTATCGTCCTCCGGCTGGATCCAGATCCGGCGACGCCGAACGTCCCGGTCGGCGCGGCCCGCGCGCAATGTCTCCAGATAGAGCGGGGTCGGATGCGGGCCCGCGGTGCCCGCGAGGCCGAGCGGCACCCGCCACCTGCCCCGGTCCGGCGGCACCGCGCTGAGCGCGGCCCGAACCTCTTGTGTCCGAACGAGTTCCGCGCGTTCCCTGGGTCCGGCCGAATGCAGGTCGAGGTTCAGCCCGCCCTCGCGCGCCACCGCGACGCAGCGGGCAAGCGGCAGCGGCGCGCATATCTGGGGTATCGCCATCCGGAACGGCCGCAGCTTCGCGCGCTCCGCCTCGTGCTCCATCGCCTCGGCGAGTTCGACGAGCCGCCGGGCCGATGGCAGCATCTCCCGCCCGAACGACGTCAACGTCGCGCTGCGCGAGGTCCGGTTGAGCAGCCGGGCGCCGAAGTGCTGTTCGAGCGCCGCGATCCGGCGGCTGGCCACCGATTGCGGGATCCGGGCCGCCGCCGCGCCGACGGTGAAGCTGCCGTTGCTGCTGACGGCGACGAAGGCGCGGCACGCGGCGACCATATCCACGGCACCACAGTGTATGCCAATTCAGCATTGATACCCGCATTTGTGTCTTGGACGGCATACGGCACCGGGTGCGAGGCTGCCCATCGGCAACAACCGCGACGAATGGAGATCCGAATGACGAGGTTTCGCACCGCCCGATCCGCCGCCGTTGCGATCGCGGCGGCCCTGTTGCTTCCGCTCGCCGCATGCGCGACCGATAACGCGGCGCCCGCCCCGACCTCCACCGCGACGACGCCGATATCCGGCGAATTCGACGCACTGGAAACCGAATTCGACGCGCATCTGGGAGTTTTCGGCATCGACACGGGCTCCGACCGAACGGTGGAGCATCGCGCCGACGAACGGTTCGCCTACGCATCGACCTCGAAGGCGTTGCTCGCGGGCGCGATACTCGCCACGACCGCACCGGCCGATCTGGAGGTGCGGATCAACTACACCTCGGCCGACCTGGTGGCCAACTCACCGATCAGTGAACAACACGTGGCCGACGGGATGACGCTGCGCGAAGTGCTCGACGCGGCGCTGCGATATAGCGACAACACCGCGGCCAACCACATGTTCGCGCGGCTCGGCGGCCCCAAGGGCGTCGAGCGGAACCTACGCGCCCTCGGCGACAACGTGACCCAGATGGACCGCACCGAAACCGCGTTGAACGAGGCGATTCCGGGCGACACCCGGGATACGAGCACACCCCGCGCCCTGGCGGCCGATCTCCGGAAGTACCTGCTGGGCTCGGAACTCACCCCCGAGGCCCGCGCCATCCTCACCGACATGATGCGCCGCAACACCACCGGCGGCGAAGTGATCCGCGCCGGCGTCCCCGCGGACTGGCAGGTCGCCGACAAGACCGGCTCCGCCGCCTACGGCACCCGCAACGATATCGCCGTGCTGTGGCCGCCGAACCGCGCCCCGATCGTGCTGACGGTGCTGACGACCCGCGCGAAACAGGATGCGAGCTACGACAACGCGCTGCTCGCCAAGGCCGCGAAAATCGCTGTCCAGGAGCTGAATTGACGCCCGATATCCGCTGGCGCCGCGCGGGCCCGACCCGTCGCGCCGTGCTGACCGCCGTCATGGCGACACTGCTGACCGCCTGCGCCGAGTCGGTGTCGGCCCCGGTGCCCACGACGGCCGAACCGGCGGCACGCTACCTCGAACTGGAACGGCGTTTCAATGCGCGCATCGGCGTTTTCGCCATCGACACCGGCACCGGGCGGACGCTCGAATACCGCGCGGACGAGCGGTTCGCACTGTGTTCCATCTTCAAGGCACTCGCCGTTGCCGCGGTGCTGGCCCGAAACCCGTTGTCGCACCTCGACTCCCGGGTGACCTTCAGCCATGACGATATCCGCTCGATCTCACCCGTCACCCAGAAGCGGGTCGACACCGGTATGACGATCGGCGAACTCTGCGACGCCGCGATCCGCTACAGCGACGGCACCGCGGGCAATCTGCTGGTCACCGATCTCGGCGGACCCGCGGCGCTCACCGCATATCTGCGCGAAATCGGCGACCAGGTCGGCAGGCTGGACAACTACGAACCCGAACTCAACCGCGCCGCGCCCGGCGATCCGGTCGACACCACGACGCCGCGCGCGATCGGCGGCGATTTCCGGACGCTGCTGCTGGGTTCGGCGCTGCCGGACGACAAGCGCGCCATGCTGACGGACTGGTTGCTGCACAGCAAAACCGCGCCGGGGCGCATCAGGGCCGCGGTACCGCCGGGCTGGTCGGTGGCCGACAAGACCGGCACCGGCGACTACGGCCGCGCGAACGATATCGCCGTCGTCCGGCCGCCGTCCGGCGCACCGCTGGTGTCGGATCGCGCGGGCGGCTACGACGCCGAACCGAGCGATGAGCTCATCGCGGAGGCCGCGCGACACGTCATCGCCACCCTGCGCTGACCGGCCGATCCGGGAGCTGTCGGTGTCACGAAAGTGGCTGTGCGGTCATCGAATTCACCATGCCGCCGAGACGAGCGCCACAGGCACTACCGCCCAGTAGATTTCGCGTGTCCCGGCGTTCACCGGTCGTTCGCCATGGCGTCCGATCGTGTTGGGAAACCTCTGATGCGATGGGATGTCGCGATTTCGGATCGGTTGCACGGAGGTCAATGATGGTCGACAGACTGCACACCTACACCGACAAGCTGAGTACCGCCGCGGACGCGAACGATGAAGTGAAGCAAAAGATCTCGACGATATTCAGCAGGCTGCAAGCGAATCTGGACGGCCGCGGCGAGCCGTGGGGCGCCGACCACTACGGTCAGGGTTTCATGGAGGGCAAGAACGGCTACGCGAAAATGCGCGATGCGACGTTCACCAACGCGGGCAATCTCGGCAATGGGTTCGGTACGTTCGCCGACGGCCAGCGCACCGCCGCGCGCAAGCTGACGCGGAACGACTATTTCGGTGCCTGATTCCCTGGATGATTCCGAATCAACCAACGGTGCAACCGATTCAATCGAGCAGGGGCTCGACACCACCGGATATCCGCTGTCGCGGTTGACCGCTGAACGGCTCACCGTGGGCTGGATGGTCTACTCTCCCCCGGCGCACCGGCGACGACACGGCACCTGATCGGCGAAAGCGTTACTGCCATGGGTGATGTGGGTTACGAAATCCTGAACGTGCTCGGCTGGGTCGCCGGCGCGGACTGGCCGGAGGGCAGCCATTCCGGCATGTTCGGGGTCGCCGACGACTGGCGGGCGGCCGCCAACGAAGTGCGCGCCCTGTTGTCGGATGTCGGCGCGGCCAAGTCGGCCACGCTGGCCAGCTATCCGTCCGGCCAGGGCGGCGAGGCGATGGGGAAACTGTTCGACGCGCTCATGGCCGAACCCCCACGGGATGGCAAAGCCGACACGCTGACCATCCCGATGCTCGCCGAAATCCTCGACTCGATCGGCGACGCCGCCGAAAACCTGGGCTCCGAACTCGAATACGCACAGGGCATGATGATCACCTCACTGATCATCCTGGCGGCCGAGATGGCCGCAGCCTGGATCTTCCCGCCGACCGCACCCGCCGAGGAGGCCGCCGCGGTCGCGGTGACCAGAGGATTCATCCGGATCGTCGCCAACCGGCTGAAAAAGGCCATTCTGAGCCTCACCACCAAGGCAGGCTGGAAGGCGCTCACCAAATTCATGCTGCTGCACGTCGGCAAGTCGGCGCTGATCGGCGGTGCGCAGGACGCGCTGATGCAGGAACTGCTCGACCTCCAGGGCCACCGCAGGATGGGCGCCGACGGAAAGATGCACGGCGGCATCGACTGGGGTGAATCCGGTTCGATGGCAGTCGCGGGCGCGGCGGGCGCCATCGGCGGCCAATGGGGCCACGGCCTGTCGAACGACATATTCAAGACCGCGATCTTCAAGACCGGAATATTCAAGGGCACACCGAATCTGGTGAAGACCCTGGTCGGCACCGGAGCGGCCGGGTTGTCCGGCGCGCTGGCCGGATATGCCGCACCGAATCTGGTCAAGGGCGAATTCGATATCAACAAATGGGGGCCGCTCGACGCGCACATGCTGGTCGGCGGCGTCGCGGGCGGTGCGGTCGGGCTCGGAAACCACGGGCTGGTCAACAGGTTTCGCGGTACACCCGAGGCGCGGGTGCCCGCCGGATTCGACGGTGCGACATCGCCGGTGCGCGATACGGGCGTGACCAATGGGCATCCGGGCACCGTGCCGGAGGGCACCGGCAATCGCGGATCGGCAACAGGGACAATGCCGGAGGCGAACGGCCAGCACGCGGGTGCGCCGACCGGTGCGAATGGTGAGCAGTCGAGTCCCAATGGCCAGCACGCGAGTTCCGTCAACGGGCAGCATGCGTCCGGGCCCCCGGCGGCGCATCCGGCGAGTGCTGAACCACTGGCGCACGGCGATTCAGGTGCCCCGCCGCCGGTCGTCAACGATCCCGGTGCCGGACATTCCACCGGCGATACTGCCGGATCGGGTCAGGCTGCGCCACAGGGCAATTCGGCCCCTGGCGGTGAGGCGCGGCCCGCCCCCGGCGCATCCGACGCGGGTAACAATGCCCGTGGCGTCGATTCGAAACCTGGGACACCCCAGTCGGACTCTGGTGCTCGTCCGGTACAGGGCACCCAGCGGGTGGATTCGCCCGGCGATACCAAAGCTGGCACAGTGCAGCCGGATTCGGCAACTAGTTCCGGTCCGGGGCGCGCGGGTGACGCGGCGGGGTCGGAGAACGGCCGACCCGCCGACACTCCCGAACAATCTGCTGGAGACCAATATTCGACGGGGCAATCCCGAGCGGGAGTAGCTGGCGACGCCGGTGCGCCGATCACTCCCGTGCAGGCCGAACATACGGCGACCCCGCCGGGCGTCCAGGCCGAGACGGCACAGCCGACCGGCGCGCTGACCGAGAACAGCGCGGCGGCGGACAACCACCCTGTCCAACCCGACGATGGCACCGCGGCAACAGAAAACGGCACGACAGCGGCGGCCAGCCATTTCGCGCAACCCGAAAACGGCACCGCGGCAACAGAAAACGGCACGACGGTGGCGGCCAGCCATTTCGCGCAACCCGAAAACGGCACCGCGGCAATAGAAAATGGCACGACGGTGGCCAGCCATCCCGTGCAACCCGAGAACGACACCGCGGCATCGGAGCAGGGCGCGGCGACGCCTACCGACGGGCCCGCGACCCCGGTGAACGGCGGGCGCGTCGACACCGCGCCTCCGGCGAACGATCGTCCCGCAGCACCGACGAACAGTGGACGCGTCGACACCGGAACCCCGGGTGAGGCTCGACCTGCCGCCGAACGACCAGCGGTACAGCCGAATTCCCGCACGGTCCTGTCCCCCGAGGACGCCGCGCGCTCGGCCGAGACGGCGAAGGGCACACGCCCAGGCGAGGCGGGTCAACCGACGGCTCGGTCGACCGACACCCGCGCGACTCCGACCACACCGGTCGACGCTCGTCAGACATCGGGCCGGGCAGCCGCACCGACCGCCGGTCGAGCCGACGCGGAACAGACCAGTACTCGCCCGAGCTCCGCTCGTCCGATCGCGGGCGACGCCGG
Source organism: Nocardia sp. JCM 34519.1 (assembly GCF_020361265.1). Taxonomy (NCBI): domain Bacteria; kingdom Bacillati; phylum Actinomycetota; class Actinomycetes; order Mycobacteriales; family Nocardiaceae; genus Nocardia; species Nocardia sp. JCM 34519.1. The sequence continues at coordinate 57,169 of NZ_JAIRBR010000027.1, forward strand.
TTCCCCGGCAAGGCAGGAAACCGTACCCGGCATCGCAGATCATTCCGGAGACCACACGAACGCCGGGCGCACCGCCGCCGACCCGAACAGCGCCGAAAACCACCGCGACACACCGCCTTCCGAGTCGACACGGGTCGACCCCGGCACCGAGATCCCCGCCGCCGGTCTGACACCGGACGAGCTCGAGCTCGGGCACAACGCCGAATTCCATCCGTACGACAGTCATCGGCAACTCGCCGATGAGATCTCCGCGCGCGGACCGGGCACGGTAGCGGTGGTTGTCGACGGCAACCCGCACGGCGCTCGGCGTTACGACCTCGTGGTCGGCGCGGACGGCCGGATCGGCATGTACGACCCGGAGAGCGGGCGGTGGCTGGAGTTCCCCGGTGGGATCACCGAGCACCCAGAGGCCACGGTCGCCATGGTCTTCTCGACCGAGGACCGGCTCGATCATTCGCTGTTGCCGGAGGTGGTCCGGCAACGTCTCGCCGCACTGCGCGAGACCGCGACGCTGCCCGACGGTTCGCCGGAACGCGCTCGGGCGCAGCAGGAATTGAGCTGGCTCGACGCGGTCGCCGACGGTCACGCCGTTCTGGCCGGGCAACGCCGCGCACTCACCGAACGCATTCGGGAGCTCGCGGGCGATATCGGCATACCACCGGGAACCGGTGCACCGCAGCACTTCACCGAGCAGCGGCTGGCGGATCTGGCGGCCGAGCATCCGGATCGGGCCGCACAGCTCGCCGAACTGCGCGACGCGCTGGCCGAACATCGCCGCGTCGACGCCGAATTGAACCGCTACGCCGATGTTTTCGGCCAAACCTTCGCCGACCGCGCACCGGTCACCGAACCCGGCGACCCGACCGCGACACCCCCGGACTGCCTGCCGAGGGCCGCCCGGTTCATCAACACGGTCATCGGCGAAGATGTGCTCACCGTGCCGCCCGAGGCTCCTGGGCCCAAGGGATACACGCTGTCCGATCTCGGCGAAAAGGCCAGCGGACCAACAGTTTTCCGGACTCTGCGGGATCTGCGCGCCGCGCTCACCACGGTCGGCGATCCGAATATCGTCGTGCTGGTCGGCGAGGTGTATCACGCCCCGGGTGGGCTCGGGCACGCATACGTCGTCACCCGGGCAGGCGAGGAGGTCTGGCAGCACGATCCGGCCAACGGCACCGAGGGCAGGTTGCCCGAGACGACTCCGGAACACGTTGCGGCCTACTACGTGATCGCACTCGATCTCAACGGCGGACGCGTCGATCTGCCGGGCGGCGAACGACCAGTCGAATCGAGCCGGTCGAATCCCGAGGAGAAGCACTTCGGCGCCCCGTACGATCCGGACCGGCCGCCGCCGCTCGGTGCGCCGTCGCCGCACCTTCCGCCGCGATGGACACTCGGTGAGCCCTGGCACGGACACCGGCCGACCGCGCCCGAGGTGCGGGCCAGGGTCGCCGCTGCCGTGCGTGAGATCGGTTATCCGCGAAGCTATCTCGAATCGATCCGGCAGCGCGCGGCCGGACTCGGATTGGCGGACACCCATCGACTCGGCCCCGCCGACATCGCGCACGCATTGCGCGCTCAGGGCGCAATGCCAAGGGCGGCAGAGCATCTGGTCGAGACCATCGACCGGATCGAACAGCAGCGAGCCGACCGCCGCGGCTGGGGTATGACCGATGCGGTGACCGCCGTCGGCGCGGAAATCGCACGGGACCGCGGTGTCGACCGCGACCAGTTCAGGTTCGAACACATTGCCGGGGCCGGTCGGGCCGTCATGACCATGTCCACACCCGAGGGGCACTCCGAGCACATCGGGATCGCGATCGACCGGAACGGCCATGTGTGGATCGCCGAGGTCGATCCGGTCGGGCAGACACCGCGGCCGACTACGCACGATCCGTCTTGGCGCACCACCCCCACCGATGACCTCCCGGCACTGCTGGCCGCGGCCGGACCCAACGGTGCCCGACTGGTGATCGGCGGTGGACACGAATACCGGCCCGCCGGACCGGGCGAGATCTTCGTCAACCGTGCCGATTCCACCCGGCCCGACCTGATCGCGGATGTCCGTGACCTGTCGGCGATTCCGGATGGATCGATCAGCGAGGTCTTCTTCGAACGCGTCGATATCAAGTCACTGCTGGAGGTTCCGTCGACCGCGGCGCGGGAGATCTTCCGGGTGCTCGCCCCCGGCGGCACGCTACGCATCGAAACCGGAAGCACCGCCCACGCACCGGCCACCGAGCGGGAACTCGTCCTTCGCAACCTGCGAAACGCGGGCTTCCACGATATCGAATTCCGCTATGAGGGCCAGCCCGACGGCACCCCGCTGCCCATGGAACCGGTTGCGCCCGAGGTGTACCACGCGCCTCACATTATTGAAGCCGGTAAACCGCATGAGCCGTTTGTCGAGCCGGGCACGCCCAACGAGCCCGAACGCGAGGCCGGTGCGCCCGAGGAGCAGCCTCAGCGCACACCCGACGAGGCACCGACTCGGACGGGGAGCGAAACCAGCACCGACGAACCGTCGATTCGGCCTCAGCCCGAACCAGGCGTGTCCGACCGACAGCCCGCCCCGCAGGAGCACGAAACCGACCAACCGACCACCGAACACGAAGGCGCACAAGAGGTTCCGCACAATGGCGCGGCGGAACGCGATATCTACGACGATCTCGCCGACCTATGGCACGCCACCGGCGGCGACCCGGCCGATCTGCCGGGCCGAGCCACCATGTCGCCCGCGGAAATCCGCCGCGCCATCGCCGACCTACGCGACCAACTCGAAACCGGTAGTCAATTCACCGATTTGGAAGGCCGCCAGCTGGATGTGCGCGAAGGCGATACCGTCGGCGACACCTATCGGGATCTCGCCGACCTCTGGCACGCCACCGGCGGCGACCCAGCGGATCTCCCGGGGCCGCACACCATGTCGCCCGCCGAAATCCGCCGCGCCATCGCCGACCTACGCGACCAACTCGAAACCGCCCGCCGGTTCACCGAACTGGAGGGCGGCCAGCTCGACCAGCGCGAGTCCGACGCCGTCACGGACACCCGCGCGGACCTCGAAAAACTTTTCGCGGCAACAGAAAAGGGCGCACAGGAGGGTACCGGGCCGGAACCGTCCGAGGCGGAAACCGCTCAGCCGGAAACGGCAAACAAGGCCGGGACCGGCGCCGAACACACAGCCTCGGAACGTCCCGCGCCCGAACCGAACTCCACATCCGAACAGCCCTACCCGGACACCACGGAATCCATACCCGACGGCTTCGCCGAGGAAACCCCAACTCCACCACGGCATGTCGGCAATATGCCGGAATGGGGTGAGCGCATCGCCGAGGCGACCACGGCCACGGCCCGCGCCTACGAAGACCTCACCGCTCTGCTGCGCGGCCTCCACCAGGATCTGGATCCGGCCCAGAGCACCCATGCCCTGGAACGCAAACTCATCGATCGAGTCGACGAGTTGCGCGATCGCTCGCTCGCCATGCGCAAATACGCCAAGGAGCTGAAGGCGCGCATGGGTTTGCGCCGCTATTGGTCCGAGCGGATGGCGCTCGACCACCTGACCCGCAATGCGATGAAGCGCGCCCCGCTGGTTCTGGAGCGCCTGAGCGCCTTCCACGATGCGCTCGCACACGAGGATGCGGTCCGCCGATCGGCGGGAACCGCTGCGGCGCAGCACCTTACCCGGGAGGCCGGTGGCAGGCCCGCGGGCGCGCTCACCCGCAGGATGGACGGCGACCCGCCGCGGCTCGTGCACTTCACCGTCGGCGCCGACCATTCGACGGACCGCTATCTCGCCTGGGCCCGAGACGGCTACCACATCGACGAATGTGTTGTGCACGTCGACGATCGAGGCCGGATCTGGCAGACCGATCGCGTGGTCCGCGACCCCGAACCGCTCACCGAGCACGAGGCGCGGTTGCGCGAAATGGGCAGGGGCATCGCGGCCGCCGCGCAACGCAGTGCCCGCATCCACGATCGGATCGTCGAGCTGGCAACCGAACTCGGTATCGGGGACGCCGCCGCGATGACGCCGAGAGAGCTGGAGCACGCCATCTTCGGCTCGCCCGACGGCGTCACGCCGGGGCTGGCGGACCGGGTGCACGAGATCAGACAGCGACAGGCGATCCCGGGGGCCGCCGAGCGGGCCGGTGGCGAAATGCTGAGGCGCGCAAGGGAAGAGGCAACCAGAAACCGCGGCGTCGCCGGACACGCGGAATTGGGCGACGCACTGCGGGCCGCCACCGAACGCGCACCGCTGATCCGCGAAATCCGCAGGGAATTCGAGGAATACCACACCGCGCACAATGTCGAGGAGCAGCGCAGGCTGGCCGCGGCCGAGGTCGCGGCCAGGGAGAATCCGCCGCCGGACGGCAAACGGGTGGTGGTCGACGAGCACGGCCGAGTCACCCATATCGATCCACCCGTCGAGGAACGAGTGGCGCCGCCGGCTCCGGCGCATCCGGATCTGACCGGCGATATCGACGCGCAACTGCGCGACGCGGACGCCGAGCACGCGGATCTGGTCAAGAAGTGGGCGGCTGCGAAGGCGAAACGCGACGACTTCGCCATGCGTTTCGAAATCCGGGATCCCGACGGCGAGCTCGGCGAGCACCTGGAAACCACCCTGGAACGCCTCGGCGAGGAAACCACGCAGATCATGCTGCGCGGCGGTATGGACGAGCCGGACCAATTCCTGCCGGGACCACTCCGGCATTCCGAGGAAGCGCTTGCGGCACTTGCCCGTTCGAGCAACGAGGTGAACGATCTCGCCGACCGGATCGTCGAGGTGCACGCCCGCATAGTCGAATTGGAGCATGCGGGCGCCGTGCATGCCGCCGCCGTCGAACGCGATGCCGAGGCCAGGGTCCGGCGCGAAGATCTCGCGCAGCAGCGCGCCGAGGCCGCTCGGCAGCACAAGCAGTTGCAGACCGCGCTCGACCTGTTGCGCGCCACCGAAGCCGACCCGGTGACCCACGCCGAGGGCGTCGCCGACCTGCGCGCCCAAATGGATGCCGCCGCAATCGAACTCGAAAGACTCGCGCGATCGGCGACGCCGAGCGAGGAAATCGCACGAATCGGCGATCAGATCGCGCGGATCAGCGCGCGCGAGGCCGACCTATCCGACGAGGCGCCGCGCAGGGTCCGGGTGCGGGCTCGCCGCGCCGAACTCGCCGCGCGGCAACGCACCACCGACAACATCACCAATGCCGAACGGCTGCGGGATATCCGCGACGAAATGCTGCAGCGGCGCCAGGCGCTCACGGAGCAGCGCCGCGCGCTGATCGCCGAATACGAGGAGTCGGTCCGGCAGCGCGACGCCGCGGCCGCCCGGCTCGAGCAGTATCGTGTCGCGCTGGCGGAACTCGCGCACACCGGCGAGCCGGATCCGGTGCGGCGGGCCGCGGCGATCGACGGACTCGAGGAGCTGGTGCGCCGGGCCGATACCATGGCGGGCCGCGCGAACGACCGGCTCGACGGATTCGACGGCGCCTGGAACGACGCGCTCGCCGAACACACGAGCTGGCGGATCACCGACCGGGTCGGTGTCGCGGAGGGCGAACCGGCGCGGGTGATCGTCGTCGGCTCGCGTCCGGATCCGGATCATCCACTGGCCGACCATGATCGGGCGCTGCACGAGGCGCTGACCCGCAGCCGCGACCTCGCGCTGCTGCTCGGCCGCCCGGACACCGTCATCGAATATCACCACGTCAGCATCGATCCGGTCGATCGCGGCCTGCGCATGGAACACCTTGGCGGACCCGCGATCCGGCGGGTGCACCTGCCCGAATCCATCATCGAACGCGACGGCCGCGTGTGGGTCGATCGCGACCCGATGACGCTCACCTCATGGCGCGACGTGGATGGCAACTGGCATGACGCGCGGGAGCACGGTCCGCGGCGCGCCGAGGCCAGGAAGGCCGATTTCAAGCCGACCGGGCACACCGTCAAGGATCCGCCCGACGGCACCAGCAGCCAATTGGGCGTCGATCCGTTCCAAACCTCCATCGAGGACGCGATTCTCGGACTAACCACCGGCCACTGGCCGGAATTGACCGAGGAGCAGGCGAAGGGCCTCACCTTCGACGGCGCCATCGAGAACTGGCTCAAGCAGGGCGTGCCCGGCCCGGAAGAGCATGTGGCGGAACCGCTCCCGTTGGCCGATGCGGCCTACCCGCCCATGCGGTGGGTGCTGATCGCCGACAAGTCGAGGCCGAAGATGCGGGCCTGGTTCCAGCGGCACCCCCGGTTCGGCGATTTCGTGCTCAGCCACACCGAATGGATCGGCAAGCTGCGTTCCACCACCGAGGTCCCGATCGGCTTCCACGGCGACGACGTACCGGACAAGTTGCGTACCAAGCCGATTCGGGTGCTGGACCATCCGTGGACCGAGCACATCCGCTTCGTGCGCAGAGTCCGGGAGTTCGAATGGTTCGGCAAGCCCGAAAAGAACTATCAGCCACTGTTTTTGGAGCATGACGGGCGCGAGGCCCTCGGCTGGCGGGATCGCCAGGAGATTCCGGACAACAACCCGGGCATCCTGCTGTCACGCAAGCGGATTCCGTGGTCCGAGCAGGTCGCCGCGTGGAATCGGGTGCAGGAGTGGACAACCGAGGTCCTCGACGGATATCGAGCGAATGATTCGGAGCTGGACCGGATCCTGCGCAACGTCAACGAATACCGCCTGCCGGATGGCACCACCTTCCGTTCGATATTCGGATTCGACCTGACTCGCGAGCAACTGCTGCAGATCAAGAATCATCTGATGCGCGGTGGTCCGGACGGGGCCGGATTCTGGACCGTCGACCGCATCACCGGCGCGCGGGTGCGGCGGCCCTTCGACGACGTCGCCGATGTCGCGGAGGCGTGGATTCGGCTCGACGGGAATCCGTGGGAGAGCCTGCCGGAACATCTGGTGGACGAGAACCCGGCGCCAATCCTGCCGCAGGACCTGATCCTGCTGCGCGACGCGCTCGGCGAATCGAATTATCTCGCCAAGAATCCGGATAAGACCTGGCGCGACGCCAACGCCTACACCCGCCGCGTGCACGGCGCCGACTGGGACTCCGACCGTCCGCCGCTCACCGGCTGGCGCAAGGGCATCAAATACGCGATCGCACAATTGACCGAGGCGGATGTCGCCGAACCGCCACGCCCGGTTGGCGGTTCGGACGCTCCGACGCTCGGACCTGACGATCCGTCGGGGCCGGTCGCACCGGAGGAACTCGGCTTCACCATCGAGCCGGTCGGCGACGGGCCGCAGTACGTGCTGATCCACGATCCCGTCGACGTATCCGACCATGCCCGCGCCGATCTCGCCGATCTCGATGCACAGCGCGAGGCGGTGATGGCACCGCTGCGCGCCGTCCGCGACCAGCGAGATGCCTTGTTGCGCGGGCTGTTCGAGAACAACAACGCCGCACGGCATTGGCTGGAGAACCATCGGGCGCTGCGCGGACTGCTCGACGATCCGGAGCGTTACCTGCAACCGCGGCGGATGCCGGGCCTGTTCGAGGAATTGCGCGATTCCGGCCATTTCACCGCCGACCAGCTACACGAGCTGGCCGAAGCCGCGGTCGAATATCACCGGATGGATCACGAGCAGGTCCGGCCCGCGCTCGGCGGGCTCACCGATGCGATGACGGCACGGGCTGGTCGCGATCACGTGGAATCGCTTGGCGGACAGATGGTTACCGAACATGTCGGTGTCGTCCGCACCGCGGGCGAACCGCCACGGGTCCTCGTCGTCGACCGGTTGACCGAGGGTGAGTACCACGACGCGGACGAACCCGGTCGCGCGGCGCACCTCGCGGCGGCGCTGGCACATCGGCAGGTGGTCGACGCGCTGCGCGAGCCGGGCGCGCGGATCGAATATCTGCGCGTACGAGTCGATTCCGGTCCCGAATACCGCATGCACGTCGCCGACCTCACCTCGCCTACTGTGCGACACGACGACCCCGGTGAGCCGGATGCCGGGACGCCGCCGCCCATCGACCCGGCCGAACCGCCGCAACCACCGGGTTTCACGGTCGACCTGATCGGCGAGGACGCGCCGCGGGTGGTCGGCGAACCGCACGCCGTCTCCGCGCACACCCGGGATTGGGACCGGGTGCGCGACCTGCAAGCCGAGCGCGACCGGATCTACCGGCAGCACAAGAAATTGGTGCGTGCGCTCGACAAACTGGGCCGCCACAGCGTCGAACGGGCCGAGGTCGACGAGCAGGTGCGGGCGTCCAAAGAGCGGCTGCGCGAGATAGCCGGACGGCTGCGCGTCGCCGAAGCTGCGGCATACCTGCATTCCAAGGACGCCACCGTGCACAACACCGGAGTCGGATTGCATATGGCGGACGGCCATCCGGTCGTCGAGGTGGTGACCGTGCGGCACACCGCTACCGTGCCACCGCACGAACACGACGACCTGCTGCGCGACGCACTCGACAACGACCCCGAATTGCGTGCGGCACTGTCGGAACCGGGCGCGAAGGTGCGCTACACGCACATACTCGTCCGTCCGATCGCCGGTGAACGGGTGGTGCACGAGTTGGAACGCCCTGTCGTACAGCAGCACGGCAATGGTGCGGGCCTACTCGAGGCGTATCGAGCTGTCACAGAGGCGAATTCGCGCGACGAGGCGGATACGGCATTGCAGCACTACCGGTCCCGGCTCAGCGGCTATGTAATGCCCGCGAAGCCCATCCTGCCGCTGCCCGCCCCGACCACACCGACCATGCCCAATGTCCCACCGCCCCCGATCTTCCCACCGGTGCCGGTACCCCAAATACCGGCACCCCCGCATCACCCCGCTCCCCCGCCCGCAGGTCCTGGTGGCCACACCCCGCCACCGCACCGTCCCGGCCGACCACACCACCCGTCGGCCCCACCCCATCATCCGCACCCGCCGAAGCACAATCACCATGGCTATGCCCCGAATCACCACGGGCACAACAACAACGGACACGACCCCCGAAACCACCCGCACGGTTAGCGAGACTGGCTACGGCTACTCCTCGTAGTCGTGCGCCTCGACGGTCCAGAACTCCCCCTGATCATTCCGCCACGCCACGGCGCCGGGCGGCATGGTCGTCACCGGCCGTGCGGACAACTGGATCCGCGGCTTTCGCGACCTGCCGATGGCCGCAGGACTGTACTGGTTCGGCGGCTTCGACAAGGATCGCGACCTGCGGCGCTTCGCCACCCAATTCCCGTATTTCATTACCGCGCTGGAGCGTTCCCTCGCGACGCAGCCCCGTTGATCAGCGTGGTGCGGGCTGCCGATTGGCCAGTTCGTCGACGAAAACCTTGGCGCACTGGGCCAATTGGGCCGGAGTGAGGGATGCGAGCGCCTTGCCGCAGTCGGCGTTGGGCGGACCGGATGGTGCGGGCTGGCCGCCGCCTCCGGTGTCGTCGAGCCGCACCAACTGCACCGGAGTCTTGCGGCTCGCCGCGATATCGATCCGGTAGGCGACCCGCCCGTTGAATTCCACGAAGCCGCGCCAGGTGTCGCCATCGATCGGGGTGAACTCCACCAGTTTCCCGCCGTTCGACATCACCGTGCCCGCGTTGGCGGCCAACCACGAGCGGGCGTCGGCATCCAGGTTGTCGATATTGATGCGGCGCGGATCGCTGTCGTCGAGCGCGTACACCGATTGCGCGTTCAGCGAACCGCGGTGCACCTCGTCGGCCGGGATGATCGCATAGGCAACGAACAGCTCGGATGTGCTGCCGCGCAATGTCATCGGCGTCACCCACTGTAATCGCCCGGTCGACTTGTCCCGCAGCAGATATTCGGAGACATTGCCGCTCTGCGCGCCGGAATGCGCCGGATCGAAGCCGAAGTGGTTGCGGTTCATGTACTCCCGGCCCGCTGCCCATTTCGACTCCGTGCGCTGGTGGGCCGCAAGCGATTTCGGATAGACCGGTCCGGGCAGCGTGCCAGGGGCGACATCACGCAGGTAGTCGAGCCGCACCCGCCCGTGGTCGCCGCGCACGGTGATCACGCCCGCCGGCGCGTCGACGGTGCGGTGGGTCCACGGTATCGGCGTGGTCACCGGGATGACAACGATCGGCTCCTTGCCGTCGCAGTAGCCCCACACATCGCCCATGTTGTACGCGATCAGCGGGAAACGTTCCTTCAGCAGGTTGGGCAGGCTGTTGCGCCGGGAGCCGCCGAAGGCCCGATCGATGCCGTAGTCGCCGGTGAAGGTGCACTGGGTCGCGCTGCCCTGACCGGACCATTCGGCGACCCCGCCGAGCGGGACGTTGATCCCGCTGCCGTCGAGTACGCCGCTCCAGGAACCGTTGTCGCCCTTGCCATTCAGATAGGTGATGGTCTCGGTGCGCAGACTCACCGCCTGCACGTCACCGGTCGCGCGGGCGAGGGCAACGCCCGCGCCGTCCAGCGAACCGATCCTCGGATCCCAACCCGCACTGGGCAAGTCGCCCTGCCGCAGGCAACCGTAGACGTCGTGACGGCCCTTGATCGCGCAGCCGTCGGTGTTCTTCGCGCCACCGTCGGCGAGCAGATGCAGCGCCGACGGCACGTGTTCGGGATCGTGCACGTAGAAGGTGGTCGCGCCGGTGTAGAAGCGGCCCTCGTTCTTGTCCAGGTTGACCAGGAAATACCCGGCCACGCCGAGGCTTCCGATCATCAGCAGCACGCAGAGCCCGGTCAAGAACCAGACCTCGTAGTAGACGTAGCCGAAGTAGACGGCCAGCCCCGCGAAAACGTAGGCCAGGAACCACCACAGCCCGTTGCCGTGCAGAAAGACGTTGTACCACCAGGCTTCCACGCCGTTCTGCCGACCGAAACCCGGTGCGACGACGGCCCAGAACAGCCAGTACGCACCCACCAGCAACGGCGGCGTAATCACCCAGGCAATCAGAACACGAAACCCGTTCGACATAGTGACCCCCGTCCGCGCACGTGCATCCTGCACTGTAGCGGCCGTGCGGTCCGGCGCACAGGACCCGGAAACCACTGTGATGGAAGCGCAATCCGGCTCAGGCGTTGCCCGCTTTCCATTGCGGCCACGGAATATTCCAGTCGCCGAGTCCGTCGACGCCCGAAAGTGTGCCGCCCACCGTATTTTTCACGATGGTGATGTCGCCGCGCTTGGCGTTCTCGTAGACCCACCTGGCATTCGCCGGGCTCAGGTTCAGGCAGCCGTGGCTGGTGTTCACCGAACCCTGCTGCCCCACCGACCACGGCGCGGAGTGGAAGAAGATGCCGCTGTAGGAGATTCGGGTCGCGAAATCGACCGGCGTCTTGTATCCGTCCGACGAGTTCACCGGGACGCCGTAGGTGGACGAGTCCATGATGATCCGCTCGAAGCGGTCGCCGACGATGTAGATGCCGTTATCGGTGGGTGTGCTGTTCTTGCCCATCGAGGTCGGCATGGTGCGGATCAGCTCGCCGTTGCGTTCCACCGTCACCTGTTTGGTGTCGTCGTCGGCGGTGAAGATCATCGCGTCGCCGATGGTGAAGACCGAGTGAATGTTGTTCTGGCCGTACAGTCCGTCGCCGAGATCACGCCCATAGACGTTCACATCGATGGTGACCTTCGTCCCCGGCGCCCAGAAATGTTCCGGCCGCCAACGCACTTCGCGATTGTTCACCCAGTAGAACGCGCCCTCCACCGCGGGCTCGGTGGTGATTCTGATCGCATCCTGGGCGGCGGCGCGGTCGGGGATGTTCTCGTCGAACCGCACCGCCACCGGCTGACCGATGCCGACCACATCGCCCTCGCCCGGCAGCAGATACGGCTTGGTTTGATTGCGCGGCGAACTGGTGGTGAAGCTCACCGACGTGGTGTTCGCGCCGCCGAGCCCGATCGCGTCGCCCTTCAGACGATAGGTCTCGCCATAGTCGAGTACCCCGGTGCTCCGCCATGATCGGCCGTCCGGCGCGATCATGCCCGGCACCGACTCGCCCCGCGCATTGACCAAACTCACATTCGTGAAGATCCCGTCCTGCACCGTGAACACCATCGGTACACCCGGCGAAACACCCTTGGCCCCGTCCTCGACCAGCGAAATCATCTTCGGCTTGATCATTTCGATAACCGGATTACGTTCTATCGCAACGTCTTTCGCCGCTTCCCGCACCGAACACGCCGTCAACGCGAACCCGGCCGCCACCAGCGCGACCACAACCCCCCGGATCGACCACCCACCACGACCACCGCGCATACCAACCCCTGTTCAAGTCTCGGCGCACACCAACGCGCCGATGGCTCCGGACCCGACCGATCCACCGCATCGATCCCGATCACAACCCGCATTCTGCCAGCTCGAGCACCCGAACCCACCCGATCACGACCCCGACACGGCCCGGATGGACCAAGCCAACCCACCCCGACGCTAACACCACCGCCGCCCGATTTGCCCGTTTCCCACCACCACCCCCCACACCACCCGCCACAAAACCCCCGGTCAGAAACCGATTTCACTTCTAAGCCCCCCACCTGTTAATGTTTGTCCCGCACCGGAACACGGCCCACCGCCCCGGCGGCCAACAACAGAACAAGCGCCATTAGCTCAATTGGCAGAGCAGCTGACTCTTAATCAGCGGGTTCGGGGTTCGAGTCCCTGATGGCGCACCACAAGAAGCCCTGACCAGACGTTACGGTCGGGGCTTCATTCGTTCTGCCTGTCGAAACGTGTTGTGGTGACAATCGCCGCGGCTCCCCTATACGGCGAGTTGGTTCAGCAGGGTCAGGAACTCGTCGGTGGGTTGCAGCTCGAGAGATTCGCTGGTTGGTTGGACGTGGATAGCCAGCTCGATACGGCCGTCATTCCACCAATACAGGTGCGGACTTCTCGGCCAGGGATCGTTCGCGAAGTGGTACTCCGCCAGCGAGGCGAGGATCTGTCCGGCCTCCAGCACGTCGATATCGTCGATCGGGGCGGCGTAAATGCCGAGTTCGGCGGGAACGGTGAATAGCGCACCGGCACTGCCGATGACATCGGGATAGTCGCCGAGCCACAGCGCATGCGCGCTGGTGTAGTCGTTGCCTTTGAGCAGAAACCAGGGCGGGGCGTCCTCGGGGAAATCGGCTCGCTCGACCTCCAGCGGCCCATCGGTACGCGTGTTCTGCTCACCGAGCGCGAACAGATCGCGTTCATCGATATCCCAGCTCGCCAACAGCTGATAGGTCACTGGCGAGATGGTATGTACACCGTCGAGCACCACGCGCTGGGTCAATCCGGGGGCCAATGGTCGGCAGACGCACGCGACTTGATCATGGGTGCTGTCGGAATACAGCCGGGTGCGCACCAGTGCCCGCACCTCGGCGAACTCCATCGCCTCCAAGGGTTCGGTATCGGCGACCTCGTGGTGACTCAGCACGGTACCGAGGTGGTCGGCGACCAGCGCCGCCCAATCCTGCGGTGGCGCGTCGGCGATTTTGCGTACCAAGTTCTCCAGGTAGTAGACCGTGGTCCCGGTCGGGCCGGACACCGTCACCTCACCATCGGCGCTCACCTGCGCGGTGTGACCGCGCAATTCGGCTGCGGTGCAGAACAATTCCGTAACCTGCCGGCGAACGTCGCTCATAGCCCATCTCTCCCGATTGTCGACGCAGGCCGAAATCGAACCGGCCTACGGGACCTGAGCGTATAAGACCACCCCGACACACTCGCGGGCCGGAAAGCCTTGCGGCATGGCCAAACTCGAGCCGCAGCGCCGGTTGCGGAGAACGGGCTCAGTCGCCGATGGTCACGTGCGGTATGACACCCGCCTGTAGACCCGCGCGGACCTCGGCGGGCGTCGGCACACCGTGCCGCGCGAACGCTTCGGCCGGGGTCACTACTTCGGCGTGCTGTGGTGGGACGTGCCGCAGCACGGGCGCCAGGATCGGACCCGCCGACGGTGCGACCCAGGTAGCCAGTGCCAACGCCACTCGATCACTGAGCGATAGCAGTCGGTAGACGCCCTTCGCAATTGGACGGATGAGCGCGTCGACCAATCTGGATTGATCCTGCGCCGCCAGTTCGCGCTGCCACTGCGGGATAGTGGACAGGGTGGCCGCGCGCCAGATCTTGTTCAGCAGCCAGCCGGTCGGCCGCAGGATAAGCGGCAAGGGCGGGTAGATGTGCCTGGGTTCGAGCAAATGGGCCATCGCCCGTTGCGTGGCCTCGCTGGCACACAGCTGTGGTCGCACCTCATCGAAATAGGCGCGAATCCCTTCGCGGCTGCGCGGCACCTTCTCGGGATCGCAGGTCTGCAGCTGCGCGGCGATCGCGCATTCCGCCCAGTATCTCCGCTCATCTTCCTCGGAAAGCCTTCCCGGCCCCAACAATTCGTAGGTGTAGAGGATCGAGTGCCATGCGGTCAGCAGGATCCACAGTTGACTGTCGGGGTTGTTGGCGTCGTAGGGCAGGCCCGATAGCGGCTCGATGCCGACGCCGTGCTTGGCATGGATTTTCACCAGCATCTCGGAGGATTTCACCGCGGTGACGCTGTCGCCGAAGATCACGGTGCTGAAATAGGCCATCGTGTGGTTGTAGCGCGCCGGAGTATCTCGATAGATTTTCTGAGTGTGGTCGACGGCCGCCACCAGGAACGGATCGAGTTGCTCGATCACCACGGCACGAGAAAATCCGGACAGTGCGGCGGTCGGATATAGCCACACCCGCCGAGCTACCGAATCGGGCCCGAAGAATCCGTAGTCCAGTGGCGGGGGCACCTGGCTCCGCAACCATTGCAATGGCCGACGACGACGATTGGTCGGTTTCCCGCGCCAAGCCACCGGCGTATCTGCCGGATCGAACCCGCGTTCCGCATTGCTCATCGTTCGCTCCCTTGCCGAATGGGGTACAGCATCGATGAAGTGCGGCGGCAGCCCCGTCCGGGCCCCGCGATTCGAGGAATACCGCGTCCGATGATATGTGAATCGGTGCCTATTATGATCATTTTGCGCCATTTATCGGAAGGCCCGGGATGGTGCACGCGTGCCGGATCCCGAATATCAATGCGAACCGGATCCGTGCGACCAGCGGGTGAGGGCCGCGAGTACGGCGGCTTGGTCGGCAGCTGTCAGATTTGCGATACGGGCGAGATGATTTGCGGCGGGGGCCAGGTAGACGGCGTCACCGTGGGGACTGGGACCGAGGCGGAAAGGTTTTGCCCGCGTAGGGTCGTTCGCGCCGTAGATGAAGATCAGCCCGGTGCTGTCGCGTCGGACCCAGCGGTCGATATCGGCCATCGCGTCAGGGTCGAAACGCAGGGGAATATCTCGTGGCACATAGTTGCGCATGTCCTGGATGTTCGGATAGCGCAGCAGATCGGTCAGTCCCGGTGCGGAGTATCGGGCCGTGCCGAGCTGCGTACCCAGCTGATAGAACGACGGCAGTGCGACCGCGAGGCCCTGATCGGTGTAGGAGGCCGGTTGTACGAGGTCGTCCAACCATGTGTAGAGCGTTTCGGTGGTTGCCGCGGCGGGCGGAATGGCACCGCAGTCGGCCACGCCGCGGTGCATCCAGAAGTACATCGGCACCTGCAGCGTCACCAACTCGACGACGCGGTCTACGCCGCCGACTGTCTGGAAAGCATAGCCGGAACGTCGGGCCCAGTCGGTGAGCCGGTCATCGATTTCCTTGCGCCGCAACAGGATTTCGCGCTGGACCGCAATGATTGCGGCCCGGCATTCGGGCGTGCCGACCTCGGCGACAAATCGGTCGTAGGCGGTCGGGTCCGCATCGTCGAGGATGTTCGGGGCGCTGTAGGCGATCGTGCCGACTACATCATCGGGATAGAAGCGCCGATGATAGATCGACGCCATACCGCCCTTGCTGGCTCCGGCGGAGATCCACGCACCCCGGAATATCGGCCGCAATGCCGCGATGAGGCGGTGGTGATCGGCAGCGGCCTGCCGGATGTCGAGCGTGGTCCAGTCCGGGGCGGCTGGCCGGGAGGAACCGAAATACCGCTGCTCCGTGACGATCTGGTTACTGCCGACCAGTTCGGTCGGCTCGGCTCGGAAGGCGACGTTCGAAGTCAGATCGTAGCCGCTCGTGTAGAGCACCATGGGCCGATCGGTGGCCCGGTACAGCAGCGTCAGGCGCTGGTCGAAGTCGCCGCGCTCGGGATGGTCGTGGTCGATCGGCTGGCGATAGGTGAGTTCGAAGAACCTGCCGCCCGATGCGGGCTGTTCACCCTTGACGCGCAATCCCGGAATCGCTTGCAGCACAGTGCGAATGTCCTCGTCCCGCGCGCACCCCGCCACGCACGGAACGAGGAGTACGAACACGGCGAGTAGCAGGCGCACGTACCTGTCGATCGTGGTCATGTCATCAGCCTGGCCGGAGACGGCGTGGCGGACCTCCCCCGCGCGTACCGCCGCCTTCCCCCGGACGGGGGAGGACCGGGACGAACCCGAACTGCGACGATGGGAAGGTGTTCGCCCTGTTCCGTCCGCTGACCTATACCCGCGGCATACATCTGTGTGTGCCGTTGACGATCGCGGCGCTCTGGCTGTTCATCGACCCCGGCCGACCGTATGTGGTTGCGCTGTTGATGATTCCGCTCGGCCTCTTGCCCGTGACCCGGTTGGCCGAAGGAATCCAGGCCGAGCTGCTGCTCACCCGCGGCACACCCGACGCCTCCCTCACGGCCGCGCCCGCGACCACCTGGCCGGACCGCTGGCGCACGGTGTGGTGGTTGGAGATTCGGCTCGCTTGCAGCGCGGTGTTGCTCGCGGTCGGGGTCGGCACGGTGTGGCTGTGCACGGATCTGATCCGTGCCAGTGTCGGCGCCGCACCGACCCGGGACACCCTGGTCCACTTGCCATCGCACTGGTGGTGGGCGGTAGCGATCCCGGTACCGCTGGCAATTCTGTCGATCACGGTGGTGGGACTCGGCGAACTCGTCACCGTCGCGGCCCGCAGACTGCTCGGGCCGTCACCGACCGAACGGTTGCGGATGCTGGAGGCGCGCACCGAACAACTGCTGGAACACAATCGCATCGCCCGCGAGTTGCACGACTCGATCGGTCACGCCCTGACCGCGATCGTCCTGCAGGCCGGCGCCGCCCGGACCACCACGGATGCACAGTTCACCGACCGTGCGCTGAGTGCCGTCGAGGACACCGGCCGGGCCGCCCTCGACGACCTGGATCGGGTGCTGCGGGTGCTGCGCGCCGCCGGGCAGCCGGTCGTCGAGCGTCCAACACTGGCCTCCTCGGCCGCTCTCTTCGAGTCGGCACGTTCCGCGGGCGCGTCGGTGGAGGTGGTCGTCGAGGGTGCGGTCGACTCGATACCCGGCCCGATATCGCGGGAAGGCTATCGCATCCTGCAGGAATCGTTGACCAACGTGTTGCGGCACTACGGCCCCGGGCCCATACATGTTTCGGTGCGGGTCGACACGGCGCGGCTCGAACTGTGCGTGCGCAACCCGCTACCAGAACGACCGAGCCGATCACGCACCGGCAGCGGCCTGCGCGGCATTCGCGAACGTGCCGGACTCCTCGGTGGACTGGCCCGTCTCGGGCCGCTCGGAGACAGCTGGCAGGTGCACGTCGAACTCCCGCTGCGATGAACGCGACGCCGATCACCGTCCTGCTCGTCGACGACGAACCCATCGCCCGCTCCGGCCTACGTGCCATCCTCGACGCTCAATCCGATATCGAGGTGGTGGCCGAGGCCGCCGACGGGGTCGCGGTACTGCCGTTGATCAAGCGGCTGCGACCCGACCTCGTCGCCATGGATGTCCGGATGCCGCTGATGGATGGCATCGAAACCACGCGGGCGATTCTGCGCGCGATGTCCGACCCGCCCAAGATCCTCATCATCACGACTTTCGAAAACGACGACTACGTCTACGGTGCGCTGCGGGCGGGCGCCGACGGCTTTCTGCTGAAACGGGCACGACCCGCCGAGATAGCGAACGCCATTCGAACTGTGGCGGAAGGGAATTCACTGCTCTATCCGGCAGCGCTGCGCCGCCTCGCGGCCGGACGCGCCAATACCCAGGCGCAGACCACGTTCGAGCGGGCTTCGCTCACCGAGCGCGAGCAAACCGTGCTGCGGCATATGACCAGAGGACTGTCCAACGCCGAAATCGCCGCGCAGCTGCACCTCGGTTCCGAAACCGTCAAAAGCCATGTCAGCGCGATCCTGGCCAAACTGGATGTGCGAGACCGCACACAGGCCGTGATCCTCGCCTACGAATCCGACTTCGTCGATGCCTGAATCGCTTGCCGCGCTGAGCGAATCCGATTCGACAGTGAAACACCCTGCTGCACAACATTTTCAGATGACTCGCCGGTGGACGCGATGCGGCCGGATCCAGGACCGGCTATCCCGGTAACGGTCGGCGGTATCGAGTTCTGACTCTGCGCGGGCACTGTCCCACCGCACACAGGAACGAGCCTCGATCGCGGTGATCGAGGCTCGGAAAACATTTGGACGACGCGGAGGAACTCAACTCGGCCCCCAGCTATAGATCCAGGAACTTCCCCGCCTCGCACGACCACCCTAACCGAGTCCACCCCCATCCGCCACACATTATGGTCACCGCCACACTCTGGGCGCGAGGCGGCGCTCTCCCACGCCTACTCCATCTCATCGAGTGTCGATTTCGGACAATCACCGCCATCGTCACTGTCCGCGACAGCCTAGAGAGCCGTCCATCTCGGCTGCTGTAGTTGAGAGATCGTGGCCGCCGGGCAGCCTGTGCTCATCGACCCCGATGACGCGGCGCTGCCCCATCAGCAGGTCGGCACCGGTGAATCCGATTCCAGCCGGATCGTTCGCGAACAACCCGCTCGACTGAAAGGCACAGACGTGGTCCCCATGAATGGTGCATGCGATGACCGATTCGCCTGCGTCAGAGACGCTTTCGAGAAGACCCTGACCGAGGGGGAAGGCGGCGCCTCGGCCGCGGTGTTCATCGACGGGGAACCCGTGGTGGACCTCTGGGGCGGGCATGCGGACCGAGAGCGCACCCGCCCCTGGGAGCGCGACACCCTGGTCAATGTCTGGTCGACCTCCAAGACCATGACCAACCTGTGCGCGCTTATCCTCGCCGACCAAGGTGCGATCGACCTATACGCGCCGGTGTCGAAGTATTGGCCCGAGTTCGCCGCCGCGGGCAAGGCCGATGTGCAAGTGCGACATCTGTTGTCGCACACCTCCGGTCTCGCCGGGTGGGACCGACCGCTGCGAGCGCCCGAGCAGATATACGACTGGGAGCTGTGCACGAGCCTGCTGGCCGCGCAGGCGCCGTGGTGGGAGCCCGGCACCAAGTCGGGGTATCACGTTCTGTCCCAAGGCTTTCTGGTCGGCGAGGTGATCCGCCGGGTCACCGGTCACAGCGTGGCGACCTTTTTCCGTGAGCAGGTGGCCGGGCCGCTGGGTGCCGACTTCCACTTCGGACTGCCCGCCGAACATGATCACCGCGTCTCCAACGCCTTCCGCACCCACGTGGAGACCCTCACCCCCGAGCAGGAACGGATGCGCGCCAAGGTAATCGGGGAACCCGACGTACTCGACCACCCCGAGGAGATCGTGTCCACCCGGCAGTGGCGAGCAGCCGACATCCCCGCCGGTAACGGCCACGGCAACGCCCGCTCGGTCGCCACCATCCAATCGGTGTTGGCCTGCGGCGGCCAGGCCCGTGGCGTGCGGCTGCTGTCCGAACACGGCTGCCGTGCGGTGTTCGACCAGCAATCCGACGGACGCGACCTGATACTCGACCGGCAGCTCCGATTCGGTATGGGATACGCCCTCGCCGAGGGCGAACTCCCGATGGCAGGCCCCCGCACCTGCTACTGGGGCGGCGCCGGTGGTTCCCTGGTCTACCTCGATCTCGACGCCCGCATGGTCGTCGCCTACGTCATGAATCACATGATCTCCACCGGCGGCCTCAACACCACCGGCGACAACCGCGCTACCAGCCTCGTAATCGCCGCCTACAACGCCCTCGGCGCCGAGTCGAGAACGGCACTTCGATCGACATGCCGCGCACGGGCCGGACGGTAGCCCGGACACAGTTTCACACGACGCCCCGGCGCGAGGCGACCA
Source organism: Nocardia sp. JCM 34519.1 (assembly GCF_020361265.1). Classification (NCBI taxonomy): domain Bacteria; kingdom Bacillati; phylum Actinomycetota; class Actinomycetes; order Mycobacteriales; family Nocardiaceae; genus Nocardia; species Nocardia sp. JCM 34519.1. Next base: position 77,191 of record NZ_JAIRBR010000027.1, read on the forward strand.
ACAATTTGGGCTCGCACACTCGACATAGGCGTCGTATTGCGGCCCCCTTGCGCGGCTGTACGTTTGGCTTGTGGGTAACTTGCCGGATGGGCGAGCGCGGCGGGCATTGCCGAAGGGGCCGCACAAGCTCGACCGCGGCACCGTGCTGGCGTCGCAACGGCTGCGGATGTTCGATGCGGTAATCGAAGTCGTCTCGGAGAAGGGGTACCGGACCGCCACGGTCGCCGACGTGATCGCCCGTGCGGGTGTGTCGCGGCGGACGTTCTACGAGCATTTCGCCGATAAGGACGCCTGCTTCGCCGCCGCCCTGCAGCACGGGTTCGAGGACTTGATGGTCGAGATCATCAACGCGACCGATACGGGCGGCGTCGAGCGGGACGACAGGATCGCCGCGGGGTGGCGGGGCGTATGCGAAGCCCTGGCGCGCAAACCGGCCTTCGCCCGAGTGTTCTTGCTGGCCGCTCCACAGGCCGGCGGCGAGATTCAGGATCAGTACGAGCGGTACCTGTCGCAGGCGGCCACCGCGCTGCGTGAGCATGTCACCGTGGCGCGGCGCAAGCGCCCCGATCTGCCTGCCGAACTCTCCGAAGCCGTGGCCCAGGCGATCGTCGGCGCGGTCGCCCGGCTACTCACCACCCAGCTCCGGGCGCACGGCGCCGAGCGGCTACCCGATCTGCTGCCGACGATCCTGGCTGTGGTGAATGCTCTACTGCTGGTGGATATTCCACCACCGAGTGTCGACTGATTCCCCAAATCCCCTATTCCCCAGAGCAATTAGCGCTCGCGGAACGCCTCGGCTGTTAGCTTTTGTGAGAAACATTCATGTTTTCTACTTTTGCCGAGGCGATGGCGATGAAACACAAACCCGTAGTGGCCGGTATGGCCGTCTGTCAGCTCATGTTGTCGGCCCAGCTGATCGGCGTCTCGCCGGCACACGCCGATCAGACGGTCGGCCAACGGATCGAGAAGCCCCTGGGCGAGGCCGGGCCCGGCGTGGTCAAGAGCTGGGTCCAGGTGCACTCCCCGCTGCCCGCGGCGGCGGGCCCGCATCCACCCGGCTGCGACTACGTCGACTATCTGCGGTACCGGCTCGCCGACGGCCCGCAACAATCCGGGGACGCCGATGCCGTCGTCACCGCGATGCCCGGAATGTTCAGCGGCCCAGAACAATTCGACTCACTGGCCCCGGAAGCACTGCGGCGCGGCCACGATCGAGGCCGCGCGGTCGAATTCTGGGGCATGCAACGCCGTTCGCCCTGCTACTACGACCGCACCGGACTCGATGCCGCCATCGCGGCCAAGGACTACCGAGTCGCCGTCGACTACTACTTCAACCACAAAGCGGTGGACGGACGAACCTTCCCCGGCTGGCCGTCATCCGATGACACCGAAGCGCTGAAATCCGATGACCTGGACCAGCAGAACCGCGACTGGTACACCGCCATCGCCGAGGCGATCCCCGATCCGCAACAGCGAGCGAAAAAGGTCTACTGCGCCGGACATTCGCAAGGCGGGGAGAACCTGAGCTACTTCGCCGCCACCGAATTCGGCAACGCTGACCATCCCGCCCCCGGCTACGCCCAATGCGCGGGCTTCGTCGTACTCGACACCGCACTCACCATCGACCAAGCCGACTCGAAACAATCACGGCCGCAAGATAATCCGGGCACCCCACCGGCCACCGCAGGCAGGTCCTTCTTCCAGGGCATCCTGCCCGAAAGTGTGGTGCCCGACGCCATGACACTGTTCTCCATCGCCGCAATCGCCGCCTACTTCGAGCCCGACGAGGAATCACAGCTGCTGCGGATGCTGCCGCACAGCCCGAATATGGAGCTGATTCTGCGTGGCCTGCTCGCCGCCGATCACCTGCAATTGATCACCAACGACCCCGATGTCCGGTCCTTCCGCTACACCAACACCGCCATGCTCGGAGCGCTGCTCGACAACAACTCCATGCCGCTCACCGCGGCCGACATCAGCTTCGGCAGCTTCGGCGGCGGACCCGTGCGCGAGAAGTACCTGTGGCTGCCCGAGGAACTGGCCGATATTCCCGGCACCGACATCACCCTGCCACTCATCGGCTGGCCGTTGAAGAAATCTCTGCTCGGCTTCGACAAGGTCGCCCCCGCCGACCCGAAAGCCCTCTACACCTGGAACAACTACGACCAACCCGCTGCACCCGACAACACCGGCCGCGTCTACTCCACACCCCAGACCGAACACACCGACATCCACTCGCTGGCCCGCCAGCTGTTCGAAGGCCCCACCGTCTTCTTCGACGCCTTCTTCCCCGGCACGCCGAGAAAAGACACCACCCCGGTGCCATATCCCAACGGCCCCTTCGAAAAACGAGCCGTCTACATCTACGGCACCAACGGCACCGTCAACGACACCCTCCAACTCCTCACCCCCATCGTCCAGCTCCTCAACCCGGGCTCCCACCCGCTGCGCCCACCCGACGCCGCCACCGGCATCGGCTACACCCACCTGGACGTCCTCACCGCCGCACCCCGCCAAAACGACGGAAACCCCAGCGCCACAACAATTGCGATCACAGACTTCATCACCCGTTGATAGATTTGTTCGTCGCGCGAGCCGGGTGGCCACCCAGCGGGATCAGTCCTCGGCGATGCCGCGCAGAATGGTGTTCAGGCCGAAATCGAAGTGGAATTCGGTGATCGGTTCGGTGCCGTATTCGGGCGCCTCGAAGGCGTTCCCGGCGAACAGCATTGCGGCATGGGGAAATCGGTTCCGGTCGACGAGCCGGGCCAGGTTCGCGGCGTATGTACGGTACGTCTGCGCCGGATCCGGACCGAGTCCGGGATTGTGTTCGGCGGCGAGCGTCACTATTTGGCGCACATAGCCGCTGAGCAGCGCCAGCACCGCGATTTTCGCATTGCTGGTGAGCCGGGCGGCACGCAGCACCTTCAGACCGGCATCGAACCAGGCGATCTGGTTCGGGCCCGACGGCGGACCGGAGACCGGAACGTCTATCAGCCAACGCCTTTCGACATATACGTCGCGCAACGCATAGGTCCATTCGCGCAACCCGTCACGCCACTGTGCCGGGCCGGTACGAATATCGGGTGGACTGCCGACACCCGCGTCCAGCATGAGCGTCAGCAGTTCATCCTTCGAACCGACGTGGCGGTACAGCGACATGGTCGAATAGCCAAGGGATTCAGCGACTTTCGGCAGTGTCGCGGCTTGCAGGCCCGCCTCGTCGGCGAGTGCGACCGCCGCCCGCACCACGCGTTCCACATCGAGTTCCGCGGGTCTTCCGGTACGCCCGGCGCCCGGCAACCGCCACAGTCGTGAGAGTTCGTCCGGCACTTGCCGTTCCACATCTGCCCCTGATTCCTCCGGCAACACGGTGCCATCGCTCGAGTTAGTGTATCTAATACATTAAGCAAGGGGAGCGGTGATCCGCAAATACTCACGCCTGTGCGCCGTCTCGTTGATCGCGGCGGCCTGCCTGCTCGGCTGCACCGCACATGATTCGAAAACACCAGCAGCGCAAGAGCATCCGATCGTCCAGATCGGGGATGGCCCCGTTCGCGGCACCGCCGCCGACGGCTACCGAACCTTTCAGGGGATCCCCTATGCCGCCCCGCCGGTGAGCCGATTGCGTTGGGCCCCACCGGCTCCGCCCGTGCCGTGGCGCGACGTTCGCGACGCCACCGCGCCCGGTCACCCCTGCGTGCAGAACGCGAGCCCGATGGGCGATCCGGCCAGTGATTCCGAGGATTGCCTGTACCTCAACGTCACCGCACCCGATCACGCGGACGGTGAAAAACTGCCGGTGATGGTCTGGATCCACGGCGGCGGTTTCTATTTCGGCTCCGCCGACCCCTACCAGGCTCGCCGCCTGGCCACCGAGGGCCGTGTGGTCGTGGTGACCCTGAACTACCGGTTCGGCGCGCTGGGCTACCTGGTGCATCCCGGACTGGACACCGCCGACGCCCCGTCGGGCAACTACGGACTGCTCGATCAGCAGGCCGCACTGCGCTGGGTGCGGCGCAATATCGACCGCTTCGGCGGAAATCCGGACAGCGTAACGCTTTTCGGCCAGTCCGCCGGGGCTACCAGCACCTGCTCCCTACTCGCCTCGCCGTCCGCAGCGGGCCTGTTCCAGCGTGCCATCGTGCAGAGCAGTCCGTGCTCGGAGACGAATCAGTGGCCCTACGGCGACGGGTACTGGTTCGCCCGGCCGCGTGCCGCCGCCGAACAGCAGGGCCGCGAGCTGGCCGACAAACTCGGCTGCGGCGCCGCTGCCGATGCGGCGGCCTGCCTGCGCGCCGTCCCCGCCGCGAAAATATTGGCCGCCGCGGACGGCGCCGGATACGGCCCGGCCTACGGCGGACAGGGCACACCGCTGCCGCTCGCACCGGTCGAGGCGATCGCGACCGGAAAGTTCAACCGGGTCCCGGTGATTCACGGCACCACCCACGATGAGCACAGCACGTTCATCTGGGCCATCGAGTCGTTCACCGATCACGTATACACACCCGCCGACTACCGTAACCAGCTCGATAGCGCCTTCGGCGCGGACGCAGATCGGATCGCGGCGAAATATCCGCTGTCCGATTACGGCTCCCCCAGCGAGGCGCTCGCGCGGTTGTTCTCCGACTACACGTGGGCCTGCACCGCACTCCTGACCGACGATGCGTTGTCCGCCCAAACCACCACGTACGCATACGAATTCGCCGATCCCAACCCACCGTGGGGCAAGGATATGGCCAAGGCGCACTTCCCGACCGGCGCACTGCACGTCGGCGAAATACCCTATCTCTTCGACAGCCCCGAATTCCCGACCCCATTATCCGCCGAGCAGAATCGACTGTCGGACACCATGATCGGCTACTGGACTCGCTTCGCTCGAACCGGCGACCCGAACGGCGCGAACACACCTAACTGGCCGAAGTACCGCATCCCGACAGACGTTCTATCATTGGCCCCCAACATGGTTCACCCAGTGGACCTCGATGCCGAACACCGATGCGGGTTCTGGTCCACCGTGCACCGTCCACCCCAGCCGTAGGCGCGATGTCGAAAATCTGTCCGACCTGCGGCTAGAGGCTTTTCAGGTTGGCGATCCGTCGCGTGTTGGCTATCAGCACATCTGTCGTCTTTCGCACCCAATCGCCGATCACGCGGAGCTCGGCCTCGCTGTATCCATCGTTGAGCGCGTTCATGTCTCGTATGAACGGCCGGAAGATCTCGGCGAGCAGGTTGTCCATCTGTTCGTTCGCGACCAGTTGCACGATCACTTTGCGGCGATCGAGCGGATCCCGAACGCGCCGAGCGTAACCGGCCTGTTCGAGCCGATCGACCAGACCCGTGACCGCTCCCGTGGTCAGGCCGGTGCTCTCGGCAATGGTCCCGGCCGTCACCGGTCCCAGACGTTGGAGCGTGTCGATGCACTTCCGTTCGGTCGCGCTGAGCCCCATCAGCCGGCCGGCGACTTCGTGGAAATTGACCATGGCCGAGGCGAACTCGCGTCCGAGCAACTCGCCTGACTGTGCCGGTTCGGGCGTATCCGCTTGCGCCATCCCCCAAATCTACCTTAGTCTCTAATTATCTCAGTGACTAAGATAATTAGGTCTGAGGTTTTCGGTAAGGGGGCGGAACACCATGTCTCATCAGGCTTTTCACCAGCGAGTGCGATCATGGCGGGGATGGCCGGTGGTGGTGCTCGCCGTGCTCGCGACGACGATTCCAGAGATTCTGACCGGATCGACAACGCTGTCGATCATCGGCGGTCTACCCGTGGAGATGGGCTTGTATGGCCCAGGGGCGCTGGTGATCCGAGAGGTTGTGCGGCGGCGCGGCGGCGGCTGGCCGTCGATGCTGATACTCGGGGCCGTGTACGCCGCCATCGAGGAAGGTCTGCTGGAGCCGACCTGGCTCACCCCGCAGATATTTCCGCCGAATGGTCATCCCTATGGGGTAGCTTTCGGCGTCTTCTGGCCCTACGCCGCATTCAATACCGGCCTGCATTCGATCTGGAGCATGACACTGCCGATTCTGTTGACCGAGACCATTTTTCACTGCCGCCGCCATGAGTCCTGGCTCGGCGGAGTCGGCATCTCCGTCGCGGTTGTCGTCTTCGTTTTCGACGCCGCCTTCACCTGGGTGTTCTGGCGCTCAGTGGCAATGCCGCGAATCTACGGAGTCCATGCCGAAATCGGACTGTCGAGGTATCTCGGCGTCGCATTGTTCGCCGCCGTCCTGACGCTGCTGGGCTGGTGGAGTACCAAGTGGGCGAATGGGATCGCGCGTGCGACCGGCCGAGCCCCGTCGGCGTGGGCGGTGGGTCCGGCCGCGGCGGCTGGAACGCTTCTATGGTTCTGGATGAACTTGATACCCGACCCGTGGCTGCGACACGTGCCGATCCCCGCAATCCTGCTCTCGCAGTGCGCTATTGGCGCGGCCGGTTATCTGCTCATTCGAGAATGGTCGACCCGCGAAGGCTGGCAGGATCGGCACCGGCTCGCGGTCTTCGCCGGAGCGCTGGGAGGCGAAACCTTAGGAGGATACTGGCTCTTTCACCGAACCGGCGCCGACCTGGTGTTCGAAATCGCCGCAGGCGTCCTCGCGGTGGCCACGCTCGTCATCATGGCCGCACGGATTTCGGCCCGGCCGCAAAACCGTCCGTCCCCGGCCCGCCTCCTATAACGACCGCAAGAAGTTTCGTGACCCACGAGCGCCAAGCCTTTGGCCGACAAGGAGTTTCGTCCGACACCGATCAACCCGAATACCTGGCGCGTCCAGGCCACCGAGGCGCTGGCCCCGCAAGGATGCCGAGATCGAGTGCCAGTTCCCGTAGGCGGCCAGCTCACGGAGCAGAGCACATCGTTAGCTGATACCCCGAACGCGCCAAAATGCCGCTTTCAGGGTGTTCTGTGTCATTTGCCACGGCCTGGAACATGTTGTGCCGCAAGCGGGTCGCCTCGAGTCGACGAAGTGTCGTCCGTGTTGGACGCTTGACCTTCACCCCGGGGTCAAGGTTTAGCGTCGCAGGCATGAGCGAATCGAATTCTCTCCAAGGGCTCGCCGTGGTCATTACCGGCGGGGGCACCGGGATCGGGCGGGCAGCGGCACGCCAGTTCGCCGCCGCGGGCGCGAATGTCCTCGTGACCGGGCGAACCGAGGGAACACTGAACGAGACTGCCGAGGGGACGGGTGTGCGCACCGTCGTTGCCGATGTCGCGACGGCCGAGGGTCGAGCCGCGATCGTGGACGCGGCGGTGCGCCAGTTCGGGCGGATCGACGTGCTGGTGAACAACGCAGCGATCACTCGGCCCGCTGCCCTCGGTGAGATCGACCCGGACGTCGCTGAGCAGCAGTTCGTCACCAATCTGACCGGGCCACTGTTCCTGACCCAATCCGCGCTGCCGCATATCGGAGCCGGCGGGATCATCATCAACATCACGTCGAACACACCGGACCGGGGCTGGCACGGCAACTCGGTGTACGGCGCGACCAAAGTGGCTATGGACTTCCTCACCAAGACCTGGGCACTGGAACTCGCCGACAGAGGCATCCGCGTCGTATCGGTGGCGCCCGGCATCACACAGACCCCGATCCTCACCAACGCCGGCCTGACATCGGAACAGATCGAATCGGCTATGCAGTATGTGAGCCGCATACCGCTGTCCCGCCCGGCCGAACCGGACGAGATAGCCTGGTGGCTCGTGGCCGTGGCCCGCCCTGAAGCAGGCTATCTGACCGGGCAGGTGATCCGGGTGGACGGCGGTCTGAGTGCAGCATGAGGTGAGGCGGAATGCGGATCGGTGAGCTGGCCGAGCGGACGAATGTGACCCGCCGCGCTATTCGCTACTACGAAGCCCACGGGCTCCTGCCCGACCAGCGCACGTCAAACGGATATCGGGAGTACGACGAGCGCGCGGTACGCCGGGTAGACAACATCCGCCGACTGCTGTCGGTGGGATTCACCGCCGAGGAGATCGTCGGCTTCCTGCCCTGCCTGGAATCTGAGAAGGTGCTGGCTCCCTCCTGCCCGGCCGGTGCCGAGGCGGTCGCCCGCAAGCTGTCCGCCGTACAGTCCACCCTCGACGAGCTCACCATCACCCGCGATCGCCTCGCGACGCTGCTCACCACCCTCACCGCAAGCTCGGTAGCGTGATACTGACGGCAAACGCGCTCATGGCTCGTTCCGGGCACTCGGGTGAGCCGTAGCCGTTGGCCGCCAGTCGATTACGCGAACATCCGATAGTGCCGAGGAGCGGGCGGTATCAGCAGCGTCCGCGCTACTACTTCTTCTTTGCCCACTCCGCGTGGTAGGCCGTCCAGCCGCCATGAGGATACTCATCCGGTTCCACTTCCAGCCTCGGCTGTTTTTCGTCGAGTTCGGGAGGGGATCCGGCCTCACCCGGGAACCGGTGAGATCGATCCGGCCAGACGCACTGCAGGACGGGCTATTCCGCAGTGGCGCGATAGTAGCGAATAGCCGTACCGAAGAACAGCCTGCGCCAGGACTCGGCGATCGGCCGCAATCTCATTCGATAGTCGTCGGGCAGCACGTCGTCGATCCACTGGTCGACTTGGAGTCGCGCGCCTGCGGCGACCTGGTCACCCACGAGGTTGAGCATCGCCATCGCATTCTGCGGTGATATCCCGAATATGGCCACCTCGGGCACACGATAGGTGTGCCACAAACCCACAGTGAACGCCCAAGGACCGGTGATGTCGCTCGCGGGGATGCCGAGCACGCCCCAGCCATGCTCGCCGATGTCGTCGACCAATTTCTGATCGCCAGGGTGCATTTCGGCGCGATCACCGTAGTCATGGCAGATCACGCACTGGCAATCCGAACTACTCACAGCCGCGACCCTACTGGGCAATCAGCCGACCGGCACGAGATGAATCCGAGTGCACGCACATGCCGCATATCGGCCAGATTCCGCCGCGCGATCGTTTGCTACTGGCTGGCCTCGGTGGCCAGATAGCTCCCCGCCAATGGCCGCGAGTGGGGGATCCCAACTGACACTGAGTCCGGGGTGGACATGGTCTCGGCTGCACCGATGACTTGTGGGTGGATCTGTCGTCGATACCTCTGGGAATACCGATAGACAGGAGTCCAGGTATGACGAGACCGATGACCTCGGTGCGGGCGAACGGTGTGGAGCTCGGCGTCGAGAGCTTTGGCCGTGCGGATGATCCGCTGGTCCTGCTGGTCGGCGGCACGACGATGTTGTCCTGGCCCGACGCGCTGTGTGAGCGGCTCGCGGCGGGCGGGCGGCGCGTGGTTCGCTACGACCTGCGCGACTCCGGCGCGTCGACGACCCTCGACCCGGAGAATCCGGCGTACAACCTGCGGGATCTCGGCGCCGACGCGGCCGTGCTGGTCGAGGTGCTCGGTGCCGGGACCGCTCATCTCGGTGGCGTCGGCGTCGGCGGCATGGTCGCTCAGGTCGCCGCGTTGGATCACCCGGATGTGTTCCGCGCGCTGACCCTCGTCGGTACTCGGCCGGTGGCGCCGGGTCCGGTCGACGAGGACCTGCCGGATCACGACCCCGCGGTCATGGGCGCGGTGTTCTCCCGGCCGCTGCCGGACTGGACCGACCGGGAGGCTGTCGCGGTGTTCGCCGCCTCGGGGGCCGAGCCGATGGGCAACGACCCGGAGGAAACGCTGGCGACGGCGGCCCGGATCTGGGACCGGACGTCGTCGAACGATCCCGCGGTGCATCAGGCCAATCAACTCGGGATGGTCTTCTCCCGGATCGACTGCGCCCCGCGCTGGCGGCACCGGCTCAGGGAGCTCGACATGCCAACGCTCGTGGTGCACGGTCGCGCCGATCTGTTCTTCCCGGTCGGCAACGCCGAGGTCCTCGCCGCCGAAATCCCCGGTGCGCGACTGCTCGTCCTCGACGATATGGGTACCGCCCTGCGCCACACCGCGGCCGACCAGGTCGCCGCAGCCATGCTCGCCCTGTAACCGCCAGGCTGGGAGCGCCGCGCCTCGACCAGGGAACACGAGCCCGCCGAGAACACCGCGATGACAACCTCGGGCGGACCCCGCACGCGATGACCGAATTGCCGCACCAGGCGAGCGACACCCAATACCTCGACCCCGCAAGGGATTTGGACAAACTTCATAGACAGTCGGACCTGACCGAAGCGACCAGGTAATCGACATCAGCCCCCGTGCCCGGAATCCGATAACGCATCGCCGTCTTCGCCGAGCGCGTCACGGACGATCCGGTCGACGGCCTCCGCGGCGGCGGTCAGGTCGGCGGCGGTCTTGCGGGCGCATCGCCGCACGGCCGCATACGGCAATTCGATGATCAGGAGAGCCAGTCGTTCGCGATCGGCTGGGCTGTGGAAACCCAGCCGATCGCCGAGTTCCCTTACAGCGGAGTCGATTCGGGCCTGCTGCGCCGCGGCCACGTCCCGGGATTCGGCACTCCACTGCGCGGACCCGAAGGCTTGTGGACCCGCGAGCAATACCGCGGCCTCGGTCGGATGCCGCAGCGACCAGTCGGTGACGTGATGCGCGGCCCGCATGGCGGCTTGCCGCGGCGGGTCGATACGCAAGGCCTCGAGAAATCCGCGCTGGAATCGGTCCACGCTACGCAACCACAGACCTGCCAGCAGCGCCGACCGGTCGGGAAAGCGGTAGTAGACCGAGCCGCTCGGCGCGCCGACCGCGGCCGCGACCGCGCTCATGGTGACCGCGGCGGCACCGCGCGACGCGGCCAGGTCGGCAGCGGCGTCCAGCAGCGAGTCCAGGGTGTGCGCTGGTTTCCTTGACACGTATTGGAGAATACCCTCTAATTTGAAATTAGAGATCAGTCGCTAAATGAAAGGTCCAGGTCATGGTGAGCAATATCCACAGCCGGGTGATCGCAGCCGATGCCGAGGCGGTGGGTCGGCTGCTCGAAACGCTGGCGACCGACGACGATCGACTGTGGCCGGTCCAGCAGTGGCCCGCGATGCGGTTCGATCGGCCATTGGAAGTCGACGCCACCGGTGGCCATGGACCGATCCGCTACACCTGCGTGAAATACGTTCCCGGACGCGAGGTGAAGTTCCGGTTCCATCGGCCGACCGGATTCGACGGGACGCACGGATTCATCGTCGAAGAGCTGGACGCCACACGTACCCGCCTGACGCACGAGCTGATCATGCGAACCCACGGAAAGGATCGGTTCACCTGGGCCCTCGCCTGGCGCTGGCTACACGATGCCGCATTGGAGGACGCACTCGACCGCGCCGAGACCGCACTGGTTCCGGGGACGGCGGCGCGGAGCCGGCACAGCCGATACGTTCGATTTCTGCGCGGGCGGATCCACAGCGACCAGGTTCGCAAGAGCAGGGTCCACCAGAATCAGCACTGACGCCGAGGCTTTCGGCACGACAACGCCCAGACCCCGCCTGGGACAGGCTGTTCCACGGCGGGCCGGGCAAGGAGGAACCATGTCACCCACTCCGAACCGCATCGCCCTCGTCGCCGCGCGCTGGCACGCCGATATCGTCGACCGGGCGGTGGCGGCCTGCCGGACCCGCCTGACCGAGCGCGGATTCACCGATGTCGATGTGTTCGAAGTTCCGGGCGCCTTCGAAATACCCTTGCGCATAAGGCGATTGGCCAGCAGCGGCGAGTACGTCGCGCTGGCCGGTTGCGCGCTGGTCGTCGACGGCGGCATCTACCGGCACGACTTCGTGGCATCCACCGTGGTGGACGCGCTGATGCGGGTTCAGCTCGATACCGATGTCCCAGTATTCTCCGCCGTGCTCACGCCGCACCACTTCCACGAGCATGCAGAGCATCTGGCGTACTTCGCCCACCACTTCGAGATCAAGGGCGTTGAACTGGCCGATGCCATCGCGACCACACTGAACTTGGACGTCGTCCGATGACAACCACCACACCCTCCCTCGACCTGGCTCGCGCCGTGCTGGCCGCCCAGCCGTTCAGCGTCCTGCTCGGCGCGGAACTGACCGCCTTCGACACCGACGGGGCCACCCTGGAAATCCCGATCCACGACAACCTGCGCCAGCAGTTCGGCTACGTCCACGGCGGCGTGCTGGCCTATCTCGCCGACAACACCATCACCTACGCCGGTGGCGTCGCCTTGGGGCCGAACGTTCTGACCAGCGGTTTCACCATCACCTATCTGCGTCCCGCCGACGGCGTTCGCCTGCGCGCGATCGCCCACGTCATCGACGCCACCGGCCGCCAGGCAGTCTGCGCATGCCAGGTCTTCGCGGTTCCCGCCGATGGTGATCCGGTGCTGTGCGCGACCGCCCAGGGGACTGTTCGATCGATCACACGAGAACGAGCCGGGGCCAACGTCGATCGGCAATGACAGTGCACGGGCGAACCTGGCCTGATCACTCGATGAAGTCGACAATGGTTGCAGCACAGGCAGATTCGAGATCATGTCCGGCCGCCACTTCAGGGACGACGCTCCGGCTGGCGGCTTGCCGAGGATTTCTCCGGTACGGCCATTCGAGATTCGGCCGCCGCTTCGGGATCACGCTCCAGCCGTTGGCCCACTGAGGATTTCGCTGTTACGGCCATTCGAGTGGCTGCCCGTTCGCATCCAGTAGCCTTCGGCGACAATGGATTCGGGTAGCAGGCACGCTCACTGTCCGACGGCCGCGGAGCTGTGGTCACGCCGGTAACGGCCCGGTGAGATGTCGAACTGCTTCTTGAACGCATTGGAAAACGCATAGGCAGTGGCGTATCCGACCTGGTCGGCGATGGCGGACAGCGGATCGGTGGTGTCGCGGAGCAGCGCGGCGGCGCGGGTCAGGCGCCACCAAGTCAGATAGCCCATCGGCGGCTGGCCGACCAGGGTGGCGAATCGGCGGGTCAGGGTGGCGCGGGAGACGCCGGTTTCGGCGGCGAGCCGGTCGTTGCTCCAGGGTGCGGCCGGATCGGTGTGCAGTGCGCGCAGCGCGGCGGCGGTGACCGGATCGGTGAGCGCGGCCGACCAGACACCTGCCTTGTTGTCGGTCATCCACGCGCGGATCAGGTAGACCAGTAGCAGGTCGAGCAGGCTCGGAACGGCGATGCACGAACCGGGGCGGCGCTGGTCGGCTTCCTGCGCCAGTAGGTCGATGGCGGCGCGCAGCTCGGGGTGGTCGCCGATGCGGGCCGGTAGGTGGATGATCGTCGGCAGTTCCGCCACGAGGGGATGCTGCCCGCGGCGGTCGAGCCGATACTTACCGCACAGGGCCTCGAATCCGGCTGTGTCCGAAGATCTTTCGGCTGTCTGCTCGGCACTCCATCGCTCGAACGGCACGGCCTGCGCCAAAGCCTTTGTGTCGGTGGGCCGATCGGCGAGCACATGCCCGGTTCCGTGTGGCAGCAACACCGCGTCACCGGTTCCCAATGTCACCGGATCACCCCCATCGGGCAGCACCCAGCAACTGCCCTGGAGCACGATGTGGAAGCCCGCGCCGGAGTACGGGGCGAGTCGGGTGCACCAGGTGGGCTGTCGGGTATACAGCCGGTTCGACGACGGTTGCCCCAGGCGTATGGCAGCGATCGCGTCGCTCAGCACATCCATGGGTCGATGGTACTGAGAACACTCAACCGTGAGCCGATTGCGTATCAAAGTGAGCGCAATAAGCATTGTTCGGCTCGAATCCGCATCCATAGGCTCACAGGCATGGAAAGCTCACAAAGTATTGCGCTGGGCGATGTCGAGATCTTCCGCGTCATCGAATGGCAGGGCACACTGCTGCCGGGTCCCGATCTGCTGCCCGACACCACCGAGCAGACCTGGCGAGATAACGCGGACTGGCTGGCGCCGGATCATTGGGATCCCGATACCGGGCTGGTCGTGGCCGCGATCCAAACCTGGGTGCTGCGCAGCGGTGGTCGCACGATCCTGATCGATACCGGCGTCGGCAACGGACGCGAACGCCCCAGCCGCGCAATGTTTCACCACCGTCAGGGCGACTTCATCGACCGCCTGAGCCGGGCCGGTGTGCATCCGAACGATGTCGATCTCGTGATCAACACCCACCTGCACGGCGATCACGTCGGCTGGAACACCCACGATGTCGACGGCCGATGGACACCGACGTTTCCCAGCGCGCAATACCTCATCCCGGCCGCGGACGACGCCTACTTCGGCCCCGCAGGCGGCTACGCGGGCGGCAGGCGTCCGGACGACCGGCTGCTCTACGAAGACAGCATCGCCCCGATCCACCGCGCCGGCCAGGCCGTTCTCTGGGAGGGCAGCTACCGCATAGACGACAACCTCACTCTGGAATCCGCACCGGGCCACACACCGGGATCCTCGGTCCTGCACCTGCGGTCGGGCGCCGACCGCGCGGTCTTCGTCGGCGACCTGGTGCACAGCCCGATCCAACTGCTCGACCCATCCTGCGACAGCTGCCTGTGCCTCGACCCGCGGCAAGCCGCGACCACCCGCCGCCGAATCCTTGAACAAGCCGCTGATCAAAGGGAATTGGTGATACCGGCACATCTCGGCGGCTCGGGAGCAGTCGAAATCCGCCGCGCGGGAACGAATTTCGCATTCGGTGCGTGGGCTGCCGCAGCGGCGGAGCCACGCCTGCTCACGTCGGCGGCGCGGCCCGGCGTCGACGCTGATACCAGGTGCGAAAGCCGGTGATAGCCAAGGCGATCGGCGCGAGGCCGAAGGCCAGCCAGAGCAGCCGCACCGGCCATGGCGCGAGATAGCCGAAATGCAGTCCGTAACTCCATTTCTGCCACAGGGTGGTGCTCGGGGACATATCCGTACCGCCCTTGATGAAGTGGGTATCGCCGGTGTGCCGATCCACCGCGACAATGACGGACGGGAGCGGGACGGTGCCGCCGTAACGGCCCATATCGGTATTGAGCGCGAAGGCGACGCGATAGGTGTCGGCGGGTTTCGGCGACGGTTCGGCGAGATACACCAGCCTGCCGTCGGGTACGAGCGCGGCCGCGGCGGCGATGGCGCGGTCGCCGCCGATATCCGGTCCGGTGGCGCGGGCCGAATTGTATTCCGATTTCGCCGGGGCGCCGCCGGTCAGTGCGTACCAGACCTTTCCGATCGCGGGGAGTTCGAAGCCGGCGCCGGTGATACCCCAGAACAGGAGGAACGCGCAGGAGGCGACGCCGATCACCGCGTGCAGGTCCCGGTTGCGCCGGTAATCGCCACGGCGTAGGTGAATTGTCAACCGCTGCTTGATATTCCGTATTCCTGGCCACCAGATGAGCAGCCCGCTCAGCGACCACCAAACCAAGGTCAGACCGATGCCGCCGAGTATCAGCTGGCTGATCTTCAGCTCGATGAAGGGCACCTTGGCGGTGAGCCACGGTTGATACCCCGGGTACCGCTCGCAGGACAGGGCACAGGAGTGCAGATTCGTCACGAATCCGAGTACGCCGCCGTCCGGATCGGCGGTGCCGAGAATCGCGCCGGAGCCCGGGTCGACGTACACCGCCTCGCCCGCCTTACCGCTGCGCACCTGGAACACGCCGTCGACCAGGGTCGCGATCGGCCCGGTCAAGTCCGGTTTCACGGCCTGCGCGGCCGCGATCGCCTGGGTGGCCGTGATCGCTTGCGCCGATTCGGTTTTCGCGAACAGTTCCGGATGGCGCAGCTGGTCGAGTTGCGGACGGAACAGCAGGATGGTCCCGCAGATCACCTGGATCAGCAGGAACAGGCCCAGCACCGGTGTCGTCCAGCGATGCGCGATCCGCGTCCGGCGGACGAGCTCGCGCAGTGCCCGATGACGTGCGAGCACCGGCTGTTTGCGCCGGGCGATTCGGTTCCGCGTCTCAACTACCACCCGAAGATAGTAAGGTAGCCTTACCTAACGCGACATCCGCGGTGGTCGCAGCTACATCGAAGCAACGCCCGTGCACGCCCGACCCGGATGAACCGGTCCCGTACGGCGGCAACCCCGCAGGCTTTCACGCCGACCAAACCGATCCGCTCGCGGCGCTATACCGAGTGCCATAATCGCGGGCGTGCAGCGTTCGGCGGCGGATTACGCGGCGGCCACGGTGACGGCGGTCTTGGATGACCCGGCCGGGCGGTTCGCGCTGATGCGACGCCTGTACGAGGGGCCGCCGGGGCCGGGCGGCACGCATCTGCCGTATCGCCGGGCCGCGCTGGCGTTCATGGGCTGGCAGTTGCGGCGCGGACTGCTGAATCCGGCGGACGGCGCGCGGCCGGGGAGTCCGTGGTGGCGCGCGATAAACGAGCGGTTGCTCCGGGATTTCTGTGAGGCGCAGGCGATACACAGCGGATACGGCGGCGCGCCGTCCGGCGCCGGTGTGCTGCACACCCTCGATTTCATCAGGCGTCCCAGCGCGCGTTCCTGGTACCGGGCGCACAATGTCGGCGTCGTCTCCGCCTATCTCGAGCACGAGGATTTGGCGTGGGCCGAGGGCAAGGTCGAGCGTTTCTTCGTCAATCTCGTGCTGATCCGGGTGCTTTACGCCCATGCGCTGGTCGCCGCGCCCCGCCTGGCGCTCGGCCCGCTGGGTCCGCTCGCCCCGCTGCTCGGCGACCCGCGCCTGGGGATGACCGGAATCTTTCTCTCGCTGTCCCGGGTGCTCCCGGCCCGCTACCCGCTCGGCGACGATGTGCCGACCTATGTCGAAATGGAGCACGGTTTCGGCCATTTGCTGGATGTCGGTATGATCCTGCCCCGCCTCGGGCGCCTGTACAACTGGTCCGCGGAAACGCTGGAATTATCCGACCTGCGCACCCTCCTGCACCGTGAAGTACCCGTATATGCCTGGCGCGCAACCGATTACGAACCGTGGCACCCGCCGCCATCGCTGGCCGCCCGCCTGGCCCGCCGCACCCTACCCGCCCCGAAATAGCAAGCGCCTCAATAGAAGCGCAGGCCGCGGCGGCGGATGACGAGCAGAGCGATCGCGGTGCCGAGGATCCAGACGGCGAGGCCGATGAGCGCGTGCAGGTCGGCGCGCAGGTGCGGACTCAGGTGTCGGCCGAGGCGGAACAGCACCTCGCGCTGGGTGCCGTCGATCGGGGCCACCAGGTAGTACAGCGCGTACGGCAGCGCCAGATGGACCAGCCAACGGAAGGTGCCCGCGGTGCGGCGTTCGCGCCAGCGGCACACCAGGGTTCGGGTCGGCACGGCGAACAGCGCCGAGACGATATTGCCGATGCCGAGCCACGCCAGGATCGGCAGCGCCACATCGGGCAGCGTGGTCGCCAGTGATCGGCCCGACTGGTCGGCGATGGTGAAGATCGCGGTGAGTATCAACGTCGGCAGGCCGACAATGCACAGCAGCGCAAGGTTTTTCGTGACCAGGATGCGGCGCGGCGCGGCGCCGTCGGCGAGGGCGGCGCGCACCCGCTCGGCATCCAGCCCGAGCACATTGGTTGTGGTGACATCGGCCAGGATGAAGGTCGCGAAGTAGGTGCCGACCAGTACCACCATGCCGTGCCGATGGGTGGTGCTCCCGGTCAGCGGCCAGATCAGCAGGTACAGCAGCGAAAGCGCGGCATTGATGCCGACACCCTCCAGCCAGTGTCGCGGCGCCCGGAACGACCACCGCACCTCGTCGAGCACCCACCGCCACAGCCGGTGTTCGGCGGCGGGCGGGGGCGGTATCGCGACCGCCGTCGCGTCCGATCGCAAATACGATTGGACGCGGTCGCGGGCGAGCAGCATCACCGGGTCAATCCAGCGAGTCGACAAAGGCACCTATCTCCGCGGCGACAATGTGCGGAACCCGTCGCGGCAGGTCGTGGCCGCCCCGTTCGACCGGCGCGAGCCGGGAGCAGGGCAGCAGATCGTGTAGTGCACGAGCGGTGGCGAACGGGACGACCTTATCGGCGGGGTCGGCGATGATCAAGGTCGGCACCGAACTCCCGGCGATCCGGTCG
Source organism: Nocardia sp. JCM 34519.1 (assembly GCF_020361265.1). Taxonomy (NCBI): domain Bacteria; kingdom Bacillati; phylum Actinomycetota; class Actinomycetes; order Mycobacteriales; family Nocardiaceae; genus Nocardia; species Nocardia sp. JCM 34519.1. Next base: position 95,052 of record NZ_JAIRBR010000027.1, read on the forward strand.
AGCCACTGCGGCAAGCCATTTCGCAGTTCACGCTGTTCCAGCAGGAAGCTGCGCCACAGTGCGCCGTGGCTGCGCCGCAGTCCGGTCAGCGTGCGCAGCGCAGGATGGGCGGCGTGGCCCGGGTAGCGGCGGGCCAGCCACGGCAGCAGCGACAGTCCCGTGATCGACAGCATCGGTCCGGCGATCGGCGCCGCGAGCACCGTGTCGAACGGTGTCAGGCAGCCGGGACCGACGCTGGCGATCAGCACCAGGCCACGCACCCGCTCCGGCGCGCATGCCGCGGCGGCGAGTGCGACACCGCCGCCGTACGAATGGCCGGCCAGCACGCTGTGGTCCGTGAGCCGCTCGACAAGCCAGCGCGCATTGTCCGCCAATGTCGTTGCGGGACCGCGATTGTCACCGTATCCGGGCCGGTCCGGCGTCACCGCTCGCAGCGACGGCGGCAGCAGCGACACGACATCGTCCCAGTCAGAACCGGCGCCGGGCTGGCCGTGCAGGAACACCACCGAGCGCCGCGCGCACACAACATGTTTCACCGTCGGCGCCGACATCGCGATCTCCTTTCCCACGATCACCCGCCACCGTAGATTCCGAGTCTGGTGACTTGCTGAATGGTCGCGGTGAGGCCGCTGTCGATCGAAGGCGGCAAACCGGTCATAACGAAATATCAAGTGCCGGTTGGTATTCAGCGATTCTGAGCGGACACTGCGCCGACAGCCAGCTGACTCACAGCAACACCGCGTTGGATCGGCCCCGGACATCACAACAGCAGAAGGAGTGCCATCATGCGACGCACGGGCATCGCCGGTCTCGCGGTAGCGGTTATCGCGTTGGCTTCGCTCGGCGGCGCGGCCGCCGCGACGGCCGACCCGCTACCGCCCTGTCCCAATCCGCCGGGCGAGGTGAATCCGTACTGCGAACCGTTCGATCACGACGCCGACCCGCAGTCCACCCAAGACCACAACGGCAATTGACCGCAGGTAGCGCGGCCACGGCGTCCCGCAGCACGATTCGGACGTCGCGGCCGCGCAGCCGCGGCACTGCCGGACAACTGTGCCGGAAAATCATCCGCCCCAACGCAATTCCACCGATCGGGCATCGATCCGGTGAATCCTGTGCCAACGTCTGAATGGAAGTACCGACACGTCTTCGGGAGGTTCCATGAGGCGGCGGATGTTGGCGGCGGTGGCGAGTCTCGGCTTGGTGTTGACGGGTGCGGTCGGCTGCGGGTCCGGCGGCGGTAATACGCTGACGATCACGGCCAATGCCATCGACACGGCGGGCGGGAAGAACGCGGCCGAGGCGAAATGGATTGCGGACTGGGTGATTCCGCGGTTCATCGATATGGAGAAGGCCAAGGGTGTCACCGTTCAGGTGAAATTCCAGGCGACCGGCGTACCCGACGAGGATTACAAGAGTCGCATCGCCAAGGACCTGAAGACCGGGACCGGTGCAGATGTCGTTTCGGTGGACGGGATTTGGATCGGCGAATTCGCCGAAGGGCAGCAGATCAGGCCGCTGGACGAACTGCTCGGCGCGGACAAGGTCGCGGCCTGGGACGGCTGGCAGCAGATCCCGGAATCGGTGCGGCGGTCGATGACGTACAACGGCAAGGTGTACGGCATCCCGCTGGAGACCGACGGACGGGTGCTGTTCTTCAACCGCAAGCTGTTCACGCAGGCGGGCCTGCCCGCCGACTGGCAACCGGCGAGCTGGGACGACATACTCGCCGCCGCGCGCAAACTGAAGGCGCTGCCGGGAGTCCTTCCGCTGCAACTGGATGCGGGGACGACCTTCGGCGAGGCGACCACCATGCAGGGGGTGCTGCCGCTGCTGGCCGGTACCGGCGCGAGCATGTATCAAGACGGCAAATGGATCGGCGACACCGCCGATTTCCGTACAGTGCTCGACTTCTACCGCACCGTGTACGGCGAGAAGCTGGGTGACGCGGAATTGCAGCAGGACGCCCAGGGCCGGGAGAAGAGTTTCGAGAAATTCGCCAAGGGGCAGGTCGGCATCCTGCTGGAGAGCGACTACCTGTGGCGCGGCGTGCTGAATACCGATGGCGGCAGCTACCCGATGGCCGACCGCGACACCACCGTCGGCTGGGCGAAGATTCCGGCGCGGACACCGGGCGCCGGGTTGAACAAGCAGGATTTCGTCAGCATGTCCGGTGGCGGCGGCCGGGTGCTCAACCCGAAGAGCAAGCATCTCCAATTGGCTTGGGAACTCCTGCAATTCATGAATTCACCGGATGCGCTGAAGGCGTTCATGGCCCGCGGCGGGCCGCGGATCGCCGCGCGGCAGGACGTGAACACCGACACCCTGAGTGGCGATCCGTTGCTGACCTTCATCGCAAAACAGGTGCTGCCGATCACGGCGCTGCGGCCCGCGCTGCCCGAGTACACCCAGGTCTCGCAGGCGATGCAACAGGCGACGCTGGACGTGATCACCGGCAAGAGCACCGCGGACGCCGCCGCGACATACCGCGACACCGTCGCGAAGGTGGTGGGCAAGGACAAGGTGGCCAATGGCTGAACGTGCCGACACCGACGTCGCCGGGCTGGGCCGCGCGACGGCGAGCGCGTTCGTGCTGCCCGCACTGCTGCTGATCGCCGCGTTCCTGGTATTTCCCGCGCTGTGGCTGCTGTGGATCGGGTTGACCGACCTGACCGTATCCGGGCGCACCTCGGTGGATGTGTCCTTCGTCGGCCTGGACAATTACGGCAGGGCGATCGATGATCCGCTGTTCGGCAACAGCTTGTTGATCACCCTGCTGTACGTGCTCATCTCGGCCGTCATCGGACAGAACGGCCTGGGCTTCGCACTGGCCTGGACGCTGCGCGCGACCGCCCGCTGGATCCGCGCCGTGGTGGAAAGCGTTGTGCTGCTTGCCTGGATCCTGCCGTCCAGCGTGGTCGCGGTGCTGTGGATCGCGATGCTCGACCGCGACCAGGGCACCGTCAACCGGCTGCTCGACTCCCCCGGCTACGCCTGGCTGATCCATTACCCACTGCCGGTGCTGATCGTATTCAACATCTGGCGCGGCACAGCGTTTTCCATGCTGCTCTATTCGGCGGCGGCGTCGACGGTGCCGCCCTCGCAACTCGAAAGCGCCCGGCTGGCAGGCGCTTCGGGGCCGCAGACCCTGCGCGATGTGGTGTTTCCCCATCTGCGCCGGCATATCCTGACCAATACGCTGCTGATCAGCCTGTGGACCTTCAACGATTTCACGCCGTACCTGCTCACCCGCGGCGAGCCGAACCATCGCAGCGAAACCCTGCCGATCTTCCTGTACCGACAGGGAATCGATAACGGCACACTGGGTTACGGCGCGGCCGCATCGGTGCTGATGCTGGCGATCAATCTGGTGCTCGCGCTGTTCTATCTGCGACTGCTGCGGCGGAGGGCGTCATGAATCCGCGGCAGCTGCTGGCCAGAATCGGCTTCTACACCTTCGTCGCCGTGGTGACCGGCCTATTCGCGCTGCCGATGCTGTGGTTGGCCTCCGCACCGTTCGACGCGCATCCGGGGTATGCCCCGAGACTGCCGGAACACCCTACGCTGCAACATTTTTCGTCCTTGTTCCAGAACAGCCTGACGATGGGCTCGCTGTGGAATTCGGTGCTGCTGTCCGCGGCGTGCACGGTGCTGGTGGTCGGCACCGCGGCGTTGGCGGCCTATGCCCTTTCCCGGGTGCGGATTCCGGGGCGCGATGCGCTGCTGTATCTGCTTCTGCTGCTGTCCAGCGTGGTCACCGGCACCGCGGCGATGGTGCCGATCTTCCTGATGATCTGGAAGCTGGGCCTGCTGGATCAGCAACTGGGCGTGGTGCTGGTGCTCTCGGGCGGATTGCTGCCCGCGGCGATATTCATCCTCAAGGATTTCATGGATTCGGTGCCGAGATCCTATGAGGAATCTGCCCGGGTATTCGGGGCCGGACCGTTCCGGATCCTGCGCGATATCGTGCTGCCGGTGGCCAGACCGGGACTGGCCACGATCGCGGTGTGGACCGTGGTGAACGTCTGGGGCAGCTACCTCGTGCCCTTCCTGCTGCTACGCGACCAGGACAAACAACCGGCCGCGGTGGTGGTGCGCACCTTCTACGACGAGGGCGGCGGTGCGCTGCTCGGACCGATTTCGGCGTTCTCGCTGCTGTATTCGATTCCGGTGGTGCTGATGTATCTATTCGTCAACCGGCGCTACGGCTTCCGGATCCACGGAGGGATCAAGTCCTAGATGGCGCGGATCGATTTGGCGGAGCTCACCAAGATCTACCCCGGCGACGTGAAAGCCCTTGACGGCCTGGAGTTCACGATCGCCGACGGTGAATTCTTCGCGCTGCTCGGGCCGTCCGGCTGTGGCAAGACCACCCTGCTGCGCACCATCGCCGGACTGGAGACGCCGACCAGCGGACGAATCCTGATCGACGGCAAGGACGTAACCCGGGTCTCACCCGGAAGACGCGACGTGGCAATGGTTTTCCAGGACTATGCCCTGTTCCCGCATATGTCCGTGCTGGACAATATCGCCTATCCGTTGAAGATTCGCGGCGCCGACCGGCGCACGCGCGCGGCCAAGGCGACCGAGACCGGAGATCAGCTCTCGCTACAGGGTCTGCTGGCGCGCCGCCCCGCCGAACTGTCCGGCGGGCAGCAGCAGCGGGTGGCGTTGGCGCGAGCCATGGCCTGTCATCCCAAGGTTTTCCTGTTCGACGAGCCGCTGTCCAACCTGGATGCCCGGCTGCGGCTGGAGGCCCGCACCTTCCTCAAGAAACTGCAGCTCGAGCTCGGCGTGACCACCGTCTTCGTCACGCACGACCAAGCCGAGGCGCTGGCGCTCGCCGACCGGATCGCGGTGCTCGATGCGGGGCGAATACGCCAAATCGGCACCGCCCGTGCGGTTTTCCGCCGACCCGCGGATACCTTCGTCGCCAACTTCATCGGGTCGACGCCGATGAACCTGATCCCGGGCGAGCTGGTGGGTCACGATCCGTCGGTGATCTGGGGCGCCCGCCCCGAGTACCTGAGCTTCTCGCACACCGCGGTGGAGGGCGCACTGCACGGTGTGGTCGCCGCGGTGGAACATCTCGGAGCGACCTCGCTGGTCACCGTCGACGCGACCGGATTCAGCGTCGGCGTCACCGTGCCGGAGACCGATGAGCCCGCGCTGGGCGCCGAGGGCTGGGTGGTCCCGCAGGCCGATCGGGTACTGCTCTACGACGCCGAATCCGGGGCACTCCGGCCCTGAGTTCCGTTGAGGGCATTGGTCACCGCGGCGTCGCGGGTATTGTCGATGGCCCAGTTCGGGTAGGCGAGGGCCAGTGGCATCGCGGCATCGAGCTCCGCGATCTCCTCTTCGCCGAGGACGAGATCGGCGGCCGCCAGATTTTCGGCCAGCTGGCGCGATTTGCTCGCGCCGAGGATCACGCTCGACACCGCCGTTTTGGCCAGCAGCCAGGCGATGTCCACCGCATTGTCGATCAGTGCGGCTTTCCGATGCGCGGACCTCAGCGCGGCAGCACGGCCCAGGTGCCGAGGAGTAGCAGTGGCGCGCCGAGTAGACCGATGGCGGCGAAGGTGATCGGGCGGATCACGACACCGCGGGCACGCAGCCGGTCGGCCCACAGGAGGGTGGCCAGCGAACCCCACATGGTGATGAGCGGGCCGATATTGGTGCCGAGCAGAACATCGAAGATGCCGTTGGATGTGCCCGCGGGGACGGCTGTTTCCATCGCCAGGTAGGCGGGCAGGTTGTTGATCAGGTTGCTCGCCGCGGCCGCGACGGCGGTGGTGCGTGCGCCGGAATGGTCGGTCCAGCGGGTGAGCAGATCCCCGAGACCGTGGTTCACCAGCGCGGCGACGACGAGGAACAGGCCCTCGGTGGTGATCACCAACCGCCACGGAAACAGATTCCAGTGCAGCTGTTTTCGGCCCCGCAGCGCGAATATCGTCAGCGCCGCGAGCGCGCCGGCCGTCGCAGCGAGCCACGGCGCGACACCGGCGAGCACCGCGCCCGCGAATCCGGCGCAGGCGACGGCGCAGACGGCGCAGCTCACCGGGTCGTCGGGACGCTGCGGGCTCGGCACCGCGTAGCGCCCGGATCTGCGCGAACGACCTTCCCCCGGTGACGCCATCAGGCTGCGACGGAACAGGATGCCGAGATATACCGTCGTCCCGACCACCGCGACCAGCTCCGGCAACGCCATCCGACTCGCGAATTCCACGGTCGAGATGTCGGCGTGCTGCAGCGCGAGCAGATTGGTGAGGTTGGAGACCGGTAGCAGCAGGCTCGCGGTATTCGCCAACCAGACCACCAGCAGCGCGAACGGCAGCGGCCGCAACCCGAGCCGGTCGGTGACCGCCAGCACCACCGGCGTCAACAGCACCGCGGTGGTGTCCAGGCTCATCCCGACCGTCGTCACCGTCGCGAGCACCGCGACCAGCACGAACAACAGCGGCGTCGACCCGCGGGCCAGCCGCGCGCAGTACACCGCCGCGAGCTCGAACACCCCCGCCGCATCCGCCAATTCCGCCAGCACCGTCACCGCGACGAGAAAACCCAGCACCGGCCCCGACCGCACCACACCGACATCGACGGCATCGGCGACCGGCAACCAGCCGCCGACCACCGCCACAGCCGCCAGCCCAGCCAAGATCTTCCACACCCACACCAGCATGCCAACAGCGCCTCCGCTCACTTCGCAGCGGCGGCTTGTCGGGGCACCCATATCGGCGGAGGAGGCCGTGACCACGTGAACTCGGACCGCGGCATGTCCCCGCACGAGCCGTGTCGCGACCGGGACGTTCCGTGTGAGCTCGAGTCGGTCGGTTCCGCACGCGTGGCCGCCGTCAGACAGACCTTTCGGAATGTTCTGAACGGTACTAACGTCTAGCCAATGCGACGGCGGCGCAGTCGATTTCAATGTTCCAGCGAGGACCGGGGGCGGATATGGGGTATCGCGGACTGATCAACCGAGAGTTGCTCATCTGGGCGGCGGTCTCGTTCACCAGCAAGATTCCGATCGCCATGACGCCGCTGGCGCTGGTTTTCCTGATGCGCGCGACCGACGGCTACGCATTCGGCGCCACCCTGGCCGCCTGCTATGTGGTCGGCGAGGTGGCCGGGGCGTCCATGCAGGGAATGCTGTTGCGGCACAGTCGGATTCGGATCGAGTTGGCGATCGGCCTTGCGGTCGGGGCCGCCGCGTTCGCCGGATTGTCGCTGTCGCGGCACGCTCCGCTGCCGGTACTCGTCGTACTCGCCTGCATCGCGGGCGCCGGACCGGCGGCGAGCCCGGGTGGGCTGCGGTCGATGCTCACCGCGATGGTCCCCGAGCGCGATGTGCCGCGCGCGCTCAGTGCGGAAACCATGCTGGCCGACGTGATCTGGGCGATTTCGCCCGCGGTGGTCGTCGCGCTCGCCCTGCGCGTCGACGCGGCCGCTCCGATAATGCTGGCCGCACTCTGCGCGGCGATGGCCGCCGGATTGATCTTCCTGCTCCCCGAACCGTCCGCGACGCCGCGCCCGGCTGGCACCGGATCACCTTGGCGCGCCGTGGCATCCGGCTGGCCGATCTACCTCACCAGCGCCAGCGCGATGTCGCTGCTCGCCATCGCCGAACTGCTGCTGCCCGCGCTGCTGGAATTCCGGCGGGTGCCGGTCGGCTGGGCGGGGCCGATGCTGACCGTATTCGCGGTGACCGCCGCCGTCGGCGCCTTCTGCTACGGGCTGCGCGCCTGGCCGGGCAGCGTCCGGACGCATTCGCTGGTGCTGCTGGTGGTGACCACCGGATGGGTGGCCCTGCTGGCGGTGCTGCCCGGTATCGGAATCGGCATCGCGCTCGCGGTGGCGGGCTTCTTCCAGTCCGCCGTGATCGTCGCGCGCAATCTCGCACTGCGCGAACGTCTTCCGGCCGCCTACCACTCCTCGGCCTACTCGGTGATGTACGCCGCGTCCGGCGTCGGCTACGGCTTCACCGCGACCGTCGGCGCCGTCATCATCGACCACGCCTCCCCCTCCACCGCCATCCTCGGCGCGGTAGCCCTAACCCTGCTCTTCACCGCGATCAGCTGGCTAGCCGAGCGCTCCCCCCGCCCCACCTCCGAACCGGCCTACGCCTCCACCGAGCGCCCATAAGCACACACACGCCGAAGGAAAGCCAGCCGCACCCGGGCTTCGAACCGCACACCCCGCACATCGAATGTGCGGTTCGAAGACGGGGTGCTTTGAGCCGGTTGCTTACTGGATCAAAGGTGATCTCGGCCTGAGCGGACAAAATCAGCGCGAATAGGCGGAAATCCGGCGGAAATCGCGTGGTTTTGTCCGCTCAGACCGGATTTGCAGCGCCAGTGCGGAGATCACCCCGGATTCACCTTCGAACACATAGGTAACCGGTTCGCGCGCAGCAATTGGCTTCTCGCGCACGTTATTGCGTGCGCGAGAGCCTGAAACCTTCGCGGGAACAACGGCATCCGGGGTGCGGAACCGGAACACCGCTCGCCGACGCACCCCGCGCCTACCTCAGGCGATCCAGCCGTCGTAGTGGCGCAACCCCCCTCCGACGCACCGATCACTCCCCAGCCACACGACCGATACCGGCCATCAGCAGAAAACGACCACCGAACACGTCAGCGTGCCCCAGCCTCACGCAGCCGTGCCTCCACATAGTTCCAAGCCTCGGGAAACCCGATGACAGCGGCCGTCAGATGCTCAGAGACATCAACAGGCGTGAAATCGACTCGGGCGCCCGCCTTCTTGTAGCGGTCGACGATGCCGGAGACGGTGTCGAACGGGGTCAGCTCGTCGTATTTGCCCTGCCAGATGTACATCGGCACGGTCGGCACCTCGTCGAAGTATCGCAGGCTGTTCTCGTGCAGCACGTTAAAGGTTTCCGGGGTGTCCATCAGCTTCTTGGACTTGGCGAATTCGTCTGCGCTGTGGCCCAATCCGTCGATGAGCAGCATCCGGCGGCACGCGTCCTTGTTCTGTTCGCGGAAGGCCATCCCGGCGGCATTGAGCTGATCGGAGATCGGCAGCCGGTCCGGATATTCCCGCTCCAGACCCATGGCGGCGGCGAAGGCCAGCCCGAATCCGGGGTGTGCGGTGAAGCCGAGTCCGCGCGCCATCTGCTCCAGATCGGCCGGGATGCCGCCAGCCACCGCGGCGGTCAGTTTGAGTTCCGGCGCGTATTCGGGCTGTTCGGCGGCGGCCCATGCGGTGGCCATACCGCCACCGGAGTAGCCGGCGAGAACCGTTGGCGCATCGGCGAGTCCGAGTTCGGTGACCCGCTTCACCGCCCGCACGCTGTCCAGGGTGACCATGCCGCTCATCCGCGCCGCGCCGTACGCGACATCGGGCCCCAGGTAGTCCGGAATCGAGATGGCCCAGCCGCGGGCCAGCGGAACGATCGCCGTCGGACCGTCCTGCAGTTCGCCGTTGAAGATGGAACGCGATGGCTGGCACCTGGTTCCGAGCGAATTGATCAGCGCCTGATACGAGATGAGCGGCGGGTTCTTCACCCCGCGCGGCAGGAAGACGGTGGTGACGCCGAGAATGGGCCGCCCCGAGGAATTGGTGGAGCGGAAGGAGATCTGCCAGCCGTCGGCATTGGGGAAGTATCCGGAATCGATTCGGCGCGACTGCACCACGTCACCTGGTTGCAGGTCGGCGATGTTGCCCGGAGCGGAGTAGAAGGGATCGGAATCCGGTGTGGGATAGGCCGGTTCCGCGGTGGCCGTCGCGGTGCAAACTCCGGCGAGCGCCACGCATAGCGCCGATGTCAATGCCTTCATCCGAATACTACGTAACAACGCACTACCTGGGAATGTGGTCACGGGCCTCATCAAACCGCAGATCAGGTTGTGAGTCGAATCGCGACGACACCCCAAATCTGTTGGCTCCGAATGCATCTCAGACAGCTTTGCGATACCGTCGGTACCGTACCGACGGTATCGATCGGACCCTCAGCGCAAGCTGATTCCCCGGTTACGCGTACTCCCTATTCTCGAAATATGTTCGATTCCAGGCACGTTCGAGTCTTCGACGAGGTGGTGCGTACCGGATCGTTCGCGGCTGCGGCGCGCAGCCTCGGCTACACCCAGCCCGCGATCAGCCAGCAGATGAAGGCGCTCGAAAAGGCCGTCGGCACCGCGCTTTTCGTGCGGGTCGGCCGCGGCCTGCGCCTCACCGACGCCGGGGAGATCCTGGCCGGGCACGCCACCGGCATACTGAGCGCGATTTCGGCGGCACAGCAGCAGGTGACCGCGATCACCCGACTGCGGTCGGGGCGGATCCGGGTGTGCGCATTTCCGAGTGCCAGCGCGACGCTGATCCCGAGCGCGGTGAAGGAGCTCAAATCCGTCGATTCCGGGGTACATATCGAATTGCTGGAGAGTGAACCACCGGATTCGGTGGAGGCGCTGCGCCGCGGCGACTGCGATATCGCTCTCGGCTTCACCTACGGCGCCGAGGCCGAAACGCCGCGCGCGCCCGACCTTTTCACCATCGATCTGCTCGACGATCCGCTGATCGTGCTACTACCCCGGGCCCACCCACTGGCCGGCAACCCCGCGGTGGAGCTCGCCCAACTCGCGGACGAACGCTGGATCGCCGGATGCGTGCGATGTCGCAGTCACTTCGTGAAGTCCTGCGCCACAGCTGGATTCGAACCGAATATCGATCTGACCACCGATGACAACCTGGCCGTGCAGAGTCTGGTCGCCGCCGGGCTCGGGCTCGCGGTGATGCCGAAGATGGTCCAGTCCTTCCTGCGGCATCCCGAAATCGTCGGCCGCCCGATACTGCCCGCCGCGGCCAGAACCGTGCGGGCATACACGCTTCCGGGCTATCGGAAGGCCCCGGTCACCCGGATGATGCTGGAGGCGCTGGACAGAGCGGCCCAGGGACTGGGCACGAAACGAAACCCATTACCGCACAAGCATTCCGACCGATAAGCATTCCTTTGGTAACGGCAAGAAGCTGTATCTGGTCCCCCGGCCGCACCGCGCGCACACTTGCCGTATGGCCGCACCGAGCACCGCCCCCAGCACGCCCCGGCTCGCCGAACTCGTTTGCGCGATAAGGGAAGTCGTCGGGTTGGAGCGCTCGCCGGGGGAAACGGCCCGCCTGGTCGCCGAATGCGTCGAACCTTTTCTCGCGCAACGTGATCTACTCCCGCCGGGCTGCGACGAGGGCGATCCGGAGCGTTACCGGCAGCATCTGATGCATGCCGAGGAGGACGGCAGCTTCTCGGTGGTCGCCCTGGTCTGGCATCCGGGACAGGCCACCCCGATCCACGATCACGTCGCCTGGTGTGTCACCGGCGTCTACCGGGGCGTCGAGACAGAGCGGCAGTACGAGGTGCGCGGCGCAGGCCCCGAGGCCCGCCTCGTCCCGGTGGCCGACACCGTCAACGGCACCGGATCGACCTGCGGTTTCGCCCCGCCCGGCGATATCCACCTGGTGCGCAACGGCGGCGCGGAGAAGGCCATTTCGATCCATGTCTACGGCGGCCACATCGGCAGGCTCGGCAGCAGTGTGCGCCGGGTCTACACCCTGCCGATCGCCGACTGCTGAACGCTCGTTCCCTGCGGTACGGACCGTCCGCGATGGCCGAATTCGGCTCGTCGACGGAAAAGTTATGTGATCCGCAGCACATTATGGTTAGGAACAAACTCCCTGCATAACTCGGGTGCCGGAGGGCCGGCGATACATCGCCCAAGATCGAACCAACCATTCGTTGGCCATTCGTTCACCTTCCGTTAACCTTTCGTGACCATTCTGCAATCGGGTCACAAAGCGACCTGAAGTTTGGTTACACCGAGGAGTTGTTCACACACATTCGGAAAACGACCGCATGGGCACATACCGTGCCCGCCGCGGTCGGCGGAGCGGAGACCCGCATCGGGCCCGCGATTCCCAACCTTCCGCCTCACTCCCGTCACCGGACGCGGAGTTCCGCGCAATAGCGCGCGGCCCGGCCATGCCATGACGCGGCCGGAGTCATAAACGCGACCGTCGCGTTTCCCGGGGACCCGTCCCCGTCACAACACAAACACACAACAGCACATCGCGTCCGATCGGCGAGCGCAACCAACGCGCCCGTCGTGGATCCGTGCTGCCGCATGCGGCCGGACCCGAACCCAACCGATCAAGGAACCGATTCGCAATGCCTGACAGACGCATCCCGCTACTTCGCCGTGCCTCGCTCCGCGATGGCATCACCGTCGCCGTCGCGACAGTCGGTGTGATGGCCATTTGCGCCTCGTCCGCGGTATCGGTGGCCGACGATCGCGTCCCGTCTCGCATCACCATGGTCGCGCAGCAGGAGCCCGCCCCGGCGGCGCCCGCCGTGCAGGCCGCACCGGTGCCCGCGCCGATGCCTCTGCCCAGCCCGGTTCCAGCGCCGATGCCCCCGCCCGCCCCCAGCTACCCGGACAACCTCGACGGCTGGATCCGTCAGGCGCTGGACATCATGCACGCGCACAACATCCCGGGCAGCTACGACGGCATCTACCGCAACGCGATGCGCGAATCGACCGGTAACCCGCATGCGATCAACCTGTGGGATTCCAATGCCGCGGCGGGCATTCCGTCCAAGGGCCTGCTGCAGGTGATCGACCCGACCTTCCAGGCGTACCACATCGACGGAACCTCCTGGGATATCTACGATCCCGTCGCCAATATCGTGGCCGCCTGCAATTACGCGGCCCGCACATACGGGTCGATGGACAACGTCAACTCCGCGTACTAGCCTCCTTCGGCCATGGCCGACTACAGCCACGGTGACTTCGCCAATCGCAGCCGCGCCGACAAAGCGCGGCGGCTGGCCACCTATGTATGGGAGCGCGGCATCACCGGCGCCGAGCTCACCGGGCTACCCGCGGCCGTGCTGCGCAAACTGGCCAGGGCGGCAGGCACCAACCCGCCGAGCACCGATGAGACCTGGCAGGCCGTCGCGCAGTTGCTCGACGAAAAGGATGTCTGGGCCGCCCGGCATCCGGATCACCCTGCGGCACAACGACATCACCTCGACGAGAAAATCCTCTGGGTGAAGCCGCCGGTCGCACCGTGGGCCTGATTCGGGGAATGCCGTATTTATCCTGCTAGCGTCGTTTTATGGACCTAGAACAGGCTCCACTCTCGCGGCGGTCCGCCCGCTTCGTGCTGCTCGGCTGCGCGCTCGCGCTGCTCGCCGGGCTCGGCGGCATCGGCGGGCTGGCCATGTCCCGGCCGTCCTCGTCCGTCGAGGACGGCCGGATCGTCAGTGCTGCGGCCGGTATCAGCTTCGTGCCGCCACCCGGCTGGACCCAGCGCACGCCCGACAAGGAGAAGAGCGGCCTCGTCTACGGTCAGGTCGCGCTGCAGAAGGGTGACGACAACCAGATCATCCTGATCGGCAAGATGGATGGCGCACTGTTCGCCGCCGACGAACCCGACGATGCGAAGGCGGCAGGCGAGTTGGCCGCGGGCATGGGCGAATTCTTCTTCCCGGATTCCGGCCGCCGGACCGACCGGGAGCAGAAGCACTTGGCGGGCGCCGAGACGACCGGAGCCTCCGCCTTCTATCGCGTCCAATTCGACAACGCGGGCCAGCCGAAGGCCGAGGTGTACGCCGCCGTGCTGCGCGCGGGCGACAGCCGCTGGTGGGTGACCTGGCTCAGCGATTCCCGCAACCCGATAGACAAGGACGCGGCCCAACGCCTCGCCGAGTCGATCGACCCTCTGTAACAGGACAATTCGGTCCGTAGGATGGTGGTATGACCGAGCGCAAGCCGCCCGATCTCACCTTTGAATCATGGATCGACGATCGACAAGCAGATTCGTGAAGCAACCGAGCGGGGCGAATTCGACGACCTGGCAGGTAAGGGCAAACCGCTTCCCGGCGCGGGCACCCATCTCGACGAAAATTGGTGGCTGCACAACTATTTGCGCCGCGAGGGCGTGAGCGCCGACGCCATGCTGCCGCCATCGCTGGTGTTGCGCAAGGAATCCGAGCGCATCCAGGACACGGTGCGCGATATGCCCACCGAGCGCGAGGTGCGTGCGACCGTCGCCGAGCTGAACCGGCGCATCGCCGACTGGCTGCGGATCCCGCACGGTCCGTACGTCCCGATCGGGCCGCTCGACACCGAGGCCGTCGTCGCGCAGTGGCGCGCGGACCGCGCGGCCACGCGGCAGACACCGACCCGAACCCGTTCCGCGCCAACCGAATCCGTCGGCTGGTGGCGTAGGTTGCTGCGCCGCTAACGATCGCAGTCGGCCAGGTTGTCGCTGCCCTCGGCCGCGGGCACCACCTTGTCGGCGAGCGAGCGCAGCGCTTTGGCCTCGTCCGGCGTCATCGAGTCGATGAAGATCCGGCGCACCAGCTCCACATGATTGGGTGCGGCATTCTCCAACGCCCGCCGCCCCGCCGGGGTCAATCGCACCAGGATGCCGCGGGCGTCGTCGGCGGCAGGACGGCGATCGACCAGCCCGCGCCCGGCCATGCGGGACAGATGTTTCGACAGCCTGCTCTTCTCCCAGCACACCTCGGCCGCCAACTCCTTGGCGCGCAGGCAATCGCCCGGTGCCGCCGAAAGGGCAACCAGCAGTTCGTAATCGGCGGTGGATAAGCCGTCGCGGGCCAGCCCGGCGGAGATCGCCGCATCCATTCGCTGGCGCAACCGGATGTAGGCTTGCCAGGTCGTCTGCTCGTCGGTGTTCAGCCATCGGACCATGACTACAAGTTTAACCGGATGTTAGTTGACACGGACACCAACAATGGGACCGATCGGCATCTTCCGCCAAACCCCTAGTTCGGCCTTCCCTCGGTTGACAAGTGCAGCCAGCGTCACAACAGTGGATGCGGCGTCCGCCTCAGGACGACGAACCAATCGCAGCACACGACAGAGGAATACATGAACGTTCGCCGGCTCACCGTCAGCGTCGCCGCCGCGGGACTGACGCTTCTAGCAGCACCCACCGCTCTGGCAGGGCCCGCACCATCCGGGTCCGCCGGCACCGGCTCCTCCGGCCTGGACTCGATCATCGGGGCGACCGGTTCCGCCGGCCTGACCCAAACCGGTTCCGCCGGCGGCGGATTCGCCAACTGCGACGAGGCCCGTGCGGCCGGTCGCGCACCGCTGTTT
Source organism: Nocardia sp. JCM 34519.1 (assembly GCF_020361265.1). Taxonomy (NCBI): domain Bacteria; kingdom Bacillati; phylum Actinomycetota; class Actinomycetes; order Mycobacteriales; family Nocardiaceae; genus Nocardia; species Nocardia sp. JCM 34519.1. The sequence goes on from NZ_JAIRBR010000027.1 coordinate 110,183, forward strand.
CGGGGCGAACCCGGCTACACCCCGGCGCTCGACCCCGAAGGCACCGGCATGGCCTGCCCGACGGTCTGACCCTCGAAACGCGAAACACCCGGTGCGGCAAGCGGCCACACCGGGTGTTTCGCGTTTCGGTCAGCGGAAAATCTTCAGCAGCACCAGGCCGACCACCACGACGCCCGCGCCGATCAGGCTGTATTTCACCTTGGGCTCATTCAGCTTGGCCAGCACGATGTGCTTGGTGTCGTCGGCGATCCGCTGCGGATCGGCGCGCACCGCTATCTCGTCGAGCGTATTCGCCAGCCGAGTGCGTGCGGCCTCGATCTCTCGCTCGATCCGCTCGGTATCCCTTGCCACCGTTCACCCTCCTGTAAGTGTCTGCCGCCAGGGCCGTCCGCGGCTCGCGCTCGAGTCTAGGCCCTGTGTCGAAGTCCGGCCGGATGCATCCGTGGTCCAGCTCGTCGCCTGGCAAGGCGGAGGAGGAGCCGATACCGGGTTTGTATCGGCGACGACGACAACGCGGCCAGGCGG